>JALUXG010000054.1 GCA_027019085.1 Rhodanobacteraceae bacterium | reverse complement strand
GCCGGAAGGCGTGACCGCGCGGCCGGGATGGTGCCGTGAGATTGGGGCCTTGCCGCTTCGCCGGTCGCGGCTGCCGCCGCTCCCACCTTCGGGAGGGCGAACATGGAACCTTTGTGGGAACGCCGGCAGGCGTGACGGCGCGGACGGGGTTGTGCCGTGAGATTCGAGGCTTGCTGCTTTGCCGGTCGCGGCTGCTGCCGCTCCCACCTTCGGGTGGGCGATCATGGAATCCCTGTGGGAACGCCGGCAGGCGTGACGGCGCGGCCGGGATGGTGCCGTGAGATTGGGGCCTTGCCGCTTCGCCGGTCGCGGCTGCCGCCGCTCCCACCTTCGGGTGGGCGAACATGGAACCTTTGTGGGAACGCCGGCAGGCGTGACGGCGCGGACGGGGTTGTGCCGTGAGATTCGAGGCTTGCCGCTTTGCCGGTCGCGGCTGCCACCGCTCCCACTTCGGGTGGGCGATTATGGAATCCCTGTGGGAACGCCGGAAGGCGTGACCGCGCGGCCGGGATGGTGCCGTGAGATTGGGGCCTTGCCGCTTCGCCGGTCGCGGCTGCCGCCGCTCCCACCTTCGGGAGGGCGATCATGGAACCTTTGTGGGAACGCCGGCAGGCGTGACGGCGCGGACGGGGTTGTGCCGTGAGATTCGAGGCTTGCTGCTTTGCCGGTCGCGGCTGCTGCCGCTCCTGCAACTGGGCCGGGAGCCTTCCCGGCCCAGGTTTGGATGGGTGACTTCAGCCGTTGAGGTTCTGTTGGTCCAGCCAGCGTTCGGCATCGAGTGCGGCCATGCAGCCGAAACCGGCGGAGGTGACGGCCTGACGGTAGACCTGGTCGGCGACATCGCCGGCGGCAAACACGCCTGGCACACTGCTCATCGTGGCCAGGCCCTGCAGGCCGCTGCGGATGGTGATGTAGCCGTTCTTCATGTCCAGCTGGCCGTCGAAGATGCCGGTGTTGGGCGTGTGGCCGATGGCGACGAACATGCCGGTCACGTCGAGGTCACGGGTGCTGCCGTCCTTCACGCTCCTGACCCGCACGCCGTTGACGCCGCTGTCATCGCCGAGCACCTCGTCCACGGTGTGCTCCCAGACCATCTCGATCTTGCCGGCGTCGACCTTCTCGAAGAGCTTGTCCTGCATGATCTTTTCGGCCCGCAGCGCATCGCGGCGATGCACCAGGTAGACCTTGCGGCAGATATTGGCCAGGTACAGGGCTTCCTCGACAGCCGTGTTGCCGCCGCCGATCACGGCCACGTCCTGTTCGCGGAAAAAGAACCCGTCGCAGGTGGCGCAGGCCGACACGCCCCTGCCCTTGAAGGACTCCTCGGAAGGCAGACCCAGGTACTTGGCGGTGGCGCCGGTGGCGATGACCAGCGCATCGCAGGTGTATTCGCCGCTGTCGCCCTTGAGCCGGAAGGGGCGCTGTTTCAGGTCGGCGGTGTGGATGTGGTCAAACACCATCTCGGTGTGGAAACGCTCGGCATGTCTGGCCATGCGCTGCATCAGTTCGGGGCCTTGCACACCCTGGTCGTCGCCCGGCCAGTTGTCGACGTCGGTGGTGGTCATCAGTTGCCCGCCCTGTTCGAGCCCGGTGACCATGGTCGGCTTCAGGTTGGCGCGGGCGGCGTAGACCGCTGCGGTATATCCGGCAGGTCCGGATCCGAGGATCAGGAGGCGGCTGTGCTTGGGAGTGCTCATGTATAATCCTTGCGGTCTGGTACGGCGTTTCGGGTCGTGCCCGCCGGCTCTTCATCTGAAGCAGATTCCGCCTGTTGCATGCGGTGCCCCTGAAGGTACCGCAGTGTCGCGGGCAGATGCAGCGGATCCGCAAAGGATGGGGAACATGGCGCGCTGATTCAAGACGTACCGGTTGCTGCGCCGCGCCCTGCGCGAGGCGCGTTCCCATTTCAGCATTGCACGCGAGGTTGCACGCCCCATGCGTATCGGCATTCCTTCCGAAACCAAGACCCTGGAGGGCCGCGTGGCCCTGGTGCCGGCTGCTGCCGGCGATCTGGTCCGACGTGGCCACGAGGTGTTCATCCAGTCCGGCGCGGGCGAGAAGAGTGGCTTCTTCGACGAGGCCTATACCCAGGTGGGCGTGCAGATCGCTGCCGACGCCGCGGCGCTGTACGAGGCCGGGCAACTGATCGTCAAGGTGAAGGAGCCGATCGCGGGCGACCTCGAGCATCTGAAGAAGCATCACCTGCTGTTCTGCTACCTGCATCTGGCTGCCGAGCCGGCGTTGACCGGGCGCTTGCTGGACATCGGTCTGACCGGCATCGCTTTCGAGTCGGTCGAGGATCACGGCACGCTGCCATTGTTGACGCCGATGTCGATCATCGCCGGTCGCATTGCCACCCAGGTCGGCACCACGCTGCTGCACCGTCCGCAGGGTGGCAAGGGCAAGCTGCTCGGCGGCCTGGCCTCGGCCGAGCGCGGCAAGGTGGTGGTGCTGGGTGCCGGTGCCGCGGGTGGTGCTGCGGCCGAGCTGGCTGCGCAGGCCGGTGCCAACGTGGTGGTGTTCGACAAGCGCCAGGACCGCATGGCCCAGATGATGGCGCTGGGGCACAACGTGACAGCGTTGTATGCCTACGAGCAGGCCGTTGCTGAACAGGTGGCCGATGCCGACCTGGTGATAGGTGCAGTGCTGATTCCCAGTGCCAAGGCCCCGCGCGTGGTCACCGAAGCCATGGTCAAGAGCATGGAAAAGGGCAGTGTGCTGGTGGACATCTCCATCGACCAGGGCGGCTGCTTCGAGACCTCCCGGCCAACCACGTGGGCCGAGCCGACCTACGATGTGCACGGCGTGACCCATTTCGCGGTGACCAACATGCCCGGGGCGGTGCAGCAGACGTCCTCGCAGGCGATCTCCGCGGCCATCTTGCCGTATGTGCAGCGTCTTGCCGCCGGCACGTCCTGGCGCGAACATGAACCCCTGCGCACGGGAATCAATGTCGAGAACGGCAAGATCGTGCATCCGGCGCTGATGGCCGATGCATGATGCGCTGGAATTCGCTGTCGACGTGCGGGGCATGCTATAACGTTCCTTGTATTTTCATACGCTTGCCCTGAATTGCTGAGGTAATACACCACGTGGCGCGCAAGAGCGGAGCGATGGCCAAGGCGAAACCGGTCGAAAGCGACGGTGGTCTGCACGAGGACCTTCGCAGGCGGCTGCGCGAAGCCGGCGTGCTGCTGCTGGTGCCGCTGGCGGTCTACCTGCTGGTGTGCCTGATCAGCTACAGCCCGCAGGATCCAAGCTGGTCGCATGCCGCCGGAAATGATGCAGTACACAATTTCGGCGGTATGGTGGGTGCCTGGATCGCCGACCTGCTGCGTTACCTGTTCGGCGTCGTAGCCTATGCATTTCCCCTGTTGCTGCTGGCACTGGGACTTCGGGTCCTGCGCCGGGACACAGGGGCGCCGGAAACGCCGCCCTATGAGCCGGCCTTGCGTCTGGTCGGCTTCGTCCTGTTCTTCATCGTCGGGCCGGCACTCGCGGCGCTGGACTTCAGCCAGTTCGAGGCGCAGCCGGAGGGCACCGGCGGGGTGCTTGGTCGTGCCGTAAGCAGTGGACTCGGACACGCCTTCGGCGGTGGCACCTCGTTGCTCCTGCTGGCCCTGTTGCTGGTGGCCGTGACCCTGGCCACCGGGCTCTCCTGGTTCCGGGTCATGGACACGATCGGCCGTGGCGTACTTGCGACCACGACATGGCTGGGTGCCCGCATCCGCCGTGCCCCCGATTACCTGGCGGCACGGGCGGCCCGTGCCGAGCGGACCGCCGTGAAGAAGAGTGAAGCGGTCAAACAGGCCCGTCGCGAGCCGATCCGCATTGAACCGGTCGCCAAGCCCGTGGAAAAAAGCGAGCGCGCGACCCGCGAATCGCAGATTCCTCTGTTCAGGAGTTCCTCGGGCAAGGGCGAGCTTCCGCCGCTGTCGCTGCTGGACGAACCTCCGCCGCAGGGGCCGGGCTACAGCGAGGAGGCACTGGAGGTGCTCTCGCGGCAGGTCGAGCTCAAGCTCAAGGATTTCCGCATCGAAGCCCGTGTCATGGGTGTCTACCCGGGACCGGTCATTACCCGTTTCGAGCTGGAACCGGCGCCGGGCGTGCGCGGCAGCCAGGTGTCGAACCTGGACAAGGACATCGCGCGTGGACTGTCCGTGGTCAGCGTGCGCGTGGTCGACGTGATTCCCGGCAAGAACGTGATCGGCCTGGAAATTCCCAATACCAGGCGCGAGACCGTGTACCTTTCCGAGATCCTGCGCTCGAAGGAATACGACGCGGCCCGTAGTGCGCTATCGCTGGCACTGGGCAAGAACATCGGCGGTCGCCCGGTGGTCGTTGATCTGGGCAAGATGCCGCATCTGCTGGTGGCTGGTACCACCGGCTCGGGCAAGTCGGTGGCGGTCAACGCCATGGTGCTCTCGCTGCTGTACAAGGCCAGCAAGGACGATGTGCGCCTGATCATGATCGACCCGAAGATGCTGGAGCTGTCGGTCTACGAGGGCATTCCGCATCTGCTGGCGCCGGTGGTCACCGACATGAAGGAAGCCGCCAATGCATTGCGCTGGTGCGTGGCCGAGATGGAACGTCGCTACAAGCTGATGGCCGCAGTTGGCGTGCGCAACCTGGCCGGCTTCAACAAGAAGGTGGCGGAGGCCGAAAAAAACGGGCAGCCGATCCCCGATCCGCTGTTCCGGCCCAACCCGGAATTGCCCGAACTTGCTGCCGAGCCGTTGCAGGCGCTGCCCAACATCGTCGTCATCATCGACGAATTCGCCGACATGATGATGATCGTCGGCAAGAAGGTCGAGGAACTCATCGCGCGACTGGCGCAGAAGGCGCGCGCGGCCGGCATTCACCTGATCCTGGCCACGCAGCGACCGTCGGTGGACGTGATCACCGGCCTGATCAAGGCCAATATTCCCACCCGCATCGCCTTCCAGGTATCGAGCAAGATCGACTCGCGCACCATCCTCGACCAGTCGGGCGCCGAGACCCTGCTGGGCCATGGCGACATGCTGTACCTGCCGCCCGGCACCGCTACCCCGGAACGCGTGCATGGCGCTTTTGTCGATGACCACGAGGTGCACGGGGTGGTCGAATGGCTGAAATCCCAGGGTGAACCCGACTACATCGAGGGTGTCCTGGAGGAAGTGCAGTCGATGGGCGACGGCAAGATCATCAACGAGGCCGGGATACCGCAGGATGCCGACGATGGCAGCGGTGGCGACAATGCGCTTTACGACAAGGCCGTGGCGATCGTCACCCAGACCCGCCGCGCCTCGATCTCCGGTGTGCAGCGCCACCTGCGCATTGGCTACAACCGCGCTGCGCGCCTGATCGAACAGATGGAGGCCGACGGCGTGGTCAGCGCGCCGCAGCACAACGGCACCCGCGAGGTGCTGGCGCCGCCGCCGCGTGACTGATGCCTCTTCAGCTGCGCTTCAAGGCGCCCACAACACCATGAGCACCTCTACCCGCAGGAGCGGCGGAAGCCGCGACCGGCGCGATGCTTTGCAATGCATTGTAAAACGGTGCGCTCATCGCGGCTTTCGCCGCTCCTACGGTTGCTCCCGCCACGGGTATTGGTAACCATGAAAAACCGCATTGCCCCATTGCTGCTTGCCCTTTTCCTCATGCCGCTGATCGCACCACGGGCATTCCCTTCGGTCACCCATGGCGGTGACACGGCACGGGCGCGCCTGGATGCCTTCGACCATGGCCTGCATGCCCTGCGCGGCCGCTTCACCCAGACCCTGACTGATGCCAATGGTCAACACAGCCCGACCACACATGGCACCGTTGCTTTGCAGGCCCCGCGCCAGTTTCGCTGGGAAACCACCAGCCCCTACAAGCAATTGATCGTGGCCGACGGTACCCGGGTCTGGACCTGGGATCCGGATCTTGAACAGGCTACCGTGCAGCCGCAAAGCCGCAACGAGGCCCATAGTCCGCTGACCGTGCTTACCGACCCGTCGCGCCTGGACAGGCAATTCAAGGTGACCGAGCTGGGCATGCGCGACGGACTGGCGTGGATGAAACTGACGCCACGCGATCCGGGGCAGAACATCCAGTCGGCGGAACTCGGATTCGGGCCGCATGGTTTGGCCGAAATGCGTTTCACCGATCATCTTGGCGCCCGCTCGGTAATCCGCTTCAGCGACTGGCAACGCAACCCCAAGCTGCCAGCCTCTTTATTCACATTCACGCCGCCCAAGGGCTCGGATGTGGTCGGCAATGCCGGCAACATGCCGGACGTTCGCCCGTTGCACCCCTGATTGATGTGCTGCAACGGCTGGCGATCTTCAGCCTTGTCCGCTTTGCGGCATGCCAGTGGTGACATCGACGATGGCTTGCATCAGCGCGGTGGGTGAGGGCGGGCAGCCGTTGACCATGGCATCGACGGGAATGATGTTGCCCACACTGCCGCGGCTGGCGTAGCTGGTACCGAAAATGCCGCCACAGGCTCCGCAATCCCCCACGGCGATGACCCATTTCGGTTTGGGCATGGCTTGGTAGGTGCGCTTTAGCGCCTCCTCCATGTTGACCGACACCGGACCGGTGACCAGCAGAAGGTCGGCGTGACGTGGGCTGGCGACGAAGTGGATGCCTGAGCCTTCCAGGTTGTAGTAGGGATTGCCAAGCGCCTGGATTTCCAACTCGCAGCCGTTGCATGATCCGGCGTCAACCTGGCGGATGCACAGTGCACGCCCGAATGTTTGGTGAAGTTTTGACTGCAGTGGGTCGGACGCAGTCGCCTTCCCGGCTTGCGGCCCGGTTTCACTCAGCCGACCGGTACGGCGTATACGCGAAAGAATGTCGAACATCGGTGTCTATCCGTCGTGTCCGCTGTAGGAAAGGTTGAAGGACTTGTTGATCAGCGGGAAGTCGGCCACGATGTTGTCCAGCACCGCCCGCTCCAATAGCAGCCAGTTCTGCCACGACGGATCATGGATGTGGCAGCGTCTGATTCCCTCGTTGACGCCACTTTCCACTGCTGCAAGCACGGGTCCGCGCCAGCCTTCGATCATGCCGATGCCCTGCTGGCCGGGTTCCGTATCGGGAAGATCGACACAAATCGCGCCAGCAGGCATGTCGCCCAGCCACTGACTGCACAGTCGCAACGATTCCAGTACCTCGTCGAATCTCACCTGCAAGCGTGCCGCAACGTCACCGTCTGCGCAGATGGCTACGGTTGGCAAAAACTTGTCATAGGGTGGCCACGGCAAGTCGACGCGAAGATCGCGTGCGAGGCCGCATGCACGCGCAACCAATCCCAACGCACCCATTGTCCGTGCTTGAGCCGGATCAACATACCCAGTGCCCTGTAGCCGGTCCTGAAGACCGGCATGGTTGGTATAGAGTACACGCAGTTCATTCACCTCCCGCTTGATGTCCGAAAGCTCGGACGACAGTGCAACCAGGGCGCGTTCCGGGGGATCCTTGGCTACCCCACCCGGAACCACCAGATCGAACAGGTAGCGTTGACCGAATACTTCAGCATTTTGTCGCAGCAGGCGTTCCTTGAGCGCGGAGAACTGGGTCTGTCCGAACGCCAGTCCGGCATCGTTGCCCAGCGCGCCCAGATCACCCAGATGATTGGCCACCCGTTCCAGTTCCAGCGCAAGTGCGCGCAGTGTCACTGCACGCGGTGGCACGACAGTGGCGTTCATCGACTCCAGCGCCGAACAGTAGGCCCAGCTGAAAGCTACAGTGGAATCTCCGCACGCGCGCGCGGCCAGTCGGTGACCATCGTCAAGGCGCATCGATTCGAAACGTTTGGCAACGCCCTTGTGTGCATAGCCCAGACGCTGCTCCAGACGCAGCACTTTTTCGCCGACCAGGGAAAACCGGAAATGTCCGGGTTCGATGGTGCCGGCATGCACCGGGCCGACTGGGATCTCGTGCACTCCATCCCCACTTACGTGCACGAAGGGATAGGCGCTGCTTTGGACAGCATGGGCATGTGCCGGATCGACGTCGCGACGCAACGGGAACACCGATGCCGGCCAGCCGCCATGGCGCAACCATGGACGATCATCACCGCCGTCCGCATGTATGCCGAGCAGATCGCGGACAGCGCGTTGCAGACGATCGGCAACCGGGAACAGCCTTGATAACGAGGGGTAGACGGGGGAATCGGACGGCATGGCATGGCCGATGATCCACAGCCGTTGGGGCATCAGATAAGCGGCATGGATACGGAAATGGCCATCGCGATCGCGGTCGTCGCTGCCCCAAAGTGTCAACAGGACCGCGCCAGCCTGCTGCATGGCGTCGGCCGCCTGGAGCCAGCTCTCGGCACCGAACGTGATACATGAAACGGCCACGTTCGACGGTACTCGCACGGCCTCTTGTTCAAGGGTGTCCAGGTTCATCGCATTTACCCGATCAGATGGGCAGCCAGGCGGTACCAGCGCGCCAGTGCCGGCGGCATGTACAGCCCCAGCATCAACACCAGGGCCAGATGCACGAATACCGGAAGCAGTGCGGGCGAGTGCGGCAGGGGCTTGGCGTTGGTATCTCCGAACACCATGGGCTGCACGTGGCGAAAAATGCCGGCAAAGGCCACGGCCAGGGCAATCAGCAGCGCCGGGATGGCCCAGGGATGTTCGCGCATGGCTGTGGTCAGTACCAGATATTCACTGGCGAAGACGCCGAACGGCGGCGTGCCGAGAATGGCCAGGGTGCCCAGCATCAGGCCCCAGCCCACCGTCGGGCTGACTGCAAGCAGCCCTCGGATGCCATCGATACGCTGGGTACCGGCCACCTGCGAGGCGTGACCGGCGGTAAAGAAGATTGCCGATTTGGTCAGCGAGTGCACCGTCATGTGCAGCAACGCGGCAAAGTTCGCCAGCGGGCCGCCCATGCCGAAGGCAAAGGTGATGATGCCCATGTGCTCGATCGATGAATAGCCGAACAGGCGCTTGATGTCGCGTTGGCGCCACAGGAAGAATGCCGCCAGCAAGGTGGTCAGCAGACCCATGGCCATCAGCATGCGCCCCGGCAACAGTGAATGCATGGCACCGTCGGCCAGTACCTTGCAGCGCACCACGGCGTACATGGCCACGTTGAGCAGCAGGCCCGAGAGTACTGCCGAGACCGGCGTCGGACCTTCGGCGTGGGCGTCGGGCAACCAGTTGTGCAGCGGCGCCAGGCCGACCTTGGTGCCATAACCGACCAGCAGGAACACGAAGGCCAGGCCCACCACGGTCGGTTCCAGTTGTCCCTTGACGGCATCGAGGTGCGTCCACAGCAGGGCGCGCATGCCCTCATGGCCAAGCACGCCTTCGGCGGCCACGTACAGCAGGATGGTGCCAAACAGCGCCAGGGCGATGCCGACGCCGCAGAGGATGAAGTACTTCCAGGCCGCCTCGATGCTCTCGCGGGTGCGGTACAGCGACACCAGCAGCACTGTCGACAGCGTCGCCGCCTCCATCGCCACCCACAAGAGGCCCATGTTGTTGGTCGACAGCGCCAGCAGCATCGAAGCCATGAACAGCTGGTACATGCTGTGGTACAGGCGCAGGCGCACGGGAGTGAGGCGACCGCGCTCGTCCTCGATGCGCATGTACGGTCGAGAGAACACGGCAGTGGTGAAGCCCACGAAGGCGGTCAGGGCGATCAGGAACACATTGAACGGATCGACGAAGAATTGCTCATCTCCGACCATCATCGGCCCATGCCGAATCACGCGCAGCACCAGCAACACGGCAAAACCCAGGGTGGCCAGGCTGGTGATGACATTGATTTCCGGCGCCCGGCGGTATGCGCCGAGGAAGGCCAGCAACAGGGCGCCTGTCAGGGGCGTGGCGAGGACCAGCAGCAGTTCCACGTCATTCCTCCTTGAGCGATTCGAAGTGATGCAGGTCGAGGCTGTCGAACTGCTCGCGGATGTGGAAAAAGAAGATGCCGAACACGAATACGCCGACCAGCAGGTCCAGCGCGATACCCAGCTCGACCACCATCGGCATGCCGTAGGTGGCGCTGGTGGCGGCGAAGAACAGGCCGTTCTCCAGTGCCAGGATGCCGATGACCTGGGTGACCGCCTTGCGCCGGGCGATGATCATCAGGAATGCCAGAAGGATCACCGCCAGCGCGATACCCAGGGCCTGTCGGGTCACCGTTGTCGCCAGTGCGCTGACCGGTTGCGCCAGGCCGAAGGCGAAGATCACCAGCGCCAGGCCGACCAGCATCAGGGTGGAAACATTGACCAGTGGCTCGACCTCGCCGGCAATGCCCAGACGTTTCATCAGCCGCATCAGGATCCAGGGCAGGACGATCACTTTCAGTGCCAGGGTCAGCGCCGCCGAATAGTACAGGTGCGCCTGATGGGCGGTGATCGCCACCAGCAGCGTCGAGGCCGATAGCAGGGCGCCCTGCCAGGCCAGCAGTACGATCAGGCGCCGGATCCGGCGCTGGGCCAGCATCGCGAACGAGATCAGCAGCAGACCGGCAGCGAGCACATGCAGGAACTGGGTGGCGAGTGAAGGCATGTGCATGGTCAGGACCGCAACAGGAGGTGCACGAGGATGCCGAGCACGGCGAGCAGGAAAGCCATGCTCAGGAATTCGGGGGCGCGGAACACGCGCAGCTTGGCCGACACGGTCTCGATCACCGCCAGCACGGCACCGGCCACGGTCAGCTTGAGCACCAGCAGGGCCAGGGCCAGCAGCAACGGTGAGGCGGTATCGGCATGCAGGGCGATGCCCCAGGGGGCGAACAATGCAAACCCGATGCAGGCGTAATTGAACAGTTTCAGCCACGAGGCCCATTCCATCAGTGCCAGGTGGCGTGCCGAATACTCGAGCAGCATTGCCTCGTGGATCATGGTCAGCTCGAGATGGGTGGTCGGGTTGTCGATGGGGATGCGTCCATTCTCGGCCAGCAGCACCATGACGAAGGCCACGCCGGCGAATGCCAGGCTCGGTCGCAGGAGCAGACCGTGTGTGTCGAATGCAAGTGCGTCATGAACCACGGTGGGCAGCGCAGTGCTGCCGTACATCAGGAAGGCGTTGAACAGCACCATGAGCAGCGCCGGTTCGGCGAGAAAGCCGACCATCATCTCGCGACGCGCGCCGAGCGTGCCGAAGGCGGTGCCGATGTCCATGGCCGCCAGCGCCATGAATACGCGTGCCGTGGCGAACAGGCCGACCAGGGCAATCGCATCGGCCACCCGCGCGAAAGGCACGTCGGTGGTCACCGAGGGGATGATGGCCGCGGCCAGCATCATTGTGCCGAATACCACATAAGGCGTGATGCGAAACAGCGGCGAGGCCTGTTCGGCCAGTACCGCATCCTTGTGGAACAGCTTGCGCAGCGTGCGATAGGGTTGCAGCAGTGAAGGTGCCGAACGGTTCTGCAGCCATGCCCGGCACTGCGCCACCCAGCCGGCCAGCAACGGCGCCAGGGCGATGGCAAGCAGGGCTTCGGCCAGTTGGCGGAGCAATGCGATCATGTTCACAGGACGAATATCAGCAGCACGATCAGAGTCAGGAAGCTGTACAGCAGGTACACCGAAAGGCGGCCACGCTGCACTACGGCCACTGCGTCAGCAAGACGGCGCACGATCGCGGTGATCGGGGCGTAGATCGCACGCCAGGTGCGATCCTCGATGCGAATGGCATAGTGCGGCTGCGCATCGTCGGCTGCAGGCAATTCGCGCTCGATGCGGAAGAACGGCCCGAAAATGCGCCGGATCGGCTGGCCGAAGCCCTCGGCCGTGTCCTGCATGCGCGGCGTCAGCCAGCGGTAGCCACAGTCCCAGGGTGGAGAGCGTCGCACACGGCCGTGATAGAAAAGACGCACGATGACGAAGACCGCAGCTATCACGCCGAGCAGGCCTGCCAGCAACCAGAGGCCGCTGTAGGACGCCTGTTCCGGCGATACCGGAGCGATCCACCATGCCGAGCCTCCTCGGCGCACCACCGCACCGGTCAACGCATGCGTGACACTGGCCACGGCATCAAGCGCCGCCTGTGGGAAGATGCCGATCAGGATGCATCCCAGTGCGAGCCAGGCCAGGCCGATGCGTTCCAGGATCCCGGCACCATGCGCATGCCTGAGCCGCGGCTCGCGTGGCTGGCCGAGGAAGATCACACCGTAGAACTTCACCATCACGTAGCCGGCCAGCGCGGCCGTCAAGGCCACGAGGGCGGCGCCCAGCGGCACGATCATGTTGATGAAGCTGTGCGGGATCGACGGCGTCGACAGGAAGGCCTGCAGCATCAGCCATTCGGACACGAACCCGTTCAGCGGCGGCAGGCCGGCGATGGCCAGGGTGCCAACCAGTGCCAGCATTGCCACCCAGGGCATGTAGCGGATCAAACCGCCGAGCTTGCCCAGGTTGCGCTCGCCGGTGGCGTGCAGCACCGATCCGGTGGCCAGGAACAGCAGGCTCTTGAACAGGGCGTGATTGAAGGCGTGGATCAATGCTGCCGCCAATGCCAGGGCAGCCAGCAGGTCCATGCCGAACGAGCGCGCCAGCAATGCCAGACCCACGGCAGCGATGATCAGGCCGATGTTCTCGATCGACGAATAGGCCAGCAGCCGTTTCATGTCTGTCTGCACAGCTGCGAACACCACTCCGAAGAGTGCGGTGAACAGTCCAACCAGCATGGTCAGCATTCCCCACCACCACGGTCCGGTGTGCAGCAGGTCCATGCTCACGCGGAGGAGGCCGTAGATTGCCGTCTTCAGCATCAGCCCGCTCATCATGGCCGACACCGGCGAAGGCGCAGCCGGGTGCGCCTCGGGCAGCCAGATGTGGACGGGAAACAGACCGGCCTTGGCGCCGAACCCGAACAGCGCCAGGCAAAATGCTGCTCCGGCCCAGACCGATGACAACGATGCTCCACGCATGGCGTCGAAGGTCATCGTCCAGTTGCCTCCATGCATGGCACCGAAACACAGCAGGATCGACAGCGCGCCGATGTGCGCCATCAGCAGGTAGATGAAGCCGGCGCGCCGGATTTCCGGAATGCGGTGCTGCGAGGTCACCAGGAAATAGGAGCTGAGTGCCATGGTTTCCCACGCCACCATGAACAGATAGGCGTCATCGGCCAGCATCACAAGTGCCATGCTGGCCAGGAATACGTGGTACTGCAGCCCCATCAGGCCGGGAGCGGTTCCTTCGCCCTGGCGGAAGTAGCCGGCAGCGAAAATGGATATGCCAGCGCCGGCGATGCCCAGCAGCATCAGGAAGAAACCCGACAGCGCATCCAGGCGCAGGTGGAAAGGGAGGTCGGGAAGACCGAGCGGCAATACCAGGGCCTGTGGCGTGAAGCCGCTGCCCAGTGCCAAGGCCGCCACCGCGGCCACGCCCAGGGCCACCAGGGCGCCGAGCGGGAACAGCACGTGCGCCACCCATCCGACACGGCGCGGCTGCAGCAGCCCGAGCATGCCCAGCAACAGCCATGCGCTGACCAGGGAGATCAGCACCGGCAGCGGTTGGGCAAGGGTCGGATAGGTCACTCTGACGTCCCGATGGGGGCGGTGTCGAAGCAGCGCCAGGATGTGGCAATGATGTGCAACAAATGATAATTATATTATCATCCAATACGAATCTAGTGTAAGCCGGGAAATCCCATCATGGCAATCGAAAAACGCACGGCCCGCCTGACCGTTCTTATCGATCCGCGCAAGAAAGCCGTGTTCGAACAACTGTGCGCCGAAGAGGACGCCACATCCTCCCAGGTCGTTCGCCGGCTGATCCGTGACTACATCGAACAGCGCACCGGCAGCCCCTGGACGCCCGAGGACAACGAGATCGCCAAGGTCACGCCGCCCATGCGCGGCAAGCAGCGAGGCCAATAGGCAGGTACTGCGGTCAGGGTTACTACGGGACCACATCCGTGGTGTCGATATCGACACGCAGGCGCTCGAGTTCGTCAGCCTGAGGCTGAAGGCGATCGAGCATGGGCCGTGGACCGCGCCAGATGACCAAAGCCACAAACATGCCGAATCCAGCACCGGGAACAACGGTGCGTCACTATGGATGCCCCCAGTTGATAATGTTCATGCGATCCATGCAGACGTGACGCCGAATCTCTATCATGCCGGCATGACGCAGCGTTATGCCCCCGCCACACCGGGCCTGTTCGCCGAGCCGGAGGTGCTCAAGCCGCTGGCCGAGCGCATGCGCCCGGTCAGCCTGGACGAGATTGTCGGCCAGCCGCGCCTGGCCGGACCGGACAGTGCGCTGCGCCGCGCGCTGGAGGACGGTCGCGTGCATTCGATGGTGCTGTGGGGGCCGCCCGGTTGTGGCAAGACCACCCTGGCGCTGCTGGTGGCCAGGTACGCCGATGCCGAATTTCGCGCCATCTCCGCAGTGCTCTCGGGTCTGCCGGATGTGCGCAAGGCGCTGGCCGAGGCCGAGGTTCATTTCGCCCAAGGCCGGCGTACGGTGCTGTTCGTCGATGAGGTGCACCGCTTCAACAAGGCCCAGCAGGATGCCTTCCTGCCGCACATCGAGAAGGGCGTGATCTTGTTCGTCGGGGCCACTACCGAGAACCCCTCGTTCGAACTCAATTCGGCGCTGCTCTCGCGCTGCCGCGTGCACGTGATGGATGCGGTTGGGCGCGAGGACATCGTGCTGGCGCTAAAGCGTGCGCTGGACGATACCGGGCGTGGCCTGGGAGGGCAGAAACTGAGCGTCGACGACGATGCACTGGCATTGATCGCACAGGCCGCCGACGGCGATGTGCGCCGCGCATTGACGCTGCTGGAAATCGCCGCCGAACTCGCCACCGACGGATGCATCGATCCGGCCACCCTGGAACAGGTGCTGGCTGATCGCACGCGACGCTTCGACAAGGGCGGCGAGCAGTTCTACGACCAGATATCGGCGCTGCACAAGTCGGTGCGCAGCTCCGACCCGGACGCCGCTGTGTACTGGCTCACGCGCATGCTCGACGGTGGCTGCGACCGCGCCTACCTGGCGCGGCGCCTGACACGCATGGCGGTCGAGGACATCGGCCTGGCCGACCCGCGTGCATGGCAGATGGCGCTCGATGCCTGGGATACCTACGAGCGTCTGGGTACGCCCGAGGGCGAACTGGGGCTGGCGCAACTGGCAATCTACCTGGCCATCGCACCCAAGAGCAATGCGGCCTATGCGGCCTACAACAAGGCGAGGGCGGTTGTCGGAGAGACAGGTACGCTGGAAGTGCCGATGCACCTGCGCAATGCGCCGACGAAACTCATGAAGGGACTCGGCTACGGCAAGGGGTACCAATACGACCACGATGCTGCCGGTGGCGTGGCGCTGGACCAGCAGTGCTTTCCCGATGAACTGGGCGACACCGTGTTCTACGAACCGGTCGGGCGCGGCCTGGAGATCAAGGTGAAAGAGCGACTGGATGCCTTGCGCCAGGCACGCCGCAAGGCCCGCGGAGAACCTTCCGATGACTGAGGGCGTGATCCGGCTTGGTTTCTTCGCGGTCCTGCTGGCCGTGCTGCTGCTCGCCGAATGGCGCTTCCCGCGCAATCGCGCCGAACCAAGACGCACGCGTCGCTGGCCGGTGAATCTTGGCTTCGGCCTGATCGACACCCTGAGCCTGCGTCTGTTCACCCCCTGGCTGGCCTTCGCGGTGGCCCTGCGCCTTGAAGGCACGCATGTGGGCCTGTTTCACCTGATCGACGCACCGTACTGGCTTTCCGTAAGCCTGAGCGTGCTGCTGCTCGACCTGGTCATCTATTGGCAGCATCGTCTGATGCACCGGGTGTCCTGGTTGTGGCGATTGCACCGGGTGCATCACACCGACCTGGCACTGGATGCGACCTCGGCGGTGCGCTTTCATCCGCTGGAGATCCTTTTCTCGCTGGGCATCAAGCTCGGCGCAGTCGTGGCCCTGGGCGCGCCGCCGCTGGCGGTGCTGATCTTCGAGATCATTCTCAGCAGCCTGGCCCTGTTCACGCATGCCAACGTGGCGCTGCCCGAGCGTCTGGACCGCGTGTTGCGCTGGGTGGTGGTGACCCCGGACATGCATCGCATCCACCATTCGGTACATGCCGACGAGCACAATCGCAATTTCGGCTTCAATGCATCCTGGTGGGATCGCTGGTTCGGCACTTATCGCGAGCGTCCCCGCGAAACCCAGGCCGCCATGCGCCTGGGCCTCGACGTCTTTCGCGAAATGCGCGAACAGCAACTGCCACGGCTGCTTTGGCAGCCCTTTGTGCGTTCGGGGCGGGACGGCGACCGGGAACGTCCCGCCAGCGAGAGCTGAAAGGCATCAGCCCGGGGCGCGAAGGCGTTGGTCAATACGGCTGCGAAAGTCACGGATGCGATCAGCATTCTTGCCCACGTCGCTGACACCGATGCGCGAGGCGGAGCGGATATCCAGCCGCGTGCCCGTGCCGTCAGGCTCAACGCGGATCACCACGTCGTCCTTGAAGCCGAACCAGAACGTGGTGGCGGTGGCCTCGATGCGCCCGGCCTTCGGATGATCGGCATCGATGTGCCAGTCCATGTCCTTCGCCACCGCGAGTGCGGCGGCGAACACCTTGTCCGGCGGCTGGGCAAAATGCAGCGGGCGGATGTCCGGATAGGCGGCATGCTGCTGCGCGGCCAGCTTCGGTCCGGCATAGACCGCACTGTTGTCACCGGGCTTGCGCAGTGCCAGCACGGCCTGGAAGGCCGGCGGGTTCCGGGTGTCCGTGCTGATGTCATGGATCGGCGGCACACTGCGCGCCTTGTGCATGAACAGCCACGGCGGGACAAAGGCCAGCGGGCCCATCAGCAGCCCCAGCCCGGCGATCCAGGCCAGGCGCGATCGTCTTGCCAGCAGACTCAGGATCAGCCCGGTCAGGGCAATCACGGCAGCGCCCACGCCGCCTTTGGCCGCCATCCCCAGCAGCGAGAACGCCGTGCCGAGACTGACGATGTGCAGCCGGTAGGCCGGCCCGGCCAGCAGCATCAGCAGGCTCGCTGCGAGGCCTGTCCAGAATCCCAGCCAGGCGACGTAACGCGCCCAGCGTGGCAGGTGTTGCCGGGAGGGGTGATCGTATCGGGTCGGTGTCATGGCCTTGTGCCTTGTCGATCGGAGTCGATGCTCCGAGAGGACTAGCGTAACCCCAACATGCACATCGCGCCCAGCAGTGCCCCTACCGGCAAGGTGACGACCCAGGACACGATCACCCGGCCCAGCACACGACCGTCCACACCCTGTCTGCCACCGGCTCCTGCCAGTGCTCCGACCGATACATGGGTGGTCGATACAGGTAGCCCGTTGAAACTCGCCGTACCGACCAGCAATGCCGTGGTCAGGCTGGCCGACAGGGCATTGCCCGGGTCAAGGCGGGTGATGCGGTGGCTCATGGTGCGAGCCACGCGGTGTGCCCCCACGAGTCCTCCCACCATCATGGCCACGCCGACCAGTCCGGTCGAGGTGGATGCATCCAGCGATGCCAGGGGTAGCAGCAAGGCCGCGATCTTGGGCGTGTCGTTCAGGCCTCGTGCGAAGCTGGCAGCACCCCCGGACAGAAACAGCAGGCTGTTCACCGCCCCGCGCGCATCCGGTCGCAACCAACGGTTGCGGACACCGTGCCTTGCGCATGCGACGTGGCTGTCGGATACGGTTTCGCCGGCCATGTGCAAGGTTTGTCCATCCGGGGTTTGCACCATCGCGCCGGGTATCCGGCACACGCATTCCGGCATCCGTGCCGCGCGTTCCGCCAAACCCCGGAAAACCGGGCGCAGCAGCCAGGCGGGCAGCATGGCGAGGATCGGGCTGGCCAGCAGCGGCAGCAGAAAGGACGTTCCCAGCGTGGCGAAATGCAGGCTGCTGCCGGCCACCACCAGGCCGGCTCCCGTCATGGCGCCGATCAGGGCATGGGTGGTCGATATCGGCAGCCCGCGCCAACTCGCCATGGCCACCGTGAGTCCGGCGCCTCCGGCCATGGCCAGGGCAAAATTCGCTTGCGTGGTCACTGGCCCCGGTACCAGGCCCGCACCGGTGAAGGCATGCAGCAGGGTCCCGGCCACCAGGGCCGAAACCAGGGATCCCGCGAGTGTGGTCAGGCTGGTCCAGGCCAGGCTTGTCCTGTACCCGGCGACACCGCTGCCGTGCAGGGCGGCAACGCCCTTGAAATTGTCATTGGCGCATTGCTGGCGGCCAGCAGCAGGGCGATGATCAGCAGGGCGGTGTGCATCTTGGGGTCTCGTTGGAGTCGCTGCACCCTAACCATTTCTCCAGCCAGGCGCGCAGGGCCTGCTGGGCGGGGAGGGGTGCAGGCAAGGCGTCGAGTTCGCACACGAGTGCGGGCAGGTCCTCGGCATGGTCGAGGTCGGTCTTCATCGAAAGGTGCGCGATGCCGCCAAGCGTCGAAAGCCGATCCTCGAATATGCGTGCAGTCTGGCTGGAGGAGTAAGGCGGTGCATGCCAGATATCCGATGGGACCGGACAGCGGGCGCCGAACAGCCAGAAACCGCCGTCGCTGGCCGGACCGATCACGTGGGGTGTTGCTGGATCTTCCAGGGCGCGGCAAGCCGCATGCAGGATAGCGGTGTCGATTTGCGGCGTGTCCGCGCCCAGCAGCAGCACCTTCCCATGCCGGCGTTGCAAGCGGGAAAACACGCGGTCCATGCGCTCGCCCAGTCCGCCAGTGCCTTGCCAGATGGCAGGGAATTGCGTCCATAGCCGATGGCCGAGTGCCGCGGATTCGGCAACAGCCCAATAGGGCAGAATGTCCGGGCCGGCCGTACAGGCCACGGCGGCCACAGCCTGCGCAGCCAGGACATGGAAACGTTCGGCCTGCTCGCGCCCCAGGGTCTGCGCAAGGCGGGTTTTCACCGGCGATGTGCCGGGGGTCTTGACGAAGATGGCCAGCGCCGTGCTCACGAGCGCCGTCCGCGAAGAATGCGCCGGGCATGGCGGATCTGGGCCAGGGTCAGAACGGCGTGCCGTACGGTGGTGCGCAGCCAGCCGCCGCGTATGTAGGTCCGCGCACTGGTCAGGATCGGCGCGTTCAGACTGCGCAGCGGCAGCCCGGAGTGACGCGCCTGCCACACCAGCAGGTGATCCTCGCCCTTGCCCAGCGTTTCGTCGAAGCCACCCAGCGCCTCGAAGCGTACACGCGGCAGCAGCAGGCCCTGGTCGCCGAAGGGCAGGCCGAACCAGCGCGAGCGCAGGTTTGCGCCCCAGGCATTGAGGAAGGCAAGACGCGGGCCGTCAGTCGCAAAACGCAGATCGAAAAAGGCCAGTGCATCGGCCGGTCCCTCCAGATAGCGTTCGAGCACAAGCAAGGTTCTTGCGGGAAGCCGCGAGTCGGCATGCACGAACCACAACATATCGCCGCGCGCGACTGCAGCGCCCACGTTCTGTTGTCGGGCGCGTCCTGCCGGTGCGCGGTACAGGCGAAGCACAAGGTGCGCCGGCCAGCCGTGCGGCGCGGAAATCTCCTGGTGATCGGCCTGTACCACGATGACCTCGGCCCCCATGCGCAACGCACCCAGATCAGGCAACAGCTGCCGCCAGGTGGTGTCGCCTGGCGCTACCGGGACGATCACCGACAACGCCGGAACGGGTGCTCGCGCATGTGGAGCGTTCATCATCCGCAGCAGGCCTGGCCCGAGGTGGCCGGGGACGCGGATGCAGCCGGCGTGCTGCAATCGAACAGGCCGAAATGCCGACGCTTGTCGCCGGTGACGCGAAAGTGCCTGCGATAGCGTGTGTCGACCAGCATGTCCGCGGTGTTGCCGCAGACCCGCTCCGGCTTGCCGGTCTCGAAGGCGTGGTGGTCGTCCAGATCGAAACCATGCGGCTTGCCGACAAGCGTACCCAGGTACGTGGCGACCTGGCCGTAATCCTCGCAGCGGTCCTCCAGCGACAGCTTGAACGCACGCCAGGTGATCGAGTCGAAACGGGCAAAGCCGATACGCTCACGGATCAGCTCATCGGTGATGTCGATCGGCGAACGTTCGCAGATGCGCGGGTCGTGGATGCCGAGCGCAGCCAGGAGACGGCGGAAATCCTCGGTGTACAGGGCGCCGGCCAGGCACTCGCCCAGCAGCACCGGATCTTCCATCAGAGCGGCGGGCAGACGCCGGTCGGCGAACACGTCGGAGAAATACAACTCGCCACCGGGCTTGAGCACGCGAACGATCTGCTCGAAGGCGCGGGCCTTGTCGGGCACCAGGTTGAGCACGCAGTTGGACACCACCACGTCGACCGAACCATCCTCGATGCCCAGGCGGTCCAGTGCGGCCAGGTCGCCCGACAGCAGCGTCACATTGCTGCGCGCATGCCGGAAGGCGGCGGCATGATAGTCGCGGTGGCGCTCGGCGATCGCCAGCTGCTCGGCAGTCATGTCCACGCCGATCACGCGTCCGGACTCGCCCACCAGCCGCGACAGCACGAACACGTCGCGCCCGGTGCCGCATCCCAGGTCCAGCACGGTGGCGCCTTCCAGCGCATCGGGAATCGGCGACCCGCAACCGTAGAAACGCTCGGTCACTTCCGGATGCAGCAGGGCAAGTGTTTCGCGCACATGTAGAGGCACTTCCGTGTTGATACAGCAGGCGCTGGTGCGAAGGTCGCCGGTTCCCCTGAGGGTTTCGCCGTAATAGCTGCGGACCTTCTCGTGCACTGTTTCGTTGCCGGGCACCGGGTTGACGGACGCCAGGGTGTCGAGGGCATCGGATGGCATGGGTTGTCTCCGTACTTGGTGGGTAAAGGCTCAGGCCAACGCGCCGCCGCAGGAGCTGCCGCTGCCGGCAGTGCAGCCGAAGCAGTGTGCATCGAAGGCAATGGGCAGGGCTTCGATCTCCGACAGGGAGTGGATATCCCACAGCGTGCGGGACCGGTTGCCCAGGGGCAGATCGAGCGCCTGGTTGAAGTCGCAGTCGTACAGATGCCCGCGCCAGTCGACCGACAGCAGGTTGCGGCACATCACGCCTTGCGCAGCCTGCGGATTGAAGGCATCGAGCAGGGTCTGCATGTAGCTTTCGTAGCGCCCTTCGCGTTCGAGCAGGTGCAGGAAACGCCTGATCGGCATGTTGGTGATGGTGAAGAGATGGTTGAAACGGATGCCGAAATGCTCGGCCAGTTCGCGCTTGTAGTCGGCTTCCAGCGCGGCCTGGGCAGGCGGCAGGGAGGCACCGACCGGATTGTAGACCAGGTCCAGTTCCAGTCCGCTGCCGGGCTGCCCGTAGCCCAGTTCGCACAGCATGCGCAGGGCGCGGATCGAGGGGTCGAAGACGTGCCGGCCGCGCTGTTTTTCCACGTTGGCCTTGGTATAGCACGGCAGCGAGGCGACCACGTTCACGCCTTCCTCGGCAAGAAAACAGGCGGTGTCTTCCTGGCCCTCGCGCAGCAGGATGGTCAGGTTGCAACGGTCGATCACCTTCTTGCCCATGCGCCGCGCGGCACGCACCAGGTCGCGGAAATGCGGGTTCATTTCCGGTGCGCCGCCGGTGAGGTCCACGGTGTGGATGTACGGCGCCTCGGCGAGCAGGTCGAGGATCCGTTCCACGGTCACGCGCTGCATGATTTCCGTGCGCTTCGGGCCGGCCTCCACATGGCAGTGATGGCAGGCCAGGTCGCACAGCTTACCCACGTTGACCTGCAGGATTTCCAGCGGTGTGCGTGGCAGATCGAGGCCGTGCTCGCGCAATACGCGGGTGAAGGGTGGGCGCGAGATATCGAGAGCGCAGTTCAAGGCGATGCCTCCAGTGTCAGTCTTGCATGTATTCGTGCACCATCTGGCGGCCACGATGGATACGGCTCTTCACCGCTGCGCGGGTGAGCCGTAGCCGGTCGGCGATCTCGCTGATGGAGAACTCCTCAAAGTCGCGCAGGATAATGGCTTCACGATACTTGTCCGGCAGCGATTGAATCGCTGCGGCTAGATCGCTGCGCAGTTCGAAGTTGTCGACATAGGCGAACAGCGGATGGTCTGCCTCAGGCAATGTCGTCTCTCCACGCATCGCTCGCCAGAGTCGATGGCATTCCCGGCGCACGATTGAAAATGTCCACGCCGGGAACGACGCGATGGTGCGCAACGCCCCGATTCGCTTGTAGATCAACAGCAGGGATTCCTGCACCGCATCCTCCGCGTCCACCCCGGATGCGCATTGCGTATTCGCGATGCGGCGAAGGTCGGGTCGGCAAGCGGTGAGCAGTTGCTCAAGGGCGAAAAACTCACCCCGACGGGCCGCTTCCACCAATGTAGGGTCGTGCCTCATGCTGCACCTCCTGTGAGTGGGTCCGGAATCCGGATGGGAAGGTTCATGGTGACAGCATATGGACCGGTGGGGCAGTCGAAATCTTTCATGACGAGCCGACGCCTTGCATGGGAACTAAACGCGCTGTGTGATTCTTGGCCAGATGCGCTGGATCAGGCGATCGATCGAGAGCATGCCAGGTCCCCTGGGCAGGGGTCATTTGCATCTGCGCCGGCGCTGTTCATGATGCATGTCTCCGTAAGAGTGGGCCGGGAGGGTCCGGCAACCCATAGAGCTGGCCCGGGCGCAAAAGGATTCATTTGGTGCGAAATCCGGCGCACAGACGCCTTGTTCGTGGATGGAGGCATCGAGTGCACGCGCGCCGCTCAAATGGACGGATGCCGGCATGCGCATGATGCATGTCCCGACTGCGAAGGGTGGGTCTTTCGGCATGCTATTGATGGGGCGAATGGCATCTACCGCGCGCCTGGGAGGCTTGTAGTGCCTGCGGTTTCCGGGGCAGGGCGAGTCATTGGGCCGGTGCAGCATGCGGGAAACGTTTGCTCTGTCGAACGCGGGCATCATTTCCCATCGTTCTGCAAGTCCCGCAGGAACGACCGGAACTCCGGTGACTCGTCGAGCAACTGACCTGCCAGGGCGCGCAGGGCATCCACCTGCGCGGGCTGCAGATGAAAGGTCGTCGGCATCGCGTTGAAGCGTTGACGCTCGGCGGGATCGGTGATCTGGTTGAACGTCAGCACCACGAAGTTCACGTCCACCTTGGGCGCACCGGGCGGGCGCATCGCGTTGACGTGCTGCGCCCATTTCAGGAAACCCCTCTTGGCGAGTGCTGCAGTCTCGTTGTTGAGGATGCCCAACGCGGCATCGAACGATGCGCTCAAGGTGTCGATGAGGCCGGGCTCGCGGCCGTTCTCCGACCACGCATAGGGTGCATAGACCTGTGCATTGGCGACGATGACCAGCACATTTCGGACGCGGCGCAATTGTCCGGGCGTGAACGCACCGGCCATGTCCGACACGTCGCCGTACTGCGCCACCGGACTCATCATCGAGCCGCGCACGCCGAGGTTGTCGGTCACGCCGCCGTCGACCAAGCGCAGGATCGGCATTTTCCTGGGGTCGTCGTAGCGCGACAGCGCCAGTGCTACAGCGTAGCGGCGCGAAAGCCGGTCGTCGTGTGCCAGCGACTGTGCGACCCAGGGCTGGTGCCTTTGCGGACAATCGGCATAGTTGCGCAATGCCATCGGCGCGAATGGCCCTGGCACTGCTGCCGATGCCACGACCGCGTCGGCGACTGGATAGGTCGACAGGTCCGAACACAGGAAATCGAACTGCTGCTGGATGAATGAAAACGTGGTTGAGTTGTTCAAGTCACTCGCGTTGATGATGATCATCGGCAAGCCTGCTGGCGACATGTCGGCAAATGTCTTGCCATCGAAAAGGGTGCGATTAAGGTAGGCGGCGGCCAAGTCACTGCGGTTGTAATGGGAGCTGGCGATCGAGAGCAGATGGCCGGGGTGCAGCAGCAAATCCAGCAATTCGCCCTGCCAGTTGCGATACAGGAAACGTGCCGGGTAGTCGTCGAAGATGCGGTCGCCGAACAGGCCGTAATAAGCCGCGGTATAGCTGCCCCCGGATACCGAGGTGATCACGTCCACCAGGTCCAGCAGACGCGTCGGCTGCCCATCCACCGTGACAACGGTGTCGCGCAGCTTTTCCAGTACGCCGTAGCTGAAGGCGGCTGCACGGGTGCCGCCACCGGAGAAGGCAAGGACCACGAAGGTATCGCGGGGAAGGTGCGGGAAGCGCGTCCTGAACTCGTAGCGATCCTCCACGCCGACAGGTTTGATCCGCGTGTTCCATACGCGCGTGGCACAACCGGCTATGCCGAGCAACGCAGCCCCAAGCAACAGCCATCCCGCGCAACGCCGGCACCAATGGACGCTTGCTGGATGGCTGGCGCGGAGGTGTGCCGTGTTCAACGTGCATGCTCCATGGCGTTCATTGACCCGGGTCAGTCGCGCACTTTCACGCCCCGCCAGAAAGCAACATGGCCGCGAATCTGTGCGGCCGCAGGCTCGGGCTCGGGGTAGTACCACGCTGCCCCGGCATTGACCTCGTCGTCGACGACGACATCGAAATAGCTGGCCGTGCCTTTCCAGGGGCACGTCGAGTGCTGGCTGCTGTCGCGGAAATATTCTCGCTTGAGCGACTCCGGCGGGAAATAATGATTGCCTTCGACGACGACAGTATGGTCGCTTTCGGCGATGACGCAGTCTTTCCAGATGGCTTGCATGACGTTTTCCCGGTTTTGAATCTCTCGATGATGCCCGCTCGACCTAGCCGGACGTGTCTGTTGCATCGTCTTTTGCGCGAGTTCGGACCTTGATCTCTCCGCTCAGCGCCCGGTGTACCGGGCAACGGTCGGCAAGGTCCAGAAGCTGCCCGCGTACAACCGGGTCGATCGAGGCGGGAAAGTGTATCGTGCGCTCGATTTCCAGCACCTTGCCGTCGGTCGATTCGCAATACGCGCAATCGTTTGCGTGGACGTGCCGATGCGAAAGCGTGACCTTGAGCGGCGGCAACGGCCAGGCCTTGCGTTCGGCAACCATGCGCAGTGTGATCGTGGTGCAGGCACCCAGGGCTGCCAGCAGATAATCGAACGGACCGGGGCCGGCATCGTTGCCGCCAACATGGGTCGGCTCGTCTGCCAGCAGGTGATGCCGACCGGCTTGCACGTGCTGGGTGTAGCGCC
The DNA here is from genome assembly GCA_027019085.1 of Rhodanobacteraceae bacterium. Classification (GTDB taxonomy): domain Bacteria; phylum Pseudomonadota; class Gammaproteobacteria; order Xanthomonadales; family Rhodanobacteraceae; genus Oleiagrimonas. Next base: position 95,267 of record JALUXG010000054.1, on the reverse strand, counting down.
CGGTGCCGCTCTCGGTCACGCGCACCTGTCCATCGTCCAGCACCGGCTGCGGGGCCGGCTCGGACAGATACGGCGCCACCCAGGCAGCGATCACGTTGGCTGCATATGTGGCGTGCACACGATCGGTCAGCAAGTGGTTGGCGCCGTCCAGTGCAACGAAACTCTTGGGATGCCGGGCGGCTTCGAAGATCCGCCGCGCCTGATCGATGCCGACCGTGTCATCCAGCGGCGCGTGCATCACCAGCAGGGCGCAGCCCAGCGATGCGATGCGTTCATGCATGCGCTGGGCCTTGAGGTCATCCAGGAACTGCCGCTGGATTCGAAATGGACGACCTGCAAGACATACGCTCACTTCGCGCTCGGAGTCGAGCTTCGCCAATGTATCGCCCCCCAGTTGCTTGGCGACATGCAGCGGCTCGGACGGTGCGCCCAAAGTGACCACGGCCCTCACTTCGGGAATCTCGTGTGCGGCCGACAGTACGGCGGCACCGCCCAGACTGTGCCCGATCAGAAGTTCCGGTGCCCGATAGTTGTCGCGCAGGAAATCAGCTGCCTTTACCAGGTCGGCCACATTGGAGCTGAAATTGGTATTGGCAAACTCGCCTTCACTCATGCCCAGTCCGGTGAAGTCGAAGCGCAGAACGGCAATTCCCTGCGCGTTCAGAGCCGCACTGATGCGTGAGGCGGCCAGCACATCTTTGCCGCAGGTAAAGCAATGCGCGAACAATGCGTACGCACGCGGTGGCGCAGGATGCAGGTCGAGCCGTGCAGCCAGCAGACTGCCGTCGTATCCGGGGAAATCCACGCGTTGCGTAATCATTCGATTGACTCCTGGCATGGCCGATTCCAGGTGTCTGGCGTCGACGGGTTTTTCGGTTTCACGCTGAAAGCCGATGATCTTCTTTTCGGAAAAGCTTTTCTTCACATCCCATCCCCTTTGCCAGGGGCTTGGCCAACAAATCGCCGTGCAACGCAAAACCGAAGGGCTCGGAGGAATTCCAGACCCGTCACGTGTTCGTCTGCTGCGAAGCACCTGATGCCGACCGGCCAAACAGCGTGTGGAACAAGTCATCGGGTGTCGATTTGGAGTGCTGTCCGACCCAGCCAAGCAAGCTGCCGAAGGCGATGTGTGCCAGGTAGACCGTCAGGGGGAACTTGACCGGTGCAAATTCCTGCCCGAAGTGGCCGGCGCCGATGAGGTTCATCACCGGACCCGACATGAAGACGGTGGCGATGGCCAAGCCGTAAAGCGTCCCGACCCACCAGCGCTGTCGACCGAACACGGCATAGAAGATGAACACGAAGCCGATTCCGTTCCAGAAGTGGTCGGCCCAGCCTGCGACGTTCGACCACACGTTCGGCCCGTCCATGAAACGGTCGGTGAGCAGTACACCCATCAGCATCGGCATCGAGCCGGGCATCGCCTGAAAGACCCGAAAACCGATGATGCGGACAGTTTCCAGGCCGATGACGGCGAGTATGCCGCCGACCACCGCCAATTTCCCCGCCGTGGCCAGCCTTCGCCATCCCAGCGCCGGCGCTGCCAGGATCAATACGGCCCACACGATGACGGCGGGTACGATGGCTTCGATACCCAGGGTGTGCATCGATACCGCGCCGGTGGCGGCCCAGTCGAACGCCAGCGGTGACACGGAGGCCGCCAGCAAGGCCAGCGCCGTGGCCGTCGCCTCGCCCAGCGAAATATTGCGGAAGTTGAACATTGCACTCTCCCGTGTTTGCGGAAAGGAATCGGGCAGGCGGATTAACCCGCCCGCCCGGGAGTTGTTCAACGAGTCGCGCCCTGCGTGATCATCGCGAATTTCTGGTCGAGCATGCCGGCCATTTTCCCGAAAGCCGGGGAGATTTGTGTCATCAGTGAGGATGGCTTGAAATAGCCGACATAGGCCTTGCCGTGATCGGACCACACGTAAATTCGCGCGGGCAGTACCGCACCTGCTGCCGGGTTCATGCCGAAGGCCATCTTGCCCATGTGCGGGCTGCCGACCAGGAAGCTCTCGGCGCCGGCCAGATGCAGCCCGGTCATCGACAAGACCTTACCCTGGTTGACGTGTCCCATCACCATCATCTGGTTGGCGCTGACCGCTTCCTTCAAGTGGTGGACGGTGCTTGCAAACGAATGCTGCGATTCGACCTTGATGAAATCGGCCCCTTGGGCGAACGCCGGCGCAGCGGTCACCAGCGCCAGTCCGAGGGCGATGGAGGCCAGGAAACGCGAAAGAAATGGACGTGTTTTCATGTTTGAACTCCTGTTGAATTAAGTGCTTGGACGAAGATCGACCTCGAGAAGGCCGTGGGTACGTGCCTCGGCGCCAAGACGCAGGGCATGCGGCGAATGAGAAAGAGATCCTTCACTATGCCACTCCATAGAGGCCGCGAACGGTGAAAAGGATTCAGGTGTCCGAGCGGATCTTGTTTGTTGCGCGTCGCGCGCGTTGCACTGCGAGCCGCGGGTCGTACTTGACCGCGCGTGCGACAACGCTTGCGTCATCGTATGACGCCAAGGGTTCTTGCAGATCCCTCGGGCCCTGTGGTTCAGCAGCGGCACGTGCGAAGGTGTGGCGCCCAGATATCCGTCGGCCCCCGGCTGGCTTAGGACTCCGCCGCCCAATTCATCCGTCGGTAGTCAAAGTTTTTGACGGTGTTGGGTTTGATCACAGCGAAGTAGGGTGAAACGTCGAAATCGCGCGGCACGAACAGGCTGTGATGACGGATGTGCAACAGTTCACGCACGCAATCGGCGCAATACCCGTCCGGGTCCGGAAGGGTCTCGATCAAGGGCAGAATCGGGAAACGCACCGAATGGAAGGCCTCGGCGATCAACGACGAACAGATAGCGCGGGTCGGGTCGCCGCTGCCCAGCGCCAGCATCCGCCTGCGCCAACGTGAGGGAACCGGGGGATTCGGGAGCAGGTAACGTGCCAGATCCCACACGTTCTTCAGATCGTAGCGGTCGCCGATGCGCGAGCAGACGTAGTCCACGACGCGGGCGGTGTCTTCCGGCGTCAACCCGATCGGCCGGCACAGGCGGACGTGCAGCTTTGCAAACGTGTCCAGCGGGACGAGGTGCACACCGGCTTCGGTGTCGGCCTCGACGAAGCAGGGTTGGGGCGGCGCTTCCGGGGTCAAGGATCTCGGGCCGACGTAGATGACCGCATGCGACCAGGTGGATTGCGTCAGGTATTTTATGGCCGTACTGATGCGCCGGTCGCCTTCCACCAGCAACACGTCGGCCGGTTGCAGCATCTCGCGCAAAGCCGGAAGGTTGGCGGGGGGATGGGTATAAGGCGCGCGGGTGGGGCGGTTGAGGTAGGCAGCCAGCCAGCGGCCGAGGGTGCTGAAAACGATGTTCATGATGTGGATACCTCTTCGGTTCATCGGATTTTGAATTCCACACCGAACAGCAGCATCGTCTCGCCCAGATTGGGCTTGCGTGTACTGGCGTTGGAGATATGTCGTACGAGCAGGACGGTGTTGTCATCGGCCCAACCCAGTGAACTGACAAATTGCTGGGCGCTGCTCAGTGCCGGTGTTTCGGGTCCCGCCACACCGAGCTGGAAGCTGAAGAACAAATGATACGGAAGTTCCGGGAAACGCACGCCCACAGCCCCTACACCGGCGCCCCGTGAAAAATCCCTGCTTCGTTGGTGATGACGTGCCGCGACGTAGGTCAAGCCGATATCCGGCTGGAAAACGATACCCTTCCACTGCCGGGCCTTGCCCAGCCACTCGCCTTCGACGACGGATGTAGTGCGTCCTTGGCTGGTGATGCTTTTGCCGCCCAGCAGCTCCATGTCGGCTGACCGAGCCATGCTGCTGGCAGCAAGCAGTGGGCATGCCAGTACAAGCATCTGCAGACAGCTGGCGACCCATCTGGCTCGAACCGGTCGCACGCAGTGTTGCCGGGACATTCTCGCAGGGGTTGGGCAAGAGTGCGCTGTGGTACCCGCGATCGTCGGGTATGGCATGCATGGTCTACCTTATGTCGTAGGCCGGGAAAAAACGGATGTTTCCAGTTCGGTCCGGGTGGCGGATGTGTGCGCGGATGACATGCCGAGCCGACGCTCGATTTCTGTTTGCGAAACCAATCCGCGCACCAGGATGCGTCCATTGCCCTGCCTGTCCGTGACCAGCAGATGGGTGTGTCGGGTGACGCGAAAAGTTTCCACGATGTCGCCTATCCGGGCCTTCCTGACGTCTTCAATTCTCAGGGTCGGCAGGGCCTCGATCGGGGTCATGATGTCCGCCACTTCGATGTTCTCGTGCCGGCATTTGTCGTGGATACAGCCGGAACCGCCCAGGAACTGCAGTGGCTTCGGTCCTTCAATATCGTAGGAAGTGATCAGTCCCGTCATGCGCTCCCCGGACATGACCAGCAGCGTGCGTACACAGGCACTAATCATGTTCTGAAGCGCGATGTCGATTTTCTGCTCCGCTGCGACCGTCAAGGGGCAGACTGAGTGAAAATCCACCATGGCAGTCCATGCCGGATCTGCTTTGACCAGAGGCGTTTGTTCGCCAGCACGACACTGGGGTACGGCAACGGGTACACAGTCAACATGGGTGGCAACAGCGTGAAATGACATTGGCCTGACCTCGACTGGCATGGATGTCCACTTGATGCGGTTTCGGGCGTCCATCGCGCGTCGAATGCCTGGTCCGGCCTGAGTAGTTGACTGATTCGCGATGGGTGAGGGCGTGCACAGCGGCCCCCGGGGGGGGTAGGGGATTCACGACCCGTGAGCAGGGGATAGCCGTGAATGGTTCGGCCGCTGTGCGACGTCCTCACCCCTATGGAGCAGGCCAGACACCGATTGGATTCATCGATAGCTCACGATGACCGTGAGGCCCCCGGCGAACAACCGTGGATGCGCTTGAAGGCGCGACTGAACGCAGCCTCGCTCGCATAGCCGGCAATCACCGCCGCCTCGGCCACGCTGACGCCGCGTTCGATCAGTGCGGTCCGCGCCTGTTGCATGCGCAAACCGGTGACGTAACCCATCGGCGTGGTGCCGATCGATTGCGTGAAACGCCTAGCAAACGCCGCGCGTGAAAGATGCACTTACTGGCAAGGTCGGCGACCGACCACGGATGCTGCGGATCCTGGTGAACGGCCAGCAGTGCCGGGCCGAGATGTGGGTCGTGAATAGCACCCAACAATCCTTGCTTCATGCTGCCATCGATCACGCACTGACGCAGTGCGTACATGAACAATGCATCGGAAAGCTTGTCCATCAGCAGTATCGCGCCTGGGCCGTCCGATTCCGCCTCGGCGATGATCAGTTGCAGCAGGGCCGTCGGCGCACCGCTGGCAACATTGCCGTGCATCGGCTCGTGTCGGAGCAGTACCTGCGCCGGCAGCGAAGCCAGCAAGACCTCCGATAGTGGCGACTCGAATTCAAAATATCCGCACAGCAACAGTGTGGTGTCGTCGTCGCCGGAACCCGCCGGGGCGATCAGCCGATGATCCTGCGGGCGATTGAACAGCACCGCGTCACCCGTCTCGAGCATCACATCGTCCGCGCCATCATCCGTATGCAGCACGCAACAACCGTTCGCGACCAGATGGAACATCGCCTTGCGTTCGATCTCGCCATCGAGCACCCACTGCCCGCAGTGCGTGATTCGATGAAACACGCGCGTCTGCAAACGCAGATGACGCATCAATTCACTCAGTTCATCCACGACGGCTCCGGATCAAGACGCTCGGACAAGTATGCGAGCTCCGCGGGCATGGTCGCAGCGCCGCGTGGCTGCCACAGTATGCACATGGTCGCGACGACGTTCGAACGACCACTCTTGCAATAGAGGAGCATGAACCATGAGCCAATTTACCTTGCACACCCCCGACTCCGCCCCGGAGGCAGCGCGTGCACTGCTGCAGGACACCAGGGAGAAGATGGGCTTCGTGCCCAATTTGTATGCCCACCTTGCCAACGCGCCAGCGGTGCTGGAGGCCTATCTGGGGCTCGGCGCACAGTTCGACAAGACCTCGTTCAGCCCAGTGGAACGCCAGATCGTGCTGCTGACGGTCAGCGTGGAGAACGGCTGCGAATTCTGCGTTGCCGCACACTCGATGATCGCACGCAAGATGGCCAGGGTCCCCGATGCCGTCGTCGATGCCCTGCGCAACCCCACCGCGTTGCCGGACGCGTGACTTCACGCGCTGGCCGTGTTCACCCGCAGCATGGTGAAAGAACGTGGTTGGGTCACTGGTGAGCCGCTGGAATCCTTCCTTGATGCCGGGTTCACCGACCAGCAGGCGCTGGAGGTCGTCCTGGGCGTCGCGATGAAGACACTCAGCAATTACGCCAATCATCTGACAGGAACGCTAACCAACGCAGAATTCGCCCACGAAGCCTGGAGCCGCACGGCCTGAATGAGGACCCATGCCGCCAGTGTAGGCTTGTCCAGAGCATCCAAGCAGCGATGAGCCAGTCCATGAATGTCGCAAAACGCCTGAGCCTGTCACTGTTCGGTATGCAATCATTGCATTCCATTTATCCATTGCTTGGGACGCGGCGGGCGCCACCGCCAGCGTCTGGAGAGCGCGCTGGATCAACCGTGCTGGCGAGTCAGCCGAGTATCCTTCGCTGGCGGTACCGGAGGTGCGGAATTTGACGCAAGTTTCCTGGCAACGCCCCTGAACAGGAGGGCCCCTGATGAGTTGGATCGACGAAATCCCCGATGCCGAGGCGCAAGGTCCGCTGCGACAGATCTATGACGCGGTCAAGGCACAGCGCGGCAAGGTGTCGCGCATCCTCAGCGTGCACAGTCTCGACCCGCCTGCATTGCAGCTTCATCTCGACCTGTACATGCACCTGATGTTCTCGCGCGGCCCGCTTAGCCGGTGCGAGCGCGAGGCCATTGCAGTCACGGTGTCGGTTGCCAACGGTTGCGCCTACTGCGTTGCGCATCACATGGAGACACTGCAGCATTTCGAGAAGGATGCAGACGTGCTACGCAAAGTGCGAGAGGCTCCCGAACAGCTTGCCAACCCGCGGTTGCGCGCCATGTTGCCGTATGCACGCAAGCTCACCGTCGCACCTTCGACGATGGACGAGACAGAAGTGGGCGCGCTGCGCGCCGCGGGGCTGGCCGACGCGGACGTGTTGCGCATCAACCTGATCACGGCGTACTTCAATTTCGTCAATCGGATCGCTCTGGGATTGGGCGTGCAGGTCGACGCGCAGGAGGTGTCCGGGTACAAGACGTGATTTCGCCGCGCGCGGCCAAGACACCCGATGCCTCGCCATGGTGAGCCAGCAGATAACCGGTGAAAGCGCGTCTTGATTATCAGGGCATCATGGATCCAATTTCCGATGCAGTGGTGGTGCAGGTGAGGATGACGTGGCGGATACCGTCCGGGGTCAGCGCACCGTGCATCGCAACGCTACGGGGATGGCCTTGACGGCATCCGACCCGTTAGGGTTCGGTTCCTCCCGATTCAGGTCCCACGCGGCGCGAACATCATGATCCCGGCACCGAGCAACGCCAACAGCCCGCCGATGACATCCCATCGATCCGGGACGGCGCGGTCCACGCCCCAGCCCCAGGCCAGCGAGAGCACGATGAAGACGCCACCGTACGCCGCATAGACCCGGCCAAAGCCTGCCGGCTGCAGGGTCGGAATGACGCCGTAAAGCGCCAATACCAATGCACCGAGCAGGCCCAGCCAGGCGCTCCTGCCTTCGCGCAACCACAGCCACACCAGATAGCCACCACCAATCTCGGCCAGGCCGGCGAGAAGAAACCACAAGGAAGATAGAAGAATACGCATACTTTCAATTGAACCCTATTGTGGAGGACCAGTTCGCGAGCAATGAAGTTTGCGGAGGGATGGACTTGGTAACACTCTGATGCCAGGACCGACTATTCATGCATGTCGATCAAAGCAACGTGGAGGGATTAAGGATCCATGATTCGTTGCAAAATTTCAATATTAGATGTAACATTGAAATATCTGAGTTAACCTTCTGGGTCGACTGAGCAGCAACCCATCAACCAGGAGATGCCTGCGATGCCACAACAATCGTCTTCGACTATGGAAAGCCAGCATGCCTGCGACCTGCTGACGGCCCTGGGTCATCCGGTACGGCTGGCGGTCTTCCGGGAGCTGATGGCGCACGGGCCGGACGGCGCTCCGGCCGGCACCTTGGGTCTTGCGGTGAACCTGGCACCCAACGCGTTGAGCTTTCACCTCAACCGTCTCAAGCAGGCAGGCTTGGTGTCGGCGCAGCGTGCCGGCCAGCAAACCATTTACCGCGCGCGCCTGACCACGATGCGCGAGCTGATCGCCTATCTCGATGACACCTGTTGTCGTGATGTCGCGAAGGGTTGCGGCCCGCAGTGCCCACCGAAGCAAACCCCCATCCGGCGGCTGGCAACGACCGCCGCCACCAAAACCAAGGAGACAAAACAATGAATGCCGTACTGCAACCCGATGTAAAAATCACCGGCAAGCGTTTCTGGAAAGCTGTCGCAGCCGGAGTGATCACCAGTATCGGTGCGGCCGCCATCATGGCTATCGGCATGAAAACCGGCGTGTCACCACTGCCCAAGCCGCTAGGTTTGGCGTTCGCGGAATGGGTGCTCGGTCGCGCGCTCCCGATGCCCATCGGACTGCTGTTTCATCTGGCCTACGTCACCGGCTGGTCGGTACTGTTCATCATGCTGGCGCCCGCGCGTTGGCTGCGGTTCGGGCCGATTCTGGGTTTTGGCCTGTTGCTCTGGATGCTCGCCATCTTCGTGTTCACGCCGCTGGTCGGCTGGGGCATCGCCGCCACCACCGTGGCGGGACCCAAAGGCATCGTGGCCACGTTGGTTGCGCACCTTCTGTTCGTCTTCTTCCTGTGGCTGAGCTGCCGCTGGCTGTTCCGCTCGGACACGTCAGGGAAGGAGCCCTCGGCATGATCGAGCTCTACGCCGCCAGGACGCCAAACGGGCGCAAAGCCACGATCATGCTGGAAGAAACCGGCTTGCCCTATCGCCTGCATACACTGGATCTGAGTGCCGGCGACCAGCACACCCCGGCATTTCGCCAGCTCAACCCCAATGGCAAGATTCCGGTGATTGTCGATACCGATACGGGGCAGACAATCACCGAATCAGGAGCCATTCTTATCTATCTGAAGGAGAAAGCCGGCGCGTTGTTTCCGGCTGATCCGGCCGCACGCATGGCGGTGCTGCAATGGTTGTTCTTCCAAGTCGGCAGCCTCGGGCCGATGGCGGGGCAGTACAATCATTTTCGACGTCACGAACCACGTGATGACTATGCGTTCGGTCGCTACCGGGATGAGGTGCTGCGCCTGCTCGGCGTGATGAACGATGCGCTGAAGGACCGGGGCTTCATGGCCGGCGATTACTCGATCGCAGATGTCGCACTGGTGCCATGGCTTCGCGCATTGCAGCGCTGGGAGCTGTCGTTGACGGACTACCCGAATGTTTCCGCATGGTATCAACGACTGATGGCGCGGCCTGCGGTCAGTCGTGGCTTTGCGATGTTGCACACGCCGGTCCGGTCCTAGGATGCCGGTGCCGATCCAGATACGGATGAAGGCATCCGGCGGGCACACATCGGGTCGATGACAGGTTCCGTGTGACGCTGCCAGAGCGACTGAGTAAAAACATTCATCAAGCCCGCCATGGTGCTGCTGGTACGCATCACGCTGCCGGCCTCGTTGACGGGCGGACATCTTGGCTGGGTGAACCTGCGATTCCTGAGCGTGGAAACGGGATTGTTCGCGCTGGCCATGAGTCTTTTGCTGGGGCTCACCGTGTTGCTGATGGTGTTCGTGTTGCGCGAGGGCCAGCGCGCACGCGGCACGCTGGCGACCGGTGGTGCACTGCTGGGCCTGCTGGCGCCCCTGCTCTGTTGCAGTCCCATCCTGCCGATCCTGTTCGGTTTGATGGCATCGGTGTGGCCCGCGATGGCCACCGCACTTCCGGGTCCACTGCAGGGTTTTATTTCCCGGCATGAAACGATGTTTCTGCTGTCGGCACTGGTATTGATGTTGCTGGCGTTGTGTCAGAATGCCCGTCGCGCGATGCAGGGGCCGAGTTGTCGGATCGACTGATCTCCTCCTGCTGCCGAGAAATCGGCAACACTTGACCCAATGCAGGTGTCGGCATGAATTCGTGGGGACAGACTCTGACTCGCTTTGATTTATAGTTCCTGTCGCACTGGAGGAAACCGGCATGCCTTACCACGTGGTCAAGTTAGATATGTGCGTCAACGAGCCGAAGCGGGAGGGGGGCAATCCCGACGACCGCTCACCGCTAATCGGCGAGCCGACGCTGCGGCCTCAGCGGCCGCACTGGCGTGACGCGCGAGCATTCGCTGGATGCGGGCAGCCGGCGATGTCGGCATGAGCGTCCGCGACGTCGAGGTGGCCATCATTGGCAGCGGCACCGCCGGCATGGCCGCCTATCGCGAAGTGCGCAAGACCTGCAATTCGGTCGCACTTATCGAGGGAGGTCCATTCGGCACGACCTGCGCGCGGGTGGGTTGCATGCCGTCCAAGTTGCTGATCGCCGCGGCCGAGGCGCGCCATCGGCTGGCCAGCTTGCCCGCTTTCGGTATCGACAGCGACGCCGGTCGCGTCGATGGCCGCGCGGTAATGCGTCGCGTGCGCGAGGAACGCGATCGCTTCGTCGGTTTCGTGATCGACGCTGTCAACGGCTTCAATCCGGGAGATATCGTACGCGCGCACGCGAGTTTCGAGGATGCCCACACCTTGAAACTTTTGCCATCGCTGCAGGGAGACGAGCCGGAGTTTGCGCGCATCCACGCCGAACGTATTGTCATTGCCACCGGTTCGCGAACGATGATACCTGAGTCGTTGCGTTGCGCTGGCGAACGCCTGATCGTCAATGACGATGTGTTCAACTGGCAGGATCTGCCGGAATCGGTCGCGGTATTTGGCACCGGGGTCATCGGCCTTGAGCTGGGCCAGGCGTTGCATCGCCTCGGCGTGCGCGTGCACCTGTTCGGGCGTGGCGGACGCTTTGCCGGAATCAGCGACCCGGCAGTGCGCGACTGTGCAGAGCGGATCATCGCCGACGAAGTGCCGACCAACCTGCACGCCGGCGACGTGCATGTCGAACGTGAAGACGATGCCGTCGTGGTGCACTACACCGATGCAGCCGGGAAGCCAGTCAGCGAACGCTTTGCTTATCTGCTGGCTGCTACTGGCCGCGTGCCCAATATTGACGGTTTGGCGCTGGAAAACAGTGGCTTGCGGCTCGATGCGCGCGGCATGCCTTCGTACGATCGACAAACAACGCGTGCCGGCGACAGTCACATTTTTATTGCCGGCGATGCCAACGTTGATCTGCCGCTATTACACGAGGCTGCCGATGAAGGGCGATTGGCGGGCGAAAATGCGGCCCACTACCCGAACGTCTATCGACGTGCACGCCGTACGCCGCTGGGCATCGTGTTTACCGAACCGCAGGTGGCCTTTGTTGGCCAGCGTCATGCGCAACTGGTCGCCGATAGGGTCGACTTCGCCATTGGCGAAGTCTCCTTCGAGGATCAGGGCCGTTCGCGGGTGATGCTGATCAACCAGGGTTTGCTGCGAGTCTATGGCGAGCGGTGCAGCGGGTTGTTGCTTGGCGCCGAGATGATAGGCCCACACAATGAGCATCTGGCCCATCTGCTGGCGTGGTCAATACAGGCTCGTATGACGGTCAGCGATGCCCTGGGTATGCCGTTTTATCATCCTGTGATCGAGGAGGGATTGCGCACGGCACTACGGGATCTGCTCGAGGCACTGGATATGGGTCCGCACCCGCCGTTACGCAGCATCGATTGCGGTCCTGGTGCGTGAACTTGTTGCCAAAAAACTGCAAAAAAGGTGTGTAAGAAGGAGCGAAATCACACTTGCTTATGGCGACGCTGAATAAACCGTCGTCATTATCGTTATGCCGCTTTGATCTGCTTCGCGTCGATCAGCTGGCCAGATCAAGACTTTTCCTGAAGGCTTTCACCTTTTTTCGTGTTGTGAGACGCGTTGTTGGCTCCCAACAGTCCATCATGCCGGTACTCGGGTGCGCGACAGGTACGGATTGGCCAGCCTGACGACCACCAAACTGCTGTTGACGTCCTTGTCCAATCATTGGCAATGATCTGTATCTTTCTGGGGCCGTAGCCGCGCTGTACAGAGGTGCTCCGAAAGAGGCGTTGGTCGATAACCGTCAGGTGTAAGCCGACCTCGCGGCAGTTGAAGGCGGTGATGTTGGCGGTGTTGCTATTGCCGATGAGGTCGTGGCGTGATGGGGTCGTGCAATAGAGGCACAAGGCAGCAGGTAGAAGCGAGGATCTCTGCCAGCGCACAGGTGAACAGCGTACCGCGACCACCTTTGTGCGTTGCGGGGAGGCAGGTTTGCATGATTGTTTTGTACACATGGCGCCTTGGATTGGGTAGTCCGCGGTGATCGAACGGTCGTACTGAAGTACAGTATCAAGCTGATGAAGTAGTCCGGGCATGCGTCGGGTGGCATGTCATCCGCCGCGATAGTGAAACCGGTGACGCGCGGGTAATGCCGTATCCATGCGACGCATCTTTCCGATCAAGTCCCGTGCAAGTGGCGTGGTTGCTGACGCTGCAGGACGGTGACCATGGCCAGCAGCGACAGCCAAGGGTGCTTGCTGCAGTCAAGGCACTCACCGCCCATCACTCCGCCGCGTCGGCTTCGGGTTCACCCTGTCGCGACACCAGGCCGAGATTGGCGACGACGAACGGCGTGAACACATTCATCGTGATCTTGATGGCCAGGGATGCATTCCACGGTCCGTGCAGCAGTTGCGCGTTTTCGTTGAAGGCAGTCAGCCAGATGCCCACTAGCAGCGCGATCAGACTCGTTCGTCGCAGATGGGACGGATGCAGTACCACACAGAGACATCGACGCAGCGTCGTCAGACTGGGGCTTGCCGGACGGGAGTGGGAGGAATCTGCTTCGACGGCCTCGCCTGGAGGAGCAGCCTTGGTTTCGTCAGAGCCGGTCCTGTGATCAGTTGCCATGCGTCACGCCTCTGTTCAAGTTATCGATGCATTGCGCCATGTTCGCGTTACCCGGGAATACGGCGAAGGCGCAAGCCCTCGCCATCGACCCGAAGCGGGTCAGCGATACTCTGGGTTTTCGAAATCGAACCGGCTGCCGGCATCCCAGGCGCGGCGCTGGTTGCCGTGGGCCGGAATGCCGCCGTGCGCTTTCAGCATCCGTGCCAGATGCATCAGGTTCCACGTCATGAAGGTGGTGTTGCGATTGGTGAAGTCGTTTTCGGGACCACCGGAGCCTTCGTCCAGATAGGACGGTCCGGGGCCGGCCTCGCCCAGCCAGCAGGCGTCGGCCTGTGGCGGGATCACGTAACCCAGATGCTGCAGCGAATACAGCACGTTCATCGCGCAGTGCTTGGCGCCGTCCTCGTTGCCGGTGACCAGGCAGCCACCCACGCGGCCGTAGAAGGCGTATTGTCCGGCCGCGTTCAGCAGGCCCGAGGCGGCGTACAGGCGTTCGATCACGCGGGTGCATACCGATGACTTGTCGCCGAGCCAGATCGGCGTGCCGATCACCAGGATGTCTGCTCCCATCACCTTGTCCAGCAGCGACGGCCAGTCATCGCGGGCGGCGCCGTGTTCGGTCATGTCCGGATACACGCCGGGAGCCAGTTCATGGTCCACCGGGCGGATCAGCTCGGTCTGCACGCCGTGCTTTTCCATGATCGCGCGGGCAATGCGGATCAGGCCCTCGGTATGCGACAGCTCGGGCGAGGGCTTGAGGGTGCAGTTGAGAAAGATCGCCTTGAGTCCGTCGAAATCCGGATCGATGTCCTGTTTGCCTGTCGTGTGGGTCATGGGTGTTTCCCGGTGGTCTGAATCATGGATGTGATCGGCAGGGTCAGCGGCGTTTCCAGCGATGCCAGCGTTCCAGCCAGGCGAGGATGCGTTCGGGCTTGTGTGCCTGCTTCCATTGCCCGGCGGCATATTTGTTGGCTTCGGCCCAGGTCGGGTAGGCGTGCACGGTGCCGAGGATCTTGTTGAGGCCGATGTTGTGCTTCATGGCGAGCGCAAGTTCGGCCATCCATTCTCCGGCATGGCGACCGACGCAGGTGGCCCCCAGGATGCGGTCCTTGCCACGTGCGGTGAGGATTTTCACGAAGCCGTGCGCCTCGTGTTCGGCCAGGGCGCGGTCCAGTTCGGCGAGGTCGTAGCATGTCACCTCGATATCGAGACCTTGTTGCCGTGCTTCGCATTCGGTAAGGCCGACGCGCGCCACCTCCGGGTCGGTGAAGGTGACTGCCGGGATCACGCGATAGTCGGCGCGGAATGTCTTCAGTGGCGCGAACAGCGCATTGACCGCCGCGTACCAGGCCTGGTGCGCACCGGCATGGGTGAACTGGAACGGTCCGGCCACATCGCCACACACAAGAATGTTGGGAAAACGGGTTTGCAGGAAGTCATTGCTTTCGATGGTCTTGTCCGTGTCCAACGAAATGCCCAGATCATCGAGGCCATAGCCGGTGGTGCGTGGTCTGCGGCCCACCGCCACGAGGATGCGGTCGAAGGGCAAGCGCAGCATGTTGCCTTCGTGTTCGCAGACCAGCACTGTGCACGCGTCATCATGCTCGACGGCAATGGCCTTGTGCGCAGTCAGCACATTCACGCCCTCGGCTTCGAGGCGTTTGCGCACGAAGTCCGATACCTCGTCGTCCTCGCGTCGCAGCAGCCGGTCGGCCCTTTGCACCTGGGTCACCTTGCTGCCCAGGCGTGCAAATGCCTGCGCCATCTCGCAACCGATTGGGCCGCCGCCCAGGATCACAAGTCGTGCGGGTAGTTCGTCCAGTTGCCACAGTGTGTCCGAAGTGAGGTATCCGCATTCGGCAAGGCCCGGCAGAGGCGGCACGGACGGCTCGGCACCCGCAGCGATGATGATGGCGCGGGTTGTGATTGGCTCGCCGTCCACTTCCACGCACCATGGCGAGACGATGCGCGCATGCCCACGGCGCACATCCACGCCCAGCGCGCGGTAGCGTTCGACCGAATCGTGTGGCGCCACGGACTGCACCGCTGCGTGTACCTGTTGCATCACTTTCCGGAAATCGACCTGTGGCTCGCACCCCTCGATGCCGAAGCGGCTTGCGCTGCGCGCCTCGTGTGCGGCGTGGGCAACACGAATCAGCGCCTTGGACGGCACGCACCCGGTATTCAGGCAGTCCCCGCCCATGTGCTGTGCTTCCACCAGGGTGACCCGGGCGCGGACGGTGGCCGCGATGTAGGCGCTGACCAGGCCGGCGGATCCGGCGCCGATCACGACCAGATTACGGTCGAAACGTCGCGGGCGTGGCCAGGCACGGTACAGGCGGCCGACCCGCAGCCGTTCCAGCGCCCAGCGCGAGATCCAAGGCAACAGGGCGAGCAGGGCGAAGGCACCGATCAGTCTGGGCGAGAGCAGGCCGGAGAGGGAATCGATCCGTGCCAGTTGCGTACCGGCATTGACGTATACAAAAGTTGCCGGAAGCATGCCGAGCTGGCTGACGCCGTAATAGGTGCCCAGGCGGATCGGGGTCAGGCCCATCAGCAGGTTGATGACGAAGAAGGGAAAGATCGGCACCAGGCGCAGGCCGAACAGATAGAACGCACCATCGCGACGGATGCCCGCATCGATGCGCTGCAGGCGTTTGCCGAACCGTTGCTGCACCCAGTCGCGCAGCAGGTAGCGGCTGACCAGCATGGCCAGAGCCGCGCCGATGCTGGACGCGAAAGACACCAACAGCACCCCGCGCCACAGACCGAAGATCGCGCCACCGGCCAGGGTCATCACCGCGGCGCCGGGCAGGGACAACGCCGTGACCACCACATAGACCAGGATATACAACGCTGCCAGCAGGTAGGGGTGTTCCTCCTGCCAGGCCACCAGCTGGATCTGTTGCGCCTTGAGCGTGTGCAGGTCGAAGAAGCGCCCGAGATCGAGCAGGTAGAAGGCAACGATCGCCCCAATCAGCGCCAGGGCCAGCGTGGTCCGCAGCAGTACGCCGCGTTTTTTCACGGGCGCGCCTTGGTGTAGGTACGTTTCATGGGCATGCAGGGACTTGGCAGCTTCTCCGGAACCTGTGCAGAAAGACCCGTGCGCGGGCACATCCATTACGCAGCGGATGGAGCCTGGCCGATGGGATCGTTGCCAGTGTGCATTCTCGGGCCCGTTACGGCAATGTGCGATGACAGGACGCGGTCACTGGCTTCGTGTGCACAATCCTGCTTCGACCGGCCCCGCGGCAGCTTGTGGTCGCCCGGACAGATCAAGCAAGATGCACCCATGGCCACCCGACATGGACACGATGATCGCCGCAGCGTGCTAGCTCGACGCGGCAGGAAAAGGCGGGCGTCTTGAGACGCGGCTTCGCCCTGCTGCGCAGTTTGCCTGCGACTGTCTGGTTGCTGGGGCTGATCAGCTTCTTCAACGACAGCGCCAGCGACATGATCTACCCGCTGGTGCCGCTGTACCTGACCTCGGTGCTGATGGCCGGGCCGCGCGCGCTGGGATTCATCGAGGGCGTCGTCGAAGCGGCCAGCAGCCTGCTCAAGCTCGCTGCCGGAGTGCTGGCCGACCGTACGCGGCACATGCGGCGCTGGGTCATCGTCGGCTATGTCGTGGCAGGCGTGTCGCGTCCCCTGATCGGATTTGCACACAGCTGGCCGGGCGTGTTTGCCGCGCGTCTGCTCGACCGCCTCGGCAAGGGCGTGCGCTCGGCGCCTCGCGACGCCCTGCTGAGCGCGAGCGTGGGGGCCGATCAACGCGGACTGGCCTTCGGCATGCATCGGGCGATGGACAACGCAGGCGCGGTGGTCGGCCCGCTGGCAGCCGCACTGATGCTCGGCGCGGGGATCGGTCTACGGGAAATCTTCCTGTGGTCGGTGGTTCCTGCGCTGGTGGTGGTCGTACTCGCTCTGCGGCTCAGGGAACCGCAGGTTCCGGTAGCGGTGCTGGCCACCCGGATGCAGTGGCATCCACGTGAACTGTCATTGCCGATGCGTCGTTATCTTGTGGCGCTGGGCCTGTTCACCCTCGGCAACGCCTCGAACATGTTCCTGTTGCTGCGCGCCTCGGACCTCGGGGTGTCGGCCGAGCGCGTGGTCCTGATGTGGGCCTTGTACTCGGGTGTGGCCGCGATCTTTTCCACTCCGCTGTCGGCGCTCTCGGACCGCCACGGCCGCGTGCACGTGCTCGGCGCGGCCTGGCTGGCCTATGCGCTGGCCTACCTCATCCTGGGTCTGCTGCCGGCCGCCAACTGGGCATTGTGGGCCTCGTTTGCCGGCTATGGCCTGGTCATGGCGGCCCTGGAAGGCACGGAAAAGGCGCTGGTCGCGGATCTGATGGATGCGCGTCGCGGCGGTACCGCGTACGGGTGGTACAACCTGGTGGCCGGAGGCATGCTGCTGCCGGCCTCGTTGCTGTTCGGCACGCTGTGGCAGTCGTTCTCGCCCCTGGTCGCCTTCAGCTTCGGTGCGTTGTGTTCGGCGCTGGCGGCCGTGCTGCTTCTGACGCGGGTACGCGTGGGCACGGCACATGAGGGCGCATGACGGTTTGCGCCGGTTTCAGGCTGCCGCGATAATGGCGCGCCCGTCTTGCCGAAGGATGCCCCATGCTCGATCCGGTCCTGTTGCGCACGCAACTTGCCGACACCGCCGCGCGGCTGAAGACGCGCGGGTATGACCTGGACACGGCCGCCATCGAGGCGCTGGAGGCCGAGCGCAAGCATCTGCAGTCGAGTACCCAGGCCCTCCAGGCCGAGCGCAATGCGCGCTCGAAACACATCGGCAAGGCCAAGGCATCCGGCGAGGACATCGCACCGTTGCTGGCCGAAGTGGCAGGCCTGGGCGAAAAGCTGAAGGCCAACGAACAGGCGCTGGCCGAGGTCCAGGGCAAACTGGCCGAGCTGGCCCTGGGCATGCCCAACCTGCCGCATCCCTCGGTGCCGGTGGGCAAGGACGAGAACGACAACGTCGAACAGTCGCGCTGGGGCGAGCCGCGCGCGTTCGACTTCGCGGTCAGGGACCACGTCGAGCTGGGCGAGCGCCACGGCTGGCTGGACGGCGAAGCCGGCGCCAAACTGTCCGGCGCGCGCTTCACCGTGCTGCGCGGGCAACTGGCGCGCCTGCATCGGGCGCTGGCACAGTTCATGCTCGACCTGCACACCGGTGAGCACGGCTACACCGAATGCAATGTGCCGGTGCTGGTCAACCCAGAATCCATGCAGGGCACCGGTCAGCTTCCGAAGTTCGAGGAAGACCTGTTTGCCACCGAAGTCGGGGAAACAAAGCGTTATCTGATTCCCACCGCCGAGGTGCCGCTGACCAACCTGGTGCGAGATACCATCGTCGAAGCCGATCGATTGCCGCTGCGCATGACCGCGCACACCCTGTGCTTTCGCGCCGAGGCGGGTAGTTATGGGCGCGATGTACGCGGCATGATCCGTCAGCACCAGTTCGAGAAGGTGGAGCTGGTGCAGATCACTCGCCCGGACGAGTCCCACGACGCGCTGGAGGCTCTGACCGGCCACGCAGAGACCGTATTGCAGCGGCTGGGGCTGCCGTACCGCAAGGTGCTCCTGTGCACCGGCGACATGGGTTTCGGTGCCGCCAAGACCTACGACCTGGAAGTGTGGCTGCCCAGCCAGCAGACCTACCGCGAAATCTCCAGTTGCTCCAACTTCGAGAATTTCCAGGCCCGCCGCATGCAGGCCCGCTGGCGCAACCCCGACACCGGCAAGCCGGAACTGGTACATACCCTCAATGGCTCCGGCCTGGCCGTAGGGCGCTGCCTGATCGCGGTGATGGAGAACTACCAGAACCCTGACGGCAGCATCACGGTGCCCGAGGCCCTGCGTCCGTACCTGGGTGGCACCGAGTGCCTGCAATAGCAACAGACCGCGTACAATCGAGCCGAACGATGCAATTCGATATCTGCGGTGCCCTGATCGCGCAGAACAGGAAGTCCACGGATAACCTGACGCAGGGCGCGCAGCGCGCGCCTTGTCGGGACAAACGAATACGGTGAGGTGGCCGAGCGGTTTAAGGCACCGGTCTTGACGCGGAGGCAGGATGCCGAAGCGAACATCGGCGTGAGCCGATGGCCCGAAGGGCGAAGGGCGGGACGCCCGGAGTCAAACCGGCGTAGTGGCGCGCAGCGCGCGCCTTGTCGGGACAAACGAATACGGTGAGGTGGCCGAGCGGTTTAAGGCACCGGTCTTGAAAACCGGCGTAGTAGCGATACTACCGTGGGTTCGAATCCCACCCTCACCGCCACCATTGCGCAGACTGCCTGTCAGGGAAGCTCACGAACCATTGCGGTTGCGCAACATCGCCAGGCTGGTCCCGATGCGCCAGGTCACCCCACTGGGATCACTGATCTCGAACTCGCGCACCCCCCAGGGGCAGTCGGCGGGCGGCTGCGTGTTCACCTCGTACTTCTCCGACAGGCATTGCACGCAAACGTGGTTCCACCACGCATCGACGTCCTCCACGAGCAGATGCATCCGGAGGCGTAGGGTGTGTTCCCGATGGCTGGCTTTCTGCAGTAGGAAACTGCAGGGTCCGGCATAGAAATAGGCCAGTTCATCGGAAGACCATGGCATGTTGAAGCCAAGATCACGGTAGAAGGCCTGGCTGAGCCTGAGGTCCCGTGCGGGGATGAAGGCCTTGAGTTCGATGGCTTCCAGATTCATGTGCGGCTCGTGTATCTGTAAGTGCGTGCATCATGTCGCATACGCTGCCATGCAGCTTCCCGGACATGTCCGCATTCCCGGGACGTCACATGCGCGGTGACGTGCATGACTTGGGTGCGTATAGACTGCGGGTATGCATACGATACGAAACTACATCCTTGGGCTGGTATTTGCCTCCCTGGCTTCGTCTGTCCTGGCGGCGCCGCCGACAGATACCTTCCAGATCGTCGAAAGCGTGCCACAGGCGACCGATTACGGAGCGAGCGGCGTGCCGCGCACCCAGGCAGTCTGGTTGCAGATGATCCGCGGCGCGCACCGGCACATCGACGTTGCTGCCTTCTATATTTCCAACAAGCCGGGGAGTGCGCTGGAGCCTGTGCTGAAGGCGCTGATACAGCGCGCCGGGGAAGGCGTGCGGGTGCGTATTCTCGTGGGGCAGAGCTTCATGCGGATCAGCCGCAAGAGTGTGGCGCGGCTGCGCAAGGTCAAGGGCATCACGGTGCGCGTGTTGCCGGTACCGAAGCTGACCGGAGGGGTGCTGCATGCCAAATACATGATCGTGGATGGACGCAGCGTGTTCGTCGGCAGCCAGAACTGGGACTGGCGCGCACTGACGCAGATCCACGAGATCGGCGTGCGCGTTCGCAACGCCCGTTTTGCACGAACCTTCGAAAGCGCCTACGACGCCTTGTGGACCCTGGCTGCCCGGCCGGACATGCCCGCTGCGGCGAAGCGCGCCGTGCGTCCGTTACCCTTCACTCCGGTGACGGCCCGTTCGCCTGCCGTGCTGCACGATGCCACCGGTGGCCAGGTGATTGCTTTCCCGGCGTTCAGTCCTCCCTCGATGCTGCCGCACGGGCTGGATGCGGAGCAACCGGCGCTGGTGCGCCTGATCCGCTCCAGCCAGCACACGCTTCGCGTGCAGGTGATGACCTTGAGCGCAATTCGCGAATTCGGCCCGAAGGGCTGGTGGACGCCGGTGGATGCGGCGTTGCGCGATGCCGCCGCGCGCGGCGTGGAGGTGCGCATCATCGTCGCCAACTGGGCCTTGCGCGAACCCATGCAGGCCTATCTGAAGAGCCTGGCGGTGCTGCCGCACGTGACGGTGAAGTTCAGCACCCTGCCGCTGGCGCCGCAGGGTTTCATTCCCTATGCGCGGGTCGAGCATGCCAAATACGCGGTGGCTGACGATGACCGCATCTACATCGGCACCGGCAACTGGGGCTGGAGTTATTTCAACAACACCGTCGATGCCTCGGTATTCGCCTACGGGCGCAGTGCCGCGCAGACCCTGGTCGGTATCTTCGACCACGACTGGAACGGCCCCTACGTGACCACGCTGGAACCGGGCAGGACCTACAAGCCACCGCGCAAGAGCTAGCCTCGGGATGGCTGTTCCGGCTTGTCCGGGATCGGTTTTGCAGTTGAAATGGCGTTGGCGGGGTGCGGTCGCGCCACGGGATTCCCTTCGGTCGCGGCTGCCGCCGCTCCCACAATGGAAGGAATGATCTTGTGGGAGCGCCGGAAGGCGCGATGGCGGAAAGTCTGATCGTGCCGCATACCGGATGACAATGTGCGCTGTCGCGGCTGCCGCCTGCCCCTGCAGGCCTGCAGGATTGGCCGCTACCGGAGTCCCCGATCCCGGGCCGGATCGGCCTGCCATCCGTACTCCGCTTTCCATGTAGGAGGCCCGGAAGGGCCGACAGGGGCATCGGTTCAGCCCGACATGTCGCGGCTGCCGCCGCTCCCACAATGGAAGGAATGATCTTGTGGGAGCGCCGGAAGGCGCGATGGAGGAAAGGCTGGTCGTGCCGCATACCGGATGACAATGTGCGCTGTCGCGGCTGCCGCCGCTCCTACAATGGAAGGAATGACCTTGTGGGAGCGCCGGAAGGCGCGATGGCGGAGAGGCTGGTCGTGCCGCATACCGGATGACAATGTGCGCTGTCGCGGCTGCCGCCGCTCCTACAATGGAAGGAATGATCTTGTGGGAGCGCCGGAAGGCGCGATGGCGGAGAGGCTGGTCGTGCCGCATACCCGATGACAGGGTGCGCTGTCGCGGCTGCCGCCTGGCGGTCAGCGGTGGCCCTTCTCCAGTTCCTCGGCCAGGCGGTTCTGGTGGTAGACCTTGCGCAGGGCCTGGTCGAGCGCGGCGGTATCCACGGCGACGGCGCGGTTGTCGGCGTCGTTGAAGTAGAAGTTGCCGCCCAGCGAGTGGATATTGCCGTCGAAGATCAGGCCGACGACACGCCCCTCGCGGTTGATGACCGGGCTGCCCGAATTGCCGCCGATGATGTCGTTGTCGGTGACGAAGTCCATCGGGGTGGAGAGGTCCAGATGCGGTCTGGCCTTGATCCAGCTTTCCGGAAGCTGGAATGGCGGTGCGCCGGTGGCGCGGCGGTACAGCCCGGCGAAGTGGGTGAACGGCGGCACCATCTTGCCTTTCTCCATCCAGCCTTTCACCGTGCCGTAGCTCAGGCGCAGAGTGAAGGTGGCATCGGGATAACCGCTCGTGCCGTCGCGCGCGAGGCGGGCCTGGGCGATCGCCTCGGAGGCCTTGCGCATGGGCGCCTCGACCTGGTTCTCGTATTCGCGGCGCAGCTTGTCGGCGATGGGCTGGATCCTGCGCGCCAGCTCGATCATCGGGATCTCGGAGTTGTGGATGGCCTTTTCCCCACCTTTCCACAGGGCCATGCGCACGGACGGGTCGGCCAGTTTCCGGCTGCCGTCGACCAGCTCACGCGCCAGTTGATCCGGCGACTTCCTGCCCAGGACCTCGTGCACGAAGGGATCGTCTGCACCCAGTGCCTGACGCATCTTCTCCAGCGTCCAGGCCAGGCGCGTTTCGTCGTACTGTGGATAGAAAGGTGTTTCCGCCTTGAGGCGCTGCAACAGGGCCGGGAGACTGGCGTCGCGGTAGGCGGGCAGGCGTTCGGCATCGGGCTTGGCACGCTGGACGGCACCTTCCACCAGCATGTCCGCATAGCCGTACAGCTTGCTGCCGAAACCCTGGCCGCCGGTGATCATGGCGTAGCGCTGGCGCAGTTGCGCGCCGCGGTGCAGTGCCTTGTCGAGCAGTTTCCACGGGTGGCCGTACTTTTCCATGCGCGCGGGGCTGGCGTCGATCCAGGCGCGCAGGGCCGTGTCCTGACGCTTCTTCATTGCCTCGAATTTCGGGTTGGTCAGCGTCAGCAGCCAGCCCTTGAACACCTTCAGCGTATTGTCGATGCCGAACAGGGCGTCCTGGGCTTCCTTGGCCTGCTGCGATCCCACGCGGCTGTATTCCCAGAGCAGGCCGCGCTCCTCCGACAGGTAGGCCAGGTACGGAATGACGATCTGGTTGCGCAGATACTGCAGCGCGATCCACGGGGTCTCGCGCTGGGTCGAGCCGGGATTGCCGACCACGAAACTCAGCTCGCCGGCCTTCGGGCCTTTAGGGTCGAAATGGAAGTAGTTCGGGGTGTGTGCAGGTTTGCCGTCGACGTAGGCGCGCAGGAAGGTGACGTCGAGGTCGTAGCGCGGGAAGTTGAAGTTATCCGGATCCCCGCCGAAGAAGGCAATGGATTGCTCCGGCGCGAAGACCAGGCGTACGTCCTGGAAGCGGCGGTACTTGTACAGCGCATAGCGTCCGCCGTGGTACAGCGTGACCACGTCGCAACGCCAATGACCGGGCTGGCCTGCCACACAGGCTTTCTCGATCGAAGCGTCAACCGCGCGTTGTGCCTTGATGCGGGCCGCGCCGTTCCTGCCGGCGGTGGCGGCATTCACTTGCGCGGTGACATCGGTGATCTTGACCAACTGATTCAGCTCGATGTCGGGGCATTTGGGTTCATCGTTTTCGTCTTTCGACATGAACCCATCCTGCATGTAATTGTGGTCCTTGCCCGACAACTGCGAAAGGCAGGCGTTGGCGCAGTGGTGGTTGGTCATCACCAGGCCGTCGGCGGACACGAACGAACCCGAGCAGCCGCCGGCCAGGCGCAGCGCCGATAGCTGCACGTGTCGCACCCATTGCGGGGTCGGCGTGAACCCGTATTTCTTCTGCAGTTGCTTGACCGGCAGGTGGTTAAGGGTCCACATGCCCTCGTCGGCCATCGCGGAACCGGATGCGGCCACCACGGTCATGGCAAGCAGGATCAGGAACAGACGTTTCATGGCGCAGGCCTCACGCGTTGAGGGTATTGCCATGATTATGCGGCCGACCGGATCTGCCGAACATGTGCCGGATGTCCCGTGTCGGCTCTTGCGACACGGGACATCCGGGTGGCCATTCAGGCTGCGCGTGCCAGCAACTGTTCGCGCAGGCCCTGGCGAGCCTGGCGCAGGGCCGATTCCCGATGCTCGGGACTGATGGCCACGCCCTCGGCGCGCACGAAGCGAATGTCGTCGATGCCGATGAAGCCGAAAAAGGCGCGCAGGTAGTTCTCCTGAAAATCCATGGCCGCGGCCGGACCCTGGCTGTAGATGCCGCCACGCGCGGATGCAACAACGATCTGTTTGCCGCCGGCCAGCCCGACCGGGCCTTTTTCGGTGTAGCGAAAGACCTGGCCCGGGACCGCGATGTGGTCGATCCAAGCCTTGAGCTGGCTGGGGATGCCGAAGTTGTACATCGGCACACCCATGACCACGATGTCGGCAGATAGAAATTCGTCCAGCAGTTCGCGGCCCATCTGCCCGGGTTCACGGCTGATGCCCGTGGACGGCGTCCAGTGCGGAAGCGGATCGGCCACCAGGTCCCGGTAGTGCACGATGGCATCCGGATTCTGGTCGCGAAGCTGGGCAACGATATCGGCACTGAGCTGGCGACTGACGGACTGTTCGCCCAGGGTGCTGGCGTCGAGATGCAGGATGTTCATGCGTGTACTCCCGTTTGGAGGTTGGGAAGAAGTGACTGGCATTCTGGATGCTGGACAATTGAATAAAAAGTAGGCATAAACGAACATATTGTTCATGAAGGGAAACGAACGTGGATGCGCGTGACGGTGCCTTGCACGACCTCAACGATCTGTATTTTTTTGCCGCCGTGGTCGATCACGGCGGGTTTTCCGCGGCGGGACGGGCACTGGGCGTACCCAAATCGCGCCTGAGCAAGCGGGTGGCGCAACTCGAGGAACGGCTGGGGGTGCGTCTGTTGCAGCGCACCACGCGCCGCTTCGTGGTGACCGATGTCGGTCAGCGGTTCCATGCCCATTGCCAGGCGGTGCTGGAAGAAGCGCGGGCAGCACAGGAGGCCATTGACGCGCTGCGCGCCGAGCCGCGCGGCACGGTGCGCGTCACCTGTCCGATCTCGCTGTCTCAGACCGTGATGGCGCAACTGTTGCCCGAATTCATGGCCGCCTATCCCAAGGTGCAGGTGCGTCTGATCTCCAGCAATCGACGGGTCGACCTGATCGGCGAGGGGGTCGATATCGCCCTTCGCGTGCGATCCCGGCTTGACGCCGATGCCACGCTGGTCATGCGCACCTTCGGAGAATCGCGCCTGCTGGCCGTGGCCAGCCCGGAACTGCTCGATCGACTGGGGCGCCCGCAATCACCGCGCGAGCTATCCGCGATCCCTGCGCTATCGCTCTATGAACACGAGGCGCCCCAGGTCTGGACGCTGCTCAATGGCAACGGAGATCAGCTCGAGGTGTCCATGCAGGCGCGACTGGTGTGTGGTGAATTTCCGGTGCTGCTGGAAGCGGCGCGAGCGGGTATGGGCGTGGCCCTGCTGCCTGCATGGATTGCAGCGAGTGCGATCAAGTCAGGCCAGCTCGAACAGGTACTGCCGGGCTGGGGCACCCCGCCGGCGACGATGCATTTTGTCTATTCAAGCCGGCGGGGGCTGTTGCCAGCGGTTCGCGCACTGGTCGATTTTCTTGCCGAAAGGCTGCCGGAAGCGGCCGAGCGCAATCACATGGACTGCCGCCGGACGGCTTCTGAAAAACCTTAGGTGGCCGCTCACTGCGCGGGCGCAGAGATGCCGGATCTGCATGCTAGTATCGGCGCAATGTGTCCTTGAGTCCGAGGCTTTCCGCCCATGCATATCGAGACCCGACTGCCCAGGGTCGGCACGACGATCTTCAGTGTGATGAGCCAGCTGGCGGCGCAGCACAAGGCCGTGAACCTGGGGCAGGGGTTCCCCGACTTCGATCCGCCGGAGGCATTGCGCCAGGCACTGACGCGCGCCATGCAGGATGGCCACAACCAGTATGCGCCGGGCATCGGCATGGCGCGTCTGCGCGAGCAGATTGCGCGCAAGACCGAGGCGGACTACGGCCGCCGTGTCAGCGCCGATACCGAGGTGACCGTGACTTCCGGTGCCACCGAGGCCATTTTCTCGGCCATCGCCGCCACGGTGCGCAGCGGCGATGAGGTCATTGTGTTCGACCCTGCCTATGACTGCTACGAGCCGGCGATCAACCTGCAGGACGCACGCGCGGTACATATTCCGCTCACGCCCCCGGATTTTTCCGTCGACTGGGACCGCGTGCGCGACGCGATCACGCCCCGGACCCGCATGATCATCGTCAACTCGCCGCACAACCCCAGCGGTGCCGTGTTCGCGCCTGCGGATCTGGAGACGCTGGCCGATCTGGTTCGCGACAGCGATATCCTGGTGCTGTCGGACGAGGTCTACGAGCACATCGTTTACGACGGCATGGCGCACCAGAGCGTGCTTCGCCACCCGGAACTGGCCGCGCGCAGCTTCGTGATCAGCTCGTTCGGCAAGACCTGGCACTGCACCGGCTGGAAAGTGGGCTACTGCGTGGCACCCAAGGCACTGTCCGCGGAATTTCGCAAGGTTCACCAGTACGTGACGTTCTGCACCTTCAGTCCGGCGCAAGTTGCCTTTGCCGAGGTACTCGAACGCCATCCGCAGCATGCCCGCGAATTGCCTGCGTTCTACCAGGCCAAGCGTGATCGTTTCCGGGAGCTGATTGCCGCCTCGCGGCTGCGCCTGCTTCCCGTGCCCGGCGGCTATTTCCAGCTGGTCGATTACTCGGAGATTCGCGACAGTGACGACATCAACTTCAGCGAATGGCTGGTGCGCGAAGGTGGCGTGGCGGCGATCCCGTTGACGCCGTTCTACGAAACGCCACCCAATACGCGCCTGTTGCGCCTGTGCTTCGCCAAGAACGACGACACCATGCAGGCCGCAGCCGAACGCCTTGGCAGGCTTTGAACATGGAAGCATTGCGACTGACACTCGTGCAGGGCGCCACCCGCTGGCATGACGCGGCAGCCAATCGCGACTACTACCGCGCCCTGCTGCTCGATCACGCCGACATCGGGGATCTGGTGGTGTTGCCCGAGATGTTCCTCACCGGCTTCACCAATGCGACCCGGACCCAGGCCGATACCATGGATGGCCCGGGTGTAGCCTGGATGCAGGAGCGTGCGGCCGAACTCGATGCCGTGGTCACCGGTTCGCTGGTCATTCGTCGTGATGATGGTCGGTGCGTCAACCGCCTTTTATGGGTGCGACCGGACGGCAGTCTGGAAATTTACGACAAACGACATCTGTTCCGCATGGCCGGCGAACATCATCACTATGCCGCGGGCGCCATGCCATTGTGCGTGGAATTGCGTGGATGGCGCATCCGTCCGCTGGTCTGCTATGACCTGAGATTCCCGGTGTGGTCGCGCAACCAGCGTGTTGAAAGCGCACCGGGCGGCATGGACTACGATCTGCTGCTGGTGGTGGCCAACTGGCCGGCCCCGCGTCGCCTGGCCTGGCGCACCCTGCTGCGCGCCCGCGCCATCGAAAACCTGGCCTGCTGCGCGGGTCTCAATCGCGTTGGCGAGGATGGCAATGACGTGTCCTATGCCGGCGACAGTGCCGTGATCGATGCTCTGGGCGAGACGCTGGTCGACCTCGGTGCTCAGGAGCAGGTGGTCACGGTGAAGCTGGATCCGGCCCCGCTGCAGACACATCGCGAGCGTTTCCCGGCATGGATGGACGCCGACGATTTCCGCATTCGCCAGTTGTAGCGAATACCAGGGCCGGTATGGCGGCAAGCATCAGGCCCGTGGCAAGCTCCCGACTGTGCGGTCAGGCCTTCCGGCCTTCCTACACGGGATTGCGAGGAATTCCGGACTGATGTGGGAGTGGCGGCAGCCACGACCGGTGAAGCGGCAGGCACCCAGGGTTCATGGCAAGCCTTCGACTGTGTGGTCAGGCCTTCCGGCCTTCCTACACGGGATTGCGAGGAATTCCGGACTGATGTGGGAGTGGCGGCAGCCACGACCGGTGAAGCAGCAGGTGCCCAGGGTTCATGGCAAGCCTTCGACTGCGCGGTCAGGCCTTCCGGCCTTCCTACACGGGATTGCGAGGAATTCCGGACTGATGTGGGAGTGGCGGCAGCCACGACCGGTGAAGCAGCAGGTGCCCAGGGTTCATGGCAAGCCTTCGACTGTGTGGTCAGGCCTTCCGGCCTTCCTACACGGGATTGCGAGGGCTTCAGGACTGATGTGAGGGCAGGCGAAGAAACGGATTTCGGTGGCGCTTTTGCAGACACGCCATCGGACTGCGGATGTTCATCCGGGGCTATGCGCGGGTTTGCAGGATCGTCAGTACGGCCTCGGGCGGGCGGCCGATGGCGGCGCGCTTGCCCTGCAGCACGATCGGGCGCTGGATCAGGATCGGATGTGCATGCATCGCTGCGATCAGTTGATCACGCGTCAGCGACGGGTCGTCCAGGCCGAGTTCCGCATAGACGGTATCACCCGTGCGCATCAATTCCCGCGGCTCAAGGCCCAGGGCATCGAGTATGCACGACAGTTCCGCAGCATCAGGCGGGGTGTCGAGGTAGGGAATGATCTGCGGCTCGATGCCGTGTTCGCGCAGCAGTGCAAGGGTTGCACGGGACTTGGAACAGCGCGGATTGTGCAGGATGCGTGTGGTCATGCGTACGTGATTCAGCGTTTGCTGTTGCTGTTGCCGTTGCCATTGCCGTTGCGACCGCTGCCGGGTTTTCCCTGGCGTTTGCGTGCAGGTGCCTTCCCCTGCCTGTTCGCCTTGCCACGCTCGGATGCGCCAGCGCCGTTTCGGCTGTCGCCGGCAAACCAGGTGCGCACGGACGGCAGTTCCTGTCCGGGTGCCACGCCGCGTCTGTTCTTGCGCTTGCGCGGTGCACTCTTTTCCGGGCGCGCCACATTTCCGTTGACGTCCTGTCTGTTCGCGCCTTTCTTTGCATGGCGACGCCCGCGGGCAGGGGTGTCGTCACGGATACGGTCATAGGCCGTCAGTTCGCGAGCTTCGCCGTGGTAGGCACCCGTCCAGGCACGCGGTTCGGCCTTGCCCGGTGGGTGGTATTCCTTCAAATGCCGACTGACGCGGCGTTGGTGCAGGACCGGACTCAGGGTCAGGGTCGGGCTGGGCTTGCCGAGACCGGCAAGTTGCCGCAGTTCGGTAACCGTCGTCTCGTCAAGCGTATCGCAATCGCCGCGACGCAGGCCACGTGGCAGGCTTACCGAACCGTAGCGGATGCGCTTCAGGCGGCTTACCAGAAAACCCTGCGAATCCCACAATCGCCGTACCTCGCGGTTGCGGCCCTCGCGGATGATCACGCGAAACCAGGAATGGCTTCCGCCACGGCTGATGACCGTGATGGCATCGAAACGTGCAGGTCCGTCCTCGAGTTCAACGCCTGCCTTGAGCTTTTCCAGGATTTCGTCCGGTACTTCCCCATGTACACGGCACAGGTATTCGCGTTCGATGCCGTGACTGGGATGCATCAGTGCATTGGCCAGTTCGCCGTCGGTGGTCAGCAGCAGCAAGCCGGTGGTATTGACATCCAGGCGTCCGACGGCAACCCATCGGGCGCCCTTGAGCCGAGGCAGTTGTTCGAACACGGTGGGCCGGCCTTCCGGATCCTCGCGGGTGGTCAGCACGCCTTCGGGCTTGTTGTAGATCAGCACTTCCGCATCGTTACGGGTGTCGGTGGCCACCACATACTGCTTGCCGTCGAGCACCACACGATCACCCGAGGACACGTGGGCACCAAGCGTGGCGGCTTCTCCGTTGAGCTGGACCTCACCGTCCTGGATGCGCTGTTCGAGCATCCGTCGCGAGCCCAGCCCGGCGTGGGCCAGGACCTTGTGCAGGCGTTCGCGCAATGTGGGTTCAGCGGCACCGCCCGAGTCGCGTTTCAGGGTCAGCAGGGTACGGCTCGCGCTCATGCGCGTTTCTCCTCGTTTTCGTGCTCGACAGCATGCGTGTCATTGTCTGTGGGGACATCGTCCGGCATGCCATGGGCGGCATCCGGGTGTTCATCGTCATCTGTATGTGCGGTGGGGGCATGGTCCCCTGGCGCAACCACTTCTTCGTCCGCGTCGGGGGCCGGCTCCATGTCGACGCTGGCCCTTGCAGGGTCGCCGTCGAGGTTCAGTTCGGGATCGAAGACTTCCATGTCGCGGATCTCGGACAGTGTCGGCAGTTCATCGAGCGACTTCAGATTGAAGTAGTCGAGAAATTCACGGGTGGTGCCGAACAGGGCGGGACGGCCGGGCACGTCGCGGTGGCCTACCACACGGATCCATTCGCGTTCCTCG
The DNA here is from genome assembly GCA_027019085.1 of Rhodanobacteraceae bacterium. Lineage (GTDB taxonomy): Bacteria > Pseudomonadota > Gammaproteobacteria > Xanthomonadales > Rhodanobacteraceae > Oleiagrimonas. The sequence goes on along the minus strand of JALUXG010000054.1, from coordinate 64,987 downwards.
AGGGTCTTGATGATGTTCGAGGAAACCGATACCCCACGCACGGCTTCGATCTCGCCACGCGTGAGAGGTTGCCTGTAGGCAATCAATGCCAGCGTTTCAAGCAGGGCGCGCGAATATCGGCTGGGGCGCTCGGTCCACATTTTCGCCACCCAGGCATGGACTTCCCGGCGGACCTGGTATCGGAAACCGGAGGCGACTTCGACCAGTTCGATGCCGCGTCCGGTGCAATCCTCGGCAAGCGATTCGAGCGCACGGGCAATGTCGTTGCGACTCACTTCCTCGCCTTCGTCGAAGATGGCGCTTAGCCGTTGCACCGACATTGGCGTATTCGCAGCCAGCAAACTTGCTTCAAGAATGTTTTTCAGCTTGTTGAATTCCATGGACTTATTCGCCCGGTTCCGTTGTGGGTGCATCGCCGGCCATGATGTAGATGGGGGCCAGGGGGGCATCCTGCATGATCTGGATCAGGTGTTCCTTGGCCAGTTCCAGGATGGCCAGGAAACTCACCACCACACCGAGTCGTCCCTCTTCGGCATCGAACAGGCTCTCGAAGCGGTGGAAGGAACCATCCTCGAGCTGGGCAAGCAGGTCCCCCATGCGTTGCCGTACGCTGAGCGGTTCGCGTTCAATGGCATGGTGGCCGAACAGTTCCGCCCGGTGCATCACATCCCGAAGCGCAAGGAGCAATTCACGCATGTCGACCGGAGGCGGCATGCGGATCACGTTGTGCTCGGTGACCTGGGCATGGGCAAGGCTGAAATCGCGCTCCAGTCGAGGCATGGCGTCGATGTCTTCAGCGGCCTGCTTGAACTGCTCGTATTCCTGCAACCGGCGGACCAGGTCTGCGCGAGGATCCGCCTCCTCGCCTTCTTCGGTCGGCGGACGCGGCAGCAGCAGTCGCGACTTGATCTCGGCAAGGATGGCGGCCATCAGAAGGTACTCGGCCGCCAGTTCCAGTCGCATCACATCGCGCATCATGTCGATGTACTGCATGTACTGGCGCGTGATTTCGGCAATCGGAATGTCGAGGATATCGATGTTCTGGCGCCGGATCAGGTACAGGAGCAGATCAAGGGGGCCTTCGAAGGCCTCCAGGATCACTTCCAGCGCATCGGGCGGAATGTACAGGTCCTGCGGCATTTGCAGGTAGGGCTGGCCGTGAACCACGGCGAGCGGCATTTCCTGCTGCTGCGGCAAGGGCTGAAACGGCGAAGCGCAGGCCTCGGCCGGCTCGGGTTGTGCTGTCTGACTGGTCATCCGGGCGTAGGGACCCTTGGCAAGCCGGTCGAGCCGGCTGGATGTGATGGCCTGTCTGGAGGGACAGGAATCATTGCATGAGCATGGTAGATATCGCGCAGCACCCACGCATGCGCCGTGGCGGGCGACGGTGGTTGTGCACGTCGCGATGTGGATCGCATCCGTTTCGTGGGGGCATGGCGCGGAACAGGCGGTGGCCCACCGAACAACATCGGGAAGCTGCGCATCGGCAGTTTCCGGGAGGCGGGTCAGTACCAGAACATTTGAGCGCGCGAGGATCCGGTATGCCGTGATCCGTCATTCCACCCTTCCGAATAGGGTATAGCCAGCCGGCGTGCAAGTCCAGTAGCTTGCATTGCGCGCAAATGGACGCTGAGTGACAGGGTGTGCCCCTGAACGGCGTACCGCTGGAAGACAGGATTCATGTGTGGCAGCCCTTGCCGGCGCATGGCGCCTCGCCACGGGCGATCGGGCCTGTGAAATCGACTGTGGCGCACTTTTTGCTAGATACCGGCATGGGTGGCCACCCGGGTGGCCAAGGTCTCCATCGACGTACAGGGCGCGCCTCCATGATGATCGAACCTGCCTACCACGAAACCGGCATGCACAAGCGGCGATTGCGCCATGCCCGCATGCGCATCGCTTCGGCGGCACTCCTCAATCGTGCCGGTGATTCGTACCCCAGCGAGCTGGGGGACATTTCCGCGACCGGAGTGCGGGTACGGCGCCCGGCACACTGGAATGGCGAGATGGGGCAGATCTGGGTGGTCGACATGATTTTCGGCAACGATCTGCATATCCACGTCGAAGCGAGGGTGATCCGGGCCGGCAACGAGTGGATCGGACTCGAATTTGCGCGCATTCCGGACGACAAGCAGGAAACGCTGTGGAGTTTGCTTGGCGGGTATGCCGACAAGCTCGAACCCTGGGAGGATCGCGACGCCTGAATGCATCCCGCGCGCCGGACGAGTGGCTGTCCGAAGCGTCCCGGTTGTGCGCAATCAATCCGGGCTATGCTTGCTGTCCCGCAACTCCCGGCGCAGGATCTTGCCCACATTGCTTTTCGGCAATTCGTCGCGGAACTCGATGAATTTGGGTCGTTTGTAACCGGTCAGTTCGTCGTGGCAGTACTGTTTCAGGGCTTCTTCGGTCAGCGATGGGTCCTTTTTCACCACGAACAGCTTGACCACCTCGCCGGAATGTTCATCGGGTACCCCGACGGCTGCTACTTCGGCCACGCCGGGATGGTCCATGACCACGTCCTCGATCTCGTTTGGATAGACGTTGAATCCGGAGACCAGGATCATGTCCTTCTTGCGGTCCACGATATAAACAAAGCCGTTTTCGTCCATCTTCGCCACATCGCCGGTATGCAGCCAGCCGCTGTCCTCGAGCACCTTGGCCGTCTCTTCCGGACGCTTCCAGTACCCTTTCATCACCTGCGGGCCCCTGACCATCAGTTCGCCCACTTCTCCGTAGGGTAGGGGCTGGTTGTCCTCGGACCAGATCTGCACGTCAGTGGACGGGATCGGCAGGCCGATCGAGCCATTGTAGTCGGCAATATCCAACGGGTTGATGCAGGCGGCGGGTGAGGTTTCGGTCAAGCCGTAGGCTTCGGCGAGGGTGCAGCCGGTGATCTTCTTCCAGCGTTCGGCTACCACGCGCTGTACGGCCATGCCGCCACCGAGGGTGAGGTGCAGTGCGGAAAAATCCAGGTCCTTGAAGCCCGGCGTGTTGAGCAGGCCGTTGAACAGGGTGTTGACGCCGGTAATCGCCGTAAACCGCACCTTGCCCAGTTCCTTGACGAAGCCGGGCATGTCGCGCGGATTGGTGACCAGCCAGTTCAGGCCGCCCAGGCGCATGAACACCAGGCTGTTCGCCGTCAGCGAGAAGATGTGATAAAGCGGCAGGGCGGTGATGATGATTTCCTCGCCCTCCCTGGCGCGATTGCCGATCCATGCGCCGGCCTGCAGCATGTTGGCGACCATGTTGCCGTGGCTGAGCATGGCGCCCTTGGCCACGCCGGTGGTGCCTCCCGTGTACTGCAGGAAGGCGAGGTCCTCGTGCCCCAGTTCCACCCGGTCGAATGTCTTGCTCTCGCCCTTCGAAAGGGCGTCTTTGAGGCGAACGGCGCCTTCGATGCGATACGCAGGCACCATTTTCTTGACGTGCTTGAGCACGAAATTGACCAGGGCTCCCTTGGGAAATCCGAGCAGGTCTCCGAGCCCGGTGGTGATGACATGGCGAACTCCGGTTTCGGCCACCACCTTCTGCAGGGTGGCGGCGAAATTGTCGAGCACCACGATGGCCGTCGCTTCTGAATCCTCGAGTTGGTGGCGCAATTCGCGCGCGGTATACATCGGGTTGGTGTTGACCACCGTCAGGCCTGCGCGCAAGGCGCCGAACAGGACAATCGGGTACTGCAGGACATTGGGCAGCATGATGGCAATGCGGTCACCCTTGCCCAGGCCGAGTTCATGTTGCAGGTAACCGGCAAAGCGGGCGCTTTCGCGTTCGATGTCGGCATAGCTGAGGGTGCGACCGAGATTGTGGAACGCCGGCCGGTGGCGGAATCGGTCGAATGCCTCCTCGATGACCGCAACGACCGACGTGTAGGTGCCCGGATCGATGGTTTCGGGCACGCCTTCCGGGTAATGGGCCAGCCAGGGACGTTGTTCATTCATCACGTGATAGGACCCCTCGGTCTAGAAATTGCCCATGGCGCAAATGCGCCGATGCAAACGATCGTTTCATTGGAGCACAGGCCCGCATGAGCGGCAACCCGACTTTGGTGGGGTAGTCTGCAATTGGCGCCAGGATGACGAAACGAGACGGAGGCTGTGTCGGATGCAAGTCGTGACGAAGCGTTATTTCGAACGCAGGCGTCCCGGATACGGGGCACAGTGCAGGTGCAGGCCATTTTGGGAATGGCTGGCCATGGGGCTGATGGCAGCCGTGATGGCTCTGGCAGTGGCCGCCTGCCAGCATGAAAATGCCGAACAACAGGTTCGGTCCGCTATCGTCCAGGCTGCCGATGCGGCCCGCGAACGTGATGCCAGTGCGCTGGGTCGCGTCCTCAGTGCGGATTTCGTGAACCCGGGCCAGCAACTTGATCGGGCGCGATTGCTCGGGTTGTTGCGACTGGCGCGTCTTCGCGGCGAATCGGTCAAGGTGCTGGTCGGCCCGGTCGATATCGAACATCGCGGCAAACGGATGCTGGCGCGGTTCACCCTGACCCTGGGAGGTGGCGGCGGTTTGATACCGCGACACCTCGGGGTATATCGCGTCGAAAGCGGATGGCGTGAGGAAGACGGCGCCTGGCGCTGCTACAACGCGCGATGGCAAAAGGCGCTGTAACCTTGATGGGCGTCTCCCGGATGCAGCAAGATCAGTGCAGCCAACAGGGGGCGAAGGGGGCGCCATGTCCTTGTCCCTGTGCATGCCAACATGCGGGGTGCGTCCGTACGGGCGGGGTTGCTTATGTTGCGAACAAGCCACCAAAAAAACCGCCGGTCTGACGACCGGCGGTGGTTGGCAAGCCGGCAGGCTCGAAATGTTTACGCGGCTTTCTTTTTCGCCAGGTCCCGAAGGACGTACTGCAGGATGCCGCCGTGGCGGAAGAAGTCACGTTCTTTGGGGGTCAGCAGCATGACGCGCACGGTGAAGGTCTTTTCGCCGTTCTCGCCCCTGGCGACGACGGTGGCTTCCTTCGCGTTGCCATCCTCCAGGCCGGTGATCTCGAAGGATTCGCGCCCGCTCAGGCCCAGGCTCCTGGCGTTCTCGCCGTTCCTGAACTGCAGCGGCAGCACGCCCATGCCGACCAGGTTGGATCGATGGATGCGCTCGAAGCTTTCGGCGATCACGGCCTTCACGCCGAGCAGCAAGGTGCCCTTGGCGGCCCAGTCGCGTGACGATCCGGTGCCGTATTCCTTGCCTGCCAGCACGATCAGCGGGGTGTTTTCGGCCTTGTATTTCATGGCGGCATCGTAGATGGCCATCTGCTCGCCACTGGGCACGTGCACGGTGTAACCGCCTTCCACGCCGTCAAGCATCAGGTTCTTGATGCGGATATTGGCGAAGGTGCCGCGCACCATTACGTCGTCGTTGCCGCGCCGCGAGCCGTAGGAGTTGAATTGCGCCGGCTGCACGCCGCGTTCCATCAGGAATCGGCCTGCGGGGCTGTCCTTCTTTATCGCACCGGCCGGTGAGATGTGGTCGGTGGTGATGGAATCACCGAACAGGCCCAGACAGCGTGCGCCGTGGATGTCCTCGACCTTGTCCAGCTCCATGGTCATGCCGTCGAAGTACGGGGGATTCTTGATGTAGGTGGACTTGTCGTCCCAGGCATATTGCTTGCCGTCCGGGGAGGCAATCGCGTTCCAGCGTTCGTCGCCCTTGAACACGTCGGCATAGCTCTTGGTGAACATGTCGGCATTGATCGAATTGGCGATCAGGTCACCGATTTCCTTGTTGGTCGGCCAGATGTCCTTGAGAAACACGTCCTTTCCGGCCTGGTCCTGTCCGATCGGATCCTTGTCCAGGTCGATGTCCAGTGTGCCGGCCAGAGCATAGGCCACCACCAGCGGCGGCGAGGCGAGGTAGTTCATCTTCACCTCGGGATGCACGCGACCTTCGAAGTTGCGGTTGCCCGAAAGCACCGAAGCGACCGCCAGGTCACCCTGGTTGATGGCCTTGCTGATTTCTGCCGGCAGGGGCCCGGAGTTGCCGATGCAGGTGGTGCAGCCGTAGCCGACCAGATAGAAGCCGACCTTCTCCAGCTCATCCATCAGCCCGGTGATCTCCAGGTAATCGGTAACCACCTTGGAACCGGGGCCCAGGGAGGGTTTGACCCATGGTTTGGCCTTCAGCCCCTTCGCGGCAGCCTTTTTGGCCACCAGGCCGGCACCCAGCATCACAGCGGGGTTGGAGGTGTTGGTGCACGAGGTGATGGCGGCGATGACCACGGCGCCATCCTTGAGCTCGAAATGTTGTCCGTCCTTCTCGACCGTGACCGAGCCCTCGGCGACCGTGCTGGCCGGATTGCCGACGGCGGTGTCGCCGCCCTCATTGGCAAACCGGTCGGCATCGCCGTTCTTGCGCTTGCGGTTGCTCGTCAGTGGCCCGACCACCTCGTGGAAGTTCTTCTTCACGTCACTGAGCAGGACACGATCCTGCGGGCGCTTGGGTCCGGCCATGGAAGGCTTGACCTCGCCCATGTCCAGTTCCAGCGTCGCAGTGAAGTCCGGGTGTGCGGAGTCAGCGTCGTGCCACAGGCCCTGCACCCTGGCATAGGCTTCGACCAGAGCGATCTGCTGGTCGCTGCGGCCCGACAGGCGCATGTAGTTCAGTGCTTCGGCGTCGACCGGGAAGATGCCGCAGGTGGCGCCGTATTCGGGCGCCATGTTGGCGATGGTGGCGCGGTCGGCCAGCGGCAGGTGCTTGAGGCCTGCGCCGAAGAACTCGACGAACTTGCCTACCACACCGTGCTTGCGCAGCATCTGGGTGACGGTCAGCACCAGGTCGGTGGCAGTGGCGCCCTCGGGAAGGCGGCCGGTCAGTTTGAAGCCGACCACCTGCGGAATCAGCATCGAGGACGGCTGGCCGAGCATCGCGGCCTCGGCCTCGATGCCGCCCACACCCCAGCCAAGCACGCCCAGACCGTTGATCATGGTGGTGTGCGAGTCGGTGCCGAACACGGTGTCGGGGTAGGCCCAAAGCTGGCCGTCGACCTCCTGGCCCATGACCACGCGGGCCAGGTGCTCCAGGTTGACCTGATGCACGATGCCGGTACGCGGCGGCACAACCCTGAAATTGTCCAGTGCTTTCTGACCCCAGCGCAGGAAGCTGTAGCGCTCCTGGTTGCGCTCGAATTCGATCTTCACGTTCTCGTCGATCGCCTGTTCGTTGCCGAAGGCATCGACCTGCACCGAGTGGTCGATGACCAGCTCGGCCGGCGAGAGCGGGTTGATCAGCTCGGGGTCGCCGCCCAGGTTCTTCATGGCGTCGCGCATGGCAGCCAGGTCGACCACGCAGGGCACGCCAGTGAAATCCTGCAACACGACCCGGGAAGGCGTGAAGGCGATTTCGGTATCCGGTTCCTTCTTCGCATCCCAGCGGGCGACGGCCTCGATCTCCCTGGCCGTGACATTGGCGCCATCCTCGTTGCGCAGCAGGTTCTCCAGCAGGATCTTCATGCAATAGGGCAGTCGCGCCAGATCGAAGCGCTTGCCCAGTCGGGCAAGGCTGGCGTAGGCGTAGCGCTTGCCGTTGACGTCGAGGGTGTCGCGTACGGAGAAGGAATCGTTCATGGACTGCTCCTGCAAGGGGTCGGCGGGCGTGTGGACGATGACAACGTCCCCGGTGGGCCGCCCATTATCGCGCAAAACCGATGCACGGCGCGAATGTGTGCGTGTCTGTGCACTTCGCGTCGACCCCCGCAAGCCGTATCGGAGACAGCGCGGCACGCGTACATGAAGCATGGTTTACGACCTGCAGGGCACGGGTACCGTGATCTGTCGGGCCGGGCTCAGACAGGCATGTCCCAAGCCCGGAATCCGCCGGCGAAGGCATTGTCATTGGCGCCCCGCAAGACCCCATCGGGAAGCTTGTCAAGGTGCCTGACATTGCCACCGCCAAGGACGACGTAATCGGGCATGAAGGCGTCGCGCATGACCAGGATCAGCTCCATGACGTTGCGTATCCATGCATCGCGATCCTTGTTGCAGAACGCGTCGCTGACATAGTGCTCGTAGGTGTGTTTGCGCCAGGGCATGTGCGACAGTTCGGTGGGCTGCAGGACACCGTCGATGATCAGTGCCGAGCCGAGGCCGGTACCCAGGCCAAGGAACAGCATGCGTCCACCGCGATAACTGCCCAGGGCCTGCATGGCGGCATCGTTGATCACCCGCACGGGACAACCGAATGCCGCCTGGAAATCGAAATCCTTCCAGCCGGCACCGAGATTGACCGGGTCGGTGCTCAATCGACCATGAACCACCGGGGCGGGAACACCGGCGGTCACGGCATCAAATGGCCAGTCCTCGACCATGGGCAGCAAGCTTTCCATCATGTCCTGTGGAGTCATCGTCGGGCCGGACTTGAAGCGGCGCTGTTCCGAGTGGTCCGTGTGTCGCATCTTCACGTGCGTGCCACCGATGTCGAGCACCAGGATCCGTCGCGCATGGGAGGGCGCCGATGCCTCACCCTTGCGCATCCTGCGGTACCAGCGGATGGCTGCGTTGGTGGACGCATCGTGACCGAGCCGCTTGCGCGGCGACTCGATTTCGTCGGCGATGCGCAAGGCCAGCACCTTGCCCAGTTCCACGCCCCACTGGTCGAAGGGATTGATGTCCCAGATCGCGGCCTGCACGAACACGCTGTGCTCGTAGAGTGCGATCAGGGCGCCGAGGGTGGCCGGCGTCAGGCGGCCTGCTACCAGCAGGTTGGAAGGGCGGTTGCCCTCGAAGACCTTGTGCGGCGCAAGTGCCGGCGGCACGCCTTCGCCACGCACCTCGGCCAGCGTCTTGCCGAAGGCCAGGGCTTCGGCCTGGGCGATGACATTGGCCATCAGCAGGTCGTGATGACGGCCACCGGGGTTGAGCGGACTGCCGAATGCAATGAAATCGCACGGGATCAGGCGCGTACCCTGATGGATGAGCTGGTAGAACGAATGCTGGCCGTTGGTTCCGGGCTCGCCCCAGTAGATGGGACCCGTTGCATAGTCCAGTTTCCGGCCGCCGCGCGTCACATGCTTGCCGTTCGACTCCATGGTCAGTTGCTGCAGATAGGCCGGGAATCGCTTCAGGTACTGCTCGTAGGGCAGCACGGCCACGGTCTCGGCGCCCAGGAAATTGTTGTTCCAGATGCCGAGCATGCCGTGGATGACGGGCAGGTTCGATTCCAGCGGGGCATGCCTGAAGTGCTCGTCCATTTCATGGAAGCCATGCAGCATCTCGCCGAAGGCCTGCGGCCCGATGGCGATCATGGTGCTGAGTCCGATCGCCGAATCCATGGAATAGCGTCCACCGACCCAGTCCTCGAATCCGAACATGTTGGCGGCGGGGATGCCGAAGCTGCGTACCTTCTCCCGATTCGTGGACAAGGCCACGAAGTGTTTCCCGACCACCGTGCGATCCGGCCCTGCCGCATCGCGGATCCACTCGCGCGCCGTGTTCGCATTGGTCATGGTCTCCAGGGTGGTAAAGGTCTTGGAGGCGACGATGAACAGGGTTTCGGCAGGGTCGAGATCGCGTACCGCTTCGGCAAAGTCCGTCCGGTCGACATTCGACACGAAGCGGAAACGAAGGCTGCGGTCGGCGTAATGGCGCAGGGCTTCATGGGCCATGACCGGGCCCAGGTCCGATCCGCCGATGCCGATGTTGACGATGTTGCGGATCGGGTGTCCGGCGAAGCCGGTCCATTTGCCGTGCCGGATGGCATCGGCGAAAACGGACATCCGCTCCAGGGTCTGGTGCACTCCCGGCACCACATTCTTGCCATCGACCTCGATGACACGATCGGCAGGAGCGCGCAAGGCAATGTGCAGCGCGGCGCGATGCTCGGTGCTGTTGACCGCCTGGCCGGCAAACATGGCATCGCGTCGCTGTTCGATTCTGCGCTCGCGGGCAAGGTCCATCAGCATGCGCAGAGCCTTGGTGTCGATGCGCTGCTTGGAGTAATCGAGCCTCCATCCGGCGGCTTCTGCCAGAAATCTTTCGGCCCGCTCGCCATCATGCGCGAACAGCGTGCGCAGGTGCCGCTTGCCCAGCGTCTGGCATTTCCGTTCCAGGGCCTGCCATGCAGGGTTCTTGCTCAACGTGCTCATGAAACCGCCTTGTCGGGAGATGTTGAAGGATCAATGATAGGAAAAACACGACGCCATGTGCGCTGTGCTCATCCGTTTTCCAGCGTCGACCCGGTCAGCAGGCCACGAGCCAGCATGGCGTACTTGCGCCGATGCACCAGCCAATGCCATTGGCGACCACCTGTCTGGCGCCACAGTACGGCAGCGCGCACTGCAGCCAGCAGCAAGGCGCGTATGCGTTCGACCACGTTCTGTTGTTGCAGCAGCATCGGTGATCCGCTGACCATGACGCGCGGACGCAGGGTCGACAGCGTGGTGGCGTACAAGTCGGCAAGGCGGGAGATGACCGTGGCATGGGTGCAGCCGAAGTGTTCGGACTGCCGGCGGGTTTGTTCGATGCCTTCGAGCATGTGCGAGGTCAACTGGCCGCGTCCGCTGAAGGTCCGCTCAAGTCGCACTACCGTGACGACCATGCGCATCACTTCGGGGTCCTGGATCTCGCCCTCGAATTGCCGGGTCAGGATTTGCAGGCCAAGACGTACGCCGGCAATGCCACCGAACACCGAGGGCGCGTCGTCGGCATCGATGCGGAAGATGCTGGCTATGGAGTGCTCGAACGCGTTGTCGTCGCACTGCCCGCGGGTGGCGAGCTGGTGTGCCAGTGCGCATCCCTGAAAGACGCCGGCCAGGGCCAGGGCACGATCTTCGTTCAAGACGAAACTCCTTTGCGGCAACGTATGGAATCGTGAATCTGCGGACGGTACATGGTGCCTGTCATTGCAGTGCGCTGTCGGTCAATGGGGGGTGGTTCGCGGTAGCCAGGCCGCCGCAGGGCGCATCACTGGCCTCGATGATGCCGCCGCCCAAGCACTCCTCGCCGGCATAGAACACGATCGACTGCCCCGGCGTGACCGCACGCTGCGGCTGTTCGAATTCGACATGCAGGCGATCGTTGACAACGCGTACACGGCAGGACTGGTCGTCCTGACGGTAGCGTACCTTGGCCGTGCAGGAGAAGACCCCGGAAGGCGGATCGCCTGCAACCCAGGTGGGTGCGCTAGCCTCAAGACGCCTGCTCATCAGCCATCGGTTGGCGCCTCCCTGTGCGACAAACAGCACATTCGCCGCAACGTCCTTGCCGACCACGTACCAGGGCTCGCCGGTATGCTCGCGGCGACCGCCGATGTTGAGCCCGCTGCGCTGCCCCAGGGTGTAGAACATGACCCCATCGTGCTCGCCGAGCACGGTGCCGTCCGGTGCCTTCATCAGGCCCGGACGGGCCGGCAGATACTGCCCGAGGAAGGATCGGAAATTGCGTTCGCCGATGAAGCAGATGCCGGTGGAATCCTTCTTGTCGTGGGTGGGCAGTCCGGCATCTCTGGCGGTGCGCCGTACCTCGTGCTTTTGCATGTCACCTATCGGGAACAGGGTTGCCGCCAGTTGCTGCTGCCCCAGCGCATGCAGGAAATAGGTCTGGTCCTTGGCCCTGTCGAGTGCGCGCAGCAGTCTCCAGCTTCCCTGGTGCCTGTCGATTCTGGCGTAGTGGCCGGTGGCTATTTTTTCGGCGCCGAGCGCTCGGGCATGCTCGAGGAAGGTGCGGAACTTGATTTCCCTGTTGCACAGCACGTCCGGGTTGGGTGTGCGCCCGGCGCGGTATTCGGCAAGGAAGTGCTCGAACACCCCATCCCAGTACTCGCTGGCGAAATTGCGGTGGTGGAAGGGCAGCCCGAGTGCCGCGCATACGGCCACGGCATCCTTGCGGTCCTGCTCGGCGCGGCAGGGTCCGTTGCGCGTATCCTCTTCCCAGTTCTGCATGAACAGGCCTTCGACCGAGCTGCCGGCTTCGATCAGGCGCAAGGCGGCCACCGAGGAATCGACTCCTCCAGACAGGCCCAGCATGACCTTCATGGGTGTGCCGCTCGAGCAGGCAACAGGCATTCGATCATTTGCAGCGGCATGCGCTGCCCCTCCAGCCAGGCATCGATGCTGCGCAATATCAGCGGACTGCGCAGGTGATCGCCCAGCGCCTCGATCTGGGCGCGCCGCATCCAGTGCGGCCCGATAATGCCGCTGTCAAGCTTCCTGTCGGCATGCTGCCTGACGGCCTCACCGGCGAAACTGAAGCGCACGATGTGTTCCCGGTGTTCGGGACTGAACCACTGATGGATGGCGACAAGATGGCGCAGACGGACTTCCCAGCCCGACTCCTCCAGCGTCTCACGCACCGCGGCCTGCTCGAGCGATTCGCCTGCTTCCAGATGGCCGGCCGGTTGATTGAAGCGAATCTGGCCCGATACTTCCTCTTCCACCATCAGAAAGCGGCCTTCACGATCCGCCACGACACAGGCGACGGTCACATGCGGGCACCATACGGTCGACTCGGGGTCCTTGGCATCGTTCATGCTTTATGTAAATTCGTTCGACCTGTGGAAAAGGAGCATTGTGCCACCACTTTGGCCTGTATGACCGGGTCGTGCGGTGCCATCGGTCGCCGTATAATCGAATCACCAGGCGAATACATGTTCTACTTCAATCCCATGGCACAGCATCCCGACAACGATCACGAGCAGGCACCCGGTCTCGACCAGGGTGTGGCCATCGAGACGGCCAAGCCCAGGCTGGGCAAGCCGCCCCTGTTTCAGGTGGTGCTGCTGAACGATGACTACACGCCGATGGATTTCGTGGTCGAGGTCCTGCGCGGGTTCTTCGCCATGGACCAAGAACGAGCCGTGCAGGTGATGCTGCACGTGCATACCCGTGGCAAGGGCGTGTGTGGCGTGTTTTCCCGCGAAGTGGCTGAAACCAAGGTGACCCAGGTCAACGAATACTCGCGGACCCACCAGCATCCGTTGATGTGCTCTATGGAAAAGCTTTGACCATCCCCATTTGATCCCCGTGGCCCGCCGCTAGCGGGTGTGAAGTCCAGAAGCAGGAGACGATCCGCATGTTCAGCAAGGATCTCGAAATCACCATCGGCCAGTGCTACAAGTCGGCCCGTGAGCAGCGCCACGAATTCATGACCGTGGAGCACCTGTTGCTGGCGCTCCTGGACAACACCTCGGCCACGACGGTGCTGCGTGCCTGCAATGTCGATCCGGATCGCCTGGGCAGCTCGCTGCGCAAGATCATCGAGGAGACGGTTCCGGTCCTGCAGGATGGCGACGAACGCGATACCCAGCCGACCCTCGGCTTCCAGCGGGTGCTGCAGCGCGCGGTCTATCACGTGCAATCCTCCGGTCGCAAGGAAGTGACCGGCGCCAATGTGCTGGTGGCGATCTTCGGCGAAAAGGATTCCCATGCGGTGTATTTCCTGCACCAGCAGGAAGTCACCCGGCTCGACGTGGTCAATTACATTTCCCACGGCATTGCACGGATCGGCAATGACGCCGAAGCCGCGCCTGCCGCCGAGCAGCGTGACAACGAGGAAAGCACCGTCGAGGGCAATGCCAATCCGCTGCAGGAATATGCGAACAACCTCAACGAGCTGGCCGAACAGGGCCGGATAGACCCGTTGATCGGTCGCCAGGAGGAAGTCGAACGCACCATCCAGGTCCTGTGCCGGAGGCGCAAGAACAATCCGCTGTACGTCGGAGAGGCGGGCGTGGGCAAGACCGCGCTGGCGGAAGGCCTGGCCAAGCGCATCGTCGAGGGTGACGTGCCCGGGGTGCTGGCCGACAGCACGATCTGGGCGCTGGACCTGGGCGCGCTGGTGGCTGGCACCAAGTACCGCGGCGATTTCGAGAAGCGCCTCAAGGCGGTGATCGCGCAGCTGAAGAAGGAACCGGGCGCCATCCTTTTCATCGACGAGATCCACACCATCATCGGTGCGGGCTCGGCATCCGGCGGCACCATGGATGCATCCAACCTGATCAAGCCGATGCTGGCCTCGGGCGAGCTGCGTTGCATCGGCTCGACCACATTCCAGGAATTTCGCGGCATTTTCGAGAAGGACAGGGCGCTGGCGCGCCGGTTCCAGAAGATCGACATTGTCGAACCCAGCATCGCCGAAAGCGTGGATATCCTGCGCGGGCTGAAGGAACGCTTCGAACAGCACCACGCAGTCATCTACAGCAGCGAGGCCCTGCAGGCGGCCGTCGATCTTTCCGTCAAGCATATCCATGACCGCCTGCTGCCCGACAAGGCAATCGACGTCATCGACGAGGCGGGTGCGCGCCAGCGCCTGTTCCCGGAGGGCGAGCGCAGCGAACGCATCGAGGTCGCCGATATCGAATTCATCGTCGCGCGCATGGCGCGGATTCCGGCCAAGCAGGTGTCCGCATCCGATCGCGACGTGCTGAAGAATCTGGAGCGCAACCTGAAGATGGTGGTCTTCGGTCAGGATGCAGCCATCGAGGCGCTGGCCGCATCGATCAAGATGGCGCGTTCCGGGCTGGCCGACCCGAAGAAGCCGATCGGCAGTTTCCTGCTGGCAGGGCCGACCGGGGTGGGCAAGACCGAGGTCACCCGCCAGCTCGCCATGCAGCTGGGCATCGAAATGATCCGCTTCGACATGTCCGAATACATGGAAGCGCATTCGGTGTCGCGTCTGGTGGGCGCGCCTCCGGGCTATGTCGGTTTCGACCAGGGGGGCTTGCTGACCGAGGCGGTCACCAAGCATCCGCACTGCGTGCTGCTGCTGGACGAAATCGAGAAGGCGCATCCGGACGTGTTCAACATCCTGCTGCAGATCATGGATCGCGGTGTCCTGACCGACACCAACGGCCGCGAAGCCAATTTCAAGAACGTGATCGTGGTGATGACCACCAATGCGGGAGCACAACTGGCATCCAGACGGACCATGGGCTTCGTCGAGCAGAACCATACGCCCGATGCCCTGGAAACCATCCGCCGCACCTTCACTCCGGAGTTCCGCAACCGTCTCGATGCGATCATCCAGTTCGGCTCGCTGGATTTCGAGCATATTCTGCGAGTTGTCGACAAGTTCCTGATCGAGCTCGAATCACAGCTCAACGAGAAGCAGGTGACCGTCGATGTCAGCGCCGAGGCACGGCGTTGGCTCGCCGAACGCGGCTTCGACCCGCAGATGGGCGCACGACCGATGGCGCGCGTGATTCAGGAACAAGTGAAGCGGCCACTCGCCGACGAGTTGCTGTTCGGCAAGCTGGCGCAGGGCGGCAAGGTACGCCTGGACGTGCGTGACGGTGAACTGGTCGTCGAAACCGAGGCCGGCAAACAACTTCCTGCGACCGTGACGTGAACCCGGAGAAGCAAAGCGCGCCGTCGATGCGGCATTCCGGGCAAGGCCGCCAGATGACGACAGCCATCGCTGCGGTTACTTCATGCGGTAGGTGATGCGGCCCTTGGTCAGGTCGTACGGCGTCATCTCGACGCGCACCTTGTCACCGGTGAGGATGCGGATGTAGTGCTTGCGCATGCGACCGGATATGTGGGCGGTTATCACGTGGCCGTTTTCAAGCTCCACGCGGAACATGGTGTTCGGCAAGGTCTCCAGGATCTTGCCTTCCATCTCGATGACGTCGTCTTTGGCCATAAATTGATCGGTATGCGGGCCGGATTGGCCGTGTAAGCCGCTTATATTGCCATGCGCGGGCGTACGATCAAAGGAGTAATGCGAATGGACCCGCACAAATGCCCGCCAATCTCGCCTGACACACGATCCGGTAATGCAGCGCGGGCCGCATGCATGCTGATGGAGGAGTGTGTTGTCGGCTGGATGGCTTCCGGTTCAATGGTCGGGACCGAAATGGTGTTCAAGCTGTTCCCGCAGTTCGCTTTCGATTCGCGGCTTCAGAGCGGCCATCATCATGCCAAGGCGTGCCTGTACATGGACAGTCTCGTCGTCGACCGTGATGCCGCCATTGACGCCCAGGTGGCGGATGCGCAGTGTGTTGTCCTCCCAGTGCGTATCGATGCCGTAGCGCTCACGCAGGCGGCCGGCCAGCTCGTCCAGACAGGCACGGGCACCCTGGCGGTCCTGGTGATGGTGGTGACGGATGTCGATCGCTGGCATAAGGTATTCCACACGTGGTTGGACGCATGCCCCGGTGACGGGGCATCCATGATGCCGGGTATGATGTAGCGCCTGCGCGCTGGGGTAAACACCCGGTGCCCGGCCTGGATGTGTCGGCACAATGGTGGATGGAGTTCCATGCGGATTGAATTTGCCAACCAGGAACGCCCGGGACTGGACTGGAACAGCCGGACCCTGCGCATCGGCAGCGCCGCCGACAACGACCTGACACTCGACAGCCCGGGCGTGGCCGAGCGTCATGTGCGCCTGCTGCATGATGCACGCGGTCACGTGCTTGTCGTCGAACCCGGTGCCGGGCGCGTGTACGTGAATGCGCGCCAGGTTCGTGAGCAATCGCTGCTGCGAGCGGGTGACAGTCTGGGCATCGGTGAAACGCGCCTGCGGCTGTGCCTGCAGGCCCGTAATGGGGCCCCTGCACCGGTCGGGACAGCCAGCGTGCGTGTCGTGGCCGGACCGCATTCGGGTCAGGTGCGAAGCATCGGCGAGAGATTGCAACTCGACAACAGTCCCCCATGGCCGCTGGGATTGGCGCAAAACCCCGACGCCTCCCTGGTTTTCGTGCGTGACACTGACGGACTGCGCCTGGACGCACGCGGGCTGCCGGAGATCCTCCTCATCCATGTAAATGGCCTGGCCGTGCGCGAGACCCCCTTGATCGATGGCGACCAGATTGCACTGGGCCCACACCGGTTTGTCATTGATGCGTGTGGCGTCGGCGCCATGCCGGGCACCGAGTCGGCATCCACCGGCGATCCGAGTGTCGCCGACCCGCCGCCCAGCGAGCACCGCCAGCTCGGCTGGTTGCTGTTCACGGCCTTGCTGCTTGCCTTGCTCATAGCCCTGCTGATCCTGCTTTGATGAATACGAAGACCTGATGTGAGCAATAACCATGAAGCCGTGCTTGCAGTTGCCGGTTGTGAGGCGATAATCGATGCAGGCGGCCTGTGGCCGCATTTTTATCGTCCAGGCAAGCATCGATGAGCCCATCTACCCCTCCGTGGAACTTCAGCGCCGGTCCGGCGGCCTTGCCGGCCGAGGTGCTGGCACAAGCGCAACAGGAACTGACCGACTGGCGTGGGACGGGCGTTTCGGTGATGGAGGTCTCCCATCGCGGAGCCGACTTCATGGCCATGGCCGAGGAGGCCGAGCAGGACCTTCGCGCATTGCTGCCCGTTCCCGCCAGCCATGCGGTGTTGTTCCTGCAGGGCGGCGCGACGCAGCATTTTGCCCAGCTGGCGATGAACCTGGCCGCGCCAGGCGAGCGAGCCGACTATGTCCTCACCGGCCACTGGAGCCAGAAGGCCGCGCGTGAAGCCGGGCACCATGTACGCGTGCGCGTGGCCGGCAGCAGCGAGGATCGCGGTTTCCGCGGGCTGCCCGAGCGCATCGAGGTGGACCCGCAGGCCTCGTATCTGCATTTCACGCCGAACGAGACCATACACGGGGTCGAGTTTCACGCATGGCCCGATGCCGGTGCGGTGCCCCTGGTGGCCGACATGTCCTCGGACATCCTGTCCCGCCCGGTGGATGTCGCACGCTTCGGCATGATCTACGCCGGTGCGCAGAAGAACATCGGGCCCTCCGGTCTGGTCCTGGTCATCATCGACCGGGAACTGCTGCACAGGGCAGGGCAACCGATGGCGGACATCTTCCGCTATGCCCGCCACGCCGAGCAGCAGTCGATGCTCAACACGCCCAACACCTGGGGCTGGTACCTGGCCGGGCTGACCTTCAAATGGCTACTGCGCCAGGGCGGACTCGATGCCATGGGAGAACGCAACCGCGCCAAGGCCAACGCCCTGTATGCAGCCATCGATGCGTCCGCAGGCTTTTATCACAACGACATCGACACCGATGCACGTTCCCGCATGAATGTCCCGTTCCGCTTGCACGATCCATCGCTGGACCCTCTTTTTCTCGATGAAGCCACGGGTGCCGGATTGATGGCGCTGAAGGGTCATCGTGCCGTGGGCGGCATGCGTGCTTCGATCTACAACGCGATGCCGATGGAGGGCGTGCAGGCGTTGATTGCATTCATGGGCGATTTCGCCCGCCGGCACGGTTGAGGCGACAACATGGGCAAGCAGGCTACCGGAAAACCCCGTTTCACCCTGGCCGAGGCGCGTGAGCGCATCGATGCCATCGATCGCGACATCCAGTCGCTGATTGCCGAACGTGCGAACTGGGCGCAACAGGTCGGCAAGGCCAAGGGCGAACTCAAGGCCGCCGTGGACTACTACCGTCCCGAACGCGAAGCGCAGGTCCTGCGGCGCGTGGTCGACCGCAACCAGGGACCGCTATCGGACGAGGAAATCGTGCGCCTGTTCCGCGAGATCATGTCCGCGTGCCTGGCCCAGCAGGAACCCCTGAAGATTGGCTACCTGGGTCCCGAGGGGACTTTCAGCGAGCAGGCTGCACGCAAGCATTTCGGACATTCCTCGCATGGACTGCCGCTGGGCAGCATCGAGGAAGTCTTCCAGGAAGTCGAGGCCGGTCATGCCGATTTCGGCGTGGTTCCGGTGGAAAACTCGGGGCAGGGCACCATCCAGGTCACCCTGGACATGTTCCTGACCTCGGACCTGAAGATATGCGGCGAGGTGGAATTGCGGGTTCACCAGTATCTGCTGTCACGCAGCGGGCACATGGATGAAGTCGAGCGCGTGTATTCGCACCCGCAATCCCTGGCGCAATGCAAGTCCTGGCTGCGACAGCATCTGCCGAACGTCGAGCATGTGGCGGTGTCAAGCAATGCCGAAGCTGCGCGACGGGCGCGCAAGGCCGATGATGCGGCCGCCATCGCGGGGGAGACGGCAGGCGTGGTGTACGGCCTGCGCGTTCTTGACGGACCGATCGAGGATCGTTCCGACAACACCACGCGATTCCTGGTGCTCGGTCGCGAACTGTTCCCCCCTTCGGGCAACGACCGGACATCCGTGCTGGTATTCATCAAGGACCAGCCCGGCGCCCTGGCGCATGTCCTCGGTCCGCTGGCCACGCACCAGGTCACCATGAACCGCATCGAATCGCGGCCGGCGCATGGCCGCAAGTGGCAGTACGCCTTCTTCATCGACATCGAGGGGCATGTCAACGACGAGGCCGTGCGTGCGGCCCTTGATGAAATGTCCCCGTATGCCTCGCGCGTCAAGATTCTCGGCTCCTACCCGGTAGCCGTGCCGTGACGGAGCGGAACCTGTCGTGGACACTGCCATCCGGCGCGCATGGCGGGCCTCGCCCTGCCGCCGGACCGAACGAACACGGGGAGAAGCCGCATTGAGTGCACGACTGGACTGGATCGGCCGCCCTGCGCAGGGCCCCCTGCTGGACGATGCGCGCGTCCCCGGTGACAAGTCGATCTCGCACCGCGCCATGATGCTGGCCGCGATTGCCGAGGGCACGACCCGTGTCCACGGTTTTCTCGAAGGCGAGGACACCCGTGCGACCGCGGCCATCATGCAGCAGCTCGGGGTTCGCATCGAGACCCCGGCCGCCGGGGAACGGATCGTGTACGGTGCCGGATTGACGGGCCTGCAAGGCAGTGCATCGCCGCTCGATTGCGGCAATGCCGGAACCGGCATGCGACTGCTGACCGGCCTGCTGGCGGGCCAGTCGTTCGACAGCACCCTGACCGGTGACGCCTCGCTCAGCCGCCGTCCGATGCAAAGGGTCACCGTGCCCCTTGGGGACATGGGAGCCGACATCACGACCCGGGACGGTGGGCTTCCGCCACTGCGCATACGGGGCGGCAGACCTCTGCATGGCATCGAATACCATCCGCCCATGGCGAGCGCGCAGGTAAAGTCGGCCTTGCTGCTGGCCGGGCTGTATGCCGAGGGCGAAACCGTGATCCGGGAAGTGCATCCAACACGCGATTACACCGAACGCATGCTCGAGGCACTTGGGTGGCCCATCCGTTACGAACCCGGGTACGCATGCCTGCGTGGTGGCGCCTGGCTGCATGGCGGCGAGGTGGCCGTGCCCGGCGATTTTTCTTCCGCTGCCTTCCCGATGCTGGCGGCGCTTGTCGTTCCCGGATCCCGCCTGCTGTTGCGCGGCGTGGGCCTCAATCCCCGCCGTACCGGCCTGCTGGACGTGCTGCGTGCCATGGGCGCGGATATCCGCGTGCGACAACCCCGCAACGAAGCCGGCGAAGCGGTGGCCGACCTCGAAGTTCATCATGCGCCGCTGCACGGCATCGACGTGCCGACGGAGCGGGTCAGCGACATGATCGATGAATTTCCTGTGCTGTTCGTGGCAGCCGCCTGTGCGCAGGGCGTGACGCGGGTGCGTGGTGCAGCCGAGTTGCGCGTCAAGGAATCCGATCGCATCGCGGCCATGTCCCGCGGCCTGCGTACCCTGGGCGTGCATGTCGAGGAGACAGACGACGGGGCCGATATCACGGGCCGTCCGCAGGCCGGTTTCCTGGGCGGCGATATCGACAGCCACGGCGATCACCGCATCGCCATGAGTTTCGCCATCGCCGCGGCGCGCGCGAACGCCCCGGTTCGCATACGCGATTGTGCCGCGGTGGACACCTCCTATCCCGGTTTCCTGGAACAGGCGGTGCGCTGGGGTCTCGACCTGCAGGTGGCCGGCGGTTCAGTGTGAAACGAGCGTGAAGCGTGCATGCAGGGTGGCGGTAGAGTCGTCGCCCACGTAGACATCGAATGCGCCCGGTTCAGTGCCCCAGCTGCCGTCGGCGCGGTCGAATGCCAGATCGGCCGCATGCAGGGTGAACGTGACGACCCTGCTGGATCCCGGGTCCAGCGTCACCCGCCGGAATCCTTTCAGCAGGCGTACGGGCGGGCTGCGGCTGGCCACCTGCTGATGGACGTAGAGTTGCACCACGTCGCTGCCGCGTCGCTGGCCCGTGTTGCGAATCCGGACTCTGATATGCAGGGAACCCTCGACGGTGAGCGTTGACGGTTGTACGGCGATCCCGGAAAACCGGAAGCGGGTGTAGCTCAGGCCATATCCGAACGGGTACAGCGGCGTGTTCGGTACATCGACATAGTGCGTGCTGTAATGCAACGCCAGCGGGCTGCTGTCATCGAACGGCCTTCCTGTGTGCTGATGCGCGTAGTGGATGGGCACTTGCCCCACGTCGCGGGGAAAGGTCATCGGCAGTTTGCCCGATGGATTGACTGCCCCGAACAGAATGTCGGCCACGGCGTGTCCAGCTTCGTCTCCTGGCACCCAGGCTTCGAGCAGGGCGTCGGCATGGGTCGCAAGCCAGGGTATGGCCAGTGGTCGACCGCTGATGAGCACCACGACAGTCGGCGTCCCGGTGGCGATCACGGCCCTGGCCAGTTGCCGTTGACGACCGGGCAGGCCGATGTGCGACCGGCTCAAGCCTTCGCCGAACATGTCGATGTTCTCGCCCAGCACCAGCACGGCCACCTGGGCATGGCGGGCCAGTTGCACGGCCCTTTCGATGCCGGCATCGCTGCCTCCGCGTACCGGGACCCCCTCGGCATACCCGATGCCCGAGGGATCGCGGGCGGCCTCACGGATGCCATCGAGAATCGGCACTACTTCCTGTGCTCGTCCCGCTGCCGGCATCTGGCCGAGCATCGTCACGCGGTCCCGTGCCAGCGGACCGATGACAGCTATGCGTGCCCGACGGTCCAGAGGCAGCACGCCGTGTGTGTTTTTCAACAGCACCATGGACTCGTCCGCGGCCTGGCGTGCAAGTGCGACATGCGCGGCGGAACGAATGACGCGGCGGGCACGGGCCGGACTGTCGTAGCGGAACGGATCGGTGAACAGGCCCAGCCGGTACTTGGCCTCGAGCACCCGCCGCACGGCATCATCGAGCACGTTCATGGGCACCTTGCCAGTCCTTGCCAGGTCCGGCAGTTCCCGCAGATAGGTGCCACTGTGCAGATCGATGTCGACCCCGGCTTCCAGTGCCATGCGCGCGGCATCCCCAGGCGTTGCGGCTACCCCGTGCTCGACAAGCTCGGGCACGGCGTCGTAGTCGGACACCACCACGCCGCGAAAGCTCCATCGCCTGCGCAGGACGCCTTCGATCAATGCGTGGTCGGCGGTCGCAGGGATCCCGTTGAGGGTGGTCAGGGAAGGCATGACCGAGGCCACACCCGCTTTCACCGCCGCGTGGAAGGGAGGAAGGTAGGTCTCGCGCAGCTGATAGGCGGGGATATTGGCAGAGTTGTAGTCGCGTCCGGCCTCGGCCGCGCCGTAACCGGCAAAATGCTTCGCGGTGGCCATCATGGTGTCTGCGGATGCCAGATTGCAGCCTTCGAATCCACGGACCTGGGCACGCGCCATGGCCGAACCCAGGTAAGGATCCTCCCCGGCACCTTCGACCACACGTCCCCAGCGCGGGTCGCGCGTGATGTCGACCATCGGGCTGAACGTCCAGTCCACACCGACGGCGGTGGCCTCTTGCGCGGCGGCGCGATGGACGCGCTGCACCAGGTTCGTGTCCCAGGTGGCTGCCAGAGCCAGGGGGACGGGGAAGATCGTGCGAAAACCATGATTGACGTCGCCCATGAACCACAGTGGGATTTTCAACCGGGATTGCATGGCCAGTTGCTGCAGGCGGCGCGTATAGGCCAGCACGTCGGTATCGGGGAGCACCCCATTGGTGCCACCGGTTTCACCCTTGCGGATGCGTGTATCGAGATGTTGTGCGTCTTTACCGAGGATGGTCAGTTGGCCGATTTTTTCGCGCACCGTCATGTGCGAAAGCAGACGCTCGACGAAGGCGTGCATGCCCGGTGGATCCACTGCGAGAGGCGCGCTGCAAGGGGTGACTGCGGCTGCGGCGGGCAGCAACATGCCCCATCCAGCCACCAGGCAAGCCAGGCGCATGCGCACGGCGATCTTGGAAGTGTTTCGAGGAGCGGTCATGATAGGCCTCGCACGAGCATACGGCGGCGTGTGCATATCGTTTTTGCACGATTGCATGCAGGCTGCCACCGTACGCCGCTTGACCTACTTCGGAAAGCTGCATGTCTGACCGACCCGCACCCTTCATCGTTGCCATACCCGCTCGCTACGCCTCCACGCGACTGCCGGGCAAACCCCTGCGCCTGCTTGCGGGAAGGCCGCTGGTGGCCCATGTGGTTTCGCGCGCGCTCGAGTCGGGCGCCGCGGATGTGGTCGTGGCCACCGATGACGAGCGCATTGCCGATGCCGTTCGCAGCTTGCCGGTGACGGTATGCATGACCGACTCCGCGCTGGCGTCTGGCAGCGACCGCATTGCTGCCTGCGCCGAGCAGCTCGCCTGGTCCGACGAGCAGGTTGTGGTCAATGTACAAGGCGATGAACCCTTCGTGCCGATGCAGGGCATCCATGCCGCCGTCGAGACGCTCACGCAGGGCCAGGCCCCGGTGGCCACGCTGGCCACACCACTGCGTCAGGTCGAAGAGCTGTTCAATCCGCATTGCGTGAAGCTGGTGCGTGGCATTGACGGACGGGCCCTGTACTTCAGCCGCGCTCCCGTGCCATGGCCACGTGATGCCTTTGCGTCCGCGCGTGATGCCCTGCCACAGGATGTTCCATTCCTGCGGCATGTCGGCATGTATGCCTATCGGGCGGGGTTTCTCAGGCGCTATGCGCGAATGCAGCCGACCACCCTCGAGCGAACCGAAGCACTGGAGCAACTGCGCATCCTCGAACACGGGCATGCCATCCAGGTGGGGATGATCCCGGAACCGTTCCCTGCGGGTATCGACTCGGAGGAGGACTTGCTGCGCGCCGAGCGCCATGTGCGGGAGCATGCAGCATGAACACCGGGCAGGGCATCGTGTTTGTCTGCCTGGGCAACATCTGCCGCTCACCCCTGGCCGAAGTGGTGGCGCGCAAGGAGTTTGCCCGGCACGGCCTGGATATTGCCGTCGATTCGTGCGGCACCGGCAGTTGGCATATCGGCGAGGGTGCCGATCCGCGTTCGGTCCAGGCAGCCGCCGAGGCCGGTTACAATCTGCGTCCGCATCGCGCCCGGCAACTGGACGGGGAGGATTTCTCCCGCTGGCGCTGGCTGCTTGCCATGGACCGGGCCAATCTGCGCGACCTGCGCAGACTCGCGCCCGATCACCAGGTCGAGCGTGTCGGCTTGTTCCTCGAAGTCGCAGGCGTGCAGCCGGGCGGGGATGTGCCTGATCCGTACTATGGTGACATCGAGGATTTTCGCCATATGGTCCGGCTCGTGCAGCAGGGCGTTGCCGGCCTGGTCGAGCGCCTGCGTGCAGGCTGATCCCTGGCGCCGATCGCAGCAAGGCGGGCGAACGCGGAAACCCATCGCATGAAAGCAAGCGCGACACCATGAATTCCGAGGCTTCTCCCGTGTTCGATGGCAAGGCCTTCGTGCGCACCCTGACCACCTCGCCCGGCGTGTACCGCTATTACGATGCTGGCGGTGCCTTGCTGTACGTCGGCAAGGCCGCGAACCTTCGCAAACGGGTGGGAAACTACTTCCTGAAGCCGCGCATGGAGCCACGCATCGCCTCGATGGTGGCGCAGATTGCGCGCGCCGAGACCACCGTCACGCGGACCGAAGCCGAGGCACTGCTGCTGGAATCGCAACTGATCAAGCAGCTCAGGCCGCGCTACAACATCCTGCTGAGAGACGACAAGAGCTATCCCTATATCTACCTGTCCAGCGAGGATACCTATCCACGCCTGGGCTTCCACCGCGGCGCCCGCAAGGCGCGCGGACACTACTTCGGTCCTTTTCCAAGCGCATGGGCGGTACGCGAAAGCCTCGATGCCATGCAGAAACTGTTCCGGGTACGCCAGTGCGAGGACAGCACCTTCCGCAACCGTTCGCGTCCATGCCTGCAATACCAGATCGGCCGGTGCACGGCTCCCTGCGTCGGCTATATCTCGCCGGACGACTATGCCCGGGACGTACGCCATGCCCGGATGTTCCTTGAAGGGCGCAGCAGTGCGGTCATCGAGGAATGCAGCGAGGCGATGGAGGCAGCCAGCCAGGCCCTGGAATTCGAGCGTGCAGCCGCGCTGCGCGACCAGGTCGCCGTCTTGCGCAAGCTGCAGGCTCAGCATCACGTCAAGGGCGCCAGCGCGGACATGGACGTGATTGCCTGCTGTGTCGAGGGCGGCATTGCCTGCGTGAGCGTGCTGTTCTTCCGCAACGGGCTTTCTCGGGGGTCGCGGGATTTCCATCCACGTCTTCCGCTCGATGCCGACGCCCCGGATGTGCTCGAACAGTTCATCGCCCAGTATTACGTCGACCGCCCGGTGCCCGACGAACTGGTGCTGAGCGCGCCCATCGCATCACGCGAAGCGCTGGGCGCGGCCCTGAAGGAGCGTTGCGGCCATACGGTCGTCATCAAGCATGCCGTTCGCGGTGAGCGTGCCCGGTTCCGGGATCTTGCCGTACGCAATGCCTCGGCGGCACTGCTGTCGCAGTTGTCCAGTCGCAAGCACCTTGCGGAGCGATTCGAAGCCCTGGCCCGTTTGCTGGAGATGGACGAGCCACCCCGGCGCATCGAGTGTTTCGACATCAGTCATACCCGCGGGGAAGCCACCGTGGCCTCATGTGTCGTCTTCGGACCCGAGGGGCCGGAAAAGTCGCGTTATCGCCGGTTCCACATTCGCGGCATCACGCCCGGGGACGATTATGCGGCCATGCATCAGGCCCTGATGCGACGTTTTCGCAAGCTGGCCGAAGGCGAGGGCGAACGGCCCGATCTCCTGCTGATCGACGGCGGCAGGGGGCAGGTCAGGCAGGCGCAGGAGGTGTTCACGGAACTGGGTCTGTCCGGCCTGTGCGTGATCGGCGTGGCCAAGGGGCCGGGGCGGCGCGCCGGCGAGGAAAACCTTGTTATCGCTTCATCCGGACGCATCCTGCATCCCGGCACCGCATCGCCTGCATTGCACCTGATCGATGCCGTACGCGACGAGGCGCATCGCTTTGCGATCCACGGGCATCGCAAGCGGCGCGAGAAGGCGCGCGAGCGCAGCGTACTGGAAGATGTGCCCGGTGTCGGGCCGCGGCGGCGGGCGGCTTTGCTGCGCGCCTTTGGTGGCCTGCATGGCGTGGAGGCCGCCGGGGTGGAGGAACTTATGGCTGTCGGTGGCATCCATCGCAACCTTGCCGAGCGCATTTATGCCGCCCTGCACGGGTAATTCACCCTGCACGTGGGCCCCGGACTTGCGTATGCTTGTACTTTCCAGATTGTCTTGATGATCCAATGCGCATCAACCTGCCGACCTGGCTGACCCTGTTCCGGGTCCTGCTGCTCCCGGTCATGGTGCTGGTGTATTACCTGCACGATGTCATTCCCGATGTTCCGGTCCGCATTGCCAATGCCGGAGCTGCAGCTGTGTTCCTGGCTGCGGCAGTCACCGACTGGTTCGACGGGTACCTGGCGCGGCGCTGGAACCAGGAGTCGGCCTTTGGCGCCTTCCTGGACCCGGTGGCCGACAAGTTGATGGTGACGGTAACGCTGTTCCTGCTGGTGCAAAGCCACCCGACGGCCTTGCTGGCCGTGGTCGCGGCGGTGATCGTGGGTCGCGAAATTGCCGTGTCCGCATTGCGGGAGTGGATGGCGGGACAGGGCAAGGGGTCCAGGGTGCGGGTGGCGATGCTGGGCAAGCTCAAGACGTTCGTGCAGATCGTGGCCATCGTGGTGCTGCTTCTGGAACACGACAAGGATGCCGTGGCCTTGCGCAACTGGTATGTGGGCGAATCGCTTCTGGTGCTGGCGGCGGTGTTGACGATCTGGTCCGGACTGGTCTATCTGCACGCCGCCTGGCCGACACTGCGCGGTGGGCAGGGCCACGACTGAGCCTGTCTGCATGTACCGGCCACAAGGCTTGACAGGGTGGCGTGGACCCGTAAGATACGCGGCTCCCGGGCGGGAATAGCTCAGTTGGTAGAGCACGACCTTGCCAAGGTCGGGGTCGCGAGTTCGAGTCTCGTTTCCCGCTCCAGCATCTTTCGCAAAACCTCGGCTCGCCGGGGTTTTGTTTTTTCTCCCGCACGCCGCTAAGCTGCGCGCGGTACGCCATCGGCCAGGTGGCAGAGTGGTCATGCAGCGGCCTGCAAAGCCGTGTACGCCGGTTCGATTCCGACCCTGGCCTCCAGTAAAAACAAATAGATAGGCGCTAATAGCGCCTATTTTTTTGTTCATTTTCGGGTGGAAATGGGTGGTTTGCCACTCGAAAATTGGCGTTAGACTGGCGTAAGGATGACCGTTTTCCGTATACGCGAGAATGACTTATTGAACTCAGGTAAACGGGGTTGTTGTCCGTTGACGCCAGTTTCTTTGCAACCATGTAAGCCATGGACCCATATCAAAAGCTACTAACGGAATTAGAAGCTGTCCTGCGTGACTTCGAGGCAGGGATGGAGCGTCCTGTTCTCCGGGATGCAGGCAGGCGTGGAAAGATCCTCCGCCTACCCAAGCAAGATATTCGTCATGCGATTCTTCTGAAGCTTGTTGCATCACTGAGTGGGCTGAATGCCGCATACATACTTGTTCAGCGTGGTCATGTGCTGGAACAGGCGGCAATCGAAAGAGTCGTTGACGACGCGCAAGATGATGTGGTGTTCCTTTCACTCGGTGTTCTTAAGGGTGAGACCGACCTACACAGACGATATCTGGATGCTTTTTGGGCAGAAGAATTCGGCGATGTAGACGATACTTTGAACTCACATCAAAGCAGGCCGATGGTCCCGCGCGACAAGATTCGGGCATATATCGTTAATACTGCCGGAGTGAGCGACCCGAGTAGTGCTACGAGAGCGGCAAGGGTAGTCGCAAAGACCATCTCCGGATTCGTACATCTGGCGGCTCCGCACATCATGGAAATCTATAGGCCAGACCTGGGTAGGTTCTCAGTAACCGGCATGCTTGGTACGCCGCGCGAATCCGACCACAGAGACGACTATTGGAACTATGTGTATCGAGTCGGTTTAGCATTCGCAATCGCAGCGAAGGCGTTCGGATCCGAAGATCACAGTCAAGCGGTGCGTTTCCATCTTGAAGAGTTTCAAGAGGCCACCGGCCGCTCATTCTGATAACCCCAATTCAACCTTCCCATGTTTGCGTCGGATTCGGTCACTCGATAGTGCGATGATTGATGTGGAATAGATGGAGGTGAAAAATCAGTTGATGCAGTATTTTTTCGCGTAATATATTGAAAAATATAGGCATATAATGACTTGCAAAGCCGTGTACGCCGGTTCGATTCCGACCCTGGCCTCCATTGCGTACTTCGTCCCAGGACCGCTCCGGTCACGAGCGGGGTGCGGCTCGCCAGTCAGCATGCGCCCCGGCAACGGCATGCAGTATGCTCGGCATGGCATGCCCGGCTGGCGGAACTGGTAGACGCAAGAGACTTAAAATCTCTCGGGGGATTCCCCATGCGGGTTCGACTCCCGCGCCGGGCACCATTTCATGGTCATTCCCACGGGCCTGTCGGTGTGTGCAGGAGCTTGCTTGCACGATTCGCCGGCATCGATATCCGGTGTCAGGCCGCGACCTTTCCGTACGTAGGGGTTTGCGTACAAATGCGTCTGTTGCACCGCTTTGGAGGCTGTTTGCGGACGTATCCGTTGCAAACCTTTTCGTGGTGCCGTGGAGAGGCACCACACACGGCCAGCATGTAGGTTTCGGCCTACGCAATGCGCTTGCATTGGTTCCGGGGCGCATCTACCGTCCGTGGTCGGGGACACACTTGCGGTGGAGGGAGTGCACGTGACCAAGGTGGTGCTGGTCGACGACCATGAACTGGTGCGGACGGGTTTCCGCATGATCCTGCAACAGCAGCCGGACATGGAGATTGCCGGGGAGGCAGGTACGGCGGAGGAGGGGCTCCGCCTGATCCGTGCCGAGCGCCCGGATGTGGCCCTCGTGGATGTCCACATGCCTGGCATGAGCGGTGTGGAACTGACCGAACGCGTGGTTCGGGCCAAGCTTGCCACACGTATCGTGGTCCTCACCGTGGTCGAGGATGTGCGTTTTCCACGCCGGTTGCTGGAAGTCGGTGCATTGGGTTACCTGACCAAGGGATGCAGTTCGGAAGAACTGCTCAAGGCCGTTCGTCAGGTGGCGCAGGGACACCGGTATCTGGCGCCGGGCGTGGCCCAGCAACTGGCACTGGCCACCCTGGATGGCGAATATTCGCCGTTCGATGCGTTGTCGAGCCGGGAACTGGAAGTGGCCATGATGCTGGTTCGCGGACTGCCTCTCACGACCATTGCCCGGCACCTCAGCCTCAGTCCGAAGACCGTGTCCACCTACAAGCAGCGATTGCTGGAAAAGCTCAAGGTTGAGCATGTTATCGGACTGGCCCATCTGATGACGGCGCACGGCATCACCGATCTGCGCATGCAGCAGCCGCTTGAGCCGATGCTGTAGGACCTTTTCCGTCGACATCGGCGGCCCTTCCGGCAGGCGTCAGGCAGTCCATGCCAGCCATGGTTTGTGCGGTCCGGCACTACCCGTGCATGTGCAATCGTCGCGGTTTCCGGCCACAGGCCTGGCCTGCAGCCAGGTACATTTCGGTCAGGGCACGTCAGTTTTGCGCCCATGGGGACAGTACGGAAGGTTTTCCTGTCACGACAGTTTCATGTACAACTTTCTGTAAATATTGTAACATATTGTAATATATATATTTTATAGAGATAATTCGGACTATTCCCCATTTTGTTTCCTGCTGGCACGGTTGTTGCGTGATACGACACATACTTGTCACAGTGGCACGCATTCGACCCGGCATTCGGGACGCTTGCGTACCCTGTACGGAGCAAACCAGTGTCAAGTCAGGCCAGCATTTCAAAAACCCAGATGCAACTGCAATACGTCGAGAGGGCGTATCAATTGCGCATGCTTGGCCTGATCCTGGCGGCCCTGCCGGTCACTGTGATCTTGCATGACCTGCATGTGCCGATGTGGCAATGGTTGATGCTGGGCGCCTACGTACTGATCTGGCCGCAGGTTTCCTATCTCGCAGCGCGTCGTGCCCAGTCGCCGGCCAAGGCCGAAGTGAACAGCATTCTCGCCGATGCCGTGTCTGCCGGAATCTGGATCGCCATCATCCAGTT
Organism: Rhodanobacteraceae bacterium; assembly: GCA_027019085.1. GTDB lineage: Bacteria > Pseudomonadota > Gammaproteobacteria > Xanthomonadales > Rhodanobacteraceae > Oleiagrimonas. Next base: position 34,873 of record JALUXG010000054.1, on the reverse strand, counting down.
CAATGCAGTGCCCGGCATGGTGATCCTGATGGAGCTGGGGATGACCCTGGTTTCCTCGGGTGGCTGGCGGTTGGCTGCGCGCGGGCTCCTGTTTGCGATGCTCGGTACCTTGCTCGGCATCCTGCTGGTCGGGCTGCATTGGGTTCCGGCGACGAACATGGAGGTCCTGATAGCCAGCATTCCCTTGCTTGTGGTCTATCCGCTGGTGGTGAGCGGGGCCACCTATCAGCTGGCGCGAAGGGTGCGCCGGCAAAACCAGTTGCTCAATCAGCTCAGCCGCACCGACGGCCTGACCGGCCTGCCAAACCGGCATCACTGGCAGCAGGCCATGGCGCTGGAATTCCAGCGCTACCTGCGTACGCACCGTTCGGCCATCCTGGTCATGATCGATGTCGACGGCTTCAAACCGCTCAACGACACCTACGGGCATACCGCGGGTGACCACATCCTGGGTCGGCTGGCCGAAATTCTGCGGGAGAACAGTCGCAACATCGATACGCCGGGCCGATTCGGTGGCGATGAATTTGCCCTGGTGATGCCGGAAACCGACCGTGACGGCGCGCGCATGCTGATGGAGCGTGTGCGCAGGGAAGTTGAACGTGAAACCTTTGGCGACCATGGCACCATCCGTGTATCGGTAAGCATCGGACTGGCCGAAGTCGATACCGACATGAGCGATCCGGTGGACTGGATCAAGGCGGCCGACGATGCCCTGTACCTGGCCAAGGAACAGGGAAGAAACCGCGTCTGCACGGCACCTTTTGCAGGCCCGCGCGGGGGGCTGGCTGTGTAAACCCGGTACGTTGTCCCGTGAACGTGCGAAACGCCTGCTGGATGGCAGAAACCGTGGCTGGGGTGGGGACGGTGCCCGATGACGCGATCAAACCATGGCAACACGGGAGCTGCCCGCACCCATGGTCCAGTGCGTCCCGGTGGAACCTCGCATGCCCCGAACCCCCGACGAGGATAGCCAGTCCGCGTACGCTGGCCTATAGTGCGGCGTTTACGCGCGGACCCACGCCATGATCGTCAATCTCGCCCTGATCGCCGTTACCGTCATCGTGTCATGGATGGCATTCAAGCGTCGTGAAACGGGCCTTGCCCTGGCCATGTGGCCGTCCATCGTTCATCGCAAGCGCGAGTACTACCGTTTCATCACATACGGTTTCGTGCATGCGGACATGCAGCATCTGCTGTTCAACATGATCACGCTGTTCTTTTTCGGCAGCATGATCGAACAGGTCTATGCGGCAAGCATCGGCCCCTTCGGTTACGTTCTGTTCTATGTGTCAGCCCTGGCGATCTCGATCCTGCCGAGCTACCGCCAGCACCGCAATGACCCGGGGTATCTGAGCATCGGCGCTTCCGGCGCCGTATCCGCGGTGCTGTTCGCCTTCATTCTTTATCAGCCTTGGTCGCTGATCTTCGTGTTCTTTTTCCCGATCCCGGCCATTGTGTATGCCGTGCTCTATGTCGCATTCACGGTCTACATGAACCGGCGTGGCACCGACAACATCAATCACAGCGCCCACCTGTGGGGTGCGGCTTATGGAGTGTTGATCACCGTGGCCGTGGACCCGTCTTCGCTGAGCCGTTTTCTTCTTGCGGTCGTGCATCCCCCGTTCCTGTCGTGAGCGGCACGCGGTGCGCAGACGGCTGACGGACCGTGCCGGTTGCCGGGTGGTCCAGAGGTACTCTCCCGTAGCCGGCGATCATCAGGGCAATGGCGTCGAGGTCATCGTCGGGCGCCTCGGCTTTCCAACGGCCATCGGCTTCACGCGGCCGGGCATAGGCGTTGAGCATGATCGAAAAGGCCAGCAAGTGGCCGTTTGCTGCGCGGACATAGCCGGAAAGGGTGTAGGCAAGATGGAGTGTGCCGGTCTTGGCCTCCAGGTTTCCGGCAGCATCGCTATCCAGCATGCGGTATTGCAGGGTACCGTCGACGCCGGCTACCGGCAGGGCGCTGCGAATCACGTCTGCGAACGGTTGCCGGTGGATCCATTCCAGGAGATGCACGGTCGCGGAGGGCGTGACACGGTCCTTGCGCGACAGGCCGCTGCCTTCCTCGAGCAAGGCACTACCCGGGGCGATGCCGATGCGCTGCAACCAGAGGCGGTACGCGCACAGCCCCCATGCCGCGGTGAGCGTCGGCGGATGGAGACGGTCGGGGCAGCTGCCCAGGGCTTGTTGCTGTTTGCCGACAGCGAGCAGGAGCAACTGTGCGTAGAGATTGTCCGACTTCTTGAGCATGTGTTGCACCAGCTCGCGCAGGGGTGGTGAACGGACATCGGTCACATGCACGATACCGGGCTGTTGCGGATCGAATGACGAATGCGGCCAGTGGCGCGTCCGAACATGACCATCCACGCGAATGCCGTATCGTTCCAGGGACTGGACCAGAAGCCTTCCTGCCATGCGTGCCGGCTCCGGTACCGCCAGCACGAACTTGCGCGGTTGCCATGTGTCCGGACGCGATCCGAATACGTAGAGGCGGGTTGAACCCTGCGGGCGGTACAGACCAAGCGGATCGTAGTTGCCATCGACGCTGCGTTGCAGGCTGCTGACCAGTTGCACGCCAGTACCTGTGTAAGGTTCGATGCGCAGCGTGCAACACGCCCCCTTGCCACCGACGAAAAGCCGGAAGGCATTGTCCTGAACGCTGAGCGCGGAGACCGGAGGTGCGTATCCCCCCAGGGCGTCATCCAGCTCCCAGCCCGAGCCGTAGGGTGGTCCTGCATACCAGGTGTCGTCTGCAATCACGTCGCCGGTGATGTGCCGGACACCGCGCTGGGCAAGAATCGATGCAAGGTGATCGGCCCAGGCATCGGATATTCCGCCATCTGAGGTCATGCCCAGCCCCGGGTCGCCGCGACCGAGCAGGATGAGGTTTCCATGAAGGACACCGCGGGCATCCGCTCGCCGCGTGGCATAAAGGGACGTGCGAAACCGGTAATCCGGGCCCAGGGTGTCGAGTGCGAGCGCTGCCGTATACAACTTGGCATTGGATGCCGGAATGAACAAGTCATGGGCATTGCGGGCGTAGAGCAGACGCCCTCGATCGAGGTCATCGACGACGATGCCCCAGCGGGCACGGTGAAAACGTGGTTGCTCGACATAGGCCTCGATCGCATCAACCAGCGATGTACGTGCCGTGTCCCGGGGGCTCGTCTTCGGGATGGCCGCTGCCTGTCCAGGTTGCGAGCGGGGAACGCGAGTCGGTTCCATACGGGCACGGGGGACGGGCGATGGCCGTGCCAGCGGTGCCACTTGCACGACAGGCGGACGCGCCGGTTGAACGCGTGCGGCGCATGCGCACACGAGCAACAGGGACATCCACCCCGCAATTCGGTAAGACAGGCGCCATGGCATCACGGGAAAGGTCTTCGCGGGTTGTGGGTTGCAGGGATGGTTTCAGGCATGCACTGGCGATGTGTATGCGTATGAATCAAGGAAGGACAGTGCCTGGTCGCACCGGCAATCCAGTTTCAGGTCGAGCAGGGGATCGGCGCGGTTGCGCCCCAGGTTGACCGCTGCCAGGGGCATGCCTCGCCGGGACGCTGCCACGGCAAACCGGTATCCGGAATAAACCATCAGGGAGGAGCCCAGCACGAGCATCGCATCGGCACGCTGGAACTGCTCCAGGGCGTGTGCAAGGCGCTGGCGCGGCACGTTCTCGCCGAAAAACACCACATCGGGCTTGAGCATCCCGTGACAGCGGGGGCACGAGGGCACATGGAAAGCATCGGGGTGTTCCGAAGCGGGTTCCGCGTCGCCATCGGGCGCCTGGGCAGCTTCGTGCGAGCACCAGTCCGGGTTGAGCGCCTCCAGGGCCTGCTGGACCTCCTCGCGCGCAAAGCATCGGTTGCACGACAGGCAAAGGACGCGATCCAGGCGTCCGTGCAGGTCGATGATGTTTCGGTTGCCGCCCGCCTGATGCAGGCCGTCGACATTCTGCGTCACCAGCACCTGCATGCAACCGGTGTCTTCCAGGATGGCCAGTGCGCGGTGCGTGGCATTGGGCCGGGCGTCCCTGACATGACGCCAGCCGAGCATGCTGCGCGCCCAGTAGCGTGCGCGGTCCGCGGCGCTGCCGGTGAAACGCTGCCAGGTCATCGGCGGGGAACGTTGCCAGATGCCTTGACGATCGCGATAGGCAGGTATGCCCGAGTCGGTGCTGCAACCGGCGCCGGTCAGCACGAACAGCTTCTCGTGGCGTTCCACGAAAGCCTGCAGCAGGTGCTCCGGGGGGGTGGACGGGTTCATGCCACAAGCGTAGCGTGTTCGTGGCAGGTCGCCTATCCGCAGCATGCGGTCGGCATGACACCGTCCCGCATTCCGCAGCAAGTGAGCATCATGAGCGAATCCATCCATGACTTTGTCGCCCGCGACATCCACGGCCACGAGCGCCAGCTGTCCGAGTGGCGCGATCAGGTGCTGCTGGTGGTGAACGTGGCCTCGCGATGTGGCTTCACACCGCAATACCGGGCCCTGCAGAAGCTGTACGCTGACCATGCCGGCAAGGGTTTCACCGTGCTCGGGTTTCCTTGCGACCAGTTCGGCCACCAGGACCCCGGTGACGCGGATGCGATTCTCGATTTCTGCCGCACCCGTTACGACGTCACCTTCCCGTTGTTCGAGAAGATCCATGTCAACGGTAAGGACGCCCATCCGCTGTATGTCTGGCTTCGTCGACAGGCTCCCGGGCTCCTTGGATCCGGCGCGATCAAGTGGAACTTCACCAAGTTTCTGCTTGATCGGGAGGGACTTCCCGTGCAGCGCTACGCTCCGGCCACGACCCCGGAACGCATCGAGCGCGACGTGCTGGCACTGCTCGAAAGGCAAACGGCGCACTGAGCACACGGGCGGTCGTTCAGGCCATGTGGATGGACTCAGGACAACGTTGACGCGATGGCGCGCCCCACCATGCCACGCCGTGCCATCGCACTCATGATGGCAGCACGTGTCAGCATGAAACCGAGAAAGGCAATCCACAGGCCGTGATTGCCCAGGCCGTGCAGCATGAATGCGAGCAAGGCAAACACCACGGCGGAAACCAGCATGGCATTGCGCATGTCCCGCCCGCGGGTGGCCGCCACGAACAGTCCGTCCAGCAGATAGGCGGGAAACGCGGCCAGCGGCAGCAAGGCCAGATACGGCAGGAAGGCGTAGGCCACATGGCGCACACTCTGCATGCGGGTCTGGATATCGATGAATGCATGCCCGGCCAGCACAAACAGCACGGCAAATGCCAGTGCGCCCAGCAGCGACCAGCCGGCGGCCACGACCAGTACCCGACGGAGTCCGTCCGGGCGATGGGCACCGATGGCATGGCCAGCCAGCGATTCCACGGCATTGGCCAGGCCATCCAGGGCGAATGCGACAAGCATCAGACCGTTCAGAAGCAGTGCATTGGCTGCCACCACATCGGTTCCCAGTCGGGTGCCGAGGACGGTCAGCGCCAGAAACACCCCCTGTAGCAGCAGGCTGCGGGCCAGGATGTCGCGGTGAACCGCCAGCAGTGGTCTCCAGTGCCGGAAGCTCGCCAGGCTGGTCAGGTCCAGCGTGCCGGCAAGCCTGCGCAGCGGATGGCGCAGATGGGCGAAACCCAGGCCGACACCGATCCACTCGGCAAGTACCGATGCCGCGGCGATGCCCTGAACCCCCCATCCCAAGCCGAACACGAAGGATATATTCAGCACGATATTGAGCAGGTTGGCGGCTATCAGGATGCGTACCGTGATCCGTGCATCCTGTGCGCCCAGGTACCAGCCGGTCAGCGCATAGCTGGCTGCGGCCGCGGGCAGGCCAAGCAACCGCCATTGCAGATAACCCGAGGCCAGAGGTCGCAGTTCGCTACCGGCGTGCATCAGATCCAGTGCCGCGGGCAGCAACGGATAGGCGAGAACAAGCAGGATGAAGGCAAGGAATACGGCGACCAGCAGGGACTGCAAGAGGACCCGGCGTATTGCCGAACCGTCACCGCGACCGAACTCCTGGGCAGTGAATCCCACCGTGCCCATGCGCAGAAAGGCACAGATCAGGACCGGCACCTGGTAGATGGTGGAGCCGATGGCCACGGCGGCCAGCTGGCTGGCGGATGCAAGGTGGCCGGCCACCGCACTGTCGGTCAGGCTGACCAGGGGTACGGTGATGTTGGACACGATCATCGGCGCCGCGAGCGCCCATACACGCCGGTGCGTGGGGCGGTGCATCCAGTCGCCGCGCAACCGATGCCATGTCCGGGAGGTCGGGAAAGCCATCTCCGGATTGTTTCATTCCAGCCGGTACGGACTCCAGTGCTGGCCGCACGGGTTTGCAGTCGTGTTGCAGGTTCCCTATGGTGTCCGGTTCGAGCCGGCGCTTTTGACGCCGGCAACCTCCCGCCTTCACACCCGAGGATACCCATGCAGATTGCCGAACGCACCGTGGCATCGTTCCACTACACCCTGACCGCCGAGAACGGAGAGGTCATCGACACTTCCCGCGAGCGCGAGCCGCTGACGTACCTGCATGGCGCAGGCAACATCGTTCCTGGCCTCGAGAAGGCCATGGGCGGTCGCAATACCGGGGACAGCTTCCAGGTCAGCGTGGCTCCGGAAGAGGGTTACGGCCCACGGCACGAGGAGATGGTCCAGGTCGTGCCCAAGAGTGCATTCGAGGGTGCACCCGAACCCAAGCCGGGAATGCAGTTCCAGGGGCAGGGCCCGCAAGGACCGGTCATGGTCACAGTCACCGCCGTCGAGGGGGATCAGGTCACCATCGACGGCAACCATCCGCTGGCCGGCAAGACGCTGCATTTCGATATCGAAGTCACCGACGTGCGCGAAGCCAGCGAGGAAGAACTTGACCACGGTCATGTCCACGGCGCCGGAGAGGCGCACGCCTGATCAGCCGTTCCCTGCATGGGTGACGGGCGTTGCGGGCGTCAGTACCAGCCCAGCAAGGATATGCCCAGGCCCACGTAAACGGCGCGATGGTTGTAATCGATCAGGCTCTCGCCATAGCCATCGAACACCTGCAGGTAACCGCGCAAGTGGGTATGGATTGGGAATGCCCAGGAAAACCGGACGGCACCATGGGAATGGCTGCCGCTGCGAAGTGAATGGCGCACCATGAATGTGAATTCATGTGCGCCCCATTCACGCACCACCTGGACTTCGGCCCGGCCCATGTAATCGCTGATGTCGGGATTGTCGTCCAAGGCGCGATTTTCCGGGATGCGCCACCATGGACGGATCATCACGGTCCAGGGTCCGCGTTCCAGCCCGATATCGGCGATCACACGATTCCAGCTGCGCGACAACGGGTTGCTGCGACCATTGGACTGGTGATTGAGGCCGATGCCTAGCAGCCTCCCGTCCCAGCCAAGCAGATGGTAGTGGGTTTCGAATGCCAGAATGGCTTCGGGTTCGTAATTGGTTTCGCGAAACGGACGCGATATGCGGCCGTTGTAGACCTGCCAGTGCGAGGACTGCGTATAAGCCAGCCACAGATCGCCGTATCGACCGAACACGCCCTGCCAGACCTTGGTTTTCAGGCTGAGCTGGAACTTGGCCTCGATGCGGTTGTAGGGATACGGCGCGGAGACCGTGTGATCGGGCGAAGGCGAGGACGGGGTGTCGTTAAGTCGCGACGTGTAGAAGAACGGCAGAAGATACACCGGCTTGTAGCCGCGAATGCCGAAGGTGCCCAGCTTGCTGTCCGGATCCAGCTCCCATCGGCTGTCGAGCAGCGAAGGGCGGCGGGGACGTGCCTGGCCGGGACGGCTTTGACGTGCGGTGCGCCGGGCCAGGGCGGTTTTTTCATGTACAAAAAGGGCCGGTCCCTGGTACTGGCCATTGACGCGTCCGGGTCGGGCAGGTTCGGACGCGACGCCACCCTTTGCGCCATGGGCGGTCGTAGAGGGCGGGATCGCCACGCTCGGGGGGGGTGCAGTGCTTGATGGTGATGCCGCACTTTCTTCATGCAGCCGGTCGCGCCCCAGGGCACGGTCATAGCAGGCCAGGCGCAAGGCATCCACTGCAATGCCCACGCAGGCAGCAGGATCCGTGGAGGGCGGGTTTTGCCCACGAACCGGCATGGCGACCAGGCACAACGCCAGGACGGCCGGAATAACGGCCCGGGCATGGAAGAAAAGACCCCGGTGCGTCATGCGTAATCGCATGTGTTGCATGGATGAATCGGGAGTGCCCAGGGCGTTCGCCGGGCTGGATGATGGGGTGTCATGGCGGGCAGATTATGCCATGCGCTCGATATTCACTTTCGCCCTGCTATGGGCGTGACTACGCAATACGAAATATTGCACCCGTGCCAGCAAGATGCAGTATGCTACAGGTGCTGTGTCTGCTTGGTTTCGTGTGTGCCCGGTCCGGTAGCGTATCTGCATCCGCATCGCTCCATTTCACCTTACCCGCATACCCAGTCCATGCCGGCGGTAGCCGGCGCGTTTACAAGGTTATTTGGAGTCAGTTATGTCGGATCGTGAGATCGGCACCGTGAAGTGGTTCAACGATGCCAAGGGCTTCGGTTTCATCAGTCGTGAAGATGGACCGGACGTATTCGTTCATTTCCGCGCCATCCAGGGTGCGGGTTTCCGCAGCCTGCAGGAAGGCCAGAAGGTCAGCTTCAAGGTTGTGCAGGGCCAGAAGGGCCTGCAGGCGGAAGAAGTCGCTGCCGAAGCCTGAGGTTTTCCTGCGGACTTTCATCGTCCGCGGATGCCACGATTGAAGGGTCGGCCTTGTGCCGACCCTTCGCTTTTTCCATGCCGACGGATGCCACTGAATGGATGGCGATGCAATTTCGATGCGGACCAGACAGGTCCTGGCGGCTCCCGGGGCTGGTTTCGAATTGCTGTTTCGTGAGCCTGCAGATGCCGAAAGTCCTTTGTTGCTCTGGCTCCCGGGCATGGGCATTCCGGCGCGGCATTACCTGCCGCTGGCGGCAGCATTGACCGGGCACGGCATGGGCGTGGCACTGCACGAATGGCGCGGCATCGGTTCCAGCAGCATGCGCGCCGTGCATCGTGAAAACTGGGGTTATCGGGAGCTGCTCGGCGAAGACCTGGTCGCCAGCATGCGGGCATGCCGGGAAGCATGCCCGCATGCGCCGCTCCTGCTGGGCGGGCACAGCCTCGGCGGGCAACTGGCCTGCCTGTTCGCCGCCCTGCATCCGCAGGTTGTGCAGGGTGTGGCACTGGTTGCAAGCGGGGCGCCGTACTGGCGGACCTTCGGAGCGGCGGGTCCATTCCTGCATGCAGGTTTTACCCTGGCGCCTGCACTGGCTCGCCTGCGCGGTTATTTCCCCGGCCGCAAGTTGCGCTTTGCCGGCAACGAGGCACGCGGGGTGATCCGTGACTGGGCTCGCAGCGGTCGCAGCGGTCGCTATGAGGTGAACGGGCTCGACCAGGATATCGAACCGGCGCTGGCCGCCTTCCGCCGCCCGTTGCTGGCCCTGCGCATGGACGAGGATCGACTGGCCCCGGCGCGTTCCGTACGCTGCCTGCTGGACAAGATGCCCGGGGCGCCACGCGAAATCCATGTCGTCGACCGCCATCTTCTGGGTGTCCGGGCCGACCATTTCGCCTGGATGCGTGCCCCCGACGCGGTGGCGGGGCGGATCGCGGACTGGAGCCGGCGACTGGAGTGAAGCGCAGGCACCCTGACGCGCTACCATGGACGCGCGTCTTCCTGGAGGCCTCGCATGCATGCAGGTGATTGCCGGCTCATCCGGCCCCACGAGCACGATCTTGGCGACGGTTTCACGGTTCGCCGGTTATTGCCCCAGGCCGGACGCCGATCCATCGGCCCATTCGTCTTCTTCGACCATATGGGTCCGGTGCGTCTGCCCCCGGGTCAGGGCATGGACGTGCGTCCCCATCCGCATATTGGCCTGGCCACCGTGACCTGGCTGTTCGAGGGTTGCATCCGGCATCGGGACAGTCTCGGCAGCGATCAGGACATCAGGCCGGGCGAATTGAACTGGATGATCGCCGGTCACGGCATCGTGCATTCGGAACGCTCGCCGCAGGCCGAACGTGAAACCGGCGCACGGGTGCATGGCATCCAGACCTGGCTTGCCTTGCCGGCCGGGCACGAGGAAACCGCTCCGGCTTTCCATCACTACGGGGCCGAGAACCTGCCACGGGTGGAAGCCGAAGGCGTGAAGATACGCGTGATGGCCGGCGAAGCCTGGGGTGTCCGCTCCCCGGTGCCGCTATTCTCGCCGACCCTGTTCGCCGAAGTGCGCCTGCAGGTGGGTGCGCACTGGCATCTTCCCGAGGGACATGACGAACTGGGCCTCTACGTGGTGGATGGCACGCTTTCCGCTGGAGGTACGCGCATCCGCACCGGCGAAATGGCGGTGTTCGGCCGCATGCCCGCGCCGTTGCTGGCGCAGGACGAGTGCCTTCTGGTGCTGGTCGGTGGCGCGCCACTGGACGGTCCGCGCATCGTCTGGTGGAATTTCGTTGCGCGTGATCGCAAACGCATCCGCCAGGCCGGGGCGGACTGGAAGGCAGGTCGATTCGGGACCGTGCCCGGCGACGATGAGGAATGCATTCCCTTGCCGGAGGGTGGACCATGAGTGGATACCGTAGTTTCAGACAGTTCTACCCGTACTACCTGGGCGAGCACAGCAACCGCACCTGCCGCAGACTGCATTTCGCCGGCAGCCTGCTGGTGCTGGGCTTTCTTGCGCTCGCCCTGTGGCGTGCCAATGCCTGGTGGCTGCTCGGCATGCCGCTGGCGGGATACGGATTTGCCTGGCTCGGGCATTTCGCCTTCGAGCACAATCGCCCGGCCACCTTCCGTCATCCGTTCTACAGCCTGATGGGCGACTGGGTCATGTTCTGGCAGATGCTGACGGGCAAGATCCCGATCTGATGGCCACCCCCCGTCCCGCGGGCTCGCTTCAACGGTAGATCTGGTGACAGCTCTTGCAGGTGCCGCCGATCATGGAAACGCTCTTGCCCAGGGCTTTGCAATCGGCTGCAGGATCAGCCAGCGCCGTGTCGATGGCCTGGACGAGCTTGGATGCGTGCTGGCGAAAATCGGCTTTGCCGGCGAGGTTTTCGGCAAATGCGGGCAGGATGTCCGGTTGCATGGCCTTGAGGCGCTGCAGATGCCGTTGCGTTGCATCGACAGGGCATGCATTGTGCCGGACCGATTGCGCAAGCGCCCCCAGGTGATGCTGCATGACGCTCATCACGCCCCGCGGGTAGGCATCGCGCATCTGCACTACGCTGCTGACCTTCGCAGCGGCCAGTGCACCGACGACCAGACCGAGTACCAGCAACAGGATCGATTTCATGAAAAGTTTCCCTGCATGCCGCGGACGGCAACCATGAGCGCCTCATTCGAGCACGAGTCCGGAGCCTTGCCAAGGGCTGGGCGGCAGGCCGACATCGACACGGGCTACGCGGCGCGCTTCCAGGGCATTGACCGTCTGTATGGCCGCGACAGCATCCGCATCCTGCAGCAGGTTCACGTCTGCGTGGTGGGCATCGGTGGTGTCGGCTCCTGGGCCGTGGAAGCGCTGGCGCGCAGTGGCGTCGGCAACCTGACCCTGGTCGATGCGGATGATGTCTGCCTGAGCAACACCAATCGCCAGTTGCCGGCCCTGGATGGCCAGTACGGGCGATCCAAGGCGCTGCTGATGGCCGAGCGGGTCCAGGCCATCAATCCGTATGCGCGTGTACAGGCTGTCCAGCAGTTCCTGACACCGGCCAATCTCGACGTCCTGCTGGACCGGGGGTACGACGTGGTTCTCGATGCCTGCGACGCCTTTCGCGTGAAGCTGGAGACGGTGGCGTGGTGCCGTCGGCGCAAGCTGCCCCTGGTGGTGGTCGGTTCGGCCGGCGGGCGCGTTGATCCGACGAGCGTGCGGGTGCGTGATCTGTCGCGCACCGAACACGATGCCATGCTCAGCCTGGTCCGCAAGAAGCTGCGGCAGGATTTCCATTTCCCGCGCAATCGCGATCGCTATTTCGGGGTCCCTGCCGTCTATTCGCTGGAGAACGTGCGTTATCCGCAGGCTGACGGCAGTGTCTGCGGCACCCGTCCGCAGCAGCAGGACAGTCCGCGTCTCGGATGCGAAGGCGGGCTGGGTGCGGCAACGCATGTCACCGGCGCATTTGCCTTTGCCGCGACCGCCCGTGTGCTCGACATCGCGCTCGGGAAGGGCGGGCAAAAGGCAAAATAAAACCCCGGCAGCCAGGGGAGGAACTGCCGGGGTCTTGCTGGATCGGCGTCGATTGGGGGAGGGGAGGAGGCCGATCCCTCGACGAACCGGGCCCGAAGGCCTGGATCGTCTGCCGTCGCCATCGCGGCGATGTACAGCGTTGGACGGCCTGCATGAAGAATGGTTCCCGGACTTTGCTGCCGGTTCAGCCGGCGTTTGCTTTCGGATCTTTTTGCGCCTGTTGCAGCATCTTGCGCGCGTGCGCCTCGGTCTCGCGGGTGATCTCGATGCCTCCCAGCATGCGGGCCAGTTCCCGGGCACGTGCCCGGCTGTCCAGGGGCACGACAGCGGTGCGGGTGTCTCCACCGTGCTGTTGCTTGCGGACCATGATGTGCGCATGTCCCTGCGCGGCAACCTGCGGCAAATGGGTTACGCACAGGGTCTGGCAGCGCTCGCCAAGGGTACGCAGCTTCTGACCGACCACTTCGGCCACCGCGCCGCCGATGCCGCTGTCCACTTCATCGAAAATCATGCAGCCGACCGGATCCATGCCCAGCGCCGCAACCTCGACGGCCAGGCCGATCCTGGCCAGTTCGCCGCCCGATGCCACCTTGCGCAGTGGGCGCAGGGGCTGGCCGGGGTTGGCGCTGACCTCGAATTCGCAGCGCTCGATTCCCAGTGGGTCGGGTTGTGATCCTGAGCGATCTTCCAGAGTGACCTGGAACCGGCCGCCAGCCATGCCAAGCTCCTGCATCAGCGCGGTGATTTTCGTCGCAAGTTCCCTGGCCGCATCGCTACGCAGTTGATGCAGGATCCTTGCCGCTTCGGCGTATTCGGCAGCACATCTCTCACGCTCCTTGTGCAGGCGCGCAATGTTCCCGCCGGCATCCTCGAGTGCCTCCAGTTCGGCGGCCAGGCTTTCGGCCTTTGATGCCAGTTCGTGCAGCGGCAGGCGGTGACGGCGACCCAGATCATGCAGGTGCGACAGGTGGGCGTCGACCTCGGCATAGCGCTCGGGATCCAGCTCCAGATCGCTGGCGTAATGGGCCAGTCCGTCCACGGCCTCGCCAAGCTGGATCTGTGCATTGTCCAGCAGACTGGCCAGCGGTCGGAGTGTGGTGTCGAGAGCGGCCAGGCGCTCCAGTTCGGCATGTGCATGCGCCAGTGCAAGGCGCGCCGTCTGGTCGCTGTCGCCATCGAGCAACTCGCACAATGCATTGGCTCCTTCCAGCAACTGGCTGGCATGGGCCAGGCGGCGGTGCGTGGCTTCCAGCGCCTCCAGCTCGTCCCCGGGCAGGCTCCATCGCTGCAGTGCCTGCACTTCATGGCGCAGTTGCGCGATGCGGTCCTCGCGGTTTTCGCCACCGCTCAGGGTATCGATGCGCCTGCCCAGTTCGCGCCAGCGCTGCACCAGTTCGCCGACGCACTGGCGCTGGGTGCCTGCCCGGGCGAATGTATCGAGTAGCTCAAGCTGATGGGCGCGCGAGAGCAATGCCTGATGCTCGTGCTGGCCATGGATCTCCACCAGCAGGGCGGCCAGTTCGGAAAGTTGCGCCAGGGTGGCTGGCCGACCGTTGATCCAGGCCCGCGAACTGCCCTCGGACTTGAGAACGCGTCGCAACACGCATTGCGACTCATCATCCATATCCTGCTGTGCCAGCCAGTTGCGGGCTGCGGGCAGGCTGGCCAGGTCGAACTCGGCGGACAGCTCCGCACGTTCGCACGCCGCCCGCACCAGACTGCTGTCGGCGCGGACGCCGGAAAGCAGCATCAGGGCATCCACCAGCAGGGACTTGCCGGCACCGGTTTCGCCCGTGACCACGGTCATGCCGGGACCGAAGGCGACCTCGGCTTCCTCGATCACGGCGAAATTGCGCACGTACAGCGAACGCAGCATGAAATGTCCCGGAACTTGGCTTGTGCAATTGTACCGATGCGCGGGCCGATTCTGCAGCCATGGATGGTGATGCCGTGATGCATTCTCCAGATGCGGATACTTGCAAGCAGGACGCACAGGCCTTATTCAGTCACTTGAGATTCCGTTTCACGGACCCCGATCCCCGTCATGAGTGCCACACAAGGTTCACAACTCGACGCCCGTTCACGCCGGTTGTTGCGGGCCCTGATCGGCCAGTATCTGGCGGATGGCGAACCGGTGGGTTCACGGACGCTGTCGAAATCATCCGGCCTGGATGTCAGTCCGGCCACCATCCGCAACATCATGGCGGACCTCGAGGAATCGGGACTGGTGGCTTCGCCGCATACCTCGGCCGGACGTATTCCGACCCCGCGCGGACTTCGCCTGTTCATCGACAGCCTGCTGGAAGTGCGTCCACTGGACGAACGCGACATCCAGCGCTTGCGCAATCAGCTGCCGACGGCGCCCGCCAGCGCCCGCGACCTGTTCACCAGTACCTCGACCCTGCTGTCGGCCATGACCCATTTCGTCGGACTGGTCACGGTGCCGCGGCATTCGGATTTCTCCCTCCGCCATATCGATTTCGTACCGCTCGACCCGACTCGGGTACTGGTCATCCTCGTGTTTGCCGACAATCAGGTGCAGAACCGGGTGGTGCAATTGGCCGAACCCCTGGACCTGTCGGCACTGGAGCAGGCCGCCAACTACATCAACAGCGAGTTCTCGGGGCTGCGCCTGGATGAAATCCGTGCGCGCCTGGCAGCCGAAATGGAAGCGGCCGGCAACGAGATCAACGCATTGCTGAACAATGCGGTGAAACTGGCCACGGCCTCGTTCTCGCCGCCGTCCGAGCCGGACATGGTGCTCAGCGGGCAGACCAACCTGATGGGATATCAGGAGCTTTCCGATCTGGACCGTCTGCGCGAGTTGTTCGAGGCCTTCCAGCGCAAACGGGACCTGGTGCAGCTACTCGAGGTGTGCGCCAAGGCACCCGGCGTGCGCCTGTTCATCGGCGAGGAGGCCGGCTACGCGGCACTGGAAGGATGCTCGGTCGTTACCGCCACCTACGGCGACGGGGGGCGGATTCTGGGCACGGTAGGGGTCATCGGCCCCACCCGCATGGCCTATGACCGGGTGATCCCCGTGGTCCAGGCTACTGCAGGCCTGCTTGGCGATGCCTTGAATCGCGTCACGACGACCCAATAACTGGCGCCAGAGCGGCTGTTGTCGCTCGAACACGAGCCACCAACCCATAGGTTCCGGTCCGCCGCCATGCGGATTCGGCATAGCTGTCTGGAGTTCCAATGGAAGAGAGCAAATCCAAGCATCCGAATGCGGCGTCCGATCCGGATTCCCAGGGTGCTCCCGCATCGCAGTCATCGCAGCACGAGGATGAGACCTCGCTGGAAGAGGTCGAAGCCCTGACGGCGCAACTGGCCGATACCGAACGCAAGGTTGCCGAACTGCGCGAAACCATGCTGCGTGAGCGCGCCGACATCGAAAACCAGCGCCGCCGGCTGCAACGTGAGCTCGAACAGGCCCGTCGCTTTGCCAACGAGCGCCTGCTGTCGGAACTGCTTCCCGTTTGCGACAGCCTGGAGCAGGGCCTCGCCGTGCAGAACGCCGATGTCGCTGCATTGCGCGAGGGCATGCAACTGACCTTGAAATCCCTGCTCAAGGTGGCCGAAGGCAACGGATTGAAGCCGGTTGACCCGCTGAACCAGCCGTTCGACCCCGAATTGCATCAGGCCATGAACATGGTCGAGACCACCGAGCATGAGCCCGATACCGTGGTCGCCGTGATGCAGAAGGGCTACCTGCTCAACGACCGCCTGCTGCGCCCGGCCCTGGTGGCCGTGGCCAAGGCCGCGGATTGACCCGACCGGACATGTTTGCGCGCCGCACCTTGAATCCGTGCTCGCGCACCCTACCTTGAAAACAACGGCGGCCACGAGCCGCGCACGCAAACTTCTGGAGAAAACAACATGGGCAAGATCATCGGAATCGACCTTGGCACCACCAACTCGTGCGTGGCGGTGATGGAAGGCACTTCCGCGCGGGTTATCGAAAATTCGGAAGGCGACCGCACCACGCCGTCCATCGTCGCCTTCAGCAAGGACGGCGAAGTGCTGGTGGGTGCCTCGGCCAAGCGCCAGGCGGTGACCAATCCCGCCAACACCTTCTATGCAGTCAAGCGCCTGATCGGCCGCAAGTTCAAGGATGCCGAAGTGCAGAAGGACATCGACCTGGTGTCCTACAAGATCTTCGAGCACGACAACGGCGATGCCTGGGTACAGACCTCCGACGGCAAGAAGATGGCGCCGCCGGAAGTGTCGGCCAAGGTGCTGATGAAAATGAAGAAGACCGCCGAGGACTACCTGGGTGAGCCGGTCACCGAGGCCGTCATCACGGTGCCGGCATACTTCAACGACAGCCAGCGCCAGGCGACCAAGGACGCCGGCAAGATCGCCGGTCTCGAGGTCAAGCGCATCATCAACGAGCCGACCGCAGCCGCGCTGGCTTACGGCCTGGACAAGAAGGGCGGTGATCGCAAGATCGCGGTGTACGACCTCGGCGGCGGCACCTTCGACGTGTCGATCATCGAGATCGCCGAGGTCGACGGCGAAAAGCAGTTCGAGGTACTGGCCACCAACGGCGACACCTTCCTGGGCGGCGAGGACTTCGACAAGCGCGTCATCGACTACCTGGTCGACGAGTTCAACAAGGATCAGGGTATCGACCTGCGCAAGGATCCGCTGGCCCTGCAGCGTCTGAAAGATGCCGCAGAACGCGCCAAGATCGAGCTGTCTTCCAGCCATCAGACCGAGGTCAACCTGCCGTACGTGACCGCCGACGCCTCCGGCCCCAAGCACCTGAACATCAAGCTGACCCGCGCCAAGCTCGAAGCGCTGGTCGAGGACCTGGTCAAGCGTTCCATCGATCCGTGCCGCACGGCGCTGGACGATGCCGGCCTGCGTGTGTCCGATATCGACGAGGTGATCCTGGTCGGTGGCCAGACCCGCATGCCCAAGGTGCAGGAAGCGGTCAAGGATTTCTTCGGCAAGGAGCCGCGCAAGGACGTCAATCCGGACGAGGCCGTGGCGGTAGGCGCGGCGATCCAGGGCGGCGTGCTGGGTGGCGATGTCAAGGACGTGCTGCTGCTGGACGTGACCCCGCTGAGCCTGGGCATCGAGACCATGGGCGGCGTGTTCACCAAGCTGATCGAGAAGAACACCACGATCCCGACCAAGGCCTCGCAGATCTTCTCCACCGCTGACGACAACCAGACCGCAGTCACCGTGCACGTGCTGCAGGGCGAGCGCGAGCAGGCGCAGTACAACAAGTCGCTGGCCCGCTTCGACCTGACCGGCATCGACCCCGCGCCGCGTGGCATGCCGCAGATCGAGGTCAGTTTCGACATCGACGCCAACGGCATCTTGCACGTGAGCGCCAAGGACAAGAAGACCGGCAAGGAACAGAAAGTCGAGATCAAGGCCGGCTCGGGTCTGTCCGACGAGGAAGTCGAGCGCATGGTCGCCGATGCCGAGTCGCACCGCGAGGACGACAGGAAGTTCCAGGAGCTGGTCACCACGCGCAACAAGGCCGACCAGCTGGTGCACGCCACCCGCAGCGCGCTGAAGGAGCACGGCGACAAGGCCGGCGACCAGATCGGCGGCATCGAGGAAGCACTTTCGGAACTGGAAAAGGCGATGGAAGGCGACGACAAGGCAGCCATCGAAGCCAAGATGAGCAAGCTCGAGCAGGCGGCCCAGCCGCTGTTCGCTGCGGCCCAGGGCGCTGGCCAGGCCGGTCCCGACACCGCTGGACAGAAGGCCCCGGGCGGTGGCTCGGCGCAGCCCGACGACGTGGTGGATGCCGAATTCACCGAGGTCAAGGACGACGGCAAGAAGAGCTGAGCAAGTGCGGGCCGGACGGTACACTGTCCGGCCCTTCTTGCATGTGGGGCATGGGGAGTATCTGGAGCCAGACGAAACCGTGGTCGTTGCTGCCCCCATTACCCGGGTAAACGCGAGGCCATCGTCTTCGGGTTCCTGGCCTTGGGGGATTTGTCATCATCGCAAGCCATACCGGACAACCCGTGTTTGCCGCTGATCCATGTGCCCGTGGTCCCTTGCCGATCCTCGACGCAAGGCAGGGGCAGCTTGATTTACCTTCCTGCCGCCTTGATCTGGTGGTTATCCGAACGATTCACCGCAAACCCCGAAAGCCTCGCCCATGAGCAAGACCTGCTACTACGAAACCCTCGGTATCGACCGCGGTGCCGACACGGCCACGATCAAGAAGGCATTCCGGCGCGTGGCGATGAAATGCCACCCCGACCGCTGTCCGGACGATCCCGAGGCACAGGAACGCTTCAAGGAGGCCAAGGAAGCCTACGAAGTGCTGTGCGATGCCGAAAAGCGCCAGCTCTACGATCAGTACGGCCACGCGGCCTTCGAGGGCGGCATGGGCGGCGGGGGTGCCGGGTTTGGTGGCATGGGTGACATTTTCGGCGACATTTTCGGTGACATTTTCGGCATGGGCGGTGGCGGACGCGGCGGACCGCAGCGCGGTGCCGACTTGCGGTACATCCTGGAAATGGACCTGGAGGAAGCTGTCTTCGGGGTCGAGAAGGCGATCGAGGTACCGACCCTGGTGTCGTGCACCGACTGCAAGGGATCGGGGTCCAGTGACGGCAAGCTCGATACCTGCGCCACCTGTGCCGGGCATGGCCGGGTACGCATGCAGAACGGGATCTTCTCGATCCAGCAGGCCTGCCCGCACTGCGGCGGCAGTGGCCGGGTCATCAAGAACCCATGCAAGACCTGTCATGGCGAAGGCCGTTATCGCGACACCCGCACCCTGTCGGTGCGTATTCCGGCAGGTGTCGACAACGGCGACCGTGTGCGCCTGAACGGGCAGGGTGAAGCCGCCCCCGGCGGTGGCCCTGCAGGCGATCTGTACGTGGAGGTGCGGGTGCGCGAGCACGCCATCTTCAAGCGCCAGGGAAGCGATTTGTTCTGCGAAGTGCCGATCCGGTTCACCCAGGCCGCGCTCGGCGCAACCCTCAAGGTTCCCACACTGGAAGAGGACGTCGAGATCAACCTTCCGCCGGAAACCCAGACCGGGCACGTCTTCCGGTTGCGTGGTCGCGGCGTGAAGTCGGCGCGTGGCGGGCGGGTCGGCGACCTGCTGTGCCAGGTGGTGGTGGAGACACCGGTACGGCTGACACGCGAACAGCGCGAACTGCTTGAAGCTTTCGAAGACACCTTCGACGAAGCCAGCGTCGAGAAACACTCCCCGCGCGCCAAGAACTGGCTGGATGGCGTCAAGGACTTCTGGTCACGCGTGACATCATCGTGATCGGTCGCCAGCACTTGCACCGTCGCGCCACGGCGTTACGATGGCCTATTCCACGCCAGGGCAGCATACATACGGCATGAACCAGCAGCTACGCATTGCGATCAGCGGTGCCTCCGGACGCATGGGGCGCGCCCTGGTCGAGTCCAGTCTTGGCGACCGTCGCCTGCGTGTGCACCGTGCGGTCATCGACGCCTCGTCGGACCTGGTGGGCCAACCGCTCAAGCAACCTGCCACGGCAGAGTCCTTGCGCTACAGCAGCGGATGGGAGGGTGCCGGCAAACTGGATGCGGTCATTGATTTCAGTTCTCCGCAGGGGCTGGCCAGCGCGCTGGCGTACTGTCTTGACCATCAGGTGGCCCTGGTCGTGGGCACCACGGGCTACGAGCAGGAACTGCAGACGCAATTGCAGGACGCTGCCGCCCGCATTCCCGTGTTGCAGGCTGCCAATTTCAGCCTGGGTGTGGCCGTGATGCAGCACCTTTTGCGCGACGCCGCGCGCGCGCTGCCGGCATGGGACCTGGAAATCATCGAAGCACACCACGGGCGCAAGGAAGATGCGCCATCGGGTACGGCCATCGCGCTCGGCGAGGCGGCAGCCCAGGCACGTGGAACCACCCTGGAAGCCGAGGCTGTGTACACCCGTCAGGGTCAGACCGGACCTCGCCGACATGGCGCCATCGGTTTTTCAGTCGTGCGTGGCGGCGACATCGTGGGCGAGCACGTGGCGATGCTGGCCGGGAAAGGTGAACGACTGGAACTGTGCCATCGCGCCAGCGACCGTGGCATCTTCGCCCGCGGCGCACTTGAAGCGGCCGTCTGGCTGGCAGGGCAGGCCCCCGGCTTCTACGGGATTGCAGACATGCTGCAAGGACGACTGCGCGTCGAGAGCTGACGACCGGGCGTTCAGTCGCGGTGTGCGGCGCTGCGGTCGCGGCCGGCGCCGAGCTTGCGGTCCAGTCCGCCGAAGAGTTTCTTGAAGACCCGGGAGAACCTGCCGCGCCGGGTCTTGCGCAATTTGGCCTCCTCGCTGACCAGCCAGGCCACCTGGATCACGCGCCGTTCGCCTTCGTACGGCAAATGGCCGTGGAAGGAATTGTCCGCGCGGCGGAACACGGCAAGGGTCCCGTACAACGGCTTGATCTCGGGTACCAGCATGGCGTCGATGTCATCGATCCTCGACAGGAATCGCAGACATCCCTCGCTGGTGTCGGGCCATTGCCCGTTCATGTACAGCAGTGCGGTAGCAACCTTGGATTTGCTGTCGGTATGGATGGTGCCGTGGCGCTTGTTGAGATGCCTGCACAGCGTGACCAGGGTGGGGTACTGACCCAGATTGTCGATGCCCAGTCGCTGGCCGATGGCGCT
The DNA here is from genome assembly GCA_027019085.1 of Rhodanobacteraceae bacterium. GTDB lineage: Bacteria > Pseudomonadota > Gammaproteobacteria > Xanthomonadales > Rhodanobacteraceae > Oleiagrimonas. The sequence continues at coordinate 14,049 of JALUXG010000054.1, read as the reverse complement.
GGCCACCCCGGGTGTGGTGAGTTGGTCGATCAGCGCGTTCACGGTCACTCCGCAATCGGCCCTGTCCCACGGGAAAAAGCCGGCTTCGGCATAGCGCGGAAAATCGCGATCGAGTTCTTCACGCGCACTGTCCGGAAGCTGCCCGCAGGCAATCATGAACGGAAACGGATCGAGCCGAACGGTGGTGTCGGGCCGGTCCAGCCGGCCGGGGTCGATCAGTGCAGTGTCCATCGGCAGTTCCATCATGTGTCCGGCAAGGGCAGGTTTCATGGGCCGTCGCCGGCCGGGTTAGTCATGGGTGATCGGCTTGTCCGTGAACAGAAAGGTCTTCATCTGCGTCGAAAAGTTATCGTCCTTGCGGCGGATCCATTCGAGCACCATGGCCGCATGCTCCTTCTCCTCGTCGCGATTGTGCTCGAGGATCTTCTTCAGTTGCGGGTCCTTGCAGGCTGCGGCGCGCTGGTTGTACCAGTCGACGGCCTCCAGCTCTTCCATCAGCGATACAATGGCGCGATGCATGTCGCGCACATCGTCAGTGAGTTCCTCGATGGGCTCGTGATACTGGTCGCTGGCCATGGCTTCTCCTCGGGTTACGGGCAAAAATCCCTGCATGCAGGTTCTTCCCGGCACAGTTTAACGGCAATTTCCTTAACCATCCGTGGGTGCACGAGCGATTTGCGGTAGACAAGTTTACGGCCGGGTCTTAACATCTTGGTCCGCCCGATAAATCACCTTGCGAGCCACAGGCCAGCCTCGCCGGCCTGCGGGTCTTGCTGCACCTGCTGAAGGCGGAATCGATGATCCCAGCGATGTTAACCCTCGAGGACGGAAGCACATTCCACGGCCATGCCGTGGGTGCGTCCGGATCGACTGTAGGCGAGGTGGTGTTCAACACCGCCATGACCGGATACCAGGAGATCCTCACCGATCCCTCCTATGCACGCCAGCTGGTCACCCTGACCTATCCGCATATCGGCAATACCGGATGCAATGGCGTGGACTCCGAATCGGAGCGGGTCCAGGCGGCAGGGCTGATCGTGCGCGATGTGCCGCGGCTTGCCTCCAGCTGGCGCAGCGAAGAATCCCTGCATGCCTACCTGGAACGCAACAGCGTCATCGCGATTGCCGGCATCGACACCCGCCGACTGACACGCATCCTGCGCGACAAGGGTGCCCTGAACGGCTGCATCGTGGCTGGCGACAGTTTCGATGAAGACGCTGCGCTGGCCCAGGCTCGGGCCTTCCCCGGGCTCAAGGGCATGGACCTGGCCCGGGAGGTGTCCACCGCCGGTCGCTACACATGGTCCGAAGGGCCCTACGATCTGGATCGGGGGACCTTTGCCCCATTGCAGGAACGGTTCCGGGTGGTGGCCTACGATTTCGGCATCAAGCGCAACATTCTCCGCCTGCTGGCCGAGCGCGGCTGTGCGCTGACCGTGGTGCCGGCGCAGACACCGGTGGACGAGGTGCTGGCCATGAAACCGGACGGCGTGTTCCTGTCCAACGGTCCGGGCGACCCGGCCGCCTGCGACTACGCCATCGCCGCCACGCGCACGCTGCTGGATACAAAGATCCCGCTGTTCGGCATCTGCCTGGGCCACCAGATCATGGCCCTGGCCGCCGGCGCGAAGACGCTGAAGATGAAGTTCGGCCATCACGGCGCCAACCATCCGGTCAAGGATCTCGATGACGGTCGCGTGATGATCACCAGCCAGAACCACGGCTTCGCTGTCGACCCGGCCACGCTGCCAGCCAACGCCCGCGTCACGCACGAGTCGCTGTTCGATGGCTCGCTGCAGGGCTTCGCGCTGACCGATCGCCCCGCGTTCTGCTTCCAGGGCCACCCGGAAGCCAGTCCGGGACCGCACGATATCGGCTACCTGTTCGACCGGTTCGCCCAGTTGATGCGGGACTCGGGGTCCGGGACCCGGGACTCGGGAAAAGCGTCGTGAGTGCGTCGCACTTCAAGGAACTGGAGGTTTGGCAAGTTGCCATGAAGCTGGCGGTGGATGTTTATGACTTGACCTCGAACTTCCCGCGAGAAGAGCGGTTTGGGTTGAGCTCCCAGCTTCAGCGTGCTGCTGTTTCCATCGCGTCGAACATTGCTGAAGGAAACGCAAGAAACTCGACACGGGACTATGCGCGATTCGTGTCCATGGCTCTTGGGTCGTCCGCCGAATTGCAAACGCAGCTTCTGCTTTCCCGTGAACTTGGATTGGGCAGCGAAGACATGAGAATCAAATCACTGGATTCATGTGAGCGAGTGGGCCAGATGCTCAATCGCCTGCATCAGGCTTTGACGCGCCGACTCGACACCGAGTCCCGAGTCCCGAGTCCCAAGTCCCGAATCTCCGAAGACACCGAGGAATATCTCTAATGCCGCGTCGCTCGGACATCCAAAGCATCCTCATCATCGGCGCCGGCCCGATCGTCATCGGTCAGGCCTGCGAGTTCGACTACTCCGGCGCCCAGGCCTGCAAGGCCCTGCGCGAGGAGGGCTACCGCGTCATCCTGGTCAACTCCAACCCGGCCACCATCATGACCGACCCGGAGATGGCCGATGCGGTCTACATCGAACCGATCAACTGGCAGACCGTCGAGCGCATCATCGCCAGGGAAAAGCCCGATGCCGTGCTGCCCACCATGGGTGGCCAGACCGCGCTCAATTGCGCGCTGGACCTGGCCGAGCATGGGGTCCTGGAAAAACACGGGGTCGAACTGATCGGTGCAACGCGCGAGGCCATACGCATGGCCGAAGACCGTGAACTGTTCCGCGACGCCATGACCGAAATCGGGCTGGAATCGCCGCGCTCGGCCATTGCCCGTTCCATGGACCAGGCCTGGGAAGTACAGGGCGAACTCGGCTTCCCAAGCATCATCCGGCCCAGCTTCACGCTCGGCGGCAGCGGCGGCGGCATTGCCTACAACCGCGAGGAATTCGAGGATATCGTCAAGCGCGGCCTCGAACTGAGCCCGACCCACGAGGTCCTGATCGACGAATCCATGCTGGGCTGGAAGGAATTCGAGATGGAAGTCGTCCGCGACAAGGCGGACAACTGCATCATCGTGTGCGCGATCGAGAACCTCGATCCGATGGGCGTGCATACCGGCGACTCGATCACGGTGGCTCCGGCGCAGACCCTGACCGACAAGGAATACCAGCGCCTTCGCGATGCCTCGCTTGCGGTGCTGCGCAAGATCGGTGTCGACACGGGCGGCTCCAACGTGCAATTCGGCGTGGACCCGAAAACCGGCCGCGTGGTGGTGATCGAGATGAACCCGCGCGTGTCGCGATCCTCGGCGCTGGCCTCCAAGGCGACCGGATTTCCCATTGCCAAGGTGGCCGCGAAACTGGCCGTGGGCTACACCCTGGACGAACTGAAGAACGAAATCACCGGCGGCCGTACTCCGGCCTCCTTCGAACCGTCCATCGACTACGTGGTGACCAAGATCCCGCGTTTTGCCTTCGAGAAGTTCCCGGCGACCGATGCACGCCTGACCACCCAGATGAAATCGGTGGGCGAGGTCATGGCCATGGGTCGCAGCATGCACGAATCGCTGCAGAAGGCGCTGCGTGGACTGGAGACCGGCAAGACCGGACTGGATCCGACCGGCCTGGATCTGACACGCGAAGAAGACCTGGCCACGCTGCGACGCGAATTGCGCCAGCCCGGACCCGAGAGAATCCTGCACCTGGGCGATGCATTCCGTGCGGGGTTGTCGCTGGATGAGGTCCACGGCCTGACCGGCGTCGACCCGTGGTTCCTGGCGGCCATCGAGGATATCGTCAGCGCCGAGCGCGAACTGGTGGAGCAGGGTCTGCCTTCGCTCGACCACGGCCGCATGCGCCAACTGAAACGGCTGGGCTTTTCCGACGCCCGGATGGCCAGCCTTCTGGGCACGGACGAAGCGGCCATCCGCCACCTTCGACACACGCTCGGGGTCCGCCCGGTCTACAAGCGTGTCGATTCGTGCGCGGCCGAATTTGCCACCAGCACGGCCTACATGTATTCGACCTACGAGGAGCAGTGCGAGTCCGAGCCCAACGACCGGCGAAAGATCATGGTGCTGGGCGGCGGGCCCAACCGCATCGGGCAGGGCATCGAGTTCGACTACTGCTGTGTGCATGCCGCGCTGGCACTGCGCGCGGACGGATTCGAGACCATCATGGTCAATTGCAATCCGGAAACGGTATCCACCGATTACGACACCTCCGATCGTCTCTATTTCGAGCCCTTGACGCTGGAAGACGTGCTCGAAGTGGTGCACAAGGAAAAACCCGAAGGGGTCATCGTGCAGTACGGCGGGCAGACTCCGCTGAAGCTGGCGCGAGCGCTGGAAGCGGCCGGCGTGCCGATCATCGGCACCAGCCCGGATTCGATCGATCTGGCCGAGGACCGCGAACGCTTCCAGCAGCTGATCGACCGCCTCGGGCTCAAGCAACCCCCCAATCGCATCGCCCGCAGCGCCGAGCAGGCACTGACCCTGGCGCGCGAAATCGGGTACCCGCTGGTGGTGCGACCCAGCTACGTGCTTGGTGGCCGGGCCATGGAAATCGTCTATGCCGACGAGGACCTGGCCCGCTACATCCGGGAAGCGGTACGCGTGTCCGAGTCCTCGCCGGTGCTGCTGGACCGCTTCCTCGACCATGCGGTCGAGGTCGACGTGGACATCATTGCCGACAACGAAGGCACGGTGCTGATCGGCGGCATCATGGAACACATCGAGGAAGCCGGCGTGCACTCGGGCGATTCCTCGTGCTCGCTGCCGCCGTATTCGCTCTCGCCGGCACTCCAGGACGAGCTGCGCCGGCAGGTCACGCTGCTGGCACGCGAACTGAAGGTGGTCGGCCTGATGAACACGCAGTTCGCGGTGCAGGGCGACACGGTCTATATCCTGGAGGTCAACCCGCGCGCTTCGCGCACGGTGCCCTTCGTGTCCAAGGCCACCGGCCAGCCCCTGGCCAAGATTGCTGCACGCTGCATGGCCGGAAGCACACTCAAGGCACAGGGCGCCACACGCGAGATCGTGCCGGCTTACTACGCCGTCAAGGAAGCGATCTTCCCGTTCCTCAAGTTCCAGAACGTGGATCCCATCCTTGGTCCGGAGATGCGATCGACCGGCGAAGTGATGGGCGTGGGACGCGACTTCGGCGCCGCGTTCGGTCGTGCCCATGAAGCGGCGGGCATCCGCAAGCCGCCCCTGGGCAAGGTGTTCCTGTCGGTGCGCGATGCCGACAAGGAAAGGCTGTTGCCGATTGCGCGCGACATCCTGGCACGGGGTTACGGCCTGGTGGCCACCCGTGGCACTTCGGCCCACCTGAACGGGCACGGTCTGGCATGCGAGCACATCAACAAGGTGCTCGAAGGCCGGCCGCATATCGTCGACCTGATCAAGAACGGCGAGATCGTCTACATCGTCAACACCACGGAGGGCAAGCAGGCCATTGCCGATTCGTACTCCATCCGCCGTGAGGCGCTGCAGCAGCGCGTCACCTATTCGACCACCATTGCAGGCGCGCGCGCCCTGCTGCATTCGCTCGACAGCCGGGACGGCGGCAGCGTGCACAGCCTGCAGGACCTGCACAAGGAGCTGAATGCATGAACCGTGCTCCCATCACCAAGAAAGGCGCCGAGCGACTGCGCCAGGAACTTGAACGTCTGAAGAGCGAGGAACGACCGCGCATCATCGAGGCCATCGCCGAGGCACGCGCCCATGGCGACCTGAAGGAAAACGCCGAATACCATGCGGCACGCGAGCAGCAGAGTTTCATCGAGGGGCGCATCCACGAACTGGAGGCCGCCCTGTCGACGGCGCAGGTGATCGACACCAGCACACTCAACGCCGGCAACAAGATCGTGTTCGGCGCCATCGTCGACCTGGAAGACGAAGCCAGCGGCGATGAGGTCAGCTACCAGATCGTCGGTGACCTGGAAGCCGACATCAAGCAGAACCTGATTGCCGTCAATTCACCCATCGCGCGGGCGCTGATCGGTCGCATGGAAGGCGACAGCATCGAATTCCAGGCCCCCAGGGGGGTGAAGAACTACGAAATCATCGGGGTCCGGTACGAGTGAGTCCGGACCGGGTCTGCGGATTGTACGAACAGTGATCGCCTTTCGCGCCTTCGCCCTGCGCCGCGGTCCGCGCAGCCTGCTGGACAACATCGACCTGACGCTGCATGCCGGCTGGAAGGTCGGCGTGGTCGGCCGCAACGGTTGCGGCAAGTCCAGCCTGTTCGCGGCCCTGCGCGGCGAACTGGACGGCGATGCCGGCGAACTGGAGCTGCCGGCCGGCATCCGCATGGCTTCGGTGGCCCAGGAAACCCCGGCTCTGGCCGAACCGGCGCTCGACTATGTGCTCGGCGGCGATGTCGAACTGGCGGCAGCACTCGGGGAAGAAGCGCAAGCACTGGAGGCGGGCGACCATGATGCCGTTGCGCATGCTCATCTGCGCATCGAAGCGCTCAACGGCTACGACGGGCGCGCCCGTGCCGGACGCCTGCTGCACGGCCTGGGCTTCGCGCCCGACACCCATGAACAGCCTGTGGCCGAATTCTCCGGGGGATGGCGTGTGCGTCTGAACCTGGCCCGGGCGCTGATGGCGCCATCCGAACTGCTGCTGCTGGATGAGCCGACCAACCATCTCGATCTCGATGCGGTGCTGTGGCTGGAAGCCTGGCTGCGACGCTACCCGGGCACCTTGCTGGTGATTTCGCACGACCGCGAATTTCTGGACGGCGTGGTGTCGCATGTCCTGCACCTGCATGCAGGCACCGCACGCCTTTACAGCGGCAACTACAGTGTCTTCGAGCGCCAGCGTGCCGAGCAACTGCGCCAGCAGCAGATCGCGCACGAGAAGGAACAGGCCGAACGCGCACACCTGCAATCGTTCGTCGATCGCTTCCGGGCCAAGGCCAGCAAGGCCAGGCAGGCACAATCGCGGGTCAAGCGACTGGAGAAACTGGCCGGCACCGAGGCGGTGCGTGCCGAGCGCCCGTTCCATTTCCGCTTCCCCGACTCCGGTCGCCTGCCGACCTCGATGCTCGGCCTGGACCGTGCCGACCTGGGATATGCCGCCGACGAGGACGCCGGCGCCGTGCGTATCCTGCGCGACGTGACCCTGCGCCTGGAGGCCGGCGACCGCCTCGGCCTGCTTGGCGTCAACGGCGCGGGCAAGTCGACCCTGGTCAAGACCCTGGTCGGCGAGCTGGCACTATTGTCCGGCGAGCGCAGCGCGCACAAGGACCTGCGCATCGGCTACTTCGCCCAGCACACGGTGGAAAGCCTGCGCGCCGGTGCCAGCCCCCTGGAACATCTGGCCGAGCGCGCCCCGGACGTGACGCAGCAGGTGCTGCGCGACTGGCTGGGGCAGTGGCAGTTTGCCGGCGATCGTGCCTTCGAGCCGGTGGACGGTTTCTCCGGCGGCGAGCGCGCGCGGCTTGCGCTGGCGCTGATTGCCTGGGACAGGCCCAACCTGCTGCTGCTGGACGAGCCGACCAACCACCTGGACCTGGACATGCGCGAAGCCCTGGTCGATGCACTGGAGGACTACCAAGGCGCGCTGGTGCTGGTCTCGCACGATCGCCATCTGCTGGGACTGGTCTGCGACCGCTTCTGGCGTGTCGGTGATGGCTCGGTCCAGGCATTCGACGGCGATCTCGACGACTACGCACGCTGGCTGCGCAGCCGTGACGAGGGCAGCGTAAAAGACGCACCATCCGCCGCACAGCCCTCGGCCAAGGACCGTCGACGTGCCGCCGCGCAGCAGCGCGAGCGGATGCGTCCGCTGACCCGTGAAGTGCAGCGCGTGGAAAAGCGCATGCAGGCCATCACCGGCGAGCTGGCCGCACTGGAAACGCGCCTGGCCGACCCGGCGCTGTACACCGAGCAGCCGGGCGAGGCGGCCGCATTGGGTCGCCAGCAGGGCGCGTTGCGCGCCGAACACGATACCCTCGAGACGCAGTGGCTGGAGCTGCACGAGCAGATCGAGGCGCTGTCGGGCGAGGACGCCTGAGGCATGATGGAACCACGCCTCGCCCGGGGACGGACCTGACGCCATGCTGTACGTGCTGTTGCCCACCTTTGCCCATGGCGGCCACGACCCGGCCCTGCGTGCGTGGCTGGTACGCGGCGACCGGATGGCCGATACCCCCCACGGCTACATGGCCGCGCTGTCATCGTATTTTCACTGGCCGTCGGGGCCGCTGCCCGCCGGCGCGCTGCTGCGCGAGGCACAGCACGGCGATGCCGGCATGGACACCTGGCTGTGCGCGGACCCCGCCTACGTGCAGCCGGACATGACCGGTGCACGCATGCTGGCCTGCGGCACGCTGGACCTGGACGCGGACGAGGCCGACGCGCTGGCGCGACCCCTGCGTCCCCTGTTTGGCGACCTGGGCTTCCTGCTGGAAACCAGCACACCCGGCCGCTGGCATGTACGCCTGCCGCGCGATGCGCAACCGCCGGCTTTTGCCTCGCCGGACCAGGTGCTTGGCGACGACCTGCTGCCGCATCTGCCGCAGGGTGCGGCGCACGGAGCCTGGCGCAACCTGTTCACCGAAACACAGGTCCTGTTGCACCAGAACCCGGTCAATGAAGCCCGTCGCGCACGCGGGAAGATGCCGGTGAACTGCCTGTGGCTGTGGGGCGGGGGACGGCTGCCGGCCTGGGTCAAGGCCGACGTGGGGTCGCTGTACAGCCGCGATCCGCTGGCCCGCGTGCTCGGTCAGCTGGCCAGGATCGAGATTCACGCACCCGGTGATTTCGATCCGAAACACGGCGCCGACAACGAACTGCTGGATCTCGAAAGCGGCTTCGATGCCGCCGTCCATGCACCGTTACTGGCTGCGGCGCTGCGCCGGCACGCCGGCCTGACACTGCGTTTCGCCAGCGGCGAAGGTGTGTACTACGCAAACCGGCATCGCTGGCGCGTCTGGCGTCGCATCGCATGAGACGGGTCATCCTGCGCCAGCGTGCCTGTCCCGATGGCGCCATCGACGGTGCACACGACCTGCACCCGGTATTGCAGCGTGTCTACCGCGCGCGTGGCGTTGCGGACGCTGCACAGATCGACCATGCCCTGACCCGTCTGCAACCGCCCGATGCCCTGCGCGGACTGCCGGCTGCGGTCAATATCCTGACGGCGGCCATCGCATCCAACCAGCGCATCGTCATCGCCGGCGACTACGACTGCGATGGCGCCACCGGCATGGCGGTGGCCGTGCGCGGACTGCGCCTGCTTGGCGCGCGGCAGGTCGACTTCGTGGTGCCAAACCGTTTCGAGCATGGCTACGGACTCAGTCCGGCGCTGGTGGAATCCCTGCGCGAGAGGCCCGACGTGCTGGTCACGGTCGACAACGGCATCGCCAGCGTGGCCGGTGTCGCAGCGGCCCGGGCTCGGGGCATCCGCGTGGTGGTGACCGATCATCATCTGCCGGGGCCGCAGTTGCCCGATGCCGATGCCATCGTCAATCCGAACCTGCCCGGCGACGGCTTCCCCAGCAAAGCGCTGGCCGGGGTGGGCGTGATGTTCTATCTGCTCATCGCGCTGCGTTCGGCCATGTGTTCCAGCGATCATCCTGATCGCGAAGATCAGGAAACGGTCATCCATGGCCGCACTGCTCGAAAAGCGTGGCCAAATCTGGCATCCCTGCTGGACCTGGTGGCGCTTGGCACCGTGGCCGACGTGGTGCCGCTGGACCACAACAACCGTGTACTGGTCGAGAATGGCCTGCGCCGCATCCGCGCCGGCCACGCCTGCGCCGGCATCCGCGCGCTGGCCGCAGCCAGCGGCCGCAGCCTGGCGACGCTGACCGCCGCCGACATGGGGTTTGCGCTGGGACCTCGACTCAATGCCGCCGGCCGGCTGCAAGACATGACCCTCGGCGTGGCCTGCCTGTTGACCGACGACGAGGGCAGGGCGAGCGAACTGGCCGAACGGCTGTCCACGATCAACGCCGAGCGCCGCCAATTGCAGGCGGACATGGTCACCGAGGCCGAACGCATGGTGCGCGACGCGGTGTTGCCGGACACGGTGGGCGTGTCGCTGCACGATCCCGGCTGGCACCCCGGCGTGGTCGGCCTGGTCGCCTCGCGCATCAAGGAGCGCCTGCACCGGCCGGTGGTGGCCTTCGCGCCGGCCGATACCGGCAGCGACCAGCTGCGCGGCTCGGCGCGCTCGATTCCCGGCTTCCACGTGCGCGACGCGCTGGCCGAGGTCGACGCCCGCCATCCGGGCCTGATGGGCCCGTTCGGCGGTCACGCCATGGCCGCCGGCCTGAGTCTGCCGGCTGATCGCTTCGATGCCTTCGCCGAGGCCTTCGATAGGGTGGTGCGCGAACGCATGCAGCCGGAGCTGCTGGAAGCCGTGCTGTGGACCGACGGCGAACTGCCGCCAGGCGCCATGACGCTGCCACTGGCGCAGGCACTCAGGCTGGCCGGCCCCTGGGGCCAGGCCTTCCCCGAACCGCTGTTCGAAAACACCTTCGAATGCCTGCAACGCCGCCCCATGGGCAGCACCGGCGCCCACCTGCGCCTCAAACTCCGCGACCCGCGCGACGGGCAAATCATCGATGCGGTGATGTTCAACGCCGACCCGGCCCTGCCCGAAACCACGCACCTTCGCGCCGCCTTCAGCCTGGTCGTCAACGACTGGCAAGGCAGGGAAACCCCGCGCTTGCTGCTGCACCATATCGAGCCGATCTGACCGGCGTAGGGCGGGCACCGTCCGCCATTCAGAAAGGTTCAATGTCCAGGTGCGGTTCCGTCCGGCTGACGCCGGCCGAGTTCATTTTCTTGCTTGCCCACAAATGCGTCGGGAACGCATTTGGACGGCGAAGCCGGCCCGAAGGGTGGAGTGCAGGACGCCCGGAACAAGAAAACGGAACCAAAAGAAGAGCACCCCGACGTCCGCGCCCTACGCGCCTCCGGCGTTACGGGTCCGCTCCGGACTCCGGGGGTTCGTGGACAGGACCTTCGGTAGCGATTAACTACTTCCGTCCGTTTTGACCCTACCGTTTCCCAAGCGACCCAGGGTTGGAAAATAGTTGCCGGATTTGCGCACTCCCCACATTGAGGATATTCCTATGATAAACGAGCGCATACACGCGAGTCTTTGCGGGAAAGGGGCGAAATCATGGATGGAAGGCTTATGTTCCGCGCATTTCAGCATTTGAATATGCGCGTGGATACTGCGCGGGTTCGTGCAACATCAATGCAATTCTCGCGAACCGCCTTTACAGTACTCGTACTGTTCTTTGTCGCCATCAAGCTTGCCATGGCCGGTGATCCCAAGCTTCCCTGGGAGCAGTACGCCAAGGTCGTCAAACATCGCGAGACCGTTGCCTCGATGGGGCCGGACCTCTTCGGCGACAAGGTAGATCTCTACACCGACGCGCTCTCCTTCTCGCATACCGACATCAGCCTGCCCGGCAACAATGCCTTGCCGGTGAATGTGACGCGTATCATGACCATCAAGAGCAGGCCGGCGGATCAACCGAACGAACATGAATTTGCAGACTGGCAGCTGGACCTGCCGCATCTGAGCGGCGTGTTTGCCACGGACTGGGCCTGGAATGATTCCACAGGACAGCCGGTGGGTCGATGCTCGACTGCCAAGGCCCCGCCGGATGTGACGGTGGCTGGCGGCGCCACCTATGCCACGCAGGAGTACTGGCATGGCTACCACGCTCACATGCCACATGGCGGCGAGATGTTGCTGGCTGATCAAGGTGCCCAAGCGCCCTCAAGCGGTGGTCCGTACCGTTGGATGACTCCGGGCTTCACCTATTTCTCCTGCCTGTCGAGCATAGTCAATGGCTCGGGTGAAGGTTTCCTGGCCATCACGCCGGATGGTACCAAGTATTGGTTCAACTACATGTCGCAGTATTACCAACCGGCGTTGGACAAACCCGTCAGTGGGTCGACCAATCTGGTAGGACTGTTGACGCGTCGACGTGACGTCTTGTATGCGACCAAAGTCGAAGACCGCTTCGGCAATTGGGTGACCTACACCTACACCAACGCTGCCACATCGCCCATCCATATCACGTCCATGCAGTCCAGCGATGGACGGCAGTTGACCTTCAGCTACGGAAGCAATGGCCATATTTCCTCCGTCAGCGATGGCAGCCACACGTGGCAGTATTTGTACGGAACCAGCGCGCAACGGAACAAGCAGACGCTGACAGCGGTCATCCGTCCGGATGGAACACGTTGGACCTACAACTTCGGGCCGTTTTCCGATGCCGAGATCATTTACGACGAAGAACCGAACGTATCGCGTTCCTGTTCAACCACGGCGCCTTATACCGGCATTGACGATCTGAATGACAGCACGCTCACCGCCAGCGCCACGGCGCCATCGGGAGCCACGGGCAGCTTCCAGATAGGGATCACGTTCAACGGGCGCAGCAACGTGCCGATGGCGTGCATCAACTGGGAAACGCCGACCAACAACCCCCTCAACGACATCGCAGTCTGGCCCAAGCGCTGGGAGACCATCGGACTCACCCAGAAAACCCTATCGGGTCCCGGTCTGCCGAACATGACCTGGACCTATTCCCATGGTGCCGACAGCAGCTGGATCAGCGGCAGTGGTCCCACATGCGATTCGATCACGTGCGCCGATCCTGTCTGCCTGTCCGATTCCTGTGCCGGCACGGCCAACACCACGATCACCGGTTCCGATGGTCGGTGGGTCAGCTATACCTTTGGTGACAGTTATCGTTACAACGAGGGCAAGTTGCTTTCAGTGCAGCGCGGCAGCGGCCCCAACGCGATACTCAGCACGAAGACGTTGACCTATGATGAGGCACAGTCGGGGCAACCTTTCCCGACGCCCATAGGCACCAGTCCGCAGCCCCTGGGTAACGGATTTACATCCGAGTTTCTTCGTCCTCAGACAAGCCGCACGATTGCACAGGACGGTACGAATTACGCTTGGGTGGTCAACCAGACAAATAATGTGTTCGACTTCGATGGGCTCGCCCGCCCGTTATCCGTGACCAAGAGCAGTACGGATGCTCAAAGTGCGGCAACTCTGTTTACCCAAATCGATACAACCCAGTACTACGATGATCCGTCCAAATGGGTGATGGGACTGATCAAGCAAACCAGTATCAATGGCACGCCCGTTTCAGAGTTCAGCTATACCACCAGTGATCAGCCCAGCGTTTACCAGAGCTTTGGCCTGACAGTCCAGACACGAACCTACAACGCCGATGGCACCGTAGCCACGGTGACGGATGGCGACAACAACGTGACCACATTGTCCAGCTGGATGCGCGGTATCCCTCAGCAGATCGGGCACCCAGACGGCACGACCGAGTCGGCGGTTGTCAACAATGCCGGCTGGATCACGTCGACCATCGACCAGAACGGAAGCAGGACGTGTTTCAGCTATGACCCCATGGGCAGGGTGACGCAGATCACCTATCCTTCCGAAACGCAGGCGAGTGTCTGCGACAACTCGTCCTGGAATGTCACGACCATGAACTTCTCGCCGACGACCAGCAGCGAATACAACCTGCCGGCGGGCGAATGGCGTCAAACGGTCACGACAGGCAACGCGCAGAAAGTCACTTACTTCGATGCCTTCTGGCGGCCCGTCATGGTGACGCAGTACGACCTATCCAATAGGACTGGCACGCAACGTTCCAACGCGTTCACCTACAACTACCAGGGACAGGAAACCTTCGCGTCTCAGCCTGTATCCGGAACCCCAAACGTTCCCGTAGATTTGAGCAGCACGACATGCGCCCAAAACGGCAACACGCCATTTTGTCGAGGCACTTTCACTACCTACGATTCCATCGGACGCGTGACGGAAATTCAACAAACCTTGTCCGTGGACACAAGCACCGGCGCACAGACGTTTGCGACTTCTTCGCAGGCTTATCAGTCAGACGATAAGCTGGCCGTCACCGACCCCAACGGTAACGTCACGACGACCCGCTATCAGGTATTCGATACGCCCAGCTACAAGCATGTGATCGAGGTGCAGGCGCCGGACGGCATCACGCAGTCGATTGCACGCAACGTCTTCGGC
>JALUXG010000053.1 GCA_027019085.1 Rhodanobacteraceae bacterium | reverse complement strand
ACGCCCGAACACGGCATCAGCACGCCGCGCTACACGTAAAACGGCATCACCATGGCGCCAAATGTGCGCGAATTGCCACTCGGCGGTAAACGTCATGAATAAAGCAGGCTAACCGGCCCAATGGCCGGCCCAATGGCGCCATCGTAGCGGCAAGACGCCGCATGACCTGCAGGCCAGCCCATGCCCCCAGACAATATCTTCGTTGCACGCGATGGCAGCCAGCTGCATGTTCGCCCGATCCTTGCCACGGACGTGGATGCCATCCAGCGCATGTTCGGGCGTCTGTCTCCGCAGGAGATACACCTGCGATTCCAGTACGGCATCCGCCATCTCTCCGCACGCGCCGCGCGACGTCTGTGTGAACTGGATACCGCGCAGGAAGCAGCCTTCGTCCTGATGGACCGCAACGTCGAACCGAACGAGATACGGGGTGTCGGGCGCATTCATGCCGATGCCGCCACGCGATCTGCCGAATTTGCGGTGCTGGTCGAGCGCGCCTGGACCGGACGCGGGCTCGGCGCCTTTCTCATGCAACGGCTGATCGAGGAATGCAGGCAGCGCGAACTGGATGAACTCTGGGGACAGGTACTGGTGGAGAACCGACCCATGCTCGATCTTTGTCGGCAGCTTGGTTTTGCACGCCGCAGGACGCCATCCGAACCGGGCACGGCACTGATCGCATTGCACCTGAAGAACGATTGAGACGCACCGTGCACATGCAGTCCCGCGTCCCGAGGCCGCGCCGGGCGCTACAATGGACGTTTTCCCACATGCAACCGCTCACCGTGGCGCACCTGCACACCCCGATGCCCCATCCCCTGATTGACCCACCCTTGCCGACCACCCCCAAACAGCGTCGCTTCTGGCGCGCGCCAGACGGTGCCGCCCTGGCGCTGGCGGTGGTGGAAGCGTCGCGCAGGCATGCCGGCCTGGTGGTGGTGGCGGTCCGTGACAACCTGCGCGCACACCAGCTCGAACGCGAGCTTGAGGTGTTTGCCGGAGATCTTCCGGTGCTGCACTTTCCCGACTGGGAAACCCTGCCCTACGACCTGTTCAGCCCGCACCCGGAAATTGTCTCGCGCCGCATCGCCACCCTGTACCGCCTGCCGAAGGCAAACCGTGGCGTACTGGTGGTCCCGGTATCGACGCTGATGCAGCGCCTGCCGCCGCGCAGCTACATCGGCGGCAGCGGACTGTCGGTACGGGTGGGACAGACCCTGCGCATCGACGAGGAGCAGCAGCGCATGCAGCAGGCCGGCTACCGGCATGTGCCGCAAGTCGCCGATCCGGGGGAGTTCGCCGTGCGCGGGGCGCTGATCGACATCTTCCCGATGGGTGCGGCCGAGCCCTACCGCATCGAGCTGTTCGACGAGGAAATCGAGTCGATCCGCAGCTTCGATCCGGAGACCCAGCTGTCATCGCACAAGGTCGATACCGTCGAGTTGCTGCCGGCACGCGAGTTTCCGCTCACCGAGCCGGCCACCCGCGATTTCCGCAACCGCCTGCGCGAGCGCTTCCCCATCGACGTGCGTCGCTGCCCGGTGTACCAGGACATCGGGCCGGGCTCGGCACCCGGCGGCATCGAGTATTACCTGCCACTGTTCTTCCAGGAAACCGAAACGCTGTTCGACTACCTGCACGACCAGGCGCTGTTCGTGCTTGGCGACCAGGCCATGGCATCGGCGGATGCCTTCTGGACACAGATCGGCGAACGCCATGAGCAGCGCGCACACGACATCGAGCGTCCGATCCTGGCACCGGCAGACCTTTACCTGGCACCCGACGGCCTGCGTGAGCGACTCAACCAGTCCCTGCGGGTGGAAGTGGTCGACACCGGCCACGAGCATGCGCGCGACCTGGGTACGCAGCCCGCGCCTTCGCTGCCCATCCGGCAACGCGGCGAGGAAGACGGCACGCGCCTGGAACAGTTCCTCGACGCCTATCCCGGACGAGTCCTGCTGGTCGCCGAATCGGCCGGGCGACGCGAGGCGCTGTACGACCAGCTCGGCACGCTCGGCATCCATCCGCAACCGGTCGAGCACGCCCACGCCTTCATGCAGGGCACGGACGAAGATGCACCAACGCTGGGCATCACCGTGGCCGGACTGGAGCAGGGTTTCGCGCTGAACGATCCGCCTCTGACGGTCCTCACCGAACGCGAACTGCTGGGTGAACGCGTGCGACAGGAGCGCCGCGGCCGGCGCACCGCGGCGCGCGACCCCGAGTCGATCATCCGCGACCTGACCGAACTGGAAATCGGTGCGCCGATCGTGCACATCGATCATGGCGTGGGCCGTTACCGCGGGTTGACGCGACTGGACGTGGGCGACACTCCGGGCGAATTCCTCGACATCGAATACGCCAGGCAGGCCCGCCTGTACGTGCCGGTGGCGCAACTGGGCCTGGTCAGCCGCTACACTGGCACCGCGCCGGAGCTGGCGCCGCTGCATTCGCTGGGCGGCGATGCCTGGGAAAAAGCGCGACGCAAGGCCGCCGAGAAAGTTCGCGACGTGGCCGCCGAGCTGCTGGCCATCTATGCCCAGCGCGAGGCACGGCAGGGCGCGGCGTTGTCCATCGACCGCACCATGTACGCTGATTTTGCACAGCGTTTTCCATTCGAGGAGACACCCGACCAGCAACAGGCCATCGAGGCAGTGCTGGCCGACCTGGCCGCGCCGCGGCCGATGGACCGCGTGGTCTGCGGCGACGTCGGCTTCGGCAAGACCGAGGTGGCCTTGCGCGCGGCCTTCGTCACCGCCGCGGCTGGCCGCCAGGTCGCGGTGCTGGTGCCCACCACCCTGCTCGCGCAGCAGCACTACCAGAATTTCGCCGACCGCTTCGCCGACTGGCCGATGCGCGTGGAGGTGCTTTCGCGCTTTCGTTCGAAGAAGGACGTCGACGCCGCACTCGAAGGCATAGCCGACGGCCGCGTGGACATCATCATCGGTACCCACAAGCTGCTGCAGAAAGACGTGAAGTTCAAGGACCTGGGGCTGGTCATCGTCGACGAGGAGCAGCGTTTCGGCGTGCGCCAGAAGGAGGCGCTGAAGAAGCTGCGTGCCGAGGTTGACCTGCTCACGCTCACCGCCACCCCGATTCCGCGCACGCTGAACATGTCGATGAACGGTCTGCGCGACCTGTCCATCATCGCCACTCCCCCGGCACACCGCATGGCGGTGAAGACGCTGATCAGCGAATACGACAGCGCCATGGTGCGCGAAGCCATCCAGCGCGAACTGGCACGTGGTGGGCAGGTGTACTACCTGCACAACAACGTCGATTCGATCGAACGCACGGCGCGAGAACTGGAAGCCCTGATGCCGGATGCGCGCATCCGCATCGCCCACGGCCAGATGCCCGAGCGCGAGTTGGAACAGGTGATGCTCGACTTCCATCGCCAGCGCTTCCACGTGCTGGTGTGCACCACCATCATCGAGACCGGCATCGACATCCCCACAGCCAACACCATCGTCATCGACCGCGCCGACCGCTTCGGCCTGGCGCAGCTGCACCAGCTGCGCGGTCGCGTGGGCCGCTCGCACCATCGCGCCTACGCCTACCTGATCGTGCCCGACCGCAAGGCCATCAGCACCGATGCACAAAAACGCCTGGAGGCACTGGCCTCGCTGGAGGAACTGGGCGCCGGCTTCACCCTGGCCACGCACGATCTGGAAATCCGTGGCGCCGGCGAACTGCTGGGCGAGGAACAGTCCGGACAGATCCAGCAGATCGGATTCGGGCTGTACACCGAACTGCTCGAACGCGCGGTCAAGGCATTGCGCAGCGGCAAGGTACCCGACTTCGACCTGACGTCCGACCACGAGGCCGAGGTCGAGCTGCACCTGCCGGCGCTGATTCCCGACGACTACCTGCCCGACGTGCATACGCGGCTGACCCTGTACAAGCGCATCGCCAGTGCCCGCGACGATGACGCCCTGCGCGAGCTGCAAGTGGAGATGGTCGACCGTTTCGGACTGTTGCCCGACCCGCTCAAACAGCTGTTCGCCGTCACCGGCCTCAAGCTGCGCGCCACACCCATGGGTATCCGCAAGCTGGAACTCGGGCCGACCGGTGGCCGGGTGAAGTTCCGCGAACAACCGGACATCGATCCTTCGGCCATCCTGCGCCTGATCCAGCGCCAGCCACGCACCTACAAGCTGGCCAGCCAGGACACCCTGCGCATTGCGATGGAATGCCCGGGCGCCAGCGAACGCCTGTCCGCCGCTGCCACCCTGCTCGACACCCTCAGCCCACAGGCGCAGGCCCGACGCGCCTGAGTAACGCGCCTTGGGGCGCGCCAGGCATCCCTGTCGGCCCCTGCCAGCCGTAGGGCGGGCACCGCCCGCCGTGGCCTTGCGCGAGGTCCCGATGGCCGACCGCAGCCGTAGGGCGGGCACCGCCCGCCGTGGCCTTGTCCGAGGTTGCGATGGCGGACGGTGTCCGCCCTACGGGTGGTGCAGACGGCATCGCTCGTCGCGTCGGCTCATGCAGATCCTCCGCGCACCCAATCCCGATGGCCGACCGCTACCGTAGGCCTTGTCCGAGGTCCCGATGGCGGACGGTGTCCGCCCTACGGGTGGTGCAGACGGCATCGCTCGCCGCGTCGGCTCATGCGGGCCCTCCGCGCACCCAATCCCGATGGCCGACCGCTACCGTAGGGCGGGCACCGCCCGCCGTGGCTTTGCGCGAGGTTGCGATGGCGGACGGTGTCCGCCCTACGGGTAAGGTACTCCCGGCAACAGAATGGATAGACGTGTCTAGCCACGAAGTCCACATGCACGCAAAGACCTTGACTCTATAGTCGACTACAGGGTTTATACTTGTACCCAGCTCAACAAAGGCACCCACCCATGTCCAACGCCATGACCATCGGAACCCTGGCCCGACGCGAGGGCCTGACGCCGGAAACCCTGCGCTACTACGAACGCTTGGGACTGATCGTTCCCAGCCACCGCACGGCCTCCAACTATCGACTTTACGATCTCGAGGCCGCCCGTCGCTTGCGTTTCATCCGCCGAGCCCAGGCGCTGGGTTTTTCGCTGGGCCAGATCGGCGAGATGCTCGCCCTGCATGCGCGTCCGGAGAGCGACATGGGCGCGATCAGGCAATTGACCGATGACACGATTGCCGACATCGAGGCCCGGATTGCCGACCTGGAGCGCATGAAAACCGGCCTGCTCGCCATTTCGCAGCACTGCCCGGGACACGGCCCTGCAGCCGAATGCCCGATCCTTGCCGCCCTGCTCGCGGAGGACCATTGATGAACGCCGTACTCGATGAAGGCATCAGGACACCGGATCTTGAGGCGTTCACGGTCGATGTCGAAGGCATGACCTGCGCCTCGTGCAGCACGCGCGTCGAGCGCGCCCTGAACAAACTCGAAGGCGTCCACGATGCCGCTGTCAATCTCGCCACCGAGCGCGCCGAGCTGCGCTACGAAGCCGGGCGCGTTACACCGCAGGTGATCCTGGAGGCCATTCGCGACACCGGATACGCACCCGTCGAAGCAGGCACCGAACTGCGCGTGGAAGGCATGACCTGCGCTTCATGCACCAGTCGCGTGGAACGCGCGCTCAAACGCGTGCCGGGGGTGCTCGAAGCCAGCGTCAACCTGGCCACCGAACGTGCAAGCGTGCGTTACGTCCCTGCGATGACAGATGAAACAACACTTGCTGCTGCCGTCGCCGATGCCGGCTATGCCGCCCAGCCCGTGGATGCCGCTTCCGGCGCCGACACGGACGAGGTGGACCGACGCCGCAAGGCACTGCGCAGCATGGGGCACGATGTCCTGACAGCGGCCGTGCTCGGTCTCGCGGTGCTGGTCCTGTCGATGGGTGCCACCTTCGTGCCCGCCTTTGCGCATGCCCTGGATGCGGCCAGTCCCTGGCCGCATTTCTGGGACGGTGTGCAGTTCGTGCTGGCCACGGCCGTGCTGTTCGGCCCCGGTCGCCGCTTCTTCCGACCCGGTCTGATTGCCTACCGCCACCTGTCGCCGGACATGAATTCGCTGGTGGCCACCGGCACCGGCGCCGCCTGGGCCTACAGCGCCCTGGTGCTGTTCGCCCCCACCCTGTTCCCGGTCGAGGCCAGGCACCTGTATTTCGATTCGGCCGCCGTGGTGATCGCTGCCGTACTGCTCGGCAAATACATGGAGGAACTGGCCAAGGGCCGCACCTCGGCAGCCATCCGCAAGCTGGTCGGCCTGCAGGCAAAGACCGCACGCAGGCTCGAATCCGACGGCAGCGAAAAGGATGTACCCGTGGCACAGCTTCGGGTCGGCGACCGCGTGGCCGTACGTCCGGGCGAACGCCTGCCGGTGGATGGCAAGGTGGCCGAGGGCCGTGCACACGTCGACGAATCGATGCTCACCGGCGAGCCATTGCCGGTGCTCAAACAGTCCGGCGACAACGTGGTCGGCGGCACCGTGGACCAGGACGGTCGCCTGGTGGTCGAGACCACCTCGGTCGGCAGCGACACCGTGCTGGCGCAGATCATCAAACTGGTGGAGAGCGCACAAGGCGGCAAGCTGCCGATCCAGGGACTGGCCGACCGGGTGGTGCGGGTGTTCACCCCGATCGTGCTGCTCATCGCCGCCGTGGCCTTCGCGACCTGGATGCTGCTCGGCGCCAACATCAGCATCGCCCTGGTCGCTGCGGTGGCGGTGCTGGTGGTCGCCTGCCCGTGTGCCATGGGCCTGGCCACGCCGGCCGCGATCATGGTCGGCACCGGCCGTGCAGCCGAACTGGGCGTGCTATTCCGCAAGGGCGAGGCACTCGAAACGCTTTCCCACGTGGACACCGTGCTGTTTGACAAGACCGGCACCCTGACGGAAGGCAAACCCACGCTGGTGGACAGTGCCGGACCGGCAGCGGATGAAGCGCTACGCCTGGCCGCGGCACTGGAGTCCGCCTCCGAGCACCCGCTGGGCCGGGCGATCGTCTCCGCGGCGCAGGAACGTGGCCTGGACTTGCCTGCCGCAGAAGATTTCCGTGCCGTGGCCGGTCATGGCATCGAGGGCCGCATCGAGGGACGGCGGGTCGTGGTCGGCGCGCGCCGACTCATGGAGCAGGAAGGCATCGATGCGGCTGTGCACGCTTCGCATGCCTCGGAACTGGAGGCGGACGGACGCACCGTGGTGTACGTGGCAGCCGACGGCAAATTGCTCGGCCTGCTGGCCATTGCCGATCGCATCAAGCCCGAGGCCCGCGACGTGGTGCGCGTGCTCAAGGCCCGCGGGCTGCAGGTAAGCATGGTCACAGGCGACGCACGTCGCACCGCGGCAGCGGTCGCCGCCGAGCTGGGCATCGGAGACGTGCATGCCGAAGTCCTGCCGCAGGACAAGGCCCGGGTCGTGACCGGACTGCAGCACGACGGTCGCCGCGTGGCCTTTGTCGGCGACGGCATCAACGATGCCCCGGCGCTGGCGCAGGCCGATGTCGGCATCGCCCTGGCCAGCGGCACCGACATCGCCATCGAGGCGGCAGACGTGACGCTGACCCGCGGCCAACTGGCCGAGGTAGTCACCGCGCTCACGGTGGCCCGCCGCACGCTCGGCAATATCCGCGGCAACCTGTTCTGGGCCTTTTTCTACAACATCCTGCTGATTCCGGTCGCGGCCGGCGTGGCCGCTCCGATCGGCATCCATCTCAACCCGATGGTCGCCGGCGTGGCCATGGGCCTGTCCTCGGTGTTCGTGCTGGGCAACAGCCTGCGCCTCAAACGCCTCAAGGCCCACCCGCTCGCGACCACCGCCTGATCGAATCCAACCCACGGAGTACACACCCATGAGTTCATTTGTCTTCAGCGTAAACAGCAAGGCCGATTACCCGACCACCATCGAACGCGTGACCGAAGCGCTGAAAGCCGAAGGCTTCGGCGTGCTCACCACCATCGACGTGGCGGCCACGCTCAAGGCCAAACTGGGCGTGGAGAAAAAGCCCTACATCATCCTCGGTGCATGCAACCCGCAACTGGCGCACCAGGCTCTGGACGCCGAGCCGGACATCGGTGCCCTGCTGCCGTGCAACGTGGTGGTGCGCGAGGAACCCGATGGCCGGATCAGCGTGCTGTTCATGGATCCCGAATCCGTGCTCGGCCTGGTCGACAACCCGTCCGTGGTCACACTGGCCGCCGAGGTGCGCCAACGCCTCAAGCGCGTGGGCCAGTCGCTGCAGAACTGATCGCCTCATTCACCATCCAATCCGGGAGACATATCCATGAAAGAGCTGCACCTGAACATTACCGGCATGACTTGCGATCACTGCGTACGCGCCACGACCCGCGCACTGGAAAACGTGCCCGGCGTGGAACGCGTCGAGGTCACGCTCAAGCCTGGCGCAGCCGTGGTCCACGGCGACGCCGATGCCGCAAAACTGATTGCGGCCGTGAAGGAAGAGGGCTACGACGCCCGGGTACAGGCCTGAAGTGATGCCCAGGGTGCTGCTCTACACCAGCCCGGGGTGCCCGGACTGCGCCGCGGTCAGGCGTTATCTCGATACGCATGGCGTGCGCTACGAGGAACGCGATGTGACGCAACCCGGGATCGCCGCGGAAGCCAAGGCGCGCTACGGTGTTCGCATTGCCCCGATCACCGTGATCGGCGACGAAGCGCTGTACGGCACATTCGCCGAACAGAAGCCGCGCCTCGACACCCTGCTGGATGAATCCAGATAGCGAAAGGAATGCAGGCATGAGACCTTCCCGACCCCCATTCATGTTGATCGCCCTTGCCATGCTCGCCATCGGCACGCTGTTCGCGGCATGGGGATGGACGCTGCACCAGCGCGGCGGCGGCATGGGCATGATGCAGCACATGCCGATGATGGGAAGGCAGTCCAGCCTTCCGCACCACGCGCCCGAGGCATTGTCACGCTACGGCTGCATGAGCTGCCATGCCCTGGACCGCGGCCGCACCGGACCGGCCTTCCGCTGGGTGGCCTGGAAATACCACGGCCAGCCCGATGCCGTGCCACGCCTGACAGCGTTCATCGAACACGGCGGAAGTTCCACCTGGGGTGGTTTCATGCCCAATCTGAATGTGCCGTCCGGACAGGCGCAGGGGGTGGCACAATGGATCCTCGAACTCAAACCCGAAACACCACCGCAGAACCGAAGGGGACGCTGAGATGGGAACGTCTGGATATGCCGGTTTCATGGGAGGTTTCCCGCTGATGGGTTTCCTCGTGATGCTGGCGGTGTTCGCCGCCGTGGTGTGGGTGATCGTCGCCCTGGTGCGGTCCGCCTCGGGGCGCGACACCGACAAGACAGCCGGGACACGCCACGACCCGGCGCTGGATGCCCTGCGCGAACGCTACGCGCGCGGCGAGATTGACCGCGACACGTTCGAACGCATGCGTCGCGACCTGGAAACCTGATCGCACAGTCCCGCGTTCGTGTCCCGATCACGGGCGTGGATGCTTTCTTGCGCGGTTCGTGGCAATTCCCCTGCGTTTTCGGCATGAATCCACATTGCGCGTTCGCGCCTTCCGGCGCTCCTGCGGGAAATTTCCCTGCGACCAAATTGCAGGACCGGCTCCAGCCGCGATCGGCCAAGCAGCAAAAAAGCTTCCGGAAAATCTCCACATTGCACAATCGCGCCTTCCGGCGCTCCTACGGGAAATTTCCCTGCGACCAAAATGTGGGAGCGGCGGCAGCCGCGACCGGCAATGCGGAAACGATCGGCTTCTACGGCAGATCTACATGCTGCGCAATCGCGCCTTCCGGCGCTCCTGCGGGTGACAATGATCGCTCCTGATTCGGGGCATGCACTCGCTCCATCTTTCAAGATATGCAACCAAGGAGGACAACATGCACAGTCCGCTTCTGTCCACAATTGCCTGGATCGCACTGGCTTCGGGCATCGGTACCGCCATCGTCATGATCGTCGACATCGCGTCCGGCCGACGCCAGGCGATGAAGATCATGGAAATCACCTGGCCGGTCACCGGCCTGTACATGGGGCCGCTGGCCTGGTGGGCCTACGTGCGCTTCGGACGGGCGTCGAAGGCCGATGCTTCCGCCCACGCCGGGCACACGCATCATCACGGCGAGCACAGGAAACCCTACTGGCAAAGCGTGTTCGTTTCCGTCACCCACTGCGGCGGCGGATGCACCATCGGCGACATCATCTCCGATACCGGGCTGTACCTGAGCGGTTTCGTCCTGTTCGGTTCCACGCTGCTGACGTCCTACACTTTCGATTTCATCCTGGCCTTCGTCATCGGCATCCTGTTCCAGTACCTGCCGATCCGCGCCATGGGCGAACCGAGTCGGTGGCGCGCCCTGATCAAGGCGCTAAAGGCCGACACCCTGTCCCTGATCGCCTTTGAAGTGGGCCTGTTCGGCTGGATGGCGCTGGTGCAGAAGTTGTGGTTTGCACCGGGCCTGGATGCTGCCGATCCGGTGTTCTGGTTCATGATGCAGATCGGCATGAGCGTCGGGTTCGTCACGGCCTACCCGGCCAACTGGTGGCTGGTGAAAAAAGGCATCAAGCACGGCATGTGAGTGTCTGAGGAAGCGCCCTGGTGCCTGTGTCCCCCATGGTCATCCGGAACGCGGTTCCGATGGATGCGAGCATGGCTCACGCCGGTCCGGTCCTCGTCCATGCCTGTAACCACGCCCACCATCCCTGGATATTTCATGACAAACCACAATCATTCCGACCCAGCGCTCCCCCGCCTCTGGCTCGCCCGTCACGGCGAGACTGCCTGGAGCAAGACGCGGCGTCATACCGGCCGTACCGACGTGCCGCTGACACCCAAAGGCGAACAGCAGGCCCGCGCACTGCGCACGATACTCGATGGGCACCGGTTCGAACGGGTCCTGTCCAGTCCTCTGGTGCGCGCTTCGGAAACCTGTCGTCTCGCCGGTTTCGCAGGCGATATCGTGCACTACGACGACGCCTTGCAGGAATGGGACTACGGCGACTACGAAGGCCGCACCACGCAGGAGATTCGCCGCGATGTCCCCGGCTGGACCATCTGGTCGGGTCAGGTACCCGGCGGGGAAAGTATCGATGAGGTCCGTTCCCGTGTGGACCGATTCCTGAAGACGGTGCAGGACCGGCAAGGCGACATCCTGATCTTCGCCCATGGACACCTGCTGCGCGTGCTCACGGCGCGCTATCTGGGGCTGGACCCGGCCTGTGGTCGGCTGTTCATTCTCTCGGCCGGTTCACTGGGCATCCTTGGTCACGAGCACGCCATGCCTGCGGTTGCGGGGTGGAATCTCGCCCCCACCATGTCTTAGGGATGCTCTGTGCAACCGGGCATGGCCTTCGTCAACCGCTTGACGGACATACCCTGCAGGGTATAAGACGAGAGGCGCTTCCGAAGATGTCCGGCGCGATACCGCGTCTACCTTGAACACACTGGAGAATGGCATTCATGACATGGCGTCAAAGTTGCCTTGCATTGCTGCTGGTCCTGCTTGCCCTGCCGGCATCGGCTACAGGCAAGTCCGATGCCGGGGTCACGGAGGCCCGCAATCTGCAGCAGGATGCGCAGGTAGCGGGGCGCAAGGGTATTCCCGTCCTGATCGTGTTCACGGCCCCGGACTACCGCTACTGCGACCGTGTCATCAACTACTACCTGGTCCCGATGCAACGTAACCCGCAAACGGCCGGTACCGTGCTGATTCGCTCTATGGACATGACGAAAACCACCCGGCTGGTGGATTTCTCCGGCCATGTGACGACAGAGCGTGCCTTCGCAAAGTCCATGGGCGTGCATTTCGCGCCCACGGTGATGGTCTTCACCCCCGGCGGCAAGCCCGGTGCACGTCCACTGGTGGGACTGGGTCCGGAAGACTATTACGGCGGGTTCCTCGACCAGGCCATTGCCGCGACCCGCGCTAAAATAACCGGACCTGCCAACGGCAGGGGCTGAATCCATGCGCAGGGGCTTTGCACCCGGCACGACTACTGCATACCGCCATGCGCATGCCTCTCAGGCACAGACGAGGTACTGCAGACTGAACAGTTCTTCGGGGTCGGTCCATACCTTCGCTACACGCAAGCCGGCTTCGCCTGCCATGCGGGCGAAGGATTCACGCGAGTATTTGCAACTGTATTCAACCAGGATTTCATCGCCCGGATGAAAGGCGAATGTGTGTTCGGCCACATGTACGTCCTGGCTGCGCAGGCTTTCGATGTGGGTTTCGATGCGTGAGGCATCGGCATTGAAGCGGGCGCGATGGGCAAAGCCGGCGAGATCGAAATCGGCGCCGAGTGCGCGGTTGATGTGCGCGAGCATGTTCAGTGTAAACGCCGCCGTGACACCGGCCGCATCGTTGTAGGCGGCCTCGAGAACGGCTGGATTCTTGAGCAGATCCACGCCCACCAGCGCCGCGCCATCCGGACCCATCTCCTCACGCATCTGGCGCAGGAGCTGCACGGCTCTCGTCGCTTCGAAGTTGCCTATGGTGGAGCCGGGGAAATAGATCACCGTGCGATCCTGCCTCCGTACCGGGGCCGGCAGCACCACCGGTTGCGTGAAATCCGCGCAGAGCGGCAGCATCTCGATGCGCGGGAAGTCACCGGCCAGTCGCCCGACACTGGCCTCGAGGGCGCTGCGGGAAATCTCCAGCGGCATGTAGGCCACCGGCCGATGCAGGTGTTCGAGCAGGCGATGCGTCTTGATACCGCTGCCGCTGCCGTATTCGACGAGCAACACCCTGGGACCGAGCGTGTCGGCCATGTCGGGCAGGTGTGTCTCCATCAGGGCCAGTTCGGCACGCGTCAGGTAATACTCCGGCTGTTCGCAGATGCGCTCGAAGAGTTTCGATCCCTGGGTGTCGTAGAAAAATTTCGAGGGCAACACCCGCGGCACCGCAGACAATCCGCGCATTACCTCATCGCGCATGTCTCCGGCATCGGGCTCGAAGTCATGGAGCGGCACACTGTGTTCGACGGCATTCATGCATCGCGTCCCAGTCGGATGCCGCTGAACTGCCAGCGGCTGGCGGGATAGAAGAAGTTCCGGTAACTGGCCCGGATATGATCGGCCGGCGTCACGCACGAGCCGCCGCGCAGTACCCACTGCCCGCACATGAACTTGCCATTGTATTCGCCCAGGGTGCCGGCAAGCGGACGAAATCCCGGGTAGTTCACATACGGGCTGGACGTCCATTCCCACACATCGCCGAACCACTGCGAGGACCGTGCGGGATCGGCGGACATGTCCGCCGCCGGATGCAGAAACCCGCTCTCGCGAAGATTGCCTTCGTGAGGGTCGAAACCGCTGGCCGTACTTTCCCATTCAGCCTCGGTGGGAAGTCGTGCCCCGGACCAGCGCGCAAAGGCATCGGCTTCGAAGAAGCTCACGTGCACCACCGGCGCATTCGGATCCAGTGCGCGCAGACCGCCCAGGGTGAACGCGCTTTCCAGGTCTTCGCTCCAGTACAGCGGACGCTTCCAGCCTTCGCGCTGCAGTGTGTCCCAGCCTTCGGACATCCACAACTGGGGTGTGCGGTAACCACCGTCGCGAATGAATTCCCGGTACTCGGCATTGCTTACTGGACGTTGCCCGATGGCGTGCGGGTGCAACAGCACACGATGACGCGGACGTTCGTTGTCGTAGGCAAAACCATCCTGCGCTGCACCGATTTCGACCTCGTCATTCCGGCCCTCGATGTAGCGAAGGGGCCGCTCCCTTCCGCGCGGCGGCTCGGGCAGCCGTGCATCGTACGCAGGAAGTAGCGGATTGCTGCCGAAAAGGTGCTTGATGTCGGTCAGCAGCAATTCCTGGTGCTGCTGTTCATGGTGCAGACCGATCCCGCAGACGGCCAGGGCTTCCGGATCCACTTTCTCCGCTTCCAGCCGCCCCAGCAGGTGAGCATCGACATGGCGGCGATAGTCGAGGATCTGTTCGAGCGTCGGCCGCGTGATCAGGCCGCGATGCGGGCGGGCGAACATCGGACCCGCACCCTGGTAGTAGGAGTTGAACAGTTCGTGCCAGCTAGCATCGAAGACCGGATAGTCCCGGTCTCGCATGAGCACGAACCGCTCGAAGAACCAGGTGGTGTGCGCCAGGTGCCACTTGGCGGGGCTGGCGTCGGGCATCGATTGCGCGACGGTGTCCTCCGGCGCCAGCGGTGCCACCAGTTCCTCCGTCTGTGCACGGGTTCGCGCAAAACGCCATGCCGTGTGCTGCGCGTCGGGCGCAGAGGGCCGCGATTCGGGTTGGGCGTTCATCCGCTTGCCTCGCTGCCACACCCACAGGATACGGGTCCGGTCAAACTACCAGAGGCGTGCAGGCAGTACAAAAACGGAATCCGCCATGGTGACCGGGCACACATATACAGCCTGGAAGTGCCCGGATCCTGATCCAGCCCGCTCCGCGCCGCTCGCAACCGGACCCGGTTCAAGACCGCCGCATCGTCGAATGCGACAGGCGGGTCTCACTCGTCGTCGTCATCGTCCTCGTGGCCGATGTAGCGCGTGCGATAGGGGTCGACATAGACCGGCCGGCCTTCGTACACTCGTTCTTCGTAGACCCGCTCCACCGGCGCGTCACGGTAGATGATGCGGGTACGCGAGTACACCACCGGTGGTTGTTCGTAATAGTAGGTCACGCGCGGCCGTGTGGCGTCGACGACCAGGTTGGTCAGAGCACCGAGCACCACGGCACCAGCGACCCAGCGGCCGAAACCGTCATGGTCGTGACCGCGCCAGCCGCGACGGTATTCGCCGTGCCAGCGGACATCGCGGTCATGATGCCCGTATCCGCCCCGATCGCGCCAGCCATCACGCGGACCGTGCTCGGCCTGCACCACGGGTGCCGCGGCCAGCGCCAGCACCGCGGTCACGCACAACAGGGTTTTCATGCGAGTCTTGATCATGGCGTTTCTCCCGATACGACATGGAGATTGAGCCGCGCGCACTGAATGCCGACTGAAGTCTCCGCCCCGGTACCGCATAGGGATACGTCATGCTTTTCCTTCTGACCCATGGACTTGCCGAAACTCCGGGGCGATGGGTACCCCGTCTCGCCGGCGGCGCCCTTGCGCTGCTGGGTTTCCTGACCGCCCTGCCCGCGGCGCGCGCCAAGGACGCCCCGGTCCAGGTGCACGGCATCGCGGTACAGGATCTGATGACGGTAGTTCACGGCGGTGTACGCCGCGGCATCGGCGCACCCTCGCTGGTGCACGTCAACCTGACTGTGCACGGCAGCCAGTGGGGCACCAGCGACAATACCTTCGTCTTTGTCGACCTGTTGGGCACAGGCGGAAGTTCCATCTCGGCGCGCGCCGGTGATCTGCAGATCCTGGACAATGTCGGCGCGCCCAACACGCTGCGCCTGTATTCGGCCTGGGTCCAGCACGACTGGCGCAGCACAAGGCTCTCGCTGCGCGTGGGCGTGCAGGATTACAACGCCATCTTCGACACCCTTGATACCGCCGGACTCTTCCTCAACAGCTCCTTCGGCATCGAACCGACGATTTCGCAATCGGGTGTGTCGATCTATCCGGAACCGACCCTGGGCGCTGTCGCCCACTGGCATGGCAAGAACGGACGCTACATGACGGCCGGCCTGTTCGGCGGCGTGCCCGGCAACCCGGAGGATCCGTACGGCACGCACGTGGCATGGCAGGCCCGCGACGGAGCGTTCTATGCGCTGGAGGGCGGATTCGTGTCCGGAGGCGCGCGGCCCTCGAAACTGGCGCTCGGTGCCTGGGCCGACACCAGCCGGCATCGCAACCCGCTGTACCCGCAGCGCAATCACGGTCTGTACCTGATCGGTGAAACACGGCTGCATGGTGAGGGCGACCGGCACGGCGCGCTGGATGGTTTCGTGCAATGGGGATCGGCCATGGCGCGCGACAACCGCATCACCCGCTATCTGGGTGCGGGACTGCGCCTGCGCGGCGTGTTCCTCGCCGGTCAGCGCGACAGCCTGGGCCTGGCCGTGGCCCGCGCCCGCGTACGCGGATTGCCCGGAGGTCCGCCCGGCGGATCCGAAACCGCATGGGAACTCACCTGGGCAGCTTCTCTCGGGGCGCACTTTCGCATCCAGCCCGACCTGCAGTACATCCAGCGACCGGGGGCCACAGGCGCCGTGCCCGATGCCTGGGTGACGGGTGTGCGCCTTGAATGGAGCTGGTGACTGCCGACCCTCAGCGCAGGCGCAGCAGCCAGCAATGGTGGATATCGGTACGTCGCGCGAAATCGGACGGAATCGAGGCTGCGCTCCAGTCCTCGATGGCATAACGGCTGGAAATCGCTTCATGATCCAGTCTGAAGCGCTTGAAATTGTTCGAAAAAACTAGCACTCCGTTAGGCTCAAGACGGTCCGCGCAGGCAGCGAGGAGTGCCGCGTGGTCGCGTTGCACGTCGAAATCGTCGTCACTGCGACGGGAATTGGAGAAGGTCGGCGGGTCGACGAAGATCAGTCCGTAACGGCTGCGGTCCTCGCGCAGCCAGGTCATGGCATCGCAGCGCGCCAGGCGGTGGCTGTGTCCCGTGAAACCGTTCAGGGCAAGATTGCGCGAGGCCCAGTCCAGGTAGGTGAACGACAGGTCCACGCTGACCGTTTCCGTGGCGCCGCCCGCCGCCGCATACACCGAAGCCGTCCCGGTGTAGGCAAAGAGGTTCAGGAATCGATGCCCCGCGGACAGCTCGCGCAATTTCGCGCGCACCGGGCGATGGTCGAGGAACAGGCCGGTGTCGAGATGGTCGGTGAGATTGACCAGGAACCTGAGGCCGCCCTCGCCCACCTCGATCTCCTCGCCGCGTGCATCCATGCGTCCGTAGCGGGCGCCACCCTTGCCTCGCCGGCGCTGCTTGACCGCAATGCGCTCGCGCGGCACCTCGAACACTTCCGAGGCCACGCGCACCGCCTCGCGCACACGTGCGGACGCCACGGCCTCGGGCACCGATGCCGGGGCACGGTATTCCTGCAGATGCAGCCAGTCCTCGTAGACATCGATCGCCAGCGCGTACTCGGGCAGGTCGCGGTCGTAGGCCCGGTAGCAGGTGATGCCCTCGCGCCTGAGCTGCTTGCGCAGGTGACGCAGGTTCTTCTGCAGCCGGTTCGCCAGCATCTGCGCACCCTGCGACAGGGGTCTGGGCGCCGCTTTCGGCGCGTCCGCGGCATGCAGGTCGAAGACCACCAGCAGGGTTTCCAGCATGCCGTTGTACAGGGTGTAGCGCTTGTCGGCACGCACCCCCAGCGCATGACCCTGCTGCGCGTCCCCGCACAGCACCGCGCCGCGCCAGCCGGGATAGCGCTCGCGCAGAACCCGGCCCAGTTCGCGGTAAAGCGCGGGCACGGACTCACGCTCACCCAGCCGTTCGCCATAGGGCGGATTGGTCACCACCAGGCCCGAGGGCGCGGCAGCCACGGGCACATGGGCGATGTCGTGTGTCTCCAGGGTGACGAACCCCGCCACCCCGGCCGCCTGGCAGTTGCGCACGGCAAGGCGCAGCACCCGCGGATCGACATCGCTGCCGCTCAGGCACGGCCGCAAGGCACGCAGTCCCTCCTCGGCCTGCGCCGCAGCCTCCGCGCGCAGGCGTTCCCAGAGCGCGACGTCATGTGGCTTCCAGCCCAGGAAGCCGAAATATTCCCGGTGCAGCCCGGGGGCAATGCCGGCCGCCATCCACGCGGCCTCGATCAGCAGGGTGCCCGAGCCGCACATGGGATCGACCAGCGCCCCGCCTTCGGCATACATGCGCGGCCAGTCCGCACGCAGCAGCACCGCGGCGGCCAGGTTTTCCTTCAGCGGCGCCTCGCCCTGGCCCTTGCGCCAGCCGCGCCGGTGCAACGGTGCGCCGGACAGGTCCAGCGACAGTACCGCCCGGTCCCGTTTCAATCGCAGGTTCAGGCGTACATCGGGCAACTCGGTATCCACCGACGGGCGCCGGCCTTCCTGTTCCCGGAAATGATCGACCACCGCATCCTTGACCCGCTGCGCGGCAAAGCGGTTGTGCCGCACCTGGCTGCGCGAAACCACCGCGTCCACCGCCAGGGTGCCGTCCGGGCGCAGGTGACGTGACCAGTCGATGGCCTTCACGCCCGCGTACAGCGCATGGTCGTCGGCAGCGTCGAATGCCGCCAGCGGCCACAGCACGCGGCTGGCCAGACGCGAATGCAGGCACGCGCGATAGGCCAGCTCGAGCCCACCCTCCACTGCAACACCAGCCAGTGCCTCATGTGCGGTGCTTGCACCCAGGGCGAGAAGCTCATCGCGCAGCAGGTATTCCAGACCGCGCGGACAACTGACGAAGAAGTCACTCACGCCGCCACCGATTCCAGGAACAGGCGAAACTGGTTCTCGATCGCCGCGACATGATCGGCAAGGCGATGGCCGTCGGCAACCAGCAGCACCGGCATGCCCACCTGCTCGGCAAGGCCCATCGCGGCATCGGCCGGACACAGCGTGTCGGCAAAGCCGTGCACCAGCATCGCGGGCACGTCCCGCGCCATGTCGAAGGATGCATCGACGCCGGGAATGCGGGTCGGCAGTGCCATGAGGAACAGCGCCCGGGACGGGGCCCTGAGCGAGGCCAGCCCGGACACGAACGCGCCCATGCTGGAGCCGACCAGGATCGGCGGCGCGGGCGCCGCGCGCATGCGCGCCAGCAGCCGTTCCACACGCGGCGCCACCGAAGCGGCCTCGCCCTGCGCGTCGCAGTCGCGGTAATCCGGCCGTTCGGTGGTCAGTCCCAGCGCTTCGGCGGCTTCGGCCAGCACGCTGACCTTGGTGGCCTCGGGCCCGCTGCCGCTGCCGTGGGAAAGAATGACGTGGCCGCGCATGCTGTCTCCGGATGGGGAAAGAGGCGCCATTGTAGCGGCGAAGCGCGCGATGACGCGGCCATGCCGTCATGCGACACTGCGCGCATGCCTGCTGTCACCGCCATCCACGACCAGCCCCTGCCCTACGTGCGCAAGCTCGACGCGCGGCCGGCCCCCACGGTCGACCTGGTGGTGATCCATTGCACGGAGCTGCCGGACCTGGCCACCGCCCGGCAATATGGTGAAAAGCTCCTCTACCCCTCCGGTACCGGCAACAGCGGGCATTTCTACATCGACCGCGACGGCCGCGTGTACCGCTACGTCCCCGGCGAGCGAGTGGCCAACCACACGCGCGGCTACAACGCGCGCTCCATCGGCATCGAGCTGGTCAACCGTGGCCGTTATCCGGACTGGCTGGACAGTCGCCACCAGGCCATGACCGAGCCGTACACCGCAGCACAGATCCACAGCCTGCTGGCGCTTCTGGGCAGGCTGCGCAACGCGTACCCGAATCTTCGCTACATCGCCGGACACGAGGACCTGGACACCAGGATGGTGCCGGCCAGCAACGACCCGTCGGTCAAGGTGCACCGCAAGCTCGACCCGGGCCCGATGTTCCCGTGGCCCGAAGTGCTCCAAGGCAGCGGCCTGGAACGCCTGCATCCGCAACCCGAAGACCCGTAGGGCGGGCACTGTCCGCCATTGGGATGCCCGGACATTCGAAGGCGGACAGTGCCCGCCCTACCGGTGGCCGGTATAATGCCCGGCCATCCTACGGAACGGACCGCATGACCGAAGAACTTGTCCACGAGCTGGTCGAACTGTTGCGCCTGGAGCGCCTCGAGGACAATCTGTTCCGCGGCCAGAGCCGCGACATCGGTACCCGATTCGTGTTCGGTGGCCAGGTGCTGGGCCAGGCCCTGTCTGCCGCCCAGCAGACCGTGGACAACACCCGCCAGGCGCATTCGCTGCATGCCTATTTCCTGCGGGCAGGGGATGTCGAGGCGCCCATCGTGTATTCGGTCGAACGCGCGCGCGACGGGCACAGCTTTTCCGCACGGCGCGTGGTCGCGATCCAGCACGGCAAGCCGATTCTCAATTGCGCAGTGTCATTCCAGACCCCCGAGCAGGGCCTCGAGCACCAGACCTCGATGCCCGAGGTGCCGGCACCCGAAGACATCGAGCCGCCACCGCCACTGCCGCCGGAGGAATTCGCCAGGCTGCCGGTCAAGCTGCAACGCTGGCTGGGCGCCGACCGTCCGTTCGAGTTTCGCCAGGTCTGGCCACGCGACGAACTGCACCCGGCCAAGCGGCCCCCGTATCAGCACATCTGGTTTCGCCTGACGGCGCCGATACCCGATGCCACGCCCGAGCAGCAGCAAACCCTGCTGGCCTACGCCTCCGATTTCCACCTGATCGGCACCACCACCCTGCCGCACGGCATCTCCTACATCAGCCACAACGTGCAGATGGCCAGCCTGGACCATGCGATGTGGTTCCATCGCCCCTTCCGCGTCGACGAATGGCTGCTGTATTCCTTCGACAGCCCCACTGCGCAGGGTGCGCGCGGACTGGCACGTGGCATGATCTTCAGGCGCGACGGTACGCTGGTCGCCTCCACCGCCCAGGAAGGCCTGGTGCGCCTGCGCGACGACGACTGAACCGGGAGAAATGCAGCATGCGCGAGATCTACACCTCACCCCGGGACGAGAACATCGACCGCGTGGTCGCCCTGCTGGGCGAGCACGGCATTGAAACCCGCGTCAACAACCGTTCGGCCTACCGGCGACCCAGCTACAATCGATTCAGCTACGTGCAGCCTGGCGACATGGCACGCTGGCCGCAGGTCGAGGTGCGTTTTGCACGCGACATGCCCAAGGCGCGCGCGGTGCTGCGCGAGGCAGGCATCGAGCCGATGACACGGTTCAGCGAGGAGCTGGCCGCCTCCCGCGCCACGGACGCGGCCACGCGCATGCGCAACCGGCGCCGCGCAACGGTCAACCGCGTGCGCTTGATCCTGTTCGCGTCTATCGCCGGCGCCATCGTGCTGGTCGGACTGCGCTCCTGCGGCGCGCTCTGAATTACGCGCAGTCGAGCGCCGCATGGTGCGGGAGGAAGGCGTAGACTTACGCCGTGTCCATCGGGATGCCTCGCATGCGTTCGGAACGTGTCCGTCTCTTCCTGACCCTGCCGCATGCCTGCGGCTATTACACGGGAAGGTCGGCGCAAAACCTGGTGATCGACCCTGCCAGCCCGCATCTGGACAGGATCTACCCACGCGCCCTGGCCCAGGGTTTCCGGCGCGCGGGCGGGCACCTGTACCGTCCGCGCTGCGCCCGTTGCCGAGCGTGCACTCCGTGTCGTGTCCCGGTCGCCGGATTCGAACCCGACCGCAGCCAGCGACGCTGCATGAAACGCAACGCGGACCTGGACATCATCGAATCACCCCCGGGCTTCACCGAGGAACGCTTTACGCTGTACAGGCGCTACCTGCACCACCGGCACCGTGGCGGCGGCATGGACGATCCGGACATCGAGGAATTCGAACAATTCCTCAGCGCCCCGTGGAGTCCGACCCTGTTCCTGGAAATGCGCCTGCGCGGCCGATTGCTGGGCGTGGCCGTGACCGACGTGTGCGTGAGTGGACTGTCGGCGGTCTATACCTTCTTCGACCCGGACGAAAGCCCCCGCAGCCTGGGCACCTTCGGCATCCTCAAGCAGATCGAACAGGCCCGTAACCGCGGCCTGGGCTACCTGTACCTGGGCTACTGGATCGAGAACCACCCGAAGATGGACTACAAGCGCCGCTACCGGCCGCTGGAGGTCCTTGGCGAGGAAGGCTGGGTGGCGCTGGACCACTGAAACGGGGTCAAGCGCAACCCTCCGGAACGGCCAGGGCGTCTTCCGCCATCCGCCGGGTTCTTACCGCGAACCGGTCGCATGGGTTTTTGGCACGAAACCCCGAAAGTCCCCGCAGTGCGGGCACCCTCCGCCATCCAGATGCAGGGCATGCCCACGGCGGACGGATTTCGCCATCGACCACCCGCTTGCCCTCCCGGGCAGAAAGCCCGTCACGCAAGCTCGATCACGACATGTGCCGCCGCCGCCCGTGCCTTGCGCCGCGCCGTATCGATATCGTCCGCGCGCGCCAGGGCCACGG
Organism: Rhodanobacteraceae bacterium; assembly: GCA_027019085.1. Taxonomy (GTDB): domain Bacteria; phylum Pseudomonadota; class Gammaproteobacteria; order Xanthomonadales; family Rhodanobacteraceae; genus Oleiagrimonas. The sequence goes on along the minus strand of JALUXG010000053.1, from coordinate 101,428 downwards.
CCATGCGCCGGCGTCCGGAAACCGTAGGCTTGCCGAAGATGCGCAGCGCGGTGTCGGCTTCCTGCAATGCACGGTCGACGCCGTGGTAGAGCGGATCGCAACCCTCGCCTTCGGCCAGCACAGCGCACGAGGCCGATGGGCCGAATTGCCGGATCACCGGAATCGGCAAACCGAGGATGGCGCGCGCATGCAGGGCGAATTCGGAAAGGTCCTGCGAGACCAGGGTGACCAGTCCGGTGTCGTGGGGACGTGGGCTGACCTCCGAAAAGAGCACCGCATCGCCGCTGACGAAAAATTCCACGCCGAACACGCCGAGGCCACCCAGCGCATCGGTGAGAGCGACAGCCTGGCGCTCGGCTTCGGCGAGCGCGGCCTCGCTCATCGGCTGCGGCTGCCAGGACTCGCGGTAATCGCCGTCCTTCTGCACATGGCCGATCGGTGCGCAGCAGCGCGTGCCCCCGGCGTGACGCACGGTGAGCAAGGTGATCTCGTAATCGAAATCGACGAAGCCCTCGACGATCACCCGTCCGCCACCGGCCCGCCCGCCCGACTGCGCGTAGTCCCAGGCCGGGCCGATGTCCGCTCGACTGCGCACGATGCTCTGTCCCTTGCCGGAGGAACTCATCACCGGCTTGACTACGCACGGCAGGTCCAGCGCTTCAACAGCCGCTTCGTATTCGGTGCGGCTGGCGCAGAAACGGTAGGGCGAGGTGGGCAGTCCCAGTTCCTCCACGGCCAGGCGGCGAATGCCTTCGCGGTCCATGGTCAGGCGCGTCGCACGCGCGGTGGGAATCACGTGCAATCCGTCCTTTTCCATGGCCTCCAGGGTCGGGGTGTGGATCGCTTCCACCTCGGGGACCACGAGATCCGGCTGTTCCCGTTCAATCACATCGCGCAACGCCACCCCATCGAGCATGTCGATGACGTGACTGCGATGCGCGACCTGCATCGCCGGGGCATACGCATATCGATCCACGGCGATCACCTCGACGGCCAGTCGCTGCAGCTCGATGGCCACTTCCTTGCCCAGCTCTCCCGCTCCCAGCAAAAGGACGCGCGTGGGACGCTTGCCCATGGGGGTTCCGATCGTCTTCATGGTTGCTCCAGATGCCCGGGGCCCATCATACCCAACACGCAAAATCCGGCATCGTGTCTTGACGGCGTCGATCCGGAATGCGTAGGGTGGATCCGTCCCCTGCCGCACGTCCGTAACGGCCATGCATTCCACGACGCTCGGGGCATGGACCGCCCGTCGCTGCCACCGGCTTGTTGCCCGAACCGTGACTGGAAGCAATCCACCGTCACATTTCCCTGGAAAACCCCATCGCCAGATCAGGTTCATTGCCTTGCTGGCATGCGTGCTTGCGATCTCCGCGTGGACGCAGGCGCGTGCCGCCGGCTCGCCGCCGCATGAGATCTGGATGACAGCCACCCTCGATGGACGCAAGGTCGGCTATCTGCATTACCAGCGCTCAACAGTTGCGGATAACGTGGTCACCGACAGTACCCTCAGGATCCGCATTGCACGCACCGACAAACCGCTGGACATCTTCAACACTGTTCGCGAAGTCGTTTCGGAAAGCGGCGTTCCCCTCTCGTTTGCCTCGACCACCGGGATGTCCGACGAATCCAGCCGCGTCGCCGGAAAACGCAACGGACAAGGCGGTTACGATCTGAGCATCACGGTCGGACCGCGTACCCGCACGCAGACCATGGCCTGGCCGGACGGCGCCCTGCTGTACGAAGGCGTGCGACGCGCCATCGTGGCGCACGGCCTCCACCCCGGGACACGATACGAACTGAGCCGGTTCGATGTATCCAGCCAGACGGTATCTCGACTGGACATGCATGTGATCGGACCCGAGCAGGTGGACCTCCCCGGGGCAAGCCGCGAACTGGTGCATATCCGCCAGGTTCGTCCCGGGATCCGCTCCGATGCAGTGACCGACCTGTGGGTCGACCGGCAAGGCGATGTCCTCAAGCTCGCCCTGCCGATGCTCGGCTTTCGTCTCGAACTGCTTGCTTGTGACCGCAACTGTGCCCTGCAACCGGACCAGAATGTGGATGTGCTCAAGCAGGCCATGCTCATGGTGCCCCGCCCGCTTCCGCAACTGCTGCGCGAGCAGCCTCTCCGATTCACGTTCCGCGTGCCCTCGCACCGGGACAATCCGTTTCTCGATACCGACCTGCAGAAGGTGCAGCGCTTCGGACGCAATGTGTGGGTTGTCGATACCGTGCCGATTCGCAAGGGCATTGCACAAAATCCGACGTCCGCGGACATCGCATCCAACGACTGGTTGCAGTCGGATGCAGCGCCGATACGCGCACTGGCGCGCAAGGCGGCAGGAGCTGCTTCCTCCAATGCACAACGCATGCTGCGCATGACCCGCTTTGTGCGCAGTTACATGACCCGGGAAGGCGCGAGCGTAGGTTATGCATCGGCACTCGAAGCCCTGCGCACCCGACGGGGCGACTGTACCGAATACGCCGTCCTCCTGGCCGCCATGGCGCGTGCCGAGGGCATCCCCGCACGCGTGGTCACCGGACTGGCCTATGCCGGGCACTACAACGGACAGGATGGCGTTCTGGTCCCTCATACCTGGGTGCAAGCCTGGGTAAATGGCGCCTGGCAGGAGTACGACGCCGCCCTGCCCCGTTACGACCGCACCCACATCGCCATGGCGACCGGCAATGGTGACCCGTGGAAATACTTCAGCGGCATCCAGGCCCTGGGCAGTCTGAAATTGCTGGACGTGGTCCCGGGTGATCGACTCGGTGACAGTCGGCCGATGCTACCCAGTGGCTCAGGTACCGCAAACGGCTCTGCTTCCGGCAGCCAGGGCGGGACTCAGGGATTTTGAGCGTTTCGCCGCATGTCACCCCTCCGCCCGCCGCAAGGCTACGGTCAGCGCTGCCCAACCCACCACCAAAGCCACGCCCCCGAACGGCGTCACCAGGCCGATGACGGATGGCGCGCCCAAAGCCAGCGCATAGAGGCTTCCACAGAACATCAATATCCCCAGCGCGAAGCTGGCCACGGCCAGGGTTCGTGCGCGCCCTGGCCGTGCCAGGCCGGTCGCCACGGCGAGCGCCAGTGCATGCCAGAACTGGAAGCGCACCGCGACATGCCAGATCTCCAGATGACGCGCATCGAGCACGCCGGCCAGGCCGTGCGCGCCATAGGCACCGAGCAACACTGCACTGCCACCGGCCAGGCCGGTCAGCAACGCAGGCAGGGCTGTGGCAAATTGTCGCATTGCGAATTCTCCGGGCATCGATGATCGACCATCTTGGCGTATGCTGGGGGGCATGAACACCCTCAATTCGTGGTCCCGTGCGGGACGCATCGCGCGCCGCGCGGCACTGCTTCTGGTCGCCTTGCTGCTGGTGACCGGTTGCGCAAACCATCCCGGCAAACTGCCGTTCCGGTTAACCGACGTCACTGGCCACCTGCCGGATCTGGACTTCCATCTCACCAACGACCGTGGCCAGCCGGTGACCGGCAAGGACTTTCGCGGCAAGGTCGTGATGATGTATTTCGGCTACACCCATTGCCCGGATGTCTGCCCCCTGACCATGACCCGCATGCACGTGGTGATGCACGACCTGGGCAAGACGGCCAACGCGGTGCGCATGCTGTTCGTCACCGTGGATCCCGAGCGCGACACAGTACCGGTACTGCACCAGTACGTGACGGCCTTCGACCCGCGGGACGTGGGATTGACCGGCACGCCGAAGCAGATTCGCGCACTGACCAAGCGCTACCGCGCCGCCTTCAGCCGCGGCAAGACGTTGCAGAACGGCGGCTACGAGGTCAATCACAGCGCCGCCATCTACGTATTCGACCGCCACGGACGCGCCCGCGTGCTGGCGACGCCGACGACCCCGAATGCCGACCTCGAACACGACCTGCGCCTGCTGGTGCAGTCCGGAGACTGAACATGCCTCGGTTTCGTGCCATGGGCTTGGCCCTCCTCATCGCCCTCCTGGCCATGGCCCCGGCCCTTGCCGGCACGCAGAACACGACTGTCACGGCCAGCGATGCATGGATCCGTGTGCTTCCGGGAAGCCTGCCCAATGCCGGTTACGTCACCCTGCTCAACACCGGCACGCAACATGTCGCTCTGACCGGGGCTTCCAGTGCGGCCTACCGACGCATCATGCTGCACCAGAGTACGGAGAACGGAGGCGTGTCGCGCATGCACGCCATCGCCCGCCTGCCGATCCCGCCACATGGGCGCGTACGCCTGGCGCCCGGTGGCTATCACCTGATGCTGATGCAGCCGGTCCATCCGCTGCGACCGGGAAGCACCGTCACCATCCGGCTCAGGTTTGCCGATGGCAGCAGCCTCGACGTGCCGTTCCTGGCCCGGCCCGCCAACGCCACAGGCATCAGCGACTGAGACGCTCCACCCTGTGCGGCAGACGACCGCGCTGTGACAGTGACATCCAGTTGCGCAACGCCACCAGCGCCGCGATCACGCTCATCATGGCGCTGGGAATCCACAGTACCAGGCCGCCGATCATCTGCGAACTCATCGAGCTGACCGAAGGAAACGCGCGCCCGCAGATGTCATAGATCGGATACAGGTCGTGACGCGCGAAGGTCACCAGCGCGCCGATAAGGATCTGCGGCACGGCCACCGCCAGCGACACCAGCACCCGCACCCCCGGTGCAAGCCGGGCTGGTGGGCATGGCCTGCGATCCAGCACCAGCCACCAGAACAGCAAGCCGTCGATCGTGACGCTCCAGTTCATGACCCGGTACAGCCGCCAGTCGAGCATGGCCACGAAATGCACCGACGGCCACAGCCAGAAATAGATGATGCCGAAAAACAGGATCGAGGCCACCCAGGGATTGAACAGCACGTCCGCCGCGTAGCGCCATACACGGCTCGATTCAATGCGTGCCAGCACCCGGGTGCGCCAGCGCAGGGAGAATCCCGCACGAAGCACCGGTCCAGGCAGCGACAGGGCCACGAGGAACGGGCCCAGATGATGCAGGATCAGGTGCTGGATCCGGTGAATGAAGAATTCGCGCTCGGCAAAATAGTCGAGACGAGTCTGCAGCCCAATGTAGATCAGCACGAGGCCGACCCAGAAGGAAAGCTGGCGCGCCACGCCCGGTGGACGGTGGCGTACCCCCCGAACGTAAAGCAGCGCAGCGAGTGCGCACGCGACGATGACCGTCGGCGAAAATTCCCAGGGAATGAACCAGTCGAGAATAGCCATCGGCTCAATTACAACAGGGAAAGACGCCATACGCCTGCGGAAAGGCACGGCATGCGCGCTTATGTCGCATCTCGTTTCCCACTGCGGCGCACGCGTGCCCAGCCGTACAGCAGTCCGAAAAGCATCACCAGGAATGGCATCAGCAGAATGTCGATCAACTTGATGCGGTTGCCCAGCATGTCGATTTCGGCATCCAGTTGATGCTGCACGTCGCGCAATTGCCGGCGTATCGCCAGCTTGCGGCGCAAGGTCGCTTGCAGTTGCTGCTTGATCCGGGCATCGGGCGTGACTGCCTTGCCCTTCTCCGGCTGCAGTCGAGTCAACTCCTGTTCGGTTGCCGCCAGTTCGTCCTGCAGTTCTTCCTCGCGGCTGCGGAACTTTGCGTCGGCTGCGCGGCGCAGGGCCTGCACCCGGGTGAACGGACGCTGCGAAATGGCCCGCCCACGGATCGATAGCAGAGCCGATGTGCCGGCCAGGTTGTCGAGGATATTGGCCGCAAAATCGCCGTTGTTGGCAAATGCGCTCAGCAGGTACTCACCCAGAAAGGGCGTGCGGCGCACCCACAGGCGATTGGACAGCAGGTCGGTATCGGCCACCAGGATGATCTGGCCTGGGCGAGTCATCCGCGCAATGTGCCCAGGATCGTTGCGACCGGGAAACGCGCTGCGAAACTGCCCACGCAGACGCGCAGCAATCACGTAGTGTTCGCCGGTCGGTTTGTAATCCGTGTACAGCTGTGTTGGATCACTTGCATCACGCACCCGTTTCTTCGGCGTGGGCATGGCTTCCCCGCTGCTCTGCAGCAGCGGAACCAGGCGTGAATCGGTATTGCGGGCAAGCTCGAAATAGCCGCTGGTGGAGACGTCGATGTTCTGCAGGCTAGCGGTAATCACATCGTCGTGATTGAGATCCTGCGAACCCAGTCCAAGGACCGCAAAGTCGCGCACCGGGGATGTGTTGTCACCGAGGCTGATCGACATCGCCAGTGTGCGGTCCAGCAGGACGAGGTCGGGCCGATACACCACGCCCCAGGCCTTGAAAAGAAGCGGGAGATCCGAGCTGGTCCCGGACTCGCCCCCTGGCAGCGTACCGGTCGGGAGCGTGGCCATCTCGGCATCGGGATCGACATACACCACCAGGTGCCCACCGTGCATCACGTACTGATCGATGGCGTAACGCTCGTCCTCGCTCAGGCCTCGCGGATGCACCAGCATCAGCACGTCGAGCCGGGACGTGATCAGCGTCGGGTTGTCCGGGTCGAGCATCTGCACCTTGAACAACTGGTGCAACTGCCGCATGACCGCCCATGGCGGTGTGCCGTCGACCGGATTGCCGTCGATGGGCAAGGTGCTGACGATGCCGACGACCGGCTTGCGCGGTGCGTCCAGTTCGTAGATCAGGCGGGCGACGTTGTATTCGAGAAAGGACTCCTGTCCGGGGTCGAAGAAAGGTATCGACAGCGTCCTGCCGTCACTGGTACGTCCGGCCAGTCCGAAGAACACCCTTTCGCCGTTGCTGCCCCCGGGCATTGCGGTCAGCCCGGCGCCGAGCGCGCGGTCCTCGTCGTCCGAATACGGAACCGGGTCGACCACGGAAAGGTGCAGGCGACCCTGTGCCCGCGTGACCATTTCCTGCAGCAATTCGCGCACGCGTTGCTCGTAGCTGCGCAGTTGCGGCAGGTCGCGTGTGGCGTGATGCGAGAAATACAACGTCAGGTCGAGTGGCTTGTGCAGGTGAGCGAGTATCTGGCGGGTACCGGGAGACAGGCTGTAAAGGTGGTCGGAAGTCAGGTCGATGCGAGCACCGCGCACCCATAGCGAGGACGCCATCACCAGGGCGACGAAAACGGTAGCGATCGCCAGCAGCGACAGCCGCAGAAGGAACGAACGGCGGACCAGTCGCGCCACCTCAGTCCTCCCGCTTCAGTTTCAGTATCACCACGCCGGCGGTCAGCCAGGCGATGGTCGAGAGCATGAAATAGAGTACGTCGCGCAAATCAAGCACACCACGCGAGATGGCGCTGAAGTGATGCAGGATGCTGAGATCGGAGACCGCGCTTGCCAACTCGCCGAACAGCAGCCCGGCCAGCAGGTCATGCAGCGAAGGGAGCCCGGCCATCACCAGCGCAAGGCACACCGCCACCGTCAGGATGAAGGCGACGACCTGATTGCGCGTGATCGCGGTAATACAGCAGCCGATGGCTATGAAGTTGCCTGCCATCAGCAGGCTTCCCAGGTAGCCCGCAAGAATCACCCCGTTGTCCGGATTGCCCAGGTAATTGACCGTGAGCCACAGGGGGAAGGTCAGCGCCAGGGCAAGTGCCACAAACACCCATGCGCCCAGGAACTTGCCCAGCATGGCCTGCGTCAGGGTGACCGGAAGCGTGAACAGCAGTTCCAGCGTGCCGCTCTTTCGCTCCTCGGCCCACAAGCGCATGGTCAGGGCCGGTGCGAAGATCAGGTACAGCCAGGGATGAAATTCGAAGAACGGCTGGAGATCGGCGAGGCCCCGTTCGTAGAAATCACCCACGTAGAAGGTCAGGCCGTTGGCAAGCAGCAGGAAGATGACCAGGAAGACATAGGCCAGGGGCGTGACGAAATAGCTTCGCAGTTCGCGCCGCATGATGGCGAAAACCGCGCTCATGCCGGCAGGCCTGTTGCGCTGCTGGTCATGCTGCGAAACACTTCTTCCAGACGTCCGCGCTCGAGCTGGATCTCGGTCACTTTCAGCCCCTGCGTCGCGAGCAGTTCCTGGACCTCACCGAAGATATCCGCACCGGGCTGCGGTACCACAGTGACGCGGCCGTCCAGTGGATCGACTTCCACAGCCACCACACCCTGCATCCTCTCCAGCATGGCCCTCGCCACGCCAGCCCCGGGTGCACTGAACGACACAGCGCCGTGGTAACGCGAGCGCTCCTCCAGTTCCGCCGGCGTGGCATCGGCCAGCAGCTTGCCGCGGGCCAGGATCAGCACACGATTGCACAAGGCGTGCACTTCCTCGAGCAGATGAGTGGAGATCAGGATGGTCCGCTTGCGCGCCATGGCATCAATCAGCGCACGCACATCGCGTTTCTGGTTGGGGTCGAGGCCGTCGGTCGGCTCGTCGAGCATCAGTACCGGCGGCTCGTGCAGAATCGCGCGCGCCAGACCGACCCGGCGCCGGAACCCCTTGGACAGGGTGTCTATAGGTGCATCGATCACTTCGCCCAGATCCAGTTGGCTGACGGCGGCATCGACCTGGCGATGCATGTCGCCGTGTTGCAGGCCGCGGACCTTGGCGACGAAATACAGGAATTCGTGCACCGTCAGTTCGCCGTAACTGGGCGCGCCTTCCGGAAGGTAGCCAAGCAACCGCTTTGCAGCGAGTGGCTCGCGACGCACGTCGTGCCCGCATATCCTCGCAGTGCCGGAAGTGGCCGCGATGAAACCGCTGATCATGCGCATCACGGTGGTCTTGCCCGCCCCGTTGGGGCCCAGCAACCCGACGACCTGCCCGGGTTCGGCACGAAAGGAAAGATCATCCACTGCCGTAAGCCGGCCGTATCTGCGCGTGAGTTGTTCGGCTTCGATCATCGAGAAGCGACGGGCTCGTCATCTACACCTGGGCAATGTACCCGCATTGGCGCTGCAGGAACACATCTGCACGCACGCGGCCAGGGACGGATGCAACTTCGTCAAATGCAACGGGCCCTTCCGATCGGAAGGGCCCGTTGCGTGCGCCATGGACGCTCGCTGTCAGGGAGCGCTGGATGCAGCAGCGACCGGGGCTGTGCCCGCAGCGGCAGGCGCACTTGCAGACGAGGCAGGCATGGCACTGGATGCCGGTGCCGGCGCGCTGCTGGCCGCTGCAGCGGCTAGCTGTTCGGGCGTCTCGGCCGGTGCGTTGATCACCGGCAGGAACACATCGAAGGTCTGCTCGTCGTAGAGCACTTCACTGCCATCCGGACGCGTCGACTGATAGGCCACCATCTGCTTGTTGTAGAACGGCATGTTGATGGTGTCGGTCGTGTATCCGTGCGTGGCGGCGTAGGCCTGCAGCTTCATGCGGGTAAGGCGGACGCCCGACGGGCTGCCGTTCCAGCTGGCTTCCAGCGCACGCCCACCGAAAGCCAGCATGCCACGCACGCTCTTGTTGATGATCAGGTGACCGTACGCATCACGGGTTCCGGGCTGCGGCCCGGTGTTGTCGCTACCCTTGCCCTTGCCCTTGGCCTTGGCCTTGGATGCCAGCTTCGCGGCAGCGGCCGGTTCGGCACTGGAGCTTGCGCTGGCGGTTTCTGCCGGCGCGCTGCTGGCCGCTTCGGCCGGGTTCAGCGTGGGCTGGACCGGGACCGTCAAGGTGTAGTCCTTGCCGTCGATCTTCAGCGTGCTGGTATTGATCGGGTAGGCCACGTCGAAGCTGTATCCGCTCTCACCGTAACTGTGGGTAATCACGATGCGCGGCCCAGCAGGGCTGACGCCCAGCTTCTTCATGGTGGCCTGCAGCTCGGACACCGCCGTGGCTTCGGCGAAATCGATCTCGGTCTGATTCAGCTTGGCGTGTTCGCTGATGTACAGCACCGGCTGCTGGGGCGTATCGACCAGCTTCGGATCGAGATCGTCATAGACGATGTTCGGCACCGAGGCCAGCATGGTCTGCACGTTGTCCAGGCTGTAACGGACCAGCGAATCGGGGTTGCCGTGGATATACAGGTTCGAATACCGGTTGATCAGGTTCCAGCCGTAATCGACGTCGTAGCTCCAGGTAACCTTGACCAGGCGCTGCCCGCGACCGGCACGCTCCATGTCGATGACGAAGCGCTTGTTGTGCCCTGGCCAGTCGTTCTGGACCTTCCACTCGATGCGCCCGGAACCCTGCTCCGAGATGTTGGCGAAGCCGGGCTTGGCCGATACGATTTCCAGGCTGCCCTTGCCGACCTTGGGTACCTTGCTGTCCCAGCTGATCACGGCTCCGGGACCGTAGGCCTTGCCGGACAGTTCGTACTTCAGGCTCGGATCGTACACGCGCAGCACTGCGTATTGATCGAACACGCGGAAATTGTTGAAGACATCGTAGACATCACGAATGTCCTTGCTGATCATGGTGCTGCGCTGGATATGTCCGCTGCTCGGCATCAGGATGCCAACCACGATGGCAAGCACGGCAACGATGCCCAGGGCGGTGAGGAACTCTAGAACACGCGTCATTCGACAAGTCTCCGAACGTGAAACCGGTGTGCACCTGCCCGGCCTCACCGGTACAGGCGCTCCCCTGAAATTGCGGCGCGCCGATCCCGAGGTGCGACACCGAAGTCCCCGATGTTACTGGTTCAGGCATCGTCGGGCTAGGGGCAGACCCCAAATTCCCTCCGCGCCGCGGTTTGCCGATCAGACAATCCCCAGTTCCAGGGCCTTGAGAACGGCTCGCGTACGGTCCCGTACGCCCAGCTTGGACAGAATGTTGGACACATGGTTTTTCACGGTGCCCTCGGCCACCCGCAAGGAGTTGGCGATTTCCTTGTTGCTGTAGCCTCCCGCCAGCAGGCGCAGGATTTCCGTCTCACGCTCGGTGAGAGGGTCCGGCTGATCGAGACTCGTGAATGCATTCTGGATCCTGCCGGCACCGGCCTTGAGCCGCTGCGTCACCGCCGGGGCCACCAGCGAACCGCCGGCAGCCACCGTGCGCACCGCCTCGACCAGTTGCTCGAGCGACACATCCTTGAGCAGATAGCCGCGAGCTCCCGCCTTCAGGCCCGCCAGCACCAGTTGGTCGTCATCGAACGTGGTGAGGATCACGGTCGGAGGCAGATCGTTGCTGGCCGACAGTTTCTGCAGCACGTCTATGCCCGACATCTTCGGCATGCGCAGGTCCAGCAGGACCACATCCGGCCGGACACGGGGAATCTGTTCGACGGCCTCGGCCCCGTCGGCACACTCGGCAACGACCTTGACGTCATCGGCCAGATCCAGAAGCGAACGAATGCCCTGCCTCACCAGGGTCTGGTCATCAACCAGGCAAACTGAAATCATGGCTAGTCCTCATGCTGCCGGAAAGTCAGGGAGGGTCCTTCAGGTCGAACCGCCGGATGCCGGCGCCGCCAACGCCCCTGACAGGCCCGGAGTCGGCCCCAGCGGCAACCAGGCATGCAGGCGAAACCCATGCGACTGCGCCTGGGGAATCTCCAGCCGGCCGCCGACCTCGGCCAGCCGCTCGCGCATGCCGGTCAGGCCATTGCCCGGCCGAAGGTGCCGCACGCCGCGTCCATCGTCGCGCGCATCCAGGTCCAGGCCACCGTCCGCACTGCGCTCGATGCGCAACCAGAGATTGCGCGCCTGGGCGTGGCGCACGGCATTGGTCAGCACCTCCTGCACCCAGCGCAGCAACACCTGGGCACGCTGAGGATCCTCGACGGAAAAACGCGCCGGCATGTGCAGGTGCACGCGCAGCCCCGGTACACCCTCTACGAGGCCGTGGATAGCCTGGGTCAGATCCAGTTCCGCGTCCTGCCGGAGTTCGCTCACGACTTCGCGTACATCGCCCAGCAATTGCTTGGCCGTGGCCTGCGCCTTACGCACGTGTTCGGCGGCAGGCGATTGCGCAAGATGACTGGCCACTTCGAGGTTCAGGGTCAGGGCCGTCAAATGATGGCCGACCAGGTCGTGCAGCTCGCGCGAGATGCGCATGCGTTCGGCAATCCGGCTCGATTCGGCAAGCAGCGCGCGGGTCGCGCGCAGTTCGGCGTTCAACTGACGCAACTGTTCGCGTTCCTCGGCCTGCTGGCTGGCCACCAGCGATGCGACGAACGCCAGTACCGAGATCCCGAGGTAGACACTGGACTGGAGGAAGGCCTCGGCCACGCTGTGGTGGTATTCGGGCCAGTGCGAAAACACCATGACCAGGCTCAGGTTTTGCAGCACCATCCAAGTCACACCCATCCACAGCGGCAACTGCCAGGGCAGCACCACCGAAATGACGACCATGAGCATGGCCGACAGGCCGCTGTGGCTGACCCAGCCGATCAGTATCGAACAAGCCGTCATGACGGCCAGGCCAAGCAGCTTCAGCATCCAGTAGCGACGTGAACCCAGCTTGCCGGTCAGCAGCCAGTACATGATGCCGAACAGCACGTAACACCCGGCCCACACCAGCCAGGCCGTGTTGGGGCGCTGCAGCATGTCCAGACGCTGGTGAGCCCAGGTCGTCACCAGCGGCGTGCCCACCGACAGGTAGGTGAACAGCCCGGCGTAGCGCAGCAGGCGCGTATGATTGAGGCGATGGCCGAACATGCCCTGCATCATAGATGCCCACAAGCGATGTGCAATCGGTCCGAAGTCATGATCGCAAGGATGGATTGCGCACGTGCATCACGTCACCGGGCCGGCTTCCATGCGATAATCCCCCCTCGCGGCAGTCCTTCTCTGCCCGGCTTCAGGGCGACCCGTCCAGGGTATCGCCTGCTTCATCCCTGCACCCCGCGGGCACCGGAAATGCAAACGGAGCTGCCATGATTCTGGCCATCCGAGACGTGCTGGAAAACGACCTGGACGCCGTATTGGCGGTGAACAACACCGCCGGCGAAGGCATCCTGACGATGAACAAGGCGCAACTGGGCCATTTCTTCGCCATGGCCGACTATTTCCGCGTCGCCGAGGTGGACGGTCATCTGGCGGGGTTTCTCATCGCCGTCCGCGAGCATGCCGACCACGACAGCCCCAACTTCCTGTGGTTTCGCGACCACTTCGAACAGTTCCTGTACATCGACCGCATCGTGATTGCCCGCGACAACCGTCGCCACGGCCTTGGCCGCGTGTTCTACAGCGACGTGCAAAGCTATGCCGAGGTCCGCGTACCGCAACTGGCCTGCGAGGTATTCCTGGAACCGCGTGACGATGCCACGGTGCTGTTCCACGGCAGCTTCGGCTTTCATGAAGTCGGCCAGCAGCGCATGCCAGGCAACGATCGCCCGGTCAGCCTGTTGTGCAAGGAACTTTGCAGCTACCCCTACGTGCGCCAGCGGTATCTGGAACAGGGCGGACTGCCCGACACGCCCTGGCTGCAGGAGCGGCAGCGTCAGGGCACGGCTGAAGCGGGGAATTCGAACAAGGACAAACCACCCGCATGAACGCCGCCGACAATCCCACAGAAGCCGCCTGCGACCTTCGTTTCGGCCAGGTCGGCATGGCCTGCGTGCGCGTGCGACGGGCCGATGCCGCCGCAGTGTGCGCCAATCTCGAACAACGGGTGCGGGCCGCGCCACAGTTGTTCGAACGTACCGCTGTGGTGCTGGACCTGAGCCACCTGTCACAACTGCCCGACGACGGCACGGTCGACGCCCTGCTGGAAGCGGTTCGCACCGCCGGCATGCTGCCTGCCGGCCTGGCCTACGGCACCCGCGATACCGAGGCGCTGGCCGCGCGCATGAACGTGCCGCTGATTGCCCGGTTTCGCGAGGCCTACGAGCGCGCCGGCGCGCCTGCGGCCAAGGATGCACCGGGGGACTCGGCGAAGGCGGAAATCCCCGCCGCACCCGGGACCCAGCACCTGCAACCGCAGCGCACGCACCTGCACGACGGCCCCGTCCGTTCCGGCCAGCAGGTGTATGCCCGCGACTGCGACCTGATCGTGCACGGCACAGTCGCCAATGCCGCCGAAGCGATCGCCGACGGCTGCATCCACATCTACGGCACGCTGCGCGGCCGCGCCCTGGCGGGAGCACAGGGCGATGCACAAGCGCGCATCTACTGCACGGATTTTCGCGCCGAACTGATATCCATTGCCGGCCAGTACCGGGTTTTCGAGGATCTGCCCCGCAAACTGGCCGGCAAGCCCGTGATGTGCCGGCTGGAAGGCGAAAAACTGCACATCGACCCCATGTAAGCTTTCCTGCAACCGACCGACGGGCACGGCCCGATGGAGATTCCACCTTGACAGAAATCATCGTAGTCACTTCCGGCAAGGGCGGCGTGGGCAAGACCACGACCAGCGCCTCGCTGGCCACCGGCCTGGCGCAACGCGGCAAGAAGGTTGCCGTGATCGATTTCGACGTCGGCCTGCGCAATCTCGACCTGATCATGGGCTGCGAGCGGCGCGTGGTGTATGACTTCATCAACGTCATCCAGGGCGAGGCCTCGCTCAAGCAGGCGTTGATCCGCGACAAGCGCCTGGACAACCTCTACGTTCTGGCCGCATCGCAGACCCGCGACAAGGATGCACTGAACCAGGAAGGTGTGGAAAAGGTACTCGACGACCTGGAACAGAACGATTTCGACTATGTCGTATGCGACTCGCCCGCCGGCATCGAGAAGGGCGCGCACCTGGCCATGTATTTCGCCGACCATGCGGTGGTGGTGGTCAATCCCGAAGTATCCTCGGTACGCGACTCCGATCGCATCCTCGGCCTGCTGGCCAGCAAGACCCGTCGCGCCGAGAACGGCAACGGCGAAGTGCGCCAGCACCTGCTGCTCAGCCGTTACCACCCGGTCCGCGTGGCGGCTGGCGAAATGCTCAGCGTGACCGATGTCGAAGAAATCCTCGGCCTTTCCGTGGTCGGCGTGATTCCCGAGTCGGAACAGGTCCTGGCCGCCTCCAATGCCGGCGTGCCGGTGATTCTCGACGAGGCATCCGCCGCCGGCCAGGCCTATCTCGATACCGTCGCGCGCATCCTCGGCGAAGAACGACCGCTTCGCTTCCTCGACGCCCCGCGCAAGGGCATCCTCAAGCGCATGTTCGGAGGCTGACCATGGGCATTCTCGATTTCCTGCGCAACAAGCCGGCACCCTCCGCCAACATTGCCCGCGAGCGCCTGCGCATCATCGTCGCGCAGGAACGCAGCACCCGTGGCGGTCCCGACTACCTGCCGTTGCTGCGCAGCGAGCTGCTGGAAGTGATCCGCAAATACGTGCATGTCGAGCCGGATGCGGTCAACGTGAGCCTGGAATCGGACAGCGGTCACGACGTGCTGGAGCTGTCGGTCGCCCTGCCCGAGTCGGAACGTGGCCACGGCTGAGATCACCGATCCACCGGCCGCGACACCGGTGCTGCGTGTGCGCGACATTGCCTTCGTGGACGCATGCACATTGCTCGACACCCACGGTCTTCGCATCGCACTGGTAGCGGACGACGCGGACATTCCCGGCAGCTACTGGGGTGCGCCCGAAGCGGGGCTGGTCGGTGCGTGCGTGTACGTGCGCGGTGACACCCCGGTCCACTCGATGCTGCACGAAGCCTGCCACCTGATCGTGATGCCCCCCGACCGCAGGCTGGCGGTACATACCGATGCCAGTGACTCGATCGACGAGGAAGACGCCGCCTGCTACCTGCAGATCCTGCTCGCTGATCGGCTTCCCGGCGTCGGACGACACCGGCTGATGCGCGACATGGATGCCTGGGGCTACAGTTTCCGCCTGGGCAGTACACGCGCATGGTTCGAACGCGATGCCGAAAACGCCTGCGCGTGGCTGTCCGAACGCGGTCTGCTGCCCGACTGACGATCTCACCTCAGGACGCTTTCTCCTGACGCACATGCGGTGCCAGGCTGGTCAGGAAATCGGCCTTGCCCAGCGGCACGCCCAGCTTGCGCAGGATTGCGTACGCCGTGGTGACATGAAAATAGAGGTTCGGCATCAGGTAATCGTTGACATACCGAAGGCCCGGCAACTCGCAATAGCGCCCCGGACCAAGCCCGACACGCTTGATCTCCTCAAGCTTGGCGTCACCGGCCTTGATGGCCTGTACGCGAGCCCGGGTGTCACGGATATGCGCACGGGCCTGCTCCAGCGAGTTCACTTCGCGCGGAAGGTTTTCCACCGCCTGTCCTGCACACCATTGCGAAAAACCCCTGGGCTGGTTGCAGGCAAAGGCGATCTGGCTACCAAACGGGAACATGTCCGGCGCGAGCCGCTCCTCCAGCACCGGGGTGAAATCGTCGAAATGCTTTTCCCCGCAATCGACGATGTGCGCCAGCGTGTCCAGGCGCGTGATGAATATGCGACCGATCTCGGTGACCAGTTTGTCGGGCATGAATGTACTCCGGCTGTCAGGGCCAAGGCACCCGTTCGGGACGCCGCGCATCAGCGTGAGCTTCAGCTTCCCCCAAGTCAATACACGGTCACGCCAGATGGTCGCTGCCAGTCACGCACTGGCACCCACGCTGTCCTGCGTGCGTGAAAACCGCACCCATGCGGCAAGTCCCGCCAGGACAAGTACCAGCGCACCCAGCGCCAGCGCCAGCATGTGGCTGGACAGCAGCGGGGAAAGCACACCGGCCACCGCTGCATTGATCAACAGACTGACAAAGGCCTGCAAGGAAGCCACGGCACCACGGCGCTGCGGGAAACGGTCGAGCAGCAGCAGGGTGAGCGTCGGAAAAGCCAGTTGCACACCCACCCCCTGCACCAGCAGGGGAAACACAGACCAGGGCACCATGGCATGCGGCAATGCGAGCGCCAATGCCACGTGCGCGATACCCGCGACGACCATCAGGACATAGGCCAGCCCCAGCGTGCGCAGGGTGCTCACGTGACCGGCGAGGCGACCCGAAAGTGCGCTGCCCATCATGAGACCGGCAACCACGGGGATGAACAGCCAGGGAAAGGCGTCCACGCCCAGTCCGAGCTGATGCCTGACGATCTCTGGTGCCGATGCGATGTACAGGAAAAGGCTGCTGAAATTGACCGTGGCGACCAGGGCCAGCAACCAGAATCCCCGGTCACGTGAAATGGCGCGGTATCCGGCCAGCAGCGAGCGCGGCGCGAGCGACGAGCGGGCATGCGCCGGATGCGATTCGACCAGCAGCAGCGCACAGGCCAGGGCCAACAGCCAGGCGAAGGCAGCCAGGAACCAGAAAATGCCGCGCCAGCCGGTCGTGCCCAGCAAGACAGCGCCGATCATCGGCGCGATGGCCGGCGCAATGCTGAAGATGAGCAACGCACGCGCCAGCAGGCGTTGCGCCGCCGCACCCTGCAGACGATCACGCACCATCGCCCGCCCCACCACCATGCCGGCACCGCCGCACAAACCCTGCGCTGCGCGAAACACAAGCAGCACAACGTAGGAATCGGCCAGCGCCGCACCCATGGATGCCAGGCCGTAGCACACCATGCCCAGCACGATCACCGGCTTGCGCCCGATGGCATCGGAAACCGGGCCATGCAGCAGGCTCATCGCCGCATAGGCCAGCAGATAGACGCTTACCGTCTGCTGCATCGATCCGGCGCCGACACCGAACTCCGAGGCCATGCGCTCGAATGCCGGGAACAGGGCATCGATCGAGAATGGGCCGATCATCGACAGCGCGGCCAGCAGTGTCGCCAGCACACCGTATCGCCGGGAATGATTGCGTGACATGGGGTTTCCGTGAAGGACCCGTCATTGTAGTCATACGCCACGGTGATCGAGGATGACGTGACTGCAAATCGCCGTTACCATCGGAACACCGGAGCGGCTGCGAGCCGACCGGCGGGAGATGGCATGCCTCCCGTCCGCACGGACGAACCGCCCCCGGGCCGATGATGCCTGCAAGGTTGACCCCAGTGCCTTGGCGCACCGGGGTCGTGTACGCATGCAGGATCACCTTCCGAAGGAGCACCCATGGGCATCACCGCTGTTTTCGCCATCGCCTTCGGCGCCGGTCTCGGTGCCTTGCTGCGCTGGTGGCTGGGCATGCTGTTCAACCCGGTCTTCCCCACCCTTCCCCTCGGCACCCTGGTCGCCAACCTGCTGGGCGGACTGCTGATGGGCATGGCCATCGGTGCCTTTGCCCATTACCGCGCCATGCCGGCCGAGGTGCAGTTGATGATCGGCACCGGCTTTCTCGGCGGCCTGACCACATTCTCGACCTTCTCCGCCGAGGCCACCACCTTGCTGCTGCGTCAGCAGTATTGGTGGTTCGCCGGACACATCGCCGTGCATGTGATCGGATCGATCGGCATGACCCTGCTCGGCATGGCCTTGATTCGCGCCCTGTTGCGCGCTTGAATGGAGATCCATCGCATGCAAGCCCTCGAAACCATGCACCTGCAAGGTGTAAACCTGCGTTTCTACATGCACAACAATGCCAAGCACCACGGCAAGCTGCTCTACGAGTGGCTGCTCGAACAGGCGCGTGACCAGGGGCTGGCCGGCGGATCGGCCTTTCGGGCCATCGCCGGCTTCGGCCGTCACGGCGTGTTGCATGAAGAAGCCTTCTTCGATCTCGCCGGCGACCTGCCGGTACGGGTCGAATTCGTGCTGCGCGAACAGGAGGCCGAACAATTGCTCGACGCCGTGCGCCATGCCGGGGTATCCCTGGTGTACACGCAATCGCCCGTGGACATCGGCGTGCTGGGAGACAAGGCCTGACGACCGGAGCCAGGGCAGAACGGCATCAAGGACAAACCGGAAGGATTGACACGTGAACGAAGATTCACTCAAGGCCCGTGCCATCGAGCTGCTCGCCAGGGCCGGCATCGAAGTCGACGGCCCTGCCACCACCGACATCCGGGTACACGATCCACGCCTGTATGCCCGCGTCTTTGCGCATGGCTCGCTGGGCCTGGGCGAAGCCTACATGGAGGGATGGTGGGACGCGGTGGACCTGCCCGGCTTCTTCACCCGTGTCCTGCGCGCGCAGCTGGACCGTGACCTCAAAACCCTCGACACCCTGATCGCCCACCTGAAGGCGCGTTTCATCAACCTGCAACGCGGGGAACACGCTTTCGAGATCGGCAAGGCGCACTATGACCGTGGCAACGACCTGTTCAACGCCATGCTCGGCAAGCGGCTGGTGTATTCGTGCGGCTACTGGGCCCAGGCCGACAACCTTGATGACGCGCAAGAGGCCAAGCTGGACCTGGTCTGCCGCAAGCTCCGGCTCGAACCGGGCATGCGCGTACTGGACATCGGCTGTGGCTGGGGGGAGGCGCTCAAATACGCCGCCGAGCGTTACGGAGTCTCCGGCGTGGGCATCACCGTGTCGCAGGAACAGGCCGAATACGCACGCAGGCTGTGCGAGGGCCTGCCCATCGAAATCCGTCTGCAGGACTACCACGACGTCGACGAGGTGTTCGACGCGGTGTATTCAATCGGCATGTTCGAACATGTCGGCGGCAAGAACTATCGCGCCTACTTCGAGACGGTACGCCGCTGCCTGAAGCCTGACGGCCTTTCCGTGCTGCATTGCATCGGCAGCAACGGGGCACCGGCGCAGCCCGATCCATGGATCGAGAAA
This sequence comes from Rhodanobacteraceae bacterium, assembly GCA_027019085.1. GTDB lineage: Bacteria > Pseudomonadota > Gammaproteobacteria > Xanthomonadales > Rhodanobacteraceae > Oleiagrimonas. Next base: position 82,008 of record JALUXG010000053.1, on the reverse strand, counting down.
TACATCTTCCCCAATTCCATGATTCCGGCAGCCAGCCAGGTCACCGCCGCGCTGGAAGACCTGTTCGTGGTCGAGGACTGGCACAACTTCGGCGCCGACTACGACCGCACCCTGATGGCCTGGATGGCCAACTTCGAGGCCGCCTGGCCCGAGCTTTCCAGGCAGTACGACGAGACCTTCCACCGCATGTGGATCTTCTACCTGGCCACCTCGGCAGCGGTGTTTCGCTCGCGCCGCGACCAGTTGTGGCAGCTCACGCTGAGTCCGGAAGGCGTACCCGGCGGATACCGCGTACCGCGCTGAGGACACCCGTGGCGGACCGTGCCCCACCGACCGCCTGCATGTGCCTCCGATCGGCTAAAGTAGCCTGGACTCTCACGCCATGGACGCACCCATGAAGCTGTTCCGACGCCTGGCCCGCTCGGCCATCCTGGCCCTGGGCCTGCTGGCCCTGCCGGCGCTTGCGAGCCCTGCACTCTGGGTAGCCCACAATGGGCAAAGCACGCTCTATCTGTTCGGCACCGTGCACCTGCTGCCCGGCCATACCGAGTGGCGTTCCATGGCACTGGAAAAGGCACTCGCACGCAGCGGTACGCTGTACATCGAGATCACCGACGACAGTCCCGCCCACATGCAGGGACTGGTGCTGAAATACGGGGTGGATTTCCAGCACACGCTGTCCAGCCAGCTCGATGCAGCCGACCGACAACGCCTCAAGCAGGCAGTGGCCGATGCCGACCCGCCCGGAGGTATGGCGGTTCTGGAACACATGCGTCCATGGCTGGCCGGCCTCACCCTCACGGTTGCACCCCTGCTCAAGGCCGGCATCGATCCAGACAGCGGGGTCGACAAGCAGCTCAAGAAACAGTTCCAGACGGCCGGGAAACCCGTCAAGGGACTGGAAACCTCCGAGCAGCAGATCCGCTTCTTTGCCAACATGCCACATCCTCTGCAACTGAAGTTTCTGCATGGCGTGCTCAAGGACTATGCCAGTGTTCGCAAGGATCTGGCGCAATTGGTCACCGCCTGGGAAAAGGGTGAGGTGAGCGCCATCGCCCGCCTGGCCGACCTCAAGATGCGCAAGCAATCCCCTGCCCTCTACCGGCGGCTGATCGTCGAGCGCAACCGGCGCTGGGGCGTGCAACTGAAGAAGGTCATGCAAACGCCGGGAGTCTATTTCGTCGCCGTGGGTGCGGCGCACCTTGCAGGCCCCGACAGCGTGCAGAAACAGCTGGCCACCGAAGGCATCGACTCGCAACGCATCCAGTGACCGATGCCACACAATCCCTGTTTCACGCACACGCGCATGATTCAACCCGACCCTGACAGCCACACATGAACCTGCAACCGAACCACGAACAGATCCCGCTCAGGGAATACGCCGAACGCGCCTACCTCGACTACTCGATGTACGTGGTGCTGGACCGCGCCCTTCCGTTCATCGGCGACGGGCTCAAGCCGGTGCAGCGCCGCATCGTCTATGCCATGAGCGAACTGGGCCTGGCCGCCGGCGCCAAACCGAAGAAGTCCGCGCGCACCGTCGGCGACGTGATCGGCAAGTTCCACCCGCACGGCGACTCGGCCTGCTACGAAGCCATGGTGCTGATGGCGCAGCCGTTCTCGTACCGCTATCCGCTGATCGACGGCCAGGGCAACTTCGGCTCGCCCGACGACCCCAGAAGCTTCGCGGCAATGCGCTACACCGAGTCCAAGCTGCACCCGATCGCCGAGGTACTGCTGGCCGAGCTGGGCCAGGGCACGGTGGACTGGTCGCCGAACTTCGATGGCACGCTGGAAGAGCCGTCCTGGCTGCCCGCTCGCCTGCCTCACGTGCTGCTCAACGGTTCGACCGGCATTGCCGTGGGCATGGCCACCGACATCCCGCCGCACAACCTGCGCGAAATCGCCACCGCCACCATCCGCCTGCTCGAGCACCCCGGCAGCACCGTTGCCGAACTGTGCGAGCACGTGCGGGGGCCGGATTACCCCACGGCAGCCGAGATCATCACGCCACACGAGGACCTGCTCGAACTGTACGAGAAAGGTACCGGCTCGGTGCGCGCACGTGCCGTGTACGCCGTCGAGAACGGCAACGTGGTCATCCATGCGCTGCCGCACCAGGTCAGTCCGTCGAAAGTGCTTGAACAGATCGCTGCACAGATGCGGGCGAAGAAACTGCCGATGCTCGAAGACCTGCGCGACGAATCCGACCACGAAAGCCCGGTCCGCCTGGTGCTGGTACCACGCTCCAGCCGCGTGGATACCGAAGCCATGATGCAGCACCTGTTCGCCACCACCGACCTGGAAAAAAGCTACCGCGCCAATCTCAACATGATCGGCCTGGATGGACGTCCGCAGGTCAAGAACCTCAGGACCATCCTCGGTGAATGGCTGAAGTTCCGTACCGCCACGGTGACACGCCGCCTGCAGCATCGCCTGACAAAGGTCGAGCGCCGCCTGCATCTGCTCGAGGGCCTGCGCATCGCCTTCCTCAATATCGACGAGGTGATCCGCATCGTCCGCAGCGAGGACGAACCCGGGCCGGTGCTGATGCGGCGATTCAAGCTCAGCCAGGAGCAGGCTGACTACATCCTCGAGACCCGGCTGCGGCAGCTGGCGCGACTGGAGGAGATGAAGATCAACGCCGAGGCCGACAAGCTGGAAGAGGAACGCGCGCGCATCGAAGTGCTGCTGAAATCCCCGACCAAGCTCAAGCGCCTGATCCGCGAAGAAATCACGGCCGATGCCGAGAAGTTCGGCGATGCGCGCCGTTCACCACTGGTCGAACGCGAGGTCGCCCAGGCGCTGGACGAGACCGACCTCGTTGCCGCCGAACCGATCACCGTGGTGCTGTCGAAAAAGGGCTGGGTACGCGCAGCCAAGGGCCATGATGTCGATGCCGAAGGCCTCAACTATCGCGAGGGCGATGCCCTGGCCGCCTATGCCCTCGCGCGCACCAATCAGCACATTGCCTTTATCGACTCCACCGGACGCAGCTACTCCACGCCCGGCCATACCCTGCCCTCCGCCCGCGGTAACGGCGACCCGCTGACAGGGCGCTTCAGCCCGCCTGCCGGGGCGCGCTTCGACGCCGTGGCCAGCGGCGGCAACGATACGCGACTGGTGCTGGTCTCCGATTACGGCTACGGGTTTGTCACCCGCTTCGCTTCCCTGCTGTCGAACAAAAAATCCGGCAAGCAACTGATCAGCCTGCCCGGGGATGCACATGTGCTGCCCCCGGCAGCCACCGCGGAACCGGCGCGCGACCGGATCGTGGTCGCCACCACCGCCGGGCACCTGCTGATGTTTTCCGTGGCCGAACTGCCCGAGCTGGAGCGCGGCAAGGGCAACAAGCTCATCAGCATCCCGAAAGCCCGGCTGGAAAGCGGTGAAGAACGCCTCGCAGGCGTGGCCGTCGTGGCCGAGGGCAGCGGGGAGGTGACCCTGTTCGCGGGCCAGCGCAAGCTGATCCTGAAGTGGGCCGACCTGGTCGAATACGGTGGCAACCGCGCCTCGCGCGGCGGCCTTCTTCCACGCGGCTTCCGTCGCGTGGACAGCATTCGCACCAGCGGCTGAGCGTGCATTGGCCCGCCCATTGCCACAGGGTCAGGCACCGGTTTCCTGCGACCTGGCCAACGTGCGGCTGCCCTGCCACAGGAAAAGGAACGGGATCAGGTAGATCACCACGTTGCCCACCACGTTGCCACGTACCCCGGAACCGGCCAGAGTGTACGGACCGCCAAAGGCTTCCGCGGTGCACCATACGGCGATGGAATACAGCACACCAAACGCCAGCACCGGGCGCAGTCCCTTGCCGCCGAGCAGGCCGAGAGCGATCACCGTCTCGGCCAGCGCCGTCAGCACGGCGACCGGCACCGGACCGACCGTGTGGATGATCGCGGCCACCAGGCCGAGCCAGACGGCCACCCAGTGCGGCTGCCCGGCAATCACCGAGGTGATCTGGCTTGTGAAGTGCAGCAGGAAACCCGGCAACCACTTGAGCACCGCATCGAACAGCCACAGCAGACCGAAGGCAATGCGACCCACCTTCCACCATCGCAGGTCCGGTGTCCGCACCGGTTGCCGTAGCGCGAACATCGGCGCCACCGCCAGCACAAACACGAATGCGATGGCGTACGCCACGAACACCCCCGGGTCGGTCTGGCCGTTGCCGTAGGGGAAACCCAGTCCATCCAGAAATACCCAGCTCAGCAGGCTGTAGCCCATGCCGAGAACGGCAGCCGGCACAAGATGGCGTTGCGTCAGCAGCGCCAGGCCCAGCAGGACATCGACAAGTACCATCACGGCCACCACGACGCCGGGACCGATCGCCTGCGTGCCCTGCACCCCGGCCACCAGCAGCGGCTGGACCCATGCGGGCACCACCGAAGCGGATTTGGCAAGCGCATGCACGAAGTGCACCCCGGCATCGGAACCGAGCAACCATCCGGACACCTGGAAGGCGGCATTGATCATCCAGATCACGCCGAACGCCGTCAGCAAGGCACGCAGATGCCGGAGCGGCGGCGGTTCGCAGAAAAGACTGTTCTCGGCATGCATTCCCGGCTCCTTCCGCGGACGTGCGGCACACAAGGAACGAAGGCGTCGAGCGGGCCGTCCGTGATGCACCGGAGGCATCGAGGCGCCACCATCTGACAGACCGCAGATCGATCGTCGAGTTCAGTACGCGGTGTGGCCCACAGGCTGTACAGGCCCGACAACCCGTACCCGCATCCCGTGCGGCCGGCCGGACCTTCCACGCAGGCGCCGCCTCGCCGAGGGCGGGAATCGCGCAAACCATGGCCCGACAAGGCTTGCGCTATACAGGCATTCAGGCAAACGTTCTATGCTGGGAAGGATGGGGCGTGTGCCCCGCCATCCGCAGAGGCCGCGAGATGAAAGCCCCCCAGACAGGTCCCACCCAGCCCAAGTGGGCGCCGGGCAACAAGGACATGGTCGGCACGGCGCTGGGTTCCTCGCGCCTGTGGTTCACCCTGGCGCAGGGCATTGTCACCGAGGTTTATTACCCGCGCATCGACATCCCGCAGATCAAGGATCTCGGTTTCATCATCGCCGACGACGCCGGCTTCTGGATCGAACTGCGCAAGCTCGGCCACTACAGCGTCGAATGCAACGGCAATGGCGTACCCGCGGTGACGATCACCCACACCCATGAGCGCTTTGTTTTCCGCATGCGGGTGTGTCCGCATCAGCACCGCGATGCATTGCTGATCGATTACACCCTGGAAGGCGATCCCGGGCTGCGCCCCTACGTGCTGCTCACTCCACGCCTCGGCGGCGAGGGCGAGCACGATGTCGGCTACGCGACCCGGCACCAGGGCCGCAAGGTACTGTGGGCCGAACAGGGCCCGTTCGGTCTTGCCCTGATGGCGCGCGATGCCCGGGGCGTCGATGCCTTCGGGCGCATCTCCGCCGGCTGCGTGGGTACCAGTGACGGCTGGCAGGATTTCAATGACAACAAGCGCATGCAGTGGGCATACGGCGAGGCCGGCCCGGGCGAGGTTGCCCTGACTGGTGAACTGCCTCGCGACGGGACACTGGCGCTGGCTGTGGCGACCAGCAAGGAAGCGGCCGCCACGCTCGCTGCAGCCAGTCTCGCCGAGGATTTTGGCCACATCTGGCAGGCGCAGATCGATGCCTGGACGCGCTGGGCGAAAAAACTCCGGGTGCCCCGACTGCCCGCACCACTCAAGCGCACGTACGAACGTTCAGCCATGGTGCTCAGGGTCCATGGGGATCGCACCTTCCGCGGCGCCCTGGTGGCCAGCCTGGCCGTACCCTGGGGTGAATCGAGCACCAGCCTGGGTGGCTACCACCTGGTGTGGCCGCGCGACCTGGTGGAAAGCGCCGGCGCGCTCGGCCTGATCGGCGCTGCAGATGACGCCCGCGACGTGCTGCGCTACCTGATCGCCACCCAGCAGGAAGACGGACACTGGCTGCAGAACCAGTGGCTCGGCGGCAAACCATTCTGGGAGGGCGTGCAGCTCGATGAAACCGCCTTCCCGGTGCTGCTGGCGGGCGTACTCGCCGATGCCGACGCGCTGGATGGCATTCCGGTCGAGGACATGGTGCGCCGGGCACTGGCCTTCCTCGCCGCCAACGGTCCATCCAGCGCGCAGGACCGCTGGGAGGAGGATGCCGGCATCAACACCTTCACCCTGGCAGTGATGATCGCGGCACTGGTCGAGGGCGCGCGCTTCCTCTCGCGCGAGGAAAGCCGGTTCGCGCTGATGCTGGCCGATTACTGGAACGCCCGCATCGAGGACTGGACCTGGACCGAAGGCGGGAAACTGGCCGGCAAACTGGGCGTACGCGGATATTACCTGCGTGCGGCACCGGCCGATGTGCTCAGCCGCGAGGATGCCAAGCACGAAGTGGTGCCGGTCAAGAACCGCTCGCACGACAACCAGCTTGCTGCCGAGGACCAGATTGCCACCGATTTCCTGCAATTGGTGCGCTACGGCCTGCGCCGCGCCGATGATCCGAAAATCGTGGAAAGCGTGCATGCCATCGACAAGCTGCTGCGCACGGACACCCCGAGCGGCCCGGTGTGGCATCGCTACAACAACGACGGCTACGGCGAGCACCACGACGGCCGGCCTTTCGACGGCACCGGACTGGGTCGCGGCTGGCCGCTGTTGACCGGTGAGCGCGGTCACTATGCGCTGGCCGCAGGCGAGGACCCGCTGCCCTATCTCCAGGCCATGGCTGCCATGGCGGGACCGGGCGACATGTTGCCCGAACAGGTCTGGGACACCGACCCGATACCCGAGCGCGGCCTGTTTCCGGGCAAGCCGACCGGCTCGGCAATGCCGCTGGCCTGGGCACACGGCGAATTCATCAAACTGGCGCTGAGCCGCGAACAGGGCATGCCCTGCGACCGCCCACCGCGAGTATGGGAGCGCTACAAGGGCAAGCGTCCGGAAGTCGACTGGCGTTTGTGGGTTTTCGATTGCCGCCCGCAACAGATCCCCCAGGGGCATGCCCTGCGCGTCATGCTGCCGGCTGCCGCCACGGTGCACTGGGGGGTCAACGGCTGGCAGGACATCCGTGACACCGAGACCGCCGACCCGGTCTTCGGACGGCACCTGGCCGACCTGCCGACCGACCGGCTGCCCGCTGGCACGACCGTGGAGATGACCTTCCGCTGGCGGGACTCGGGCATCTGGCAGGGCGAGGATTACCGCATCGAGATCATCGCCTCGCGTGACGGGAAAGCCGATCGTCGCTGAACACGCATCCCTGCCTTCGCTCGCCGACCAGACTGCTTCCCCGGGCAGGTTGCTATGCTGAACCCCTGCAGGCTCGACGTGTCCTTGCCGTTGCATGCGGCCCATGCACACCCGGAATCCGTCAACTTTGATACGCCTACCACATACACCAGCACAGGAATGGCATGACCCCCATGAAAGCGATCGACCCCCGCACGTTGCGCGAGAGCATCCTGCGTCATCTGAAATATTCGCTCGGCAAGGACACGCAGCACGCAACGGTCTATGACTGGCGCATGGCCCTTTCGCTGGCCCTGCGCGACCGCGTGGTCGATCCCTGGTTCACCAGCACCCGCAAGACGTATGAATCGCGGGCCAAGCGGGTCTACTACCTTTCCATGGAGTTCCTGATCGGTCGCCTGATCGAGGACGTCATGATCAACCTGCGTGTCGATGATGCAGCCCGCGAGGCTCTGGATTCGCTGGATCTGGATTACGACAGCGTGGTGCACGACGAACCCGACGCGGCACTCGGCAACGGCGGGCTGGGTCGTCTGGCCGCCTGCTTCCTGGACAGCCTTTCCACCCTCGGCATCCCGGCCTATGGCTACGGCATCCGCTACGAACACGGCCTGTTCCGCCAGACCTTCGAGGACTGCCGGCAGATCGAGACTGCGGAAAACTGGCTGGGGCAGAAACACGCCTGGGAATTCGAACGCCCCGAGGCCGCCTACACGATCGGCTTCGGAGGATATGTCCATCAATCGGGGACGTCGGCCGTCTGGCATCCTGACCAGACAGTGATCGCTGCCGCCTACGACACGCCCGTCATCGGCTGGCGGGGTGGCTGGGCCAACACGCTGCGCCTGTGGTCCGCCAAACCTACGCGGCTGTTCGACCTGGCGCGGTTCAACCGCGGCGAATACCTTGCCGCCAGCGAACCCGAGGCACTGGCCCGTACCCTCTCGCGGGTGCTCTATCCGGACGACACCACGCCGGCAGGCAAGGAACTGCGACTCAAGCAGGAGTATTTCTTCACCGCAGCCTCGATCCAGGACATCGTCCGGCGTTTCCTGTCCGAGGGAAATGATCTGGCCACACTGCCCCGGCACGTGGCCATCCAGCTCAACGACACCCACCCCGCCATCGCCGGCCCGGAACTGGTCCGCATCCTGGCCGACGAGCACGGCATGCCGATGAAAACGTCCATCGCAACCGCCCGTGCCTGCCTGGGATATACCAACCACACCCTGCTCCCCGAGGCACTGGAACGCTGGGACGAGGGTTTATTCAGCCACATCCTGCCGCGACATCACCGCATCATCGAGCTGATCGAGGACCAGCACCTCAGCAGCGGTGGCCAGGTGCGCATCATCGAACACAATGCGGTGAAGATGGGCGAACTGGCTTTCGTCATGGCGCACAAGGTCAATGGAGTCTCGGCGCTGCACAGCCGCCTGGTGAAGGAAAACCTGTTCGCCGAACTCGATGCCCAGTACCCGGGGCGCATCGTCAACGAAACCAACGGCATCACGCCGCGGCGCTGGCTCTACGCATGCAATCCCCCGCTGCGCAGGCTGATCAACCAGACCATTGGCGAGGACTGGCCCGTCGATCTGGAGAAACTCCAGGCACTGGATGCACACGCGGAGGATGCGGGGTTCCAGGATGCCTTCCGCGCCGCCAAACGACTCAACAAGGAGCGCGTCGCCGCCTGGATCGCTGCCCGCGAGGGTGCCATGATCGACCCCTCGGCACTGTTCGACATCCAGGTCAAGCGCATTCACCAGTACAAGCGCCAGCTGATGAACCTGCTGGAGACGGTGGCGCTGTGGAACGCGATCCGCGACAACCCGAACGGCGAATGGACCCCACGGGTGAAGATCTTCGGCGGCAAGGCCGCACCGGGTTATGCGGTGGCCAAGGAAATCATCCACCTCATCAACTGCGTGGCCCGGCACATCAATGCCGACAGGACGACCGCACCGTTCCTCAAGATCCTGTATCCGGAAAACTACAACGTGAGTATGGCGGAACGACTCATTCCCGCCGCCGACCTGTCCGAACAGATCTCCACGGCAGGCAAGGAAGCTTCGGGTACGGGAAACATGAAATTCGCCCTCAACGGAGCGGCGACCATCGGCACGCTGGACGGCGCCAACATCGAGATCCGCGATGCCGTCGGCCATGAAAATTTCTACCTGTTCGGCCTGACCGCCGAAGAGGCGGAGGAACGGCGCAAGGTGGAACACTTTTCACGCCTGGCGATCGAGGCCAGTCCGCGCCTGAAACGAGTGCTCGACCAGATCGCCAACGGCATCTTCTCCCCGGACGAACCGGGACTGTTCGAGCCCGTGGTACGCCGTCTCTACGAGCACGACTATTTCCTGGTGACCTGCGACTTCGACGCCTACTACGACACCCAGCGCAAGGTCGATGCCGACTACCGCGACACGGCCGGCTGGACGCGCAAGACCATTCTCAACACGGCACGTGTCGGCTGGTTCTCCTCCGATCGTGCCATCCGCGGGTACGCACGCGACATCTGGGAAGTGGAACCACCCGTCCATGACTGACAACGCGCGCCGTTCGGGAACATCGATCAAACCGCCGTCACTGGGCGAGCTCGATGCCTACCTGATCAGCGAAGGCAGTCACCGGCTGCTGTGGGAAGCCCTGGGCGCGCATGTGCTTGAACGGGATGGCGTGCGTGGCACGCATTTCGCCGTATGGGCCCCGAACGCCAGCCGGGTGTCGGTGGTCGGCGACTTCAACGACTGGGACGGCGACGCGCATCCGATGCAGCCGCGAGGCGCCACCGGCGTGTGGGAGGGGTTCGTGCCCGAACTCGATGCGGGGGCCATCTACAAGTACCGGATCATCGACCGTCACGGCAGGCTGCTGCCACTGAAGGCCGACCCCATGGGCTTGGGCGCCGAACACCCGCCGAAAACCGCATCGATAGTGCGTCGGCTGCATGGCTACCGCTGGAACGACAGGTCCTGGATGGACAACCGCGGCACCATCCCGCTGGTCGATCGCCCGGTCTCGATCTACGAGGTGCATCTGGGCTCCTGGCGGCGGGTACCCGAGGAAGGCAACCGCCCGCTGTCCTACCTGGAACATGCCCGCATGCTGGTCGACTATGCGTGCGACATGGGTTTCACGCACCTGGAACTGATGCCGGTCAGCGAGCACCCCTTCGACGGCTCATGGGGCTACCAGCCCATCGGCCTGTATGCGCCGACCATCCGTTACGGCACACCCGACGAGTTCCGCACTCTGGTCGATGCCTGTCATCGTGCCGGACTTGGACTTTTGCTCGACTGGGTCCCCGCACATTTCCCCATGGATCCGCACGGCCTGGCGCGGTTCGACGGCACTGCACTGTACGAGCACGAGGATCCGCGGGAAGGTTTCCATCCGGACTGGAACACGCTGATCTACAACTACGGCCGCCGTGAAGTGGCCAATTACCTTCTCGCCAATGCGCTTTACTGGTTGCGCGAACACCATGTCGACGGACTGCGCGTGGACGCGGTGGCATCGATGCTCTACCGCGACTATTCGCGCAAGGAGGGCGAATGGATTCCCAACGTGTACGGTGGACGGGAGAACCTGGAAGCCATTGCCTTTCTCAAGCGCATGAACGAAATGGTCTACGAGGAGGTACCCGGCATCACCACTGTGGCCGAGGAGTCGACGGCCTTCCCGGGCGTCAGCGCACCGACCAGCCGGGGCGGACTCGGCTTCGGCTTCAAGTGGAACATGGGCTGGATGAACGACACCCTGTCCTATATCAAGCTCGATCCGATACACCGCAAGTTCCACCACCACCAGGTGACGTTCGGCCTGCACTATGCCTTCTCCGAGAACTTCATCCTGCCGATCAGCCATGACGAGGTGGTGCACGGCAAGCGGTCCATGCTGGGCAAGATGCCCGGCTCGCGCGAAGAGCAATTTGCCAACCTGCGCGCCTACTACGGCTTCATGTGGGGCCACCCGGGCAAGAAACTGCTGTTCATGGGTTGCGAGTTCGCCCAGGACGGGGAATGGAATCACACCACCTCGCTGAATTGGCACCTTCTCGACGATCCACTGCACGCCGGCATGCAGCGACTGGTGCGCGACCTCAACGCGTTGTACCGCGAGAGTCCCGCGCTGTACCGGCACGACAGCCGCGCCGAAGGTTTCCAATGGGTGGAAGGCGGCGCCAGCGACGAATCGCTTTTCGCCTGGATCCGCAAGGGTGAACCGCAGCATGCCCCACTGCTGGTGGTATGCAACTTCACGCCGGTTGAAAGGGTCTCACGTCGCGTCGGCGTACCGGTAGCCGGTCATTGGGCCGAGCGCCTCAATACCGATTCAGGTCATTACGGCGGCAGTGACCGCGGTAATCTGGGCGGTGTTTCCAGCGAAGCCATCGAAGCCTGCGGCCATCCGCACTCGATTGCAGTCACCCTGCCTCCGCTGTCGTGCGTGTTTTTCCAGCTTGATCGTCGGGAGTAGCTCTACAGGCAATATCCAAGGAGTACGCGGCAATGAACATGAAATCGCAGAGACTGGCGCAGCAGACCATGGCCTTCATCCTCGCCGGCGGGCGCGGCTCGCGCCTGATGCAGCTGACCGAGAAACGCGCCAAGCCTGCCGTGTACTTTGGCGGAAAGAGCCGGATCATCGACTTTCCGCTGTCCAATGCCGTCAATTCGGGCATCCGCCGTATCGGTGTCGCCACCCAGTACCAGGCACACTCGCTGATCCGTCACCTGCAACGCGGCTGGAGCTTCTTCCGTGCCGAGCGCAACGAATCGCTGGATATCCTGCCCGCATCCCAGCAGATGGACGGCGAGAACTGGTACGCCGGCACCGCCGACGCGGTGTACCAGAACATCCCGGTCATCGCCAGCAACCGCCTGAAATACGTCATCGTGCTGGCCGGGGACCATGTCTACAAGCAGGACTACTCGCTGATGGTCCAGCACCACGTGGACAGCGGAGCCGACGTGACCGTCGGCTGCATCGAGGTACCGCGCCAGGAAGCCAGCGGATTCGGCGTGATGCACGTGGACAGCGACGACCGCATCATCGATTTCATCGAAAAGCCGGCCGACCCACCGCCGATGCCCGGACACCCCGACATGGCGCTTGCCAGCATGGGCATCTACGTGTTCGAGTCCAGATTCCTGTTCGAGGTACTGCGTGCCGATGCCGAAACGGCAGATTCAAGTCACGATTTCGGCAAGAACATCATTCCGCAACTCGTGCGGTCGGCAAAAGCCGTTGCCCATCCCTTCGGTCGCTCCTGCGTGCGCAGCGGCGCGGAGAAACACCCCTACTGGCGCGATGTCGGCACCGTCGACGCCTTCTGGCAGGCCAACATCGACCTCACCGACTTCACGCCCGAGCTGGACCTGTACGACCGGCAATGGCCGATCTGGACCTATTCCGAACTGATGCCGCCGGCCAAGTTCATCCACAACGAGGAAGGTCGCCGTGGCCATGCGGTTTCTTCGCTCGTTTCCGGCGGCTGCATCATCTCCGGATCCGAACTTGATCGCTGCCTGTTGTTTACCGGTGTGCATTGCCACTCGTTCGCCAAGCTGGAGGGCGCGGTCGTGTTGCCACGTGTGGACATCGGCCGCAGTGCGCGTCTGACCAACGTGGTGATCGATCGCGGCGTGCAGATTCCCGAGGGACTGGTCGTCGGTGAGGATCCACAGGCAGACGCCGTACGCTTCCACCGCACTCCGAACGGGGTGTGCCTGATCACCGAACGCATGATCGAGGCACTGGACGGCTGAATGAAAGTCCTGTTCGTCGCTTCCGAATGCGCTCCGTTCGTCAAGACCGGGGGTCTTGCCGACGTGGTCGGAGCCGTGCCCCGCACGCTGGCCACGCTGGGCGACGATGTACGTATTCTCCTGCCACTGTATCCCGCACTTGCCGAGCGGGTGTCACGGCCCCGGACAGTGATGCGCTTTGACGACCTGCTCGGCGGCCCGGCCCGCATTCGCGCGGTGCGCGATGAGGAACTGCGGCTGTACCTTCTCGATGCCCCGCATCTGTTTGATCGCCCGGGCAACATCTACCTCGATGCCGACGGCAGGGACTGGCACGACAATCACCTGCGCTTCGGTGCCCTGAACGTGGCTGCAGCCCGCATGGCAGCCGAAGGCGCCAATCGCTGGCGGCCGCAGGTGGTGCACGCCCATGACTGGCAGGCGGGCCTGGCGCCGCTGCTGATCCGTATGCGGCACACCGGAGCGACGCCGGCCACGGTCCTCACTATCCACAACATGGCCTTCCAGGGACTGTTTCCCTGGCAGACACGCTACCTGTTCGACATTCCCGATCACCTGTTCACCCCCGACACCACCGAATACTGGGGCAAGTTCGGTTTCCTCAAGACCGGCCTGGTATTTGCCGATGCCATCACCACCGTCAGCCCCACCTATGCACGCGAACTGCTGACACCCGAATTCGGCATGGGACTGGAAGGCGTGCTCGCCTCGCGAGGCGATGCTTTCAGCGGCATCGTCAACGGCATCGACACGCAGACTTGGAATCCGGCCACCGATCCGGCACTGCAGGCACGCTACACCAGCCGCAGCCTCGATCGCCGGAGAACAAATCGCGCCGCCCTGGCTTCACGCTTCGCCCTGTCCGACGCGCCGGATGCACCGCTGTTCAGTGTCATCAGTCGCCTGACCACGCAGAAAGGCATGGACCTGCTGCTCGAAACCATCGACGATCTGGTCGCTCGCGGTGGTCAACTGGCCGTGCTCGGCTCGGGTGACCACGGGCTCGAAAAGGCTTTCGTCGACGCCAGTCGGCGACATGCCGGCTCGGTCGGTGCAGTGATCGGTTACGACGAGCGCCTGGCCCATCTCATGCAGGGCGGCAGCGATGCGTTACTCGTTCCCTCCCGTTTCGAGCCGTGCGGGCTGACCCAGCTCTATGCCCTGCGCTACGGCACGATCCCCGTGGTCGCACGCACCGGCGGCCTGGCCGACACCGTGACCGATGCCGACCCGGCCGCCATCCGCAAGCGCCAGGCCAATGGCATCCAGTTCTCTCCCGTCCATGCCGACACCCTGCGACAGGCCATCGAACGGGTCTTCACCCTGTTTGCGGACAAATCCACCTGGCGCGGCCTGATGCGCAACGCCATGCATGCGCCGGTCAGCTGGGATCGCTCGGCACCGCGCTACCACGCGCTGTACCAGACCATCACCGCAAGGAAATCCTGATGCCAACGGCTGCCCCGCTGCGCCTGCGACCCGGCCGGCCCTGCCGCCTCGGCGCCCATTACGACGGCGAAGGAACCCATTTCGCGGTGTTCTCGGCGCATGCCTCGGCCATGCATCTGTGCCTGTTCTCCGCCGACGGCAAGAGCGAAACCACACGCATCGCGTTGCCCGAACGCACCGGCCACGTCTGGCACGGTTACGCACCGGGACTGGGGCCGGGCACGCTCTACGGCTATCGCGCCGAAGGCATGTACGCTCCCGAGCAGGGGCACCGCTTCAACCCCAACAAGCTGCTGATCGACCCGTATGCACGCCAGCTGCACGGGCGCTTCACCCAGCACGACGCACAATACGGCTATGTCCGCGGGGCAGCGAAGGACGACCTGGGTTTCGACGAACGCGACAGCGCCCCGTATGTGCCCCGATCGGTGGTCTCCGACCCGGCCCTGTTCCCGCCTGCAAGCCGTCATCCCGGCTCAAAAGACACGGGCCTGTTTCTCTACGAGGCCCATGCCAAGGGACTCACCATGCAGCATCCAGGGCTGCCTGGCGATCTGCGCGGCACCTACGAAGGGCTGGCCAGCGATGCCATGCTCGAACACCTGGACCGGCTCGGGGTCACAGCCATCGAACTGATGCCAGTGCAGCATTTCCTGGACGACGATTTCCTGGTCGAACGCGGCCTGCGCAATTACTGGGGCTACAACACCATCGCCTTCTTCACCCCGGAACCGCGCTACTACGGCCCGGCAGGACTGTCCGGTTTCCGCGCCATGGTTGAACGCTTCCACAAGGCCGGCATCGAGGTCATCATGGACGTGGTCTACAACCACACCGCCGAGGGTGACCAGCGCGGGCCGACCCTGTGCTACCGCGGCCTCGACAATGCTTCCTACTACCGGCTGCTTGCCGGCCAGCCACGCTACTACGTCAACGACACAGGTTGCGGCAACACGCTCAACCTTGCCCATCCGTTCGTGCTGCGCATGGTCATGGACAGCCTGCGCTTTTGGGTCGAGTGCATGGGAATCGACGGTTTCCGCTTCGACCTGGCCTCCACGCTGGCACGCGAGGAGCACGGTTTCGACCACCGCGGCGGCTTCCTCGACGCGCTGCGCCAGGATCCCGTGCTGTGCGACGTGCGCCTGATCGCCGAACCCTGGGACGTGGGTCCCGGGGGCTACCAGCTGGGGCGATTCACGGCCGAGTTCCGCGAGTGGAACGACCGCTTCCGCGACACGTTGCGTCGCTACTGGCGTGGCGACCCGCACAGCGCCCAGGAACTGGCCGGCTGCCTGCTCGGATCAGCCGCGCAGTTCGACCATGATGGGCGTCGCGCCTGGAGTTCGGTCAATTTCGTGGCCGCCCACGACGGCTTCACTCTGGCCGACCTGACCCGTTACAACGAGCGCCACAACGAAGCCAACGGCGAAAACAACATGGACGGCCACCAGGCCAATTTCAGCGACAACTGCGGCGTCGAGGGCGATACCGACGATGCCGCGATCCTCGCCCGTCGCAAACGCCGGCAACGCAACCTGCTGGCGACCGTGTTCCTGGCCCAGGGGACGCCGATGCTGCTGGCCGGTGACGAATTCGGCCATTCGCAACAAGGCAACAACAACGCCTACTGCCAGGACAACCCCGTCGGATGGCTGGACTGGGAAACCGCTGACCATAATCTCATCGATTACGTCGCCGGCCTCGCACGCCTGCGCAGGGAAAATCCACTGCTGGACCAGAGCCGGTTCCTGCATGGCGCGACCCGCGCCATCGACGGCCTGCCGGACGTCGCGTGGCGGCGCTTCGATGGCGGCCCGCTGTCCTGGCGCGACCCGGGTCTGTCGAACCTGTGCCTGGTAATCCGCGCATCGGCCGACATGCCAGCCGATGAATCCTCGCCGCAGGGCTTGCTCCTCGCCTTCAATCGCGACGACAAGCCGTCCGAGGCTCAACTGCCACCAGCTCCGGATGGCTGGCGATGGTGGCGCGTGCTCGATACCGCAGCGGACGATGCCTTCGCCCAGGTCATGATCGAGGACAGCATCCTGTCCGTACCCGGCGATGGCATCGCTGTGGCCATCACGCGCCCGCAGGATGCATGAATGAACACCGATGCTGCGCTGCAGGGACTGGCGGAAAAGCATGGGGTTCTGCCGGTCTTTCGCAATCTTGCC
Source organism: Rhodanobacteraceae bacterium (assembly GCA_027019085.1). Classification (GTDB taxonomy): domain Bacteria; phylum Pseudomonadota; class Gammaproteobacteria; order Xanthomonadales; family Rhodanobacteraceae; genus Oleiagrimonas. The sequence goes on along the minus strand of JALUXG010000053.1, from coordinate 65,349 downwards.
GGTCGCGAAGTGCGCACATTGCGTGAGACCTCCCTGGCCCTGCTTGCGGCCTGCGACGAGAATCTGGACAGCGACGCCGCGATACGTGAAGCCTGGAAACGCGAGCAAGCCTCGCGGCAAAACCGCAGGCTGCCGCGGGAAATCCTCGTGGAAACCGGCAAGCCTGTACGCATCGCCGCACCGGACAGTGCGCGCTGGCGCCTGGCTCTGGAGGACCAGACCCCCGCCGAACTGAATGGGCACTGCAGCCATTCAGGCATAGCGCTTGAACCGCTGCCCTGCGGTCTGCACACGCTTGCCGTACGCATGGGGAAGCACACCGAAACCGTGCGCGTGATCGTCTCGCCGCCACGTGTCCCCACCCTGCCGCGCGGCACGCGGCGCTGGGGCGTGAACCTCAACCTCTACGGCCTGCATTCGGATCGCAACGCGGGACCGGGCGACTTTCGCGATCTGGCTCGATTGGCAACCATGCTGGCCCGGCACGGTGCCGATTTCACCGGAATCCTGCCACTGCATGCGTTGGGCTGGGCCAGTCCCGAGGTATTCAGCCCCTATTCGCCATCCGACCGCGGATTCCTGAATGCGCGCCATCTGGAACCGGAAGCCATCCAGCCGGCATCCCCCGCGACAAGACGCCAGATCGCCGCCTGGCGAGCACGCCATGCAGCCTCGCAGGGAAAATGGATCGACCTTCCGGCACACGCACGTGCACTGCATGCGATCCTGCGTGCACTGTTCAGCGACTTCCAGTCCCGGGCCACGCGCTCGCAACAGGCGTCTTTCGCGCGTTTTCGCAGCGAAGCGGGTGTATCCCTTGAACGCTTCGCACGATTCGAATCCCTCAGCGAGCGGCATGGACCGGACATGCGCCGCTGGCCGGAAAGCACCCGGGATCCAGACGCCGCCTGCGCACGCAATGCCGATTCGGAAAGCTTTCATGCCTGGCTGCAATGGCAGGCCGAGCAGCAACTGGCAAGAACCCAGCACACCGCGCAATCAGCAGGCATGGCGCTGGGTCTTTATCTCGACCTGGCAGTGGGTGCGCGACGGGATGGCGCCGAAGCCTGGGCCGAACACGCAAGCATCGCGCACGGTGTTTCACTGGGTGCGCCGCCCGATCACCTGAGTCCGGCGGGCCAGAACTGGAATCTCGCCGCCCATGCCCCCTCCCGTCTCGCCGACAACGACTACCGGGCCTTTCGTCGCGTACTGCGGCAGAACCTCGCCCGCTGCGGCGTGATCCGCATCGACCACGTGCTGGGGCTGATGCGCAGCTTCTGGATCCCCGACAACGGCGCACCGGGTGGCTACATCCGCCAGCCCTTCGCCTCCCTGCTGGCGCTGCTGCGCATCGAGGCGCAGCGCGCAGGCACCCTGATCGTCGGCGAGGACCTGGGCCTGGTGCCCGACGGGCTGCGCACGGCACTGCGCACCAGCGGCATCCATTCGTATTCCGTCCTGCAATTTGAACGGAACCGGCGCGGTGGTTTCCGTTCCCCGAAGCGACTGCGTCATGCGACGCTGGCCTGTTTCGGCACCCACGACACCCCCACGCTCGCCGGCTACGCGCACGGACGCGACATCGACCAGTGGCTGCGTCTTGGCTGGATCGACCCGGATGCCGCCCGTACCGCGCGCACGCAGCGCCGCAGCGACTGCACGAAGCTGATGACCCTTGACGGCGCGAAGCCGCCTGCACGAATGCCCTGCGACGCGAAGATCCTGAACGACCGCGTCCATACCGCCCTGGCACGCTCGCCGGCCGCCCTGGTCTCCGTCTCCCTCGATGACCTGCTGGGCGAAGAGGAAGCGCAGAACCTGCCCGGCACCATCGACGAATACCCCAACTGGCGCCGTCGCTACCGCCTTCCCCTCGACACACTCACCCGAAGCCCCCGGTTCCGGCGCCTCGCACGACTCATGACCAGGCTGCGTCCACGGGGATGACACGTCACCTGTCCTGCATCAGCGCGCAGACGCAAGGCTGACGCCTGCGTAGACTTGTTCAATACCTCCCGAACCTGACACAGGGCACCACACCGGAAAACCCACCACGATGCTGAACGCTCTCGCGAACGCGAAAAGTCCGTACCTGCGTGCCCATGCCGGGAACCCCGTCAACTGGCAACCGTGGACCGAAGATGCGCTCGCACGGGCCCGGCGCGAGGATATTCCACTATTCGTTTCGGTCGGTTACTCCGCATGCCACTGGTGTCACGTGATGGCGCGCGAATCATTCAGCGATGCCGAGGTCGCGCGCATCCTCAATGAGCACTTCGTCAGCATCAAGGTGGATCGCGAAGAACGCCCCGACCTCGACACCGTGTTCCAGACCGCGCACCAGGCGCTTGCCGGGCGCGGCGGTGGCTGGCCGCTCTCCATATTCCTGGAACCGGAAAACCTCACGCCGTTCTTCGCCGGCACGTATTTCCCGCTCGCACCGCGCTACGGCATGCCCGGTTTCGCCGATCTGTTGCAGCGCATACTCGCCGTGTACCGCGAAAACCGGACCGATCTGCGCGATCAGGGCGTGCGCCTGCAAGCGCTGCTCGCCGAGCAGCTCGGGGCCGACGCCGCGACTTCCGGCACGACCCTGACGGTTGCACCGGTCCTGGCCGCCACCGAAAGCCTTTCGCGGAACCTCGATCCCTTGCACGGTGGTTTCGGCGACGCCCCCAAGTTTCCGCAAAGTCCACAACTCGAACTCATGCTCGCGCACGACCATGCCGATGCCCTGCGCCCGACATTCGAGGCGATGGCACGCGGCGGCCTGTTCGACCACGTCGGCGGCGGCTTCTTCCGTTATACCCTGGATGCCGCCTGGCGCGTGCCGCATTTCGAGAAGATGCTCTACGACAACGCGCAGCTCCTTGGCCTCTACGCCGAGGCCTCCGCACGCTACGACTGCAAGGAATTCCGCAACGTCGCCCGCGCAACTGCAAAGTTCATGGACGCCGAACTCGCCCTGCCGGGAGGCGGCTATGCCGCGAGCCTCAATGCCGAGTCCGGCGGCGAGGAGGGTGCAAGTTATCTGTGGAGCCGTGACGAAATCCGCGAGCTACTCGGCGACGAACGTTTCCCGGCGTTCGCGCAGGCCTTCGGGCTCGATGAAGAAGCTCAGGTCGAGGGCCGGTGGCACCTGGCACGCACGGATGGCGCGCATGGCGGATTCACCGACGAACTCGCCATGCTCGCCAGACAGCGTTCCACACGACGTCACCCCGAACGCGACGACAAGCTGCTGACGAGCTGGAATGCGCTCGCGGTCATCGGCCTCGCCCGTGCCGCATTGTTCCTGCAGGATCACACCCTGGCCACACGAGCAGCCGAAACACTGGTGTACCTGGAACAAACCGTGCTGCGAGGCGACGAAGTCCTTGCCTGCGCCCTGGACGGCGAGGCCTACCAGACCGGCTTCCTCGAGGACTACGCCTTTCTCGCCCACGCAGCGCTTGCCGTCGCTGCCGTCACCGACGGTGTGGCAGCGGTCGCGCTCGCGAAGAAACTTGCCGACGCCATACTCGCGCGCTTCCGCACCGGAGGCGGCGGTCTCGCAATGACCCCCACCGGCGCCGCGACCGTACTCTACCGCCCGCGCCGCTATGCCGACGATTCCGTGCCTTCCGGCGCCGCCTTTGTGGTACGTCTTTTCGGTGACCTCGGCCATCTTCTTGCCGAACCGAAATACCTCGATGCTGCCGAAGACGTGCTTCGCGCTGCGAGCGCCGACCTCGAACGCGCTCCCGCAGCTTATCCGACACTGCTCATGGCGCTGGAGGAATTTCTCGACCCCTCGCCACTGGTCATCCTGCGCGGCGACGAGAGGATCGCCGACTGGGCCTTCCAGGCCGCCCTCACCAGTCCCCGCGCCCGCATTGTCCAGCTTGGCCATGCCGCGTCGGGTCCCGGCCTGGAGCGCTACAAGACATCTGCTGACGCGGTTGCCTTTGTATGCCGGGGCACTGCCTGCTCGGCACCGATCCATGCGCAAGCCGAACTGGTCCAGACGCTCGGCCAGGAGGCCACCGGTACGCAGTCCATCAAATGAAGACTGCCATACACAGCTGCATCGAAAGTCTTCGGGACAGGCGGCGCGGATTTCGATAAGGACGTATCAGGTATTGCGAAAACCATGAGGCATGCGCGTGATGATCTTGATACAGATGTCGCTTCCCTGGAACACACCTGGTAGCGAATTGCTCAGAACCGGCTGCAGGACCAGGACTGCATGCGTCCGTTGCGGTAGGGCATGACACCGTGGAAGGGTCGCGGATCCTCGTCGAAGACCAGCGGCAGGAAATGGCGATCGCCTTCCCACATCGGCAATTCCATCAGCCGGGATCGCTCGACCCATTCCAGCGTGCCTTCGTGGTTGCCCTCGTGGGGCTCACCCTGGAAACGGTCGATGAGGAAGATGAAACCCAGCCAGTCCTCGCCATGCTTGCCGAAGCCCGGCCAGCTGAGGGTGCCGCGCAGCTGCATGGACAGGCACTGGATGCCGGCCTCCTCTGAAATCTCGCGACGCATGCCGGAAGCCACATCCTCGTCGGCCTCAAGCTTGCCTCCGAGACCGTTGTATTTTCCAAGATGCTGGTCATCCTTGCGCGCGTTGCGGTGGATCATCAACACCTTCTCGCGATCGGGCGAAAGGACGTATCCGAGCGTGGCGACAATGGGTGTGTAGGGCATGAGGTACGCGCCGGAAAATGGGACATTCTAGACCACGTGCCGGCCACATAGGCGCACTTGCAAGCCAGCAGCCCGGACGCGACCATGCATGCATGGTCCGGACCTTTCCCACCCGCATCTTTCCGTCGCTGCTGGCCGCACTGAGCCTACTGTTGCTGGTGTCCTGCGCTGCGCATCCCGACGCCGACGGCAGCGAAGTGCTCTATCGCGGCGCCAGCTACCGCGTCGTGCACGTGGACCTGCGGCGCGAGCTGCTGACCCTGCACTGGATCAATCCGGATACCGGCACGCCGTATGCCGACATCGCATCGCTTCGCGCCTGGGGATCTCGGCACGGCAAGCGCCTGGTGTTTGCCGCCAATGCCGGGATCTACGATCACAAGGGCGCTCCATTGGGGCTGTACGTGGAACACGGCAAGGTCATCAAGCAGCTCAATACCGCACACGGCGATCCTGCAGCGGGCAACTTCTCGCTGCGCCCCAACGGCGTGTTCCTGATCGATGCGAATGGCCATGCGCGTGTCCTGACCACGCAGGCCTATCGCGATGCCAAACCCTCACCTCGACTGGCCACGCAATCCGGACCGATGCTGGTCATCGACGGTGCCATCAACCCGCATTTTCTGCCCGACTCGGACAGCCTGAAATGGCGCAGCGGCATCTGCGCGCGTACCCCACGGGACGTGGTGTTCGCCATCAGCGAGACACCGGTGAACTTCCATGCCTTCGCCCGCCTGTTCCGCGACCGCCTCGGCTGCCGCAATGCGCTGTACCTGGACGGCACGATCTCGCAATTCTTCGACCATGGCGGCTACTTCGGCCCGCCGCTGTTCATGACCCGTCCCTACGCAGGGATTTTTGCCGTGTTCGAGGACCGGCACGATCGCTGATGTACAGCCCCGGACCAATGGCCTATGCAGCACCTTTGCCGTCGCGCTATCTTCGGGCCTGTCACATCCTTACCCTGGGGAAGTCCATGCATCGTTCGCTTCGCTACCTGATCACGGCGATGGCCGCCACCTTGTGCGTAGCCGTCGCGGCCCACGCCGGCGCCAACCCGCCGCCCAAGTACCCTTCGCTACCCAGCGAAACCCCGGCGCACTTCGTACCCGACCATTCCAGCTTCGGCTACACCATCGAGGACGTGATGATCCCGATGCGCGACGGGGTGAAGCTGCACACCGTGATCATGATCCCCAAGGGCGCGCACGACGCACCGATCCTGATGACGCGCACACCCTACAACGCCTCCAGCATGGTCCACTACATGCAAAACGCGCAGCTGAGCGGTGACGAGGGCGTGGCGCTGCAAGGCTACGACAACGCCGTGCCGGTGATCGTGGGCGGCGGCTACATCCGCGTGATCCAGGACATCCGCGGCAAGTATGGCTCGCAGGGCGACTACGTGATGAACCGACCGTTCCGCGGGCCGCTCAACCACACCCCGGTGGACGAGTCGACCGACACCTGGGACACCATCGACTGGCTGGTGAAGCATGTCAGGCAGAGCAACGGCAAGGTCGGCATCCTGGGCATTTCCTATGACGGCTACGAGCCGCTGACTGCGCTGGTCAACCCGCATCCGGCACTCAAGGTCGTGGTGCCCATGAACCCGATGGTCGACGGCTGGATGGGCGACGACTGGTTCCACCACGGCGCCTTCCGCCAGCAGAACATGCCCTACGTGTACGAGCAGGAAGCCACCCGCGACAACAGCGCCAAGTGGTGGAGCAACTACTGGGACGACTACGACCTGTACATGCACTACGGCTCGGCCGGCGCGATGGGCAAGGCCTACGGCATGGACCAGCTCGGCTTCTGGAAAAAGCTCACACAGCACCCGGCCTACGACGCCTTCTGGCGCGAGCAGGCGATGGACAAGATCCTCGCCAGACAGCCGCTGAAGGTGCCGGTGATGCTGGTCGACAGCCTGTGGGACCAGGAGGACATCTACGGCGCCATCGCGGTGTACAAGGCCATCAAGCCCAAGGACAAGAACAACGACATGGTCTACCTGGTGATGGGCCCGTGGCACCACGGGCAGGAAATCGGGCCGGCCAACCACCTGGGTGCCATCCGCTTCGGATCCGACACCGGCACCTATTTCATGCAGCACATCCTGGCGCCGTTCCTGGCTCATTATCTGAAGAGCGACGCGCCACCCAACCCGGTGGCACCGGTGACGGCCTTCCGCACCGGCGCCAACCACTGGGAACGCCTTGAATCCTGGCCTTCCGGCTGTGCCCGCGGCTGCTCCATCCAGCCCACGCCGCTGTACCTGCACGCGGCTGGCAAGGCCAGCTTCCAGGCGCCAAAGCGCAGCGAGAGCGCCGACACCCGCTACGTCTCCGATCCGGCCAGGCCGGTACCCTTCCGTAACCGCCCGATCATGCCGGTCGGCTATTCCGGCGACCAGACCTGGCCGGAGTGGCTGGTCGACGACCAGCGCCAGTTCTCGGGCCGCACCGACGTGGTCACCTTCGAAACCGGTGTGCTCGACCATGATGTGACCATCGCCGGCGAGCCCGAGGTGCACCTGGTGGCCTCCACCAGCGGCACCGATTCGGACTGGGTGGTCAAGCTGATCGATGTGTACCCGAACCAGGTCGCGGCCGAACCGCAGCTGGGCGGTTACCAGTTGCCGATCTCCATGGACATCTTCCGCGGCCGTTACCGCAGCAGCTACGCACACCCGCATCCGATCAAGGCCAACAAGCCGCTGCTGTACCGCTTCGCGCTGCCCACCGCGAACCATGTGTTCCGCAAGGGCCACCGCATCATGGTGCAGGTGCAGTCGAGCTGGTTCCCGCTGTACGACCGCAACCCGCAGACCTACGTGAAGAACATCTTCTTCGCCCGTCCGGCTGACTACGTGAAGGCCACCCAGCGGATCTACCACACCCCAGGCGAAGCCAGCTACATCGAGCTGCCGGTGGTGAACAGGCAATGAAGCTTCAGCCCCTCCCGGCGTCTTGCCGGGAGGGGCGCACTTTTCGCAGGTGATTCCCGTGCAACGGTACCGGATGCGCGCCGCCGGCATCGATGAACCCCTTCTCGCGCACGCTGAGGAACCGCGGCGTACGCGAAGCGACCTCGAATACCAGTGCCAGACGCAACGGCCGCGCCATCGGCGCCGCCTTCACGGCCTGCATGAGCGCATGCCTGGCAGCCTCCCCGCGAGCGTGCAGAGCCCGGGTCAGCACATCGGCCGACGGTGACAGGGGTGGATAGCGGATATCCAGGGTAAAGCGACGATTCTGCACGTGGTCACGGGCCAGATTGCGACTCGGGACTGGCTGGGATGTGGCTGACGACGGTGACGACGAGGACCCACAGCCAGCCAGCATCAGGGCAATGCCGGTGCATGCCAGGACCCGCATGCCCTCCCGGGTCATGCTCAATGTGCCACCCTGCTCGATGCAATGCCTTGCAGGAAGGCCAGGAAGCTGTGCAGATTGGCCTTGCAGCCTCCAGGGTCGCGCGCGCAGACCAGGGTCGAGGCACCGTGCACCCCGGCCACGGGACGGTAACGCACGATGTTGGCACCATGCGCTTTCGACAGCACCGTATCGACCCGGCCCTCTTCCTTCGGGTCAGTGGTGACATAGACCGGCATGCGCAGCCTTGCCGCCGCGCGCCTGACGAGGTTGCTGTCGGCGAAATACTCGCCGGGCGAGAAACTCGCCACCGCCGACAGTGCGTGTGGATGCTGCGCGGCCAGCAGCAGCACCAGTGAGGAGGAATACGAGCTACCCACCGCGACAATCACCGGGTACCTGCGCGACTGCGCCCAGGCCAGCGCGGCCTCGAGGTCGGGCATGGCGTCAAGGTACCCGACGGATTTGCCCAGCTTCGCCACCGTTGCATTGCGCCCGCCGAACAGCGAACCACCCGAGCGCTGGTCGATGGCCAGGGTGTCCCAGCCTTGCCGCGTGAAGCTCGCAATCAGCGGATCGTATTCGTGATGGCTGGCTCCGGCCTGATGAAACAGCAGCAGGACCCTTTCCCCCGGATCCGCGGCGCGCGTGTAGGTGCCGTAGACCGTCACGCCATCGCTGGCATGCAGCTCCAAGGGTTTGCCGGCCCAGGCCACTCCGCAAGTCAGCACGGCCAGGAAAAGCGTCAACGGAAAGACCCATCGCATGCGCATGAGCGGACTCCACGTGATTACGCAGCCATCTTACTGCCGATCAACACCGCGGGCCTGGGCCGATGGCACGGGAGCGGCTGGAGCGTGAAAGATGTCGCGACCGAAGACCTTGATCCCGGGCGCACCGGCGTAGCCCAGGTACGGCAGGCCAAAGATCTTTTCCACGCTGCGCAGCAGGGAGTAGTGGTTGTACGCTCGCGTGGACACCGTGCCCGGACGGATAAACGGCGAAATCAGCACCGCGCCCACACGCCCGCCTCCCGGCCCGTAGCGACCGGGTTCAGGCCCCCCGGGCAGCCCCTGTTCCTGGCAACAGGACTTGCCGCTGGCGCCCTCGTCGAAGGTAATCACCAGCAGTCCGTTCCGGCGGAATGCCGGTGCGGCGAGAATCTTCGGTACCCAGTACCGCAGGAACGCGTCTGCCGACACCAGACCGCCAGGCTCGCCGTTGGCGCACGGTGCGTCATGACCGTCGTGGCACAGGTTGGGCGTGATGAAGGCATAGTTGGGCGTGGTGGCGATGCGCGCCAGATCCTTCTGCAGATCCTTCAGTGGCACCACGTGACGGGCGCAATAGGACGGATCATCGATGATCGATCGAAAGTAGATGAACGGATTGTGCTTGTCCGCGTACTGATCGCGCGGGCTGGCGTGATTGGTGTGATCGCGTGCGCCCAGGGGTACGTGGGCACAGACGGCCGCTTCCCGCGCGGGATCGGCACCCATGTCTTCCATGTAGCCCTTCCAGTGCCAGCCCGCTGCATGCAGCTGATCTGCAACGGTCTTGACCGATTTCGGATACACGCAGCCGCGCCCCGGCAGCTGCCCGTAGCGGCCCACGGGTCCGGACGGTACGAACGGCGTCATGACCGGGCAGTCCCGCTGGGTGTCGTGGTTGGGCGCCTGACCGCTGATCAGGGCGATGTAGTTGTCCAGACTGTTGTGGCCGACGGCAAAATAGCGGGTCAGCAATGCCCCTTTCGCCGGCAGCTCGTGCGCCAGGTAGGGTGCGGGCGAACGCGGACCGAACGTGATGTCGTAGGGCTCGTTCTCGAGCACGATCACGAAGACATGGCGTACCTGGGCAAGCCCCGGCCGGGCCGGTTCGGCATGTACGGGGAACCACGCAAGCACGGCGCAAGCCATGACACCAAGCGCACCCGGAAACAGGTGTTTCATCTTTCGACTCCCATACGATGGACCGGAACACCCGGCCGGCAGGACGCCAGCCAGCCAGACGAAACGCCGAGCTTAATATGCAAGCATGTCCACAGTCTTTCCGTCACCGGTTCCCGGATGTCGCCGATGCCGCATTCCACACCATGGGCATCAATCAGGCGCATCGCAACGGGCGCGTTGCTGCTGCAGCTGCTCGACCGTGCAGGTTGCGCCGCCGCAAACCACGACCGCCACGGTCTTGTAACGATCAAGAACCGGCATCGTCTCGTAGAGCGGTGCAAGACCGGCCCCGCAAGCCGGCTCGACCAGCAGGCGATGATCATCGAGAAAGCGCATGCACGCATCCAGTGCACTGCGATCGGAGACCAGCACACTCTCGATGGCATGTTCCCTGCTCCATGCCACGGCCTGATCGCACACGCGTTTTGCGCCCAGCGAGGTCGCCACTCCGCTGATGCCCTCAAGCTGTACCGCGTGCCCTTCCTGCAGGGCGGCATGGAACGAGGCGGTGCCCAGGGTCTCCACTGCCAATACGGGGACATCGTGCCAACCGTTCCGGTGCAGGCCTTCGATCACCCCGCACAGCAGGCCGCCACCACCGACCGCGAGCACGACGATATCCGGCTTGACGCCCGTACGCGCCATCTCGTCGACCAGCGTGGCATGACCGTGCCATAGCAGCGGATCATCGAAGGGATGGATGAACGCATCCGCGTCGCCCACCCGGTCCAGGGCATGCCGGTGCGCTTCCTGCCAGGTTTCCCCGTGCACGACGACATCCGCCCCTTCCCTGCGCAACAGGGTCAGCGCCCGTGCGGGTGTCGATTCGGGCACCACCACCATGACCGGGAGCCCCAGCATGCGTCCTGCATGGGCCACGGCCAGTCCTGCATTGCCACCGGAGGAAGACACGAAACGCCGTGCACCGCGATCCCGCCAGATCTCGCAGGCGTGACCCACGCCGCGCATCTTGAACGATCCCGACGGCTGCAAGGCTTCCAGCTTCAACCACACCGAATGGCCGCTGGACAGGCTCAGCGCATGCGAAGCGAGAAAGGGGGTTGCGACATGCAGGCTCATGGGCCGGCATTATCCCTCACTGGCCCGGTTTCCAGGATATGCCACCGCAGTCTATGATGCCCTGATCGGCATGTGGCCATTGCCCGTGCCGCCTCGTCCCAGGACCCGGACCGGACCCCTTCGTGCTGCCGGTCGACGAACGGACGCCCCGCGCATCCCCACCCGGAGGTTGTCATGAAATTCGCTCACCGAACTCTTTTCCTCGCTGCCTTGCTGCTGACACCGGGCGTCCCGGCGGCGCTTGCAACAGGCGGCCCGGTCAAGCTCAAGGACATGCGCACACTGGTGCGCATCACATCACCGCGGTTTTCTCCCGACGGCGCACACCTGGCCTTCCTGAGCTACCGTCCCGATTACATCCATGACCGCTATGACGCCACGCTGCATGTGATCGACATGCAGGACGGTCATGCGCGCGTTCTTGCCCCGAGCCTGCACGCCATGAGCATGCCGCGCTGGTCACCTGATGGCGACACACTCGCCTTCATTGCCCGGGTCGGCAGGCAACAACCGCAGATCTACACCGTTTCGGTCACGGGCGGCACCCCGGTCGAGCGCAGCGACGCACCGCGCGGCGTCGAGCAGTTCACCTGGAGTCCAGACGGATTGCGCCTGGCCTACGTCACCCCGGACCCCTCGCCGATCAGCGCCAGGGACCGGCGCATGCATCACGACCTGTTTGTCGTGCATCACGTGGACTACCTCTCGACGAAACCCGCCGTGCCGTCGCACATCTGGTTGCTCGACCTGGCCAGCGGCAAGACACGGCAGCTTACCCACGGCGACACCAGCGTGCTGGAAACCCCACCGCCATTCGGCGGCGGCATCTCGGCACCCTCCTGGTCGGCGAACGGTCGCTGGATCGTCTACACCCGGCAGGCCGACGCCTACGACGGAGACAGTGACCGTACCCGCATCGTCGCCGTGAACGTGGCCACCGGCGAGCAACACCCGCTGAGTGACAAGCACAGCTACGAATACACGCCGCGCTTTGCGCCGCGAGGCAATACCGTGGCCTGGCTGTACCCGCACGGCCCCGGTCCGATCAGCACCATGGAGTGGATGATCGGCTCGGTGCACGGTCACGCCGGGCGTGACATCAGTGCCGACCTTGATCGCAACCTGTTCGCCAACTACGCCTGGCTGCCGGATGGCCGCGGGCTGGTGGGCATCGCCAACAACGGGATACATCGCACGATCTACATCCAGCCCCTGCATGGCAAGGGGCATGCCGTGAACCTCGGTGCGCTCAACGCCCTGCAGCTTGCGGTATCCGATACAGGGGCACTGGCCGTGGTGGCCGACGCCGCTGACCGTGCACCCGAGCTGTACCTTCTGCCTACCCCCGGCAGCAAACCGCGGCAACTGACCCACTTCAACGCCCATTTCGCAGCGTTCTCCTGGCCACGCGGTGTGGCCTTGCACTGGAAAGCACCGGACGGCGAAGTCAACGACGGTATCCTCACCTACCCGATCCACTACAAGGCAGGTCATCGCTATCCACTGGTGGTGTTCAGCCACGGCGGGCCGGAGGCGGCCTCGACCGAGGACTTCGACACCGGCGAGGTTGGGCCGCTGCGCGACCTGTTCGCGGCGCATGGCTACCTGGTATTCGAACCCAACTACCGTGGCAGCGACAACCTGGGCACTGCGCACGAACACGCCATTTACCGCGATCCGGGTGCCGGCCCCGACAGTGACGTGATCTCCGGCATCAGGATGCTGGAGAAAAAGGGTATCGTGGACCGCAAGCGCATCGCCGCGGTCGGCCATTCCTACGGCGGTTACATGACCGGCTGGCTGATCTCGCACCAGCACTTCTGGACCTGCGCGGTGGTGGCCGACGGTGCCCTCGACTGGACCGAGGAATATGAGCTGTCCGGCGCCGGCAACCTGGCCTGGACGCGCGACTCGCTGGGCGGCAGTCCTTGGGACAAGGCCAGCGCCAAGCTGTACCGCACCGGGTCGCCCATCACCTATGCGGGACAGATCACCACGCCGACGCTGATCCTCTCGGGCACTTCGGACATCACCGTGCCGATCACCGAATCGTTCGCCCTGTACCACGCGCTGGACAGCCGCCACGTGCCGGTGAAGTTCATCGCCCTGCCCGGCGGCCGCCATTCGCCGCACGACCCGGTACACCGCGAGCTGTACTACCGCGCCATCTACACCTGGGTGACCGGGCACCTCGGAACATGAAACCGGCATGCCAGCCGACAGCAATGCCGCTCGCTCCCTTCAGGAAGGGGGCGAGCGGTCAGGTGCGCGTACCAGCAACTTGCAGCATGCGCTCTGCTACAGACCGGTATAGGCCAGGCAACCGCTCCAGATCGTCGACGGTAACGCATTCATCTACCTTGTGAATGCTGGCGTTGACCGGGCCGACTTCCACCACTTCCACCCCCAGCGGCGCGATGAATCGCCCATCCGAAGTGCCGCCACCGGTGCTCTGTTCCGGGTCGATGCCGACCCATTCACGGCAGACATCGGCAACCACAGCTCGCAACATACCGTCGGGGGGAGATAGAAAGGGACGGCCCGAATCGTGCCAGTGGATTTTCCAGTCAAGGCCGTGGCGGTCGAGGATGGCTTCGGCGCGTTCGCGCAGGTTCTCGGCGCTGCTGGCAGTGCCGTAGCGGAAATTGAACAACACCCTGACGTTGCCGGGAATGACGTTGTTGGCACCGGTGCCGGCATGGATGTTGGACACCTGCATCGAGGTCGGCGGGAAGTCGTCGTTGCCGTCGTCCCAGTGCCCGGCGGCCAGCTCGGCCAGCGCAGGGGCCAGCTTGTGGATCGGATTGTCGGCCTTGTCGGGATAGGCTACGTGGCCTTGCACGCCCCGCACATCCAGCGTGGCAGACAGCGAGCCGCGTCGGCCCACGCGGATCAGATCGCCCAGCTTCTGCTTCGCGGAAGGCTCGCCTACCACGCACCAGTCCAGGCGCTCTCCGCGCTGCCTGAACACGTCGGCAACCTTGCGCACCCCATCGATCGCGTCGCCTTCCTCGTCGCTGGTGAGCAGCAATCCCACACGACCGGCATGATCCGGATACGCGGCGACGAATTCCTCCAGCGCCACCACCATGGCGGCCACGCTGCCCTTCATGTCCGCTGCGCCACGACCGTACAGCACGCCGTCACGGATCGTCGGCTCGAATGGCGGCGAAGCCCATGCATCTTCGGGGCCGCTTGGCACCACGTCGGTATGCCCGAGGAATACCAGAGTGGACTCATCAGCCAGGCCATGCGTCGCCCACAGATTGTCGACCTTGCCGAAGCGCATGCGCTCCAGCGTAAAGCCGACGCGTTCCAGTCGCGTACCGATCTGGTCCAGGCATCCGGCATCATCAGGCGTCACCGAACGCCGCCGAATCAGTTCGCAGGCAAGGTCGAGTACTGCAGGCATCGACATGCTCCTAGGGATGCCTGAACAAGTGTACGCACGCGTCACCGTTCTGTCTGCGTGCAGATGCGCAGTGTGCCGATGAAGGCAGGCTTGGCTGCCTGTCGAAACGGCGCGCTGCGTAGCTGCGCGCAGACAGAGCGGCCCCAAGCGATTGGGCCCGAAGGCCGAGGTGATGTCCAGAAGGCCCGCAGGGCGGCGCGCGCGGCTTGCCCAGGCAACCAGCCTGCGCGGCGCCACGCCCACCACCCTGCGAACCTTCTGGACATCATGCTGCCTACGTAGACTTGTTCAGAGCATCCCTAGCCCAGCACCGCGCCGAGCACATGGCCAAGCACCCAGGTGATTCCTGCCGCGGCCGAGGTGACGGCGAACTGACGGACGATGGAATAGCCCAGCGGGCGACCGGTGAACAGCGAAGTGGACGAGGCGATGATGGCCAGACCGGACGCCGTGCTTACCAGCGAGGCGATCAGGGCAGCCTGCCCGTGCAGGAACAGGTACGGTGCCACGGGAAAGGCGGCACCTACGGCAAACAGGAAAAACGAGGAGATCGCGGCATGCCAGGCCGAACCACCGAGGTCCTCCGGGTCGACGCCCAGCTCTTCGCGTACCAGCAGGTCCAGGGCCGAGCGCGGGCTCTCGATCAGTTTCGCTGCCATGCTCTCGGACACGGCCTCACCGAGATTCTTGTCACGGTAGATTGCGGCGATGCGCTGGCGCACGTCTTCCGGTGCCACCGCCAGGCGTTCGGCGCGCGCGGTGATCTGCGCCTGGTAGAACTCGCGTGAACTGTTGACCGACAGCCATTCGCCCAGCGCCATCGAACAGGCCCCGGCGACCAGTCCGGCCGTACCGGCCAGGGCCACCGCATGATCGGAAACCGCGGCGCCGGCCATGCCCATGACCAGGCTGACGTTGGACACCAGGCCGTCGTTGGCACCCAGCACGGCGGCGCGCAGTGTGTTGCCACTCTGGCCGCGCAGGCCGCTGCTCGGCAGGGCACGGCCGCTGTCGTGGAAATGGTCGCGGTGACTGCTGCGGTCGACCGGCGTGGCGTAGTGATCGGCATGCGTGATGCGCGACACCGTGGGCATCACGAAATCGCTGCCGAAGCGGGCCGCAAGCCACAGCAGCAGCCGCACACGGAGACTCGGGCGGCGTTCCGGTGCGCCGTGGCCCAGTTCAGCCAGCTGCGCCACCCAGAAAGCCGCATTGGCACGTTCCGACTCGGCAATGCGGCGAAATGCACGGGCCGCCCGCGCATCGTCACTGAGCGCTGCCAGGCCGGCATACAGGGCGGCATTGTCCCGCTCGATGCGCAGGTTGGTGAGATAACGATGGATAGTGGCCTGCTTCATGTCAGCGTCCGAAGCGTTGCCTGAACAAGGCGTCGCGAAAACCCGTGCTCACGCTGCCATCGTCCAGCACCACCACGGGACGGCGCACCAGCGCCGGGTATTCCCTGATCAGCAAAGTCCACTCGGGATCGCTGTCCGGATTCTTGCGCTGTGGCAGCAGGTTGCGCCAGGTGGTGGAGGCCTTGTTGACCAGTTTTTCCCAACCGCCCAACCGGCCTGCCCAGTCCTTCAGCGTGGCAGCCGGGACCGGGTGTTCGCGATAATCGACAAACGTGTATTCGACCTCGAAGCGGTCCAGCCACTTGCGCGCCTTGCGGCAGGTATCGCAGGACTTCAGGCCGTAGACAGTAACGGTCATTGCGCGGCCCTGAGCAGTTCGTTGATGCCGGTCTTGGAACGGGTCTTGCCATCCACCTGCTTGACGATGACAGCGGCGTAGAGACTGTGCGATCCGTCCTTCGCCGGCAGGCTGCCGGCCACCACCACGCTGCCGGCAGGCACCCGGCCGTAGCTGATCTCGCCGGTGGCGCGGTTGTAGATGCGCGTGGACTGGCCCAGGAACACGCCCATGCCGATCACGCTGCCCTTTTCCACCACCACGCCCTCGACCACTTCCGAGCGCGCGCCGATGAAGCAGTCATCCTCGATGATGGTCGGTCCGGCCTGCAGGGGTTCGAGCACCCCGCCGATGCCAACGCCACCGGAAAGATGCACGCGCGCGCCGATCTGCGCGCACGAACCCACCGTGGCCCAGGTGTCGACCATGGTGCCCTCACCCACATAGGCGCCGATATTGACGTAACTGGGCATGAGCACGGCATCGCGTGCGATGTGCGCGCCACGGCGCACCAGCGCACCGGGCACCACGCGCGCACCGGTCAATTCGACCTCGGGTCCGGAGCCGTGTCCGAAACGCAGCGGCACCTTGTCGTAGGCCTGCGCGGGCCCACCATCGACCACGCAATTTTCGTGGATGCGGAAATACAGCAGCACAGCCTTCTTCAGCCACGCATGCACGGTCCAGCCACCCCGCCCATCCGGCGAGGCCACACGCGCCTGTCCCGATTCGAGCCGGTCCAGCGCCTGTTCCACCGCCGGTCGTATCTCACGCTCGATCTCGTCCCGGCTCAGATCGTTGCGGCGTTCAAAGGCATCATCTACAAGGGTTTCGAGGGAGGGCATGCGGGTTGTCCGGTTGCTGGAATGGGGAAACTGCAAAGAGTACACGGATGCAGGCCGTCGATGCTCTATCCGAGTGCCCCGGGCCTTCGCCGGGCGGATTCCGGTCCGCGCATGTCATCGGCCGACGGACCGACCCGCAGCATCAACGCCGCGTGCAAGCGTTCGCAGGCATCGGCATCCAGTCGCCGGTTCCCGCGATCGGTGAGCTGGAAGAAATCCTCCACGCGTTCTCCGAAGGTGGCGATGCGCGCATCGTGCACACGCACACCCGTCTCCACGAAGGTGCGTGCAACCTCGGCCAGCAGACCGGGGCGGTCGCTGCATACCAGTGCCAACTGCGTGCGTTCAGCGGCGACATCGTCGGTGAACTCGATGCGCGGAGTCATCTGGAAATGCCTCTGCCTGCGGCTCAACCCGCGCTTTGCCGGTTGCGTTCGCACCGGCTGGCCAAGGGCACGTCCCAGCCGCGTGCGCAATTCATCAGCGCGTTCCAGGCTGGCCGGTTGCTGGGTGTCCGACTCCAGCAGCAAAAACGTATCCAGTGCCAAACCTGTGTTGGAACCCAGCACGCGCGCTTCCACCACCGAGAAACGCAGGCGGTCGAGCATCGCCGTGACGGTGGCGAACAGGCCGTCACGGTCGCGGTCGCAGACGAATACCTCGGTACACCCACGCACCGAAAACGGGTGCACCTCGACCAGCGGCAGCTGCCCTCCGGCATGAAGCACGGCAGCCGTCTGCCAGGCAATCTGCTCGGGCCGGTGGCGCAGGAAGCTCAAATCGGGGAAATCAGCCCACACATGCGCGACCTGGTCGGACTGGAAGCCCTCGTGCACCAGCAGGGCCAGCGCACGTTCACGGCAATCGCGCACACGGGCATCGGCACGCAGGGGCAGTGCAAGGTCCGAACGCAGGGCATAGCGCGCGGCCACGTACAGATCCGCGAGCAGACGGTCCTTCCAGGAGTTCCACAATTTGGGGCTGGTGCCGATGATGTCGGCAATGGTCAGCAGGTACAGATGGTCCAGGTGCTCCCAGTCGCCCACTTCGGTGGCAAACCGGTGCACCACGTCGGGGTCGGTGATGTCCTGGCGCTGCGCCGTGGTGCTCATCAGCAGGTGCCAGCGAACCAGCCAGGCCACCAGTGCACCGTCCTCGTCGGACAGGCCCAGGCGTTTGCAGAAGTCGCGGGCATCGGATTCACCCAGCACCGAATGATCGCCCCCACGCCCCTTGGCGATGTCATGGAAAAGCGCCGCCAGCAGGATGATCTCCGGCCGGTCCAGGCTCGACCAGATCTCGCAGGCGATGGGAAATTCGCGACGCGCCCCGGGATCGGCAAAACGCGCCACGTTGCGCAACACGCGCATGGTGTGCTCGTCCACGGTGTAGACGTGAAACAGGTCGTACTGCATGCGCCCGACCACCCGTCCGAACGCAGGCAGAATCGCGGCCAGCAGTCCGAAACGGTTCATGCGCCACAGTGCCTCCACGGCCGGCGCGCCACGCCGCAGCAGGGCGCACAAGCTATCGAGCACGGCGCGATCCTCGCCGATGCGCTCGCCGAGCTCGGCCACGGCCTGCTGGATGCGGCGCATGGCCTCGGCGGTGAACCCGATGAGTTCAGGGTGGTCCAGGCGCAGGATGAATCCCTCGATGAGGGCGGCCGGGCGGCGCCGGTACAGATCTGCATCACTCGGCTCCAGGCGTGTGCCCAGGCGCACGAAATC
The DNA here is from genome assembly GCA_027019085.1 of Rhodanobacteraceae bacterium. Classification (GTDB taxonomy): domain Bacteria; phylum Pseudomonadota; class Gammaproteobacteria; order Xanthomonadales; family Rhodanobacteraceae; genus Oleiagrimonas. The sequence goes on along the minus strand of JALUXG010000053.1, from coordinate 46,566 downwards.
CGCATTCAGCGGTTCGGGCGCGACATCCACTTCGAGCAATTCCTCGAAACGCTCGCCGAGCTGGACACCCAGCCGCTCGATCACGGTGGCAGCCCGGTAGTAGCCCTGCATGAACTGTTCCACGCCCAGGTTCTTGGCATGCTCGTCCTCGAAACCCAGGCGCGCGGCCAGGGCCCGCTGGTAGTCGAACAGAAGCCGTTCCTCGGCACGCCCGGCTTCCAGATGCAGCGCGAAACGATACCGCTGAAGGGTGGATTCGGCGGCCAGCAGCGCATCGTGCTCGGCCGGATCGAGCAGCCCCTCGTCGACCATGGCGTTGAAACTTCCCACGCCGGCCACCCGGCGTCCCAGCCATCGCAACAGGTCGAGGGTGCGCAGCCCACCGGGGCCATCCTTGAGATTGGGTTCGAGGTTGTGCGCCGTGTCGTCGTGCCGGGCATGCCGCTCGGCCTGCTCCTCAAGCTTGGCCTGAAGAAAGTCCTTCGCAGGCCACAACACGGGATCATCGACAATGGCCGAATACACCGTGCGCATGGCCGCATCACCGGCAAGCCAGCGTCCGTCGAGCAGACTGGTGAAGACGCTGACATCGCTCCCCGCCAGGCTACGGCACTGGTCCGCATCGCGCACCGCGCTGCCTGGCTTGAGCCCGATATCCCACAGGCAGGCAAAGAAGCGCTCCAGCGCCGGCGCCCAGCGCGTCCCGGCCTCGGGCGTGACCAGCACCAGCAGGTCGACATCGGACTGCGGAAACAGCAGGCCCCGGCCATAGCCGCCGACGGCAAACAGCGCAGCGCCTTCCGGGGCGCCGAGAAATGCGGTCCAGACATGTTCGAGAACCCGGTCGACCAATGCCGTACGCCGCTCAGCCAGCAAACCGGCCTGGCTGCCGGCGGCAAACGAGGTGGACAGGCTGCGATCGGCATCGCTCGCCAGTTGCCTCAGGGCACGCCGCGCATCCGCGGAAACCCCCGAACGCGGCACGGCGCGTGGCAGGCGCGGAAGTGCGGGCAGCAGGCGGGAGGCAGTCTTGTGCACAGACACGTCAATGGACCCTCGGCAGGTGCTGCAGGCAGCATAACGCCTGCGCATGACTAAATCGCGCGGTTGTTTCCGCAGTCCGGATCTATATCGTCCGCATGCCGCCGATCCGTGTACCGGTCACGCGTCCGAGGCAACCTGGTTTCAGGCGTCCGGCCAGGGCGTGAGGATCTCGTAGCCGTCTTCGGTCACGGCCACGGTGTGCTCCCATTGCGCCGACAGCGAGTGGTCCTTAGTCACCACCGTCCAGCCATCGGGCAATGCGCGCGTCGCCGCCTTGCCGGCGTTGATCATGGGCTCGACCGTGAAGGTCATACCCTTCTCCAGCCGCAGACCCGTACCCGGGCGACCATAGTGCAGCACCTGCGGCTCGTCGTGATAGATCTTGCCGATACCGTGTCCGCAGTACTCGCGCACCACCGAAAAACCGGCCGACTCGGCATGGCTCTGGATGGCGTGGCCGATGTCACCCAGGGTGGCGCCCGGACGCACGGCCCCGATCCCCTTCATCATTGCCTCCCAGGTCACATCGACCAGCCGCCTGGCGCGTACGCTGGGGTTGCCGACGACAAACATGCGGCTGGTGTCGCCGTGCCAACCGTCCTTGATCACGGTGACGTCGCAATTGACGATGTCGCCATCCTTGAGGACCTTGGAAGTACTGGGAATACCGTGGCAGATCACGTGGTTGACCGATGTGCACAGGGTCTTCGGAAAGCCGCGGTAGCCGACGTTGGCCGGCACCGCCTTCTGCACGTTGACGATGTGCTCGTAGGCGATGCGGTCCAGGTCCTCGGTGGTCACGCCCGGTTGCACGTGCTCCTTGAGCACGGCCAGTACCTCGGCGGCCAGGCGTCCGGCCACGCGCATCTTCTCGATTTCTTCTGGGGTTTTCGCTACGACTGCCATGCTGCATCCTGTTGTGCCCGCCACCAGCCCGACCGGGCCGCGGTGACGGCGTAGCTTGCATATCGGGCCTGCCTTGTGGGGCGCTACCGCATACGGCTACAATTGACCGGCTCTGACGCCGGGCCAGGGACAAAACCCTCGCACGACGCGGATCGAAAGACGATTGTAACGCCTGTGCGGCATGATCGTCGGGTCGCATGCGAAATGGTTCGCAGCGACAACCAACAACGCCACACACGTATCGGCACCGGTTTCGGGGTGCCCCGTCCGCCTTTCGGGCGTCGGGGTCGGAATCGGGGATGCGTGGAGGTCCAACCCCTGGAGTACAACATGTCTCAAGTCACCATGCGCCAGATGCTGGAGGCCGGCGTGCATTTCGGCCACCAGACCCGTTACTGGAACCCGAAGATGGGCCCCTACATCTTCGGCGCCCGCGGCAAGATCCACATCGTCAATCTCGAAAAGACGCTGCCGCTTTTCAACGATGCCATGAATTTCATTTCCGGCGTCGCCCAGAAGCGCGGCACGATCCTGTTCGTCGGCACCAAGCGTGCGGCCCGCGAGGCAATCGCGGCCGAAGCTGCCCGTTGCGGCATGCCCTTCGTCGCCCAGCGCTGGCTGGGCGGCATGCTGACCAACTTCCGCACCGTCAAGCAGTCGGTCGCCCGGCTCAAGGAGCTGGAAGAGGCCGAAACCGACGGCTCCTTCGAGAAGCTGGTCAAGCATGAAGTGCTGACCCTTCGCCGCGAGCGCGCGAAGCTGGAAAACTCGCTCGGCGGCATCAAGGACATGAACCGCCTGCCGGACGCCCTGTTCGTGATCGATGTCGGTCACGAGGACATTGCCGTGCTGGAAGCCCGCAAGCTGGGCATTCCCGTGGTTGCGGTGGTCGACACCAACTACGATCCGGACCGGGTCGATTACGCCATCCCGGGCAACGACGACGCCATCCGCGCCATCCAGCTCTACACCCGCGCAGCAGCCGACGCCGTGCTTGAAGGCAAGGCTGCCGCTCCGGCTGCCGCCCAGGGCAACGGCAACGATTTCGTCGAGCTGGACGCCGAGGGCAATCCGGTCATGAAGACCGACGAGCCGCACAAGAAGGCCCCGCCCAGGAAGTCGGCCGCCAAGAAGAGCCCTGCCAGGAAAGCCGCTCCCCGCAAGACCGGAAAGCCGACCGATGCGGAGGACACGAGCGACAGTGCAACGGATGCCGGGAAGCCGGCCGCCGAAACCGCTGCCGACGGCGAATAAGCTCCCACTCACGGCGCGCGCCCCGCTGGCGCACGCCACACGAAATACCGAGGAATACCGATGCAGATTAGTGCACAGCAGGTCAAGGAACTGCGCGAGCGCTCCGGCGCCGGCATGATGGAATGCAAGAAAGCCCTGGTCGCCAATGAGGGCGATATCGATGTCGCCATGGAATGGCTGCGCAAGCAGGGCCTGGCCAAGGCCGACAAGAAAGCCGGTCGCGTCGCGGCCGAGGGCCGTATTGTGGCCGCACAGAACAGCGATGCCGCCATCCTGGTCGAAGTCAATTGCGAAACCGACTTCGTGGCCAAGGACGAGAACTTCCTGAAGTTCAGCGACAACGTCGCCAAGGTGGCCCTTGAGTCGGGTGTTGCCGACGTCGAGGCGCTGAAGGCCGCAGCCTTCCAGGGCGGCGACAGCGTCGAGGACACCGCCAAGGGCCTGATCGCCAAGATCGGCGAAAACATCCAGGTCCGGCGCATGGCGCGGGTGACCTCCAGCGACACGCTCGGCAGCTACATCCACGGCGGTCGCATCGGCGTGCTGGTGGCGCTGAAGGGCGGCTCTGCGGACCTGGCCAAGGGCATCGCCATGCATGTGGCGGCCATGAATCCGGCCTACGTGACCCCGGACGATGTCCCGGCCGAAGTGCTGGATAAGGAAAAGGAAATCGCCCTGGCGCAGATGACCGACAAGGACAAGGCCAAACCGGCCGAGATCCAGGAAAAGATGATCCAGGGCAAGCTGCGCAAGCTTTGCGCCGAACAGTCGCTGACCGGCCAGGCCTATGTCCTGGATACCGCGAGCACCGTCGGCGACGTGCTGAAAAAGCAGGGCGCCGAAATCCTTGCCGTCGAGCGTCTGGCCGTGGGCGAAGGCATCGAGAAGGCCGAAGACGACTTTGCCGCCGAGGTCATGAAGCAGGCCGGCCTGGCCTGAGCCTCCACCTGTACGTTTGTTCTTCGAGGGCCGCATGCATCGCGGCCCTTCTTTTTTGCACGCAAGAAAGCACCTGAACCGACTGCATCGGCTACAATTCCCCCGTTTGTCCGCCCCGGGAAGCCCACATGACCGAACCCTCGCCCCTGTACCGTCGCGTCCTGCTCAAGCTCTCCGGCGAGGCCCTGATGGGTGAGGAGGACTACGGCATCGACCCGAAAGTGATCGGGCGGCTGGCCGACGAAATCATCGAGGCGCAGCGCTCAGGCGTGCAGATCGGGCTCGTCATCGGCGGTGGAAACATCTTTCGCGGCGCGGGCCTGGCGGCTGCCGGCATGGACCGCGTGGCCGGCGACCACATGGGCATGCTGGCCACAGTGATCAATGCCCTGGCCATGCAGGACGCCCTGGAGAAACGCGGCGCCTACGCCCGGGTGATGAGCGCCATCCCGATCCACGACGTGTGCGAGGACTACATCCTGCGCCGCGCCATCCGCCACATAGAAAAGGGTCGCATCGCGATCTTCGCGGCCGGCACAGGCAACCCATTCTTCACCACCGACTCGGCCGCCGCGCTGCGTGCCATCGAGCTGGGTGCCGACCTGCTGCTGAAAGCGACCAAGGTCGACGGCGTGTACAGTGCCGACCCGGCCAGACACAGCGACGCCGAACGATTCGAGACGCTGACCTACGACGATGTCATCGAACGCAAGCTCGCCGTCATGGACACCGCCGCGATCGCGTTGTGCCGCGACCACGGCATGCCACTGCGCATCTACGACCAGACCCGCTCCGGCAACCTCGGACGCATCCTCAACGGGGAACCGGTCGGCACGCTCGTCGAGTCGTCCTGACTGACCCCGCCACCCCCGGATACGGGTCGGCGCACTGCTATACTCGCCGGATCGTCCGGCACCCGGAGCCCTGCATGATCAACGACATCAAGAGCGATGCCCAGACCCGCATGGGCAAGAGCGTGGAAACCCTCAGGCATGAATTGCAGCGCCTGCGCACCGGCCGCGCCAGCGTGGCCCTGGTCGAAGGCATCAAGGTGTCCTACTACGGCGCGGACATGCCGCTGACGCAGGTTGCCGGCGTCGCCGTCACCGACGGCCGTTCGCTGACCATCACACCGTGGGAGAAGGACATGGTCGGTCCGATCGAAAAGGCCATCCTGGCCTCTGACATCGGCATCACGCCCAATACCGCAGGCATGGTCATCCGGCTCAACCTGCCGCCGTTGACCGAGGAGCGCCGCAAGGAACTGGCCAGGCATGTTGCACATGAGGGCGAGAACGCGAAAATCGCCATCCGCAACATCCGTAGGGATGCCATCCAGCAGATCAAGGAACTGCAGAAGGCGAAGGAAATCAGCGAGGACGACGAACACCGCGCCGAGGACGAGATCCAGCGCCTGACCGACCAGTTCGTCAAGGATGTAGATACCGTCACCGAAGCCAAGGAACAGGAGCTGATGGCGGTCTGAAGCCATCGCCAGCCATGTCCTCCGAGCCGCCCAGCGTTCCGCGACACATTGCCATCATCATGGATGGCAACGGACGCTGGGCAGAAAAGCGCCATCGGCCACGCCGTTTCGGTCACCGCGCCGGCCAGAAGGCCGTGCGCCAGTGTGTCGAATACTGCCTGCGCCACGGGGTGCCCGTGCTGACGCTGTTCGCCTTTTCCAGCGAAAACTGGCAGCGCCCCCCGAGCGAGGTGTCGGCACTGATGGGGCTGTTCGTCAAGGCGCTGGACAAGGAAGTGGATGAACTGCATGCACACGGCGTGCGGCTGAACTTCATCGGTGCACTGGAGCGCTTCGAGGCGCCGCTGCTCCAGCGCATGCAAGCCGCCAGCCATCGTACCCGGGACAACACCGCGCTGCAGGTCAATATCGCGGTCAACTACGGGGGCCGCTGGGACATCGCGCAGGCTGCCCGTACGCTGGCCAACGAAGTCGCCCGCGGTCAGCTCAAAGCCGATGCCATCGACGAAACCCTGTTCGGTGCGCGGCTCTGCCTGAGCGAACTGCCGGCACCCGACCTGTTCATTCGTACCGGCGGCGAGAGGCGCATCAGCAATTTCCTGCTGTGGCAGCTGGCCTATACCGAACTGTATTTCACCGATACGCTGTGGCCGGACATCGATGCCGCCTGCCTCGATGCCGCAATGGCCGACTACGCCGGCAGACAACGACGCTTCGGCCGTACCGGGGCGCAGGTCTCCGGCGAACCCGTCGCTCACTGATCGCAAGGATCCACTGCCGCATGCTCGCACAGCGCCTCGTCACCGCCCTGTTCCTGATCCCGCTTGTACTGGCGGTGATGCTCCTGCCGCCGACCTGGCTGTTCGGCACGTTCATGGCCGCACTGTTCCTGGCCGCGCAATGGGAGTGGACACGCCTGAGTGGCCTGCACCGCATCCTGCCACGGGTGTCCTGGCTCGCCCTGATGCTGACGCTGATGGTGCTGATGACGATCCTGCACGCACGACATACGGGGATCTGGATCTTGGTCATGGTTCTCGGCGTCGGTGGATGGAGCCTGAGCCCCCTGTGGCTGGCCCGTCACAGTTTCGCGGCCTCGCCCACGCCGGATAACCGCCGCCTGAAACTGCTCCTGGGGCTGCTGGCGATCCTGCCCTCCTGGACGGCCCTGGTCTTCCTGCACGGCCAATTGCGGGGCCCCGAATGGGTGCTGCTGGCAATCATCCTGGTGTGGGCTTCCGATACCGGCGCCTACGTCGCCGGCCGCCTGTTCGGCAAGCGCAAGCTGGCGCCGTGGATCAGCCCCAACAAGACCTGGGCGGGCGTCTATGGCGCACTGGCCCTCGGTGCCGTGGCCAGCCTCCTCGGCGGATGGCTTCTGGATATACATACCGCCGTCGGCATGTTCCAGATCGTCCTGCTGGGGCTGGCCACGACATGCGCTTCGGTACTGGGCGACCTGATCGAAAGCCTGCTCAAGCGCCAGGCCGACATCAAGGATTCGGGGGCCCTGTTCCCCGGACACGGCGGCCTGCTCGATCGCATGGACAGCATCTTCGCGGCCCTGCCGGTGTTCGTCATCGGCAAGATGCTGCTAGGCCTGTGATGCCGGCGATGCCCACACCATCCCGCGCTGCTGCCCCGCGAACCCTGGCCATTCTCGGCGCCACCGGCTCGATAGGCGGCAGCACCCTGGATGTGGTCGCCCGCCACCCTGATCGTTTTCGCGTTGGCGTGCTGGCCGCACACCGCAACAGCGAGAAACTGGCCGCGCTGTGTGCCCGTTTCCGGCCAGAACTGGCCATCCTCGCTGATGCCTCCATGGAGCAGGACCTGCGCCGCAGGTTGCGCTCGCAAGGCGTGGACTGTCAGGTGCAGTCGGGGATGCCGGCCATTGCCGAGGCGGCAGGCGGGGATGCTTGCGACACCGTGGTGGCCGCCATCGTCGGTGCCGCCGGACTGGACTCCACCCTGGCCGCGGCGCGCGCCGGCAAGCGATTGCTGCTGGCCAACAAGGAATCGGTGGTCATGGCCGGGGCACTGCTGATGCAGGCCTTGCGCGAGGGTGGCGGGGAACTGATTCCGGTCGATTCCGAGCACAACGCGATCTTCCAGTGCCTGCCCGGCGGACGTCCCGCGCTGGACAAGGCAGGGGTGCGACGGCTGCTGCTGACAGCCTCCGGCGGCCCGTTCCGCGGACGTTCCCGGGCTTCGCTGCGCGACATCACGCCGGACCAGGCCTGCGCCCATCCGAACTGGGACATGGGGCGCAAGATTTCGGTCGATTCGGCCACGCTGATGAACAAGGGGCTGGAGGTGATCGAAGCCCATTACCTGTTCGGCGCGCCAGCCGACGCGATCGACGTGGTGGTGCACGCGCAGAGCCTTGTGCATTCGCTGGTCGAATACGCCGATGGCTCAATGCTGGCCCAGCTGGGACACCCGGACATGCGTACCGCACTGGCGCATGCCCTGGCCTGGCCCGAACGCATCGACGCCGGCGTTCCAGCGCTGGATCTGGCGTCAGTGGGGCAACTGGATTTCGAAGCGCCGGACACGGATACCTTCCGCTGCCTCGCCCTGGCCTACCAGGTCCTGCGCGAGGGCGGCGATGCGGGCACAGTGCTCAACGCCGCCAACGAAATGGCGGTTGCCGCCTTCCTTGCAGGCACCCTGCCGTTCCTGGGGATCGCCGATGTGATCGAACAGGTGCTCGAGGAACTGCCGCCGCAAGCGGTGGTCGATATACCTACGCTTGTCGAGCGTGATCTCATGGCGCGCGATACGGCGCGCCGATGCATTCGCCTGCGCTGCTAAGCTACCCGGATCCCGACCCATGAGCGCATTGCGCCCAGCCCCTTCTACATACTTGCGAACACCTGCGACTGCATGAGCACAATTCTCGGTTCCGTCTGGTGGCTCATCGTCACCCTTGCCTTGCTGGTGACTTTTCACGAGTTCGGCCATTTCTGGGTGGCGCGTCGCTTCGGCGTGAAGGTCCTGCGCTTTTCGGTGGGCTTTGGCCGTGCGCTGTGGAGCCGCACCGGGCGTGACGGCACCGAATACCGCATAGCCATGATCCCGCTTGGCGGCTACGTCAAGATGCTCGATGCGCGCGAAGGCGAGCCGATTCCCGAGGAGCTCAAGGACCAGGAATTCACCGGCAAGCCGGTGTGGCAGCGCATCGCCATCGTCGCCGCCGGCCCCGCCTTCAACATCCTGTTCGCTGTTGCCGCGCTGTGGCTGATGTTCGTGATCGGCAGGCCGGACAGCGCTCCGCTGGTGGCGCATCCCGCGGCTCAGACCCTGGCTGCCCAGGCCGGCTTCCAGAGCGGTGACCGCATCCTCGCCGTGGATGGCGAGCAGGTGAAGACCTGGACCGGCGCCATGGATGCCATTTCCAACGACGCCCTGCTGCACCGTTCCGCTACCGTTCGCGTGCGACGTGCAAACGGCAGCGAAGCCACGCTGGACCTGCGCCTTGACACCCTGCCCATTGCCGGGGGAGTCGCCGCATCGTTCGGCCGCATCGGCCTGCGCAACGGCGGCTTGCCTCCGGTCGCGCAACAGGTCGTGCCCGGCGATCCGGCCGCGCGGGCCGGAATCCGTCCCGGTGACCGCATCCTCGCGGTCGATGGCCAGCCGGTACGGTATTTTTCCGATATCGGCCTGCTGATCCAGCAGGGCATGCAGCATGCCTCCTCCATCCGTCTCGACGTGCGCCAGGGACAGGGCACGCGCAGCATGCAGATCACGCCGCAAAAGAGCACCGCGGGCCAGGGACCGCCACGCTGGCTGATCGGCATTGCTCCGCCGCCACTGCCGGCCGCCGACTACGTCACCCTGCGCTACGGTCCGATCCAGTCGCTGGACCAGGCCCTGGCATCGAGCTGGTCGACTGTGGACACCTCGTTCCGGATGATCGGCCGCATCCTCACCGGCGAGGCCTCGGCCCGCAATATTTCCGGCGTGATCACCATCGCCCGCGTGGCCGATTCCTCGGCCCGCATGGGCCTGAGCTGGTTCCTCAATTTCCTGGCCCTGGTCTCGCTCAGCCTGGCCATCGTCAACCTGTTGCCGATCCCGATCTTGGACGGCGGGCACCTGCTGTATTACCTTATCGAGTTGGTCAAGGGCAGTCCGGTCAGTGAACGCACCATGATTGCCGGCCAGTATGTCGGTCTGGCATTGCTCACCTGCCTCATCGGACTGGCTCTGTACAACGACATTCTCGGAATACCCTCTTGAACCGGGGCATCCTTTCGCCGCGGACTGTTGCCGCGCACCCGTGCACCACCCACTGGAATCGACGATGAAGCGTATCGCCGCCCTGATCCTGCTTGCCACACTGTCCGCCAACGCCGCTGCCATGCAGCCGTTTGTCATCTCCGACATCCGCGTGGACGGTCTGCAACGTATTGCTGCAGGCACCGTATTCACCTATCTGCCCGTGACCAAGGGCGACACCCTGACCGAATCCGGCGCACGACAGTCGATCGAGGCGCTGTTTCGTACCGGCTTCTTCAGCGACGTCGAGCTGGAACGCCAGGGCAACATCCTGATCATCAAGGTGGCCGAACGCCCGTCGATCGCAAAGCTGAACCTGCGCGGCAACAAGGCCATCAAGACCAAGGACCTGAAGAAGGGGCTCAAGCAGATCGGCCTGGCCGAGGGTGACACCTTCGATCCCCTGGCCCTGCAACGCGTCCAGGACGAACTGATCACCCAGTACTACAACCGTGGCAAATACAACGTTTCGGTGAAGGCCCACGTCACGCACCTGGACCGCAATCGGGTCAACATCGACATCGTGATCCGCGAAGGCAAGACCGCACGCATCAAGGCCATCAACATCGTCGGCAACACCCGTTTCACCGAAAAGCAGATCCGCAAGGACTTCAAGTCAAATACCACCGGCTTCTGGTCCTGGTACAGCAAGGACGACCAGTACTCCAAGGAAAAGCTCTCCGGCGACCTGAAGAAACTCGACTCGTTCTACATGAACCGGGGATATGCGGACTTCAACATCGACTCCACCCAGGTCACCATCAGTCCCGACAAGCGCAAGATGTACATCACGTCCGACATCACGCCGGGCGAGGTCTACAAGATTTCCGGCGTCGATCTGCTCGGCAAGCTGGTGCTGCCCGAAAAGACAATCCGTTCACTGGTCTTCATCCAGAAGGGCGAGATCTTCAACCGCTATCTGATCGAGCAGAGCAAGAAGGCCATCAAGGCGGTGTTGTCCAACATCGGCTACGCCTTTGCCGAAGTCCAGGTCGTGCCCAAGCTCGACAAGGCCAAGCGCACTGCCGAAGTCACCTTCTACGTCAAGCCCGGGCCCCGGGTCTACGTGCGACGCATCAATTTCCACGGCAACACCAAGACCGAGGATTCGGTGCTGCGGCGCGAGATGCGGCAATCGGAAGGTTCCTGGTACAACCAGGCCGCCATCGACGCTTCCAAGCGCCGCCTGCAGACCCTGGGTTACTTCAAGGACGACGTGAAGATCGATACCCGGCGTGTGCCCGGCACCACCGACGAGGTCGACCTCAATGTCAAGGTCGAGGAAAAGGCATCCGGCAGCCTGATGTTCGGCGTCGGCTATTCGCAGTATTCGGGCATGATCCTGAGTGCCTCGGTATCGCAGAACAACTTCCTCGGCACCGGCGACAAGTTTTCGGTGTCCGCGCAGAAGAGCAGCTACTACACGCAGATCCAGTTCGGTTACGTCAATCCGTACCTGACCGATGACGGCGTGAGCATCGGCTACAACGCCACCTACAGCAAGACGAACTTCGGCAACACCACATTTGCCAACTACAGCAACAGCACCAAGGCATTCTCGACCACCATCGGCATTCCGGTCAGCGAGGTCGACCGCCTGCAGTTCGGGCTCGGAATCAGCAGCAACAAGGTCAACCTGTTCCCGTTCTATTCCCCCACCGAGCTGCTCGATTACCAGAACGCAATCGGCCATCGAACCGTGCATTCCTGGACCGGCACCCTCGGCTATGTGCGCGATACCCGCAACTACTACTGGGCACCCACCCGTGGCGGCGTGCAGTCGTTCTCGATCAATGCCTCCCTGCCCGGCTCCACCGTCGAGTACTGGAAGGCGATGTACCACGGCAACCATTTCTGGCCGGTGGGCGGCGGCTTCGTCCTGTTGCTGGACGGCGAGCTCGGTTACGGCAAGACCTACGGCAAGGACAAGAAATTCGCGCTGCCGTTCTGGGAGAACTTCTATGCCGGCGGCGTGCGCGACGTACGTGGCTACCAGGACAACACCCTGGGTCCGCGGGCCTATGTCCCCGCCTACGGTTTTGCACAACCGGTCGGCGGCGCCTTCAAGGTCAAGGGCACGGCACAGGTATTCCTGCCGATCCCGGCCTTGCGTGATGTCAGTACGGCGCGCGTGGCGGCTTTTGTGGACGTCGGCAACGTGTACAAGGATTTCAACAGCTTCAGCACCCGGCTGCTGCGTGCCTCCTACGGTCTTTCGCTGCAATGGCAGGCGCCGATCGGTCCGCTCGTGATCAGCTATGCCGTGCCTTTCCACGACCAGCCCCAGGATCGCCGCTACCTGGAACGGCTGCAGTTCACTTTTGGCAGCCAGTTCTGAGAAGATCCCGGTGCACCTCGCGCATGCGCCGGCAGGCATGCGCGGGGCTGGCTGTCATGGGGTGGTACAAGGGGAGCGTCGTTTGAATACCCGATACACACTGGGCGATCTGGCCGAGCGGTTCGGTCTCCGGATGCAGGGCCCGGCCGATACCCTCATCGAAGGCGTCGGCACGCTGGGTTCGGCTGGCAGCCACCAGCTGAGCTTCCTGGCCAACCCGCGCTACAAGTCACAGCTTGAGAGCACCAGCGCCGCTGCCGTCGTGTTGGCTCAATCCGCGGCGGAAGACTGCCCACGCCCGGCCCTGATCGCCCCCGACCCGTATCTGGCCTTCGCCCGCATCGCCACCCTGTTCGAGCGGCAATATGCGCCGGAACCGGGCATTCACCCCACGGCCGTCGTCGCCGAAGACGCCCGCATCGCCGCTTCGGCCAGCATAGGACCGCATTGCGTCATCGGTACCGGTACGCGTATCGAGGAGGGAGCTGTCGTGGGACCGCATGGGATCATCGGGCCCGAGTGCGTGGTCGGGCCGCAATGCCGACTGGTCGCGCGCGTCACGCTGGTGGTGCGCGTGCGCCTGGGCGCACGTGTGCTGGTGCATCCGGGTGCCGTGATCGGCTCGGACGGCTTCGGCATCGCGGTGGATGAGGGCCGCTGGGCCAAGGTGCCGCAACTGGGCGGCGTGCGTATCGGCGACGACTGCGAAATCGGCGCCAACACCACCATCGATCGCGGCGCGCTGGAAGACACGGTGCTGGAAGAGGACGTGCGCCTGGACAACCAGATCCAGATCGCGCACAACGTGGTCATTGGCGCGCATACCGCCATGGCAGGATGCAGCGCCGTCGCCGGCAGCGCGCGCATTGGCCGCTGGTGCCTTATCGGTGGTGATGCCGGTATTCTCGGCCATCTGGAGGTGGCCGACCGCGTTACCATTACCGCCAAGAGCCTGGTCACGCACTCGATCCGCGAGCCCGGGGAATATTCTTCCGGCATGCCGCTGCAGGAAAACCGCCTGTGGCGTCGCAATGCCGCCCGCATCAAGAAACTGGACGAAATTGCGCGCCGGCTTTCGGCGCTGGAAAGGAAAGATCATGAGTGACGCCATCAAGCTGCCGGTCGAGGCCAGCGAAATCCAGAACCTGCTGCCGCACCGCTACCCGTTCCTGCTGATCGACCGCGTGGTCGAGTTCGAGTCCGGCAAGCGCGTCGTGGCGATCAAGAACGTGACCATCAACGAACCGTTCTTCCAGGGTCATTTCCCCGGTCATCCGGTCATGCCCGGCGTGCTGGTGATCGAGGCAATGGCGCAGACCGCGGGTACGCTGGTTCGGCTCAGCGCAGGCGCCGTGTCGGAAAACAACACCCTCTTCTACCTGGTCAAGATCGACAAGGCCCGTTTCACCGCGATGGTGGTGCCGGGCGACCAGTTGCGCCTTGAAGTCCGGCTCAAGCGCATGCTTCGCGGCATGGGGCAGTTCGAGGCCGTCGCCACGGTCGACGGCAAGGAAGTCGCCAGCTGCGAGCTGATGTGTGCCGGCCGCGCCGACTGAGGAGCGTGCAATGACCCATCCCACCGCCCAGATCGACCCCACGGCACGCATTGCCGATGACGTGGATATTGGTGCCTACAGCGTGATCGGGGCACAGGTGGAGATCGGTGCCGGAACGGTGGTCGGCCCGCATGTGGTCATCCAGGGCCCGACCCGCATCGGCCGTGACAACCACATTCACGCCTTCGCCTCGATCGGTGGTGATGCCCAGGACAAGAAATACCATGGCGAACTCGCCCGCCTGGAGATCGGCGACCACAACGTGTTCCGCGAATTCGTCACCATCAACCGCGGTACGGCCGATGGTGGTGGCGTCACCCGCATCGGCGATCACAACTGGTTCCTGGCCTACGTGCACATTGCGCACGATTGCCAGGTCGGCAGCCACACGGTGTTCTCCAACAATGCTTCGCTGGCCGGTCACGTGGAAATCGGCGACTGGGTGATCATGGCCGGTTTCAGCGGCGTGCACCAGTTCTGCAAGGTCGGCGCCCATGCCTTCATCGGCATGGGCTGCCTGGTCGGTGCCGACGTGCCGCCGTTCGTGATCATGGGCAAGCAGGAACACGGCCGCCCCCGCGGCATCAACAGCGAAGGACTCAAGCGACGCGGCTTCGAGGCTGACCGCATCGCCACCATCCGTCGCGCCTACCGCACCCTCTACATGGCCGGGCTGCCGCTGAACGAAGCCTGCAAGCGCCTGGGCGAGCAGGCACAGACCAGCGAAGACGTGCAGGCGATGCTGGAATTCATCGAACGCAGCGAACGCTCACTGAAACGCTGATCGGGCAGGGGATCCCGGGCGCACAATCGCCTACACTGCCAGCCATGCATGTCGAACCACCCCCTGCCACGGAAACGGACCGTCCGGTTGTCGCACTGATCGCCGGCGAAGCCTCCGGTGATGCCCTCGGCGGCCCCCTGATCGCGGCGCTGCGCAGGCACCACCCCCGGGCGCGATTTGTCGGCGTGGGGGGGCCGTGCATGCACGAGGCCGGTTTCGAGGCCTGGCACGACATCCAGGAACTGTCTGTGATGGGTTTCCTGGAAGTCCTCAAGCACCTGCCGCGCCTGCTGCGCCTGCGACACAGTCTTGTGTCCCGCCTGGACGCCATGCAACCGGACCTGGTGATCGGCATCGATGCCCCGGATTTCAACCTGGGCCTGGAACGCATCCTGAAACGCCGCGGCCTGCGTACGGTGCATTATGTCAGCCCGTCGGTATGGGCCTGGCGCGAGAAACGCGCGCAGAGCATCGGCCGCAGTGCCGAGCGCGTGCTGTGCCTGTTCCCGATGGAGCCACCGATCTACGCCCGGCATGGCGTCGATGCGCGTTTCGTCGGCCACCCGCTGGCCGACCGTTTCCCGCTGGTGGCCGACCGCGCCGGTGCGCGAACACGGCTCGGCCTGGCGCAGGAAGTTCCGGTGCTGGCCGTGCTCCCCGGCAGCCGGATCAGTGAAGTCGAACGGCTGGGACAGATCTTCATCGAGGCCGCCAGGCGCGTCTCGGACGCCATGCCCGGGCTGCGCATCGTGATACCTGCGGCCAACACGCGTTGCCGCGCCCTTCTCGATGCCATGCTGCTGCGCCCGCCGCCTGGCATCAGGCTGCTGGATGGCCACGCCCACGATGCGATGCTCGCTGCCGACGTGGTGCTGCTGGCCTCGGGCACGGCCACGCTCGAGGCCATGCTGGCCAAGCGCCCCATGGTGGTGGCCTATCGCGTCGCGCCGCTGACCTATCGATTTGTGCGCGCCCTGAACCTGATCAGGACCGACACTTTCGCCCTGCCCAACATCCTCGCCGGCACCCGACTGGTTCCGGAACTGATGCAGGATGAATGCACTGTGGACAATGTCGCCGAGGCGGTACTGGATCTGTTCCGCAACAGCCGCCGGCGCGGCGCCATCGTGGCCGCCTTCGAAGTGCTGCACCGCAAGCTCAAGGGTACGCTCGAGGGCAATGCAGCCGAGCAGGCCGCCGCGGCCGTCGTCGACATGCTCCCCGGACCGGATGCCTGACATGACGCTCGGGCAGCAACAATCCCTGCGCCTGGCTGGCATCGATGAAGCCGGACGTGGACCGCTGGCCGGCCCGCTGGTAGTCGCCGCCGTGATCCTGGATCCGGCCGCACCGATCGACGGGCTGGACGATTCCAAGAAACTGGGCGAACAGCGGCGTGAAGTGCTGTATGCCCAGATACTCGAACGTGCGCTGGCATGGCATGTCGTGACCATCGACAGCACACGGATCGACCGCATCAATATCCTCCAGGCCACGTTGCAGGGCATGCGCCAGGCCGCATGCGGCCTGCACCCGGATGCCGAGCATGCGCTTGTCGATGGCAACCGTGTACCCCCGCGCATGCCATGCCCATGCCGGGCGCTGGTCGGTGGCGATGCGCTCGAACCGGCCATCAGCGCCGCGTCCATCCTGGCCAAGGTCACTCGCGACCGTTACATGGTCGATCTGGACACCCGTTTCCCCGGCTACGGATTTGCGCAACACAAGGGTTACGGCACACCCGACCATCTGATGGCATTGGCACGTCTGGGTCCCTGCCCCGAACACCGTCGCAGCTTCGCACCGGTGCGCAAGGCATTGGAGCCTGGAATGTTTGATCCGTGACGCACACCCTGTGCCTTGAGTCGCGAATCGGCGTACAGTGTTTCCACGGACCGAGGTAAACCGCTGTCGGCGGCGCCTCAGGGACTGATCGCCGCGCAGCCCGATAGGGAGGAGCCCGGCCATGAACGCTTCCCGCATACACCCATCGAAACCTTCAGCAACCGCGCAGGATCATCTGCGTCTGCGCGAAATTGCGCCTCAGTTGCGCGCCATGCTCGCCGACCCGGACTGGCTGCCTGCCTGTCAGGACATTCCTGGCCTCAATGCATTGCTCACTCGCATCGAAAATGATCCGGAGGTCGGTGAATCCGCGACCCCTCCCGACGTGGCTGTACTCCTGGCCGCTCACCAGGATTTCATCCGGTTCCGCAATGCACTGGCTGCGCGGCTCAATACACCCGACGACAAACCGCTTCGCATCACCCCGGAAGAATGGCTGTACCTGCGCCTGCGTCACCCTGGAAAAGGCGAAAACCTGGCGCCCTACGCCAATTACCGTCTGCAAGAGGGCCGCTTCCGCATTGGCGACTGATTTTCATCCAGACGCGCAATGACGGACTTCCCCCGCCTGGCAGGGTTTTACCCAGGCCCCACCACGCAGCGCGTGATCGCACTACACTGTGGGCATCATTCCGCTCCGATCCGCAATGCCTGACAGATTCGTTCACCTGCACACCCACAGCGAGTACTCGCTGGTCGATTCGACAGTTCGTGTCAAGGCACTGGTCGATGCTTGCGCACAGGCCGACATGCCTGCCGTGGCATTGACCGATGACAGCAACCTGTTCGCCCTGGTCAAGTTCTACCGCGCTGCCCATGCTGCCGGAGTCAAGCCCGTGGCCGGGTGCGATCTGTGGGTGGCCGACGCCGGTGATCCGCGCCCCTGGCTGCTGACCCTGCTGTGCCAGCATGAAAAGGGCTATCGGAACCTTTGCCGTCTGGTGTCGCGGGCCTGGCTGGAAGGCCAGCACGGTGGGCGACCGTATATCCGTTCCGAATGGCTGCAGCAGGGCACGGAAGGCCTGATCGCCACGGTCGGTCGCGCCAGCGCATACGCGCGCCGCGCCACCAGCGAGGACCCCGAAGCGGCGCGGGCCGACCTGGACCGCCTGCGCGGCATTTTCGATGATCGCCTTTACCTGGAGCTGACACGCACCCACCGCGAGGACGAACCGGCCTGGAACCAGGCCGCGTTGCAACTGGCCACCGACCTCGATCTTCCCGTTCTGGCAAGCAACGACGTGCGCTTCCTGCAACGCGAGGACTTCGAGGCGCATGAAGCGCGCGTGTGCATCCATCAGGGACGCGTACTGGCCGATCCGCGGCGGCCACGCGACTACAGCCAGGAACAGTACCTCAAATCCCCGGGCGACATGGCAGCCCTGTTCAACGACCTGCCCGAGGCGCTGGAAAACACGCTCGAACTGGCCAAGCGCTGCAACCTGGAGCTTGAATTCGGCACCTATTACCTGCCTGCATTCCCGGTACCCGAAGGTCACAACCTGGACAGCTACATCCGTGCCCAGGCCCATGAGGGGCTGGAGGAACGGCTGCGTTCGCAACCCCTGGCCGCGGGTCACACCCGCGAGGACTACACGCAGCGGCTGGAACGCGAACTGGACGTCATCATCTCGATGGGCTTCCCCGGCTACTTCCTGATCGTGGCCGACTTCATCCAGTGGGCCAAGGACCACGATATCCCGGTGGGCCCGGGCCGCGGTTCGGGTGCCGGCTCGCTGGTGGCCTGGTCGCTGAAGATCACCGATCTGGACCCCCTGCCCTACGACCTGCTGTTCGAGCGCTTCCTCAACCCCGAGCGCGTGTCGATGCCCGATTTCGACATCGACTTCTGCATGGACCGCCGCGACGAGGTGATCGACTACGTGGCGCGCAAGTACGGGCGCGAAAAGGTCAGCCAGATCATCACCTACGGCACCATGGCTGCCAAGGCGGTGGTACGCGACACCGGCCGCGTGCTGGGCATGGGCTACGGGCATGTCGATTCCATCGCCAAGCTGATCCCCAACGTCCTGGGAATCAGCCTGGAGGATGCACTTGGCCGCACCGAGAAGTCGCGCGGCAATCCCGATCTGGTTTCGCGGGAACTGGTCGAGCGCTACGAAAAGGAAGACGAGGTTCGTGAACTGATCGACCTGGCGCTCAAGCTCGAGGACCTCACCCGCAATGCCGGCAAGCATGCCGGCGGCGTGGTGATCGCACCACGCGACCTGACCGACTTCTCACCGCTGTACGCGGAAGAAGGCGGTGGCAGCGTGGTCACGCAGTTCGACAAGAACGACGTCGAAGCCGTGGGCCTGGTGAAGTTCGACTTTCTCGGCCTGCGCACGCTGACCATCATCGACTGGGCGGTGAAGGCCATCAACGAGCAACGCAAGGCCACTGGCGAAGCGCCGCTGGACCTGTCGCGGCTGCCGCTGGACGATCCCGACACCTATGCCCTGTTCGCCCGCGGCGACACGGTGGCGGTCTTCCAGTTCGAATCACGCGGCATGCGCGAGCTGCTCAAACGCGCCAGGCCGGACACCTTCGAGGACATCATCGCGCTGGCTGCGCTGTTTCGCCCCGGCCCGCTGGGTTCAGGCATGGACCGCGACTGGACCGACCGCAAGCATGGCCTGGCCAGGGTCAGTTACCCGCATCACTCGCTGGAGCCGGTACTCAAGCCGACCTACGGGGTGATCGTCTACCAGGAACAGGTGATGCAGATCGCCCAGGTCCTGGCCGGCTACTCGCTGGGCGGCGCCGACCTCCTGCGCCGCGCCATGGGCAAGAAAAAACCCGAGGAGATGGCCAAGCAACGCATCATCTTCGAGCAGGGTGCGGCGAAAAACGGCATCGAAGCCAGGGTGGCATCGTCGATCTTCGACCTGATGGAAAAATTCGCCGAATACGGCTTCAACAAGTCGCACTCGGCCGCCTACGCACTGGTTGCCTACCAGACGGCTTGGCTGAAATGCCATTATCCGGCCCAGTTCATGGCCGCCACCCTATCTTCGGACATGGACAACACCGACAAGGTGGTCAGCTTCCTCGACGAATGCAAGGCCATCGGCCTGTGCGTCGAACCCCCCGATGTGAACACCTCGACCTACAAGTTCGAGGCCACGGCCCCCCGCGTGGTGCGCTATGGCCTGGGCGCGATCAAGGGCGTGGGCGAAGGCATCTGCCAGGCCATTGCGGACGAACGCGACCGTGGCGGCCCGTATCGCGACCTGGCCGACTTCTGCCGCCGCGTGGCGCCGGGCAAGCTGAACAAGCGCGTGCTCGAGGCGCTGATCCTGTCCGGTGCCATGGACGCACTCGCCGACACCCGTGCAAGCCTGATGCTGCAGCTTCCCGAAGCCATGAAAGCCGCCGATCAATACCTGCGCAACCTCGAAGCCGGGCAGCAGGATATCTTCGGCCAGTCCGGCGACGAGGTGGCCACGATCGAGGTCACGCCACGACAGGTTCCCGAGTGGCCCCTGGAACAGTTGCTGAGTGGAGAACGCGATACCCTCGGACACTACCTGTCCGGACACCCCACCGACCCGTGGAAGGACCTGCTCGTGCAGCTTTCCACCTGCCCGCTGGAAGAAATCCCGGAACGCTACCAGCCGGCGCCCTCCGCGCCGTCGGAAAACACCAACCGCTATCGTCGCAACCAGGGGGCACCGTGGGTGGTGGCCGGCATGGTCACGGCCGTGCGACGGCGGGGGGACAGCGCGGCCTTTGTCCGCGTGGAAGATGCCGGGGGGGCGGTCGAAGCCAGTTTCTTCGGTGAAGCTCTCGGCACCTACGGCCCGTTGCTCGTGCGCGATGCGCTGCTGGTCGTCGAGGGTACGCTCTCCCTCGACGATTTCTCCGGTGGCTACCAGATACGCGCACGGCAGGCCTGGGGCCTGAACGAGGCCTGCGAACGTCTGGCGCGTGCGCTGCGGATACGGGTGAACGGCATCGACGGCGGCTTCGTCGACCGTTTCCGGCAGTTGATTTCCGACTATGCCGGCGGCTCCACGCCGCTGATCCTTTCCGGCTACCGCAACGAGCTGGGCGAGGCCGACATCGAGCTGGGCCAGGAATGGCGCGTACGGGTGCAACCCGAGCTGCTGCGCGCCCTGCGCGCCCTGCCCGGCGTGCGCGACGCCAAACTCAGTCTCAGCCGCCCTTCCGGCCCGTAGGCGCAGCTGTCGCCTGCGGCAATGCTCCCCGGCTATACTGGCATCTGCTACAGCCGAACATGCGCCGAATGAACGCGAATTTCCTTGAATTCGAACAACCGATTGCGGAACTGGACGCCAAGATCGAGGGCCTGCGCCATGCCAGCCATGGGCAGGCGTTCGACATCGACGAGGAAGTCAAGCGCCTGCGTGCCAAGCTGCGCACCAAGACAGCGGAAATCTTCAGGAACCTCAGCCCGTGGCAGGTGTGCCAGATTTCCCGCCATCCGATGCGGCCCTACACACTCGATTACATCGAGGTGATGTGCGAAGAGTTCCACGAACTGGCCGGCGATCGCGCCTACGCCGACGACGGAGCCATCGTCGGGGGACTCGGGCGCATCAACGGACGCGCCGTGATGATCATCGGCCACCAGAAGGCGCGTGATACCCGCAGCAAGATCCGCCGCAATTTCGGCATGCCGCGCCCCGAAGGCTACCGCAAGGCCCTGCGCCTGATGAAACTGGCCGAACGATTCGGCCTGCCCCTGCTGACCCTGATCGACACCATGGGGGCCTATCCCGGCGTCGGCGCCGAGGAACGCGGGCAAAGCGAAGCCATCGCCCGCAACCTGCTGGAAATGTCCGAGCTGAAGGTACCGATCGTGTGCAGCGTGATCGGCGAGGGTGGTTCCGGCGGCGCCCTGGCCATCGGGGTGGGCGACCGCGTGAACATGCTCGAATACGCCACCTACTCGGTCATCACGCCGGAAGGTTGCGCGTCCATTCTCTGGCGCAGCGCGGAAAAAGCCCCGCAGGCTGCCGATGCACTGCAACTGACGGCCTCCAGGCTCAAGGAGCTGGGCCTTGTCGACAAGGTCCTGCGCGAACCACTGGGCGGCGCCCATCGCAATCCGCACGGCATGGCCGTACGTCTCAAGGCCGTGCTGCTCAACCAGCTCGACGAACTGGAAAAGCTGCCCGTGAACGATCTGCTGGAAAGGCGCTACCAGCGTCTTCGCGGCTACGGCGCCTACACCGGCGACTGAGGACAGCGCCCACCGCAAGCCGAGCCACCCTGCATGCGGCGTTCATCGACGCGTTACCATCCGGTCACCGACGCCAAGGAGTTTGCACATGGCCAACCAGGCATCCACGGCCCGCCTGGCCGTCCTGATCGACGCCGACAACGCGCAACCGGCCATCGTCGAGGGGCTGCTGACGGAAATTGCCAAGTACGGCACCGCGCACGTCAAGCGCATCTACGGTGACTGGACCGGCACCCATCTCAACGGCTGGAAGGAAAACCTGCTGCGGCATTCGATCCAGCCGATCCAGCAATTCCGCTACACGGTGGGCAAGAACGCCACGGACTCGGCCATGATCATCGATGCCATGGACCTGCTCTATACCGAACGCTTCGATGGATTCTGCATTGTCTCCAGCGACAGCGACTTCACGCGGCTGGCCTCGCGCATCCGCGAATCGGGACGCATCGTGTACGGGTTCGGCGAACGCAAGACCCCGGGTCCATTCCGCACGGCCTGCGACAAGTTCATCTACACCGAGGTGCTGGTGGCGGCGACCGAGGACGAATCGTCGGCTACGGTCAAGCGCATGAGCGCGAAGGAACTGCGCCAGGACAGTCGGCTGATCAACCTGGTCCGGCATGCCATGGAGGCCGCCGCCGACGACAGTGGCTGGGCCGGACTCGGCGCCGTGGGGCAGATCATTTCCAAGCAATCGCCCGATTTCGACGCACGCAACTACGGGTACCCTAAGCTCAGCGAACTGATCGACGGTATCGGTCTGTTCGAATCCGAGCAACGGGCAAGCGGCAACGGCAAGGCGCTCTACGTGCGGCGCAAACCGTCGCGCAAGCGCTGAGCCTGGCCGATGGCCATGTCCCGGCAGCTTCCCGCCTTGCTGGATGCCGCCTGGTCCCGGGCCGGTAATCCGCCGCTGTGCGTTGCCCTGAGTGGCGGGCCCGATTCGACCGTCCTGTTGCATGCACTGGCAAGCGTTCGCGGAACGCAACGCAGCCTGCGTGCCGTGCACGTCGATCATGGCCTGCATCCTGACAGCACGTCGTGGGCCCGCGGCTGCGAGCAACAGTGCGCAGTGCTCGGCGTCGATCTGGAGATCATCCGTGTCGAGGTGCACAAGCGTGGCGAAGGCATCGAGGCCGCGGCGCGGGCGGCCCGCTACGCGGCGCTTGCCCGGGCCATCCGGGCCGGCGAGTGGCTGGTCACGGCGCACCACCGCGAGGACCAGGCCGAAACCGTACTGCTGAAACTGATGCGCGGCGCCGGTCCGCATGGCCTGGGCGCGATGCGCGAACGCCGCGCGCTGGGCAAGGGTCAGCTCTGGCGCCCGTTGCTCGATACCGACCGCGCGATGCTGGAGGCCTATGCACTTGCGACTGGCCTGACCGCCATCGACGACCCTGCCAACCGGGATCCGCTGCTGGCGCGCAGCTTCCTGCGCGAGGACATTCTTCCACGCCTGGCAACGCACTGGCCGCACGCCGCCCGCACCCTGGCACAGGCGGCGAGGATGCAGCAGGTACAGGCGGCATGGATCGACCGCCATGCGCGTGCCGCCGTGCGGGACATGCTGGCAGCGGACGGCAGCCTGCATGCCGACGGCTGGGTCAGCGGCGACCTCGCCGTGCGCCCGCGCGTGCTCGAGCTGTGGTTGCACGGGCAGGGCCTTGACGCGCCAGGCCAGGCGCAACGCGAGGAGCTGGAACGCCAGATCCGTACATCGGCCCCGGACCGGGTGCCCTGCGTATGCTGGCCCGGCGTCGAGATCCGACTGTGGCGCCGGCACCTGCATGCCATGCGGCCGCTGCCGGAGATTGCCGCGCACTGGCATGCGCCCTGGAAGGGTGACGAACTGCAGCTCCCGGTCGGCCGCTTGTACTGGGAATCGGACGGCAGTATCGAATGCGCTGGCAAACCTCGTCCCGAACTCGAAGTGCGCCTCCAGGTTCCCGGACTCCGGCTGCGTCCGTATGGCGATCGTCACGAGCGCCGACTCTGCACGCTGTTCCAGCAGGCCGGCGTTCCCCCGTGGCAAAGGCGCTTTTGCCCGTTGCTGTACGATGCAAACGGAATCCTGCTTGCCGTGGCCGACCTGTGGACGACCGAGAGCGGTCAGCACGCATTCGCCGAAGTGGGCGCACGGCCGCGCTGGATGCGCGATAACGTGATACGGGCCCGCTGAATGCCCTGAACCCGGCCATTTCCGGGCGTATTCAGCGCAGGTACCGGATACATGCGCTTGCATGCATCCATCCTTCACTCATCCTGACGGGAGTCCCGGCATGAAAATCCGACCCTCTCTCCTGGCCCTGGTGCTGCCACTGGCCTGGGCTGCCAGCGCCGGATTGGCCCTGGCCGACCCTCCCCCCTGGGCACCGGCACACGGCTACCGTGCCCAGCACCATTACGTGTACTACCCGCATGGCGAGATCTACTACGCCCCCGAACGTCGCCTGTGGTTCTGGCTCTCGGGCAACGGGTGGCAGGCAGGCGTGCGCTTGCCAATGGCGCTGCGCTCCTACGTGCGCGTGGGCGGCATCGACATCGAACTCGATGCCGACCGGCCCTACCGGCGCCATGTCGAGGTCGAACGCGAGTACGGTGGTCGCCGGGTACGCTGGGAACGCAGGGAATATCGCGATCATCGCGGAGATCGCCGGGATCGCGAAGATCGCGGAGATCGCGGAGATCGTGAACACGACCATGAGCACGAACATGAGCATGGCGATGACGGCGGCGACTGAGCCGGTCGCCACCACGGCGTGTCCACACGCCATTGATTCGCGATGGCGCGTGCGCTAGTTTCTGCGCCCATGGCAAAGTCCACGGTACGCGAAACATCCGGCGACCAGATCCAGCGCTTCGAGCAGTCCCTCAATG
The DNA here is from genome assembly GCA_027019085.1 of Rhodanobacteraceae bacterium. Classification (GTDB taxonomy): domain Bacteria; phylum Pseudomonadota; class Gammaproteobacteria; order Xanthomonadales; family Rhodanobacteraceae; genus Oleiagrimonas. The sequence continues at coordinate 22,041 of JALUXG010000053.1, read as the reverse complement.
AACTGGAACAACTGGTCGCACGCATGGAAGAAGGCGAACTTTCACTCGACGAATCACTGCGTTCGTTCGAGCGTGGCGTGGCCCTCTATCGTGACTGTGAAACCGCACTGCAGCAGGCACGTCTGCGCGTGAGCAAGCTGCTGGACCCCGAATCCCCCGAAGACGCCGAACCCCTTGAGCCTGACACCGCCTGAGCACGCCAGCGAACTGGACGCCCTGATCGGGCGCGCCAACCGGGCTCTGGAAGGCTTCATGCCGAACGCGGCAACGGATGGCGACCCCGTCCTGGGCGAGGCCATGCGCTACGCGGTACTGGGTGGCGGAAAGCGCCTGCGCCCGCTGCTGGTCTACGCCGCCGGCCGTGCCGTCGCGGCCCCGCCTGATTGTCTCGATGCCCCGGCCTGTGCCGTCGAACTCATCCATGCCTATTCGCTGGTCCATGATGATCTGCCCAGCATGGACGACGATGCGCTGCGCCGTGGTCAACCGACCTGCCATGTCGCCTACGGCGAAGCGATGGCCATTCTCGCCGGGGATGCGCTACAGGCGCTTGCTTTCGAGCTGCTGGCCAGGGACACCGCGATGACCGTCGACGACGGCATGCGCGTACGCATGCTGCATGTCCTGGGCACGGCCTGTGGCGCATGGGGCATGGCCGGTGGCCAGGCCGTGGACCTTCGCGCCACCGGCCGGGGACTGACGCTTCCGGCACTCGAACGTATGCACGCGATGAAGACCGGCGCCCTGATCCGCGCCAGCGTGAGCCTGGGCGCACTGGGGGGCGGCTGCACCGATGCCGGCACGCTCGAAACGCTCGATCGCTACGCGCGGGCCGTGGGCCTGGCCTTCCAGATCCGCGACGACATCCTGGATGTGGAAGCGGACACCGCGGTACTGGGCAAGACCGCCGGCAAGGATGCCGAGCAGGCCAAGTCGACCTTCCCCGCCCTGCTTGGCCTGGAAGCTTCGCGTGAACGGCTGGGCCGACTGGTGGACAGCGCCATCGATGCCCTGGCGCCGCTCGGCCCACGCGCCGACCTGCTGGCAGCACTGGCACGCTACGCCGCCGAACGCGCCCACTGAAGCAGCGGGCCGCGGTATTTCCCGCTCAGGGAATCAACCTGAGGCACAACGGGTAGCGATAGGTCTCGCCATCGTTGGCCTTGATGCTCGCCACGATGGTCATGACCAGCCAGTACAGGCCGACCAGGATATAACCCGGGATCACGATGATCAGGCCCAGGCCCAGGGTGGCGACCCAGGTCAGTGTCAGCAGCAGGAACACGATCGCCACGGTCAGGTTGAAGTTCAGCGCTTCCTTGCCCTGGTCGTTGACGAAAGGCATCGCGTCCTTCTTCGCCAGCCAGATCACCAGCGGACCAATGAAACAGCCGATGCTGCCCGCCCACCCGGTGGTGACCAGGGCGCCGAGCAAGGCCGAGAGATGCGCGAACATGGCCCACTGACGGGCTGAGGGATCGGTTTCGAACGCGACCGGTGCGCCGGGGGGCTGTTGCGGCGGCGCCGCATGCTCATCGGGTGGGGTCTCCATGGCCTTCTCCTGCACGCTGGGACGCGCCCACTGTCGTCCTGACGCGGGCCCCACGTCAAGCCTCGGGACGGTCAGCCACCCTCCCCGGCCACGGTCATGCGTGCGACCAGGATCGAGCCGGTCAGGACCGACGAGCGGTGGTCCACGTCCGAGCCGACCGCAAGCATGTCCCGGAACATGTCGCGCAGGTTGGCGGCGATGGTCACTTCCTGCACCGGATGCACGATTTCCCCGTTTTCCACCCAGAATCCGGCCGCACCACGCGAATAGTCGCCGGTGACCAGGGACACGCCCTGGCCCATCACCTCGGTGACCAGCAAACCGCTGCCCAGCCTGGCCAGCATGGCATCGAAGTCGTCATCCCCGTGACCGACCACGATGTTGTGCGCGCCACCGGCATTGCCGGTGCTGGACAAGCCCAGTTTGCGTGCCGCATAGCTGCCCAGCAGATAGCGCTGGAGCACGCCGTTCTCGACCAGCGAGGATGGGCGGGTGGCCACACCCTCGGCATCGAAGGCGGCAGAGGCCTGGCCCCGCGGCACATGCGGACATTCGTGGATGTCCAGCCACGACGGCAAGATGGCCTGACCAATCGTGTCCAGCAGGAAACTGGCACGACGGTACAACGCGCCGCCACTGACCGCGCCCAGCAGGTGCCCGATCAGGCCGCGCGCCACCGGCGGCGCGAACAGGACCGGGCAGGTGCGCGTGGACATGCTGCGCGCCCCGCAGCGTGCCAGGGTGCGGCGGGCGGCCGTTTCGCCCAGGGCTTCGGCATCCATCAGGTCTTCGCGGGCACGCCTGCTGTCATACCAGTAGTCGCGCTGCATGCCATCCCCGCGCCCGGCAATCAGCGCACACGAGAGCGTGTGCCGGGTGCCGCGCTCGCGACCGACAAAACCGTGCGAGTTGGCGTAGACGGAAACGCCGGCCTCGGTGCTGACCGTGGCTCCTTCGGAATTGCTGATGCCTTCGTGCGCCCGGCCGGCAGCCTCGATGCGCTTGCCCAGCGCGATGCAGGCATCCACGTCCGGCGACCACGGGTGCCACAGGTCGAGATCGGGAAAGACCTGTGCCATGCGCCCGGCGTCGGCCAGGCCCGTGCACGGATCCTCCTCGGTGTGACGCGCAATCGCACAGGCCTGCTCGAGCGTGGCGCGGATCGACTCAGGCCTGAGATCTGCAGTACTCGCCGATCCCTTGCGTTGCCCGAAATAGACCGTCAGCCCGAAGCCGCGGTCCTGGGTGCGTTCGACCGTCTCCACATCGCCCAGCCGCACGTTGACGTTCAACCCGGCGCTGACACTGGCGGAAACCTCGGCCTGACTGGCACCGGCCTGCACGGCCTTGCCGACCAGTTCCCCGGCCAGTTCGGCCAATCTGTCCAGTTCGGCCTTGCTGTCGTCGATCATGGCGATGGATTTCACGTTGGGCTCCCGGATCATGAGCCGCGCATTGTCTCACGAAGCCTGGCCGGGCTCGCGCTGCCGGCGGCGATCCATGACAATGGGGGCCCCGACCTGCGAGCACGACCGTGCACGAACCCGATCCCGACACCCACGAGCCCCGTCCCAGTCGCAGCCAGAAACGCCGTGATGCACTGGCCATGCTGGGCCTGGCCGAACAGCTGGTCGCGCTGTCGCCGGGGCGCCTCGAACGGATCGACCTGCCCGAGGACGTGCGCCACGAGATCGCCAACGTGCGCAGCATGCGTGCCCACGGCGCACGCAAGCGGCAGATGGCGTTTCTCGCCAAACGCATGCGCAATCACGGTGATGACGCGTTTGCCGCCGCCCTCGCAGAGCTGGGCGAAGACCGTGCCGCCAGCCGCCGCGAACAGGCGGCCATGCAGCGGCTGGAAACCCTGCGTGAACGTCTGCTCACGGAAGGCGATGCAGCCCTGGCCGAACTGGTCGATGCCTGTCCCGACATCGACCGACAGGCGTTGCGGTCGCTGATTCGCCGAGCCCGTTCCGAACGCGCCGACAACAAGCCCCCGCGCGCATACCACGCCCTGTTCCGCATGTTGCGCGACAACATCGACACACCCTGACAAAGGCCAGAGCGCAGTCGATTCCCCGGGCAGGCCTCAGGAAGCGGTACCGCCGACAGTCATCGCATCGACCCGCAACGTCGGCTGTCCCACGCCTACCGGCACGCTCTGGCCTTCCTTGCCGCAAACGCCCACCCCCTCGTCGAGAGCCAGGTCGTTGCCGATCATCGACACCCGGGTCAGGACGTCCGGACCCGATCCGATCAGCGTCGCGCCCTTGACCGGCCGGGTGACGCATCCGTCCTCGATGAGATAGGCCTCGGAAGCCGAGAACACGAACTTGCCGCTGGTGATGTCGACCTGACCGCCGCCGAAATTGACTGCGTACAGGCCACGTTTCACCGAGCGGATGATCTCCTGCGGGTCGTGCTCTCCGGCGCGCATGTAGGTATTGGTCATGCGCGGCATCGGCAGGTGTGCAAACGATTCGCGTCGGCCGTTGCCGGTGGGCTGCACGCCCATCAGGCGCGCGTTGAGCCTGTCCTGCATGTAACCGACCAGCACGCCGTCCTCGATCAGCGTGGTGCAATGGGTCGGTGTGCCTTCGTCATCCACGCTCAGCGAACCACGCCGCCCCTCGAGCGTGCCGTCGTCGACCACGGTGACGCCGGCGCAGGCCACGCGCTCGCCGATGCGTCCGGAGAAGGCCGAACTTCCCTTGCGGTTGAAATCGCCCTCCAGGCCATGGCCGACCGCTTCATGCAGCAGCACCCCGGGCCAGCCCGGTCCCAGGACCACCGGCATGCTGCCGGCCGGTGCATCCACGGCCTCGAGATTGACCAGTGCCTGCCGCACGGCCTGTTCGGCCCAGCGTTGTGCATTGCCGTTCGCCAGCAGGGCGCGGTAATCGTAGCGCCCGCCGCCACCGGCAAACCCCGATTCACGACGCCCGTGCTGCTCGGCGATCACCTGCACGTTCAGCCGCACCAGCGGCCGCACATCCGCCGCCAGGGTGCCGTCGGCGGCAGCCACCAGCACGGTTTCGATGGTGCCGGCCAGGCTCACCACCATCTGGGTCACGCGCGGATCCTGCGCACGGGCGTGCGCATCCACTTCCCGCAGGACTCGGATCTTGTCCTCGTTGGGCAGGCTCTCGACCGGATCGGTGGCCGGGTACAGCGCACGCTGACCGCGAATGGCAAGCGGCCGGCCGGCGCCGGTGCCGTGCGTGGCAATGGCTCCTGCAGCGCCGGCCGCTTCCAGCAACTGCGGCAGGACGATGTCGTCGGCGTAGGCGAAACCGGTCTTCTCGCCGCTGATCGCACGCACACCCACGCCCTGTTCGATGCTGTGATGGCCTTCGCGCACGATACCGTCCTCGAGCATCCACGATTCGCTGCGCACATGCTGGAAATACAGATCGGCCGCATCCACGGAAGGCGCCATCAGGCGGGCGAACACGCGGTCGAGATCGGAAACCGAAATCCCGCCCGGTTTCAGCAGGCGCGTTTCGGCGAGGGCGACAGGAAATTCACTGTCCGGAGATGTCGGGGTTTCATGCATGTCATGCAGCCAGGGATCGAAGGGGCGAAAGCCCATTGTACGGGCTCGATGCGGTCGGCGGGTCCCGTCACGCATCACTGCACGCGCTCTTGCCCCGCCGGCTATCTTCTGCGCGGTACACACGCGCATGCCTGGCGCACCTCTACGGTCTGCTGGATGCGGGCGCCGGAACCGTCACACTGGCCGCCGGCGGCGGCGTGGACATGGTGGCACCAGGCTGCGTCTGCGACCTTCGCCGCTGTGGCTGGATATCCTTTTCCAGCAACTTGATGTCGGGCTTGTCCCAGGGGCCTGTCAGACTGTATCGGGCACTTGCCGCCCGGTTCAGACCGCGCCCCAGCAGGCCTTGCACGGCCAGGCCCACCGCTGCACCGACCGGCCCGCCCGCCAGGGCGCCGACGACCGGCAGGCTGTTGCCAAGGTGCGGTATCACGACAATGCGCTGGTCGTAGGTCTTGTCGCGGAGATTGGTGCTGCCGGTGATGCGGATTTCGGCGGCAGGCCCCTTGATGGTGAGGTTGCGGGTGTCGGCCACGCCATCCTCGAGCCGGAACACGCCCTTGATCGAATCGAACCCAAGCCCCTTGCCGAAGACATCACCGAAGTCCAGCGACAGCCGCCGCGGCAGTTCGGTCAGCGCCATCAGGCCCAGCAGGCGCCCCACTCCGGGCTGCACATCGGGGATGCGCCCGTTGCGCACATCCACTTGCAGGGCGCCGGTCATGCGCTGCAATGCCAGCGAAGAGGGCTCGCCCGGCCAGCTCGCCTGCAACCGGGCCTGGGTGCGACCGCCCTCGAACAGATTCTCGTACCCCAGCGCGGTCAGCAGGTTGCCCAGGTTGGCGGCACCGAAATCGATGTTCATGCGGGTATGGCTGTCGCTGGCGGTCCCGTTCCAGTCGCCGCTGCCCATGATCTGCACGTCATTGGCGCGCGTGCGCATCTGGTCGATATGCATGCCCTTCGCCGTCGGCCAGCTCTCGAACCGCGCCTGCCCGAGGTGGGCCTTGCCCAGGCGCAGATCGTCCACCGATATGTGCAGGGGTGGCAGCGCCGACGGATTGATGCCGGTATCGGCGTAATTGATGCGGGTGTCCGGTGCACCGCTGCGCTTTTGCAGCATGGCCTGCGCCTGGGCCGCGGCGGTGTCGGGCCAGTACAGACGCTGCATCTGTGCCAGCACGCCCCGACGCTGCAGGTCGGTGGTCGGCAAAACCAGCTGTCCCCTGGCTTGCGGTCCGTCGACGGACATGCGGATCTGTCCCTGTTCCGGGACCAGACGCAATTTCATGGTGTCGAATGTGGCGCCGAAGACATGCGCCCGGCGGGCGGACACGTCGACTCCATCAAGACGCAAACGGGTGCTGCCGGGACTTCGACTGGCCGCCATCGCGCGCTGCAGCCAGCCGGACACGTCCAGATCGTTCACCGTGCCGTCAACGCGCAAACCGTCGGCAGGAATGCTCGCCGGAGGTTGCGCACCAAGATGCACTGCAAGCGCCCACGGGGCATCCTTGCCGACCGGCAGGCGTGCCTGGGCCTGCACCAGGTCGCCCAGTCCGACGCGAAGATCTGCCCCGGCCACTGGAAGGTTCAGCCGCACCTGCAACGGCAGGACCGTCGCGGCCGGCTTGTCGAGGGGGGCGGGAAGTTTCAAAGCCATGCCCTTGAGGTTCGAATCGACACTCAGCACCTGTTGTGCTGGCGCGTTGGCACTGGTGTACAGGTCATAACCGATATCGAAATCCGCGCTGCCCTGTGTCAGTTTCTCCAGCGCCGCCAGTTCGGGACGTCCCTCGATCAGGGTCGGTACGTCGAAGTGCCCGGCAAGCGAGGCGCTGACCGCATGACCGGCCTGGCCAGTGGCACCGTCGCCCAGCGCCAGGTCCAGGGTGACCGGCACGCCATGGAAGTCCGCCTGCAGTCCCTTGCCAAGCAAGCCGGTGCCATCAAAGCGCATGCTGCCCGCGAGCTTGCGCAGGTGCAGCCCCCAGGTCGGATTGTCCACGCTGAAGTTGCGCACTTGCGCGCTACCGCCCAGGGTGAACTGGTGCATGTCCCTGAACGGCAGGATCAGGCTGAAGCCGAACTGTCCGTGCCCGCCCAGTCGCAGGGCGCTCAATTCAGCGGCATGGCTTACGGCTATCGGGCTGTGCACGATGAAATCGAGCATGCTGGGTCCGCTACCCTGGCCCTGCACGTTGAGTATCAGGCTGGGGTCGTGAAAACTGGGAATCGATGCCGTGGCCCGCTTCACCTGGTTGCCTCGCGAGGAACCGGCATCGGCGACTACCAGCATGCTGTCGTCGACGAAGCTGGCCACGGCATGCACGTCCACCGCACGTGGCCATTGCGGACTGTAGTCCAGCGTGACGTCGCTGGCTTCCCCGCGTGCCTCGAAGCGACCTTGATGATCGCGGAAGGGCCAGTCGGCAAGGTCCCCACGCAGCAGCACCCGGGCGTGATCGAGCTGCCCGTCGACCAGGGCACGGTCAAGCCATGCCACGGCCTTGGGGTGCATCACGTTGACCGGCCAGAACAGCTTGGCTGCCTGTACATCGGCATGTTGCAGGGCCACGTACAGGTCGAGAAACGGTTTGCCTCCCTCCCCCCCGTGCATCCGGCCGCGTGCCTGGCCGGCAAACCCCTTGCCGGCAAACTGCAGGCCCGTGCTGCCGAACTGCCAGATGCCACCCTGCTTCCAGGCGACCAGGCTACCGCCTACCCGGTCGAGCACGATCGGCGTGCGGAAGGTGCCGGGCAGGCGCAGCGTCACCGGTTGCGTCGGCACGCTCAGCAGAATGGCGTCGTCATTGCCGAACACCACCCCGGAAAAGGCATCGAGGCCAGGATGCCGGCCCACCGCCGCCCATTGCAGATGGTCAAACCGCACATCGAGGCTCTGCAGGCCCTTCACTGCCGACCATTGCAAGGCAGCCCGCGAAAGCAGTCCCTGGGGTGCGGCCGCAGCCAGCCATGCGCCCAGCTTCGGCGGCAGGCCCGGCACCTGCGCCAGCACCGGCAGAAGCGGAGCCAGGTCCAGGCGCCGCGCACCGACCCAGAGCATGCGTGCCTGATCCTTGCCCTGCATGCGCACCCGGGCCACACCGCCGTTCGCCGATGCATAACGCATGTCCCAGCCATCGGCCAGGCGCCGCAACCCGAGCAACCCGTCAAGGCGCCCGACCCGCGAACCGCCCACCGGACCCGCAAGGCTCAGCCCCTGCACATCCATCCGCAAGATCACGCTTTCCATGCGCGCCTGTTTCCAACGCACCCATGCCTGCAGGTCGCCATGGCCGGACTCGATGGCATGGTCGCCGCGATACAGCGCCTTCGCGATCCCTGCGAAGTCGGCCCCGCGTGCACCGAGGTACAGCGTCCCGCTGTCGGTGTCGACATCGAAGCGACCGGTCATGTCCAGGCCCGATGCCAGTCCCGGGCGCAGCAGGTCACAGGCAAAACGCAACTGCCTCCCGTCGCTGCTGATGCGCAACTGGCGGCTGTGAAAGTGCAGCGTGCGCCCGCTCCTGGCGTCGCGAATGCTCAACTTCAGGCTATCGACCAGCAGGCTGCCCGGCAATTGCGTCAGATCCAGGTGCTGGCTGCCACTCTCGCCCGGCGTGCGGATGCCCTCGATGCTCCAGGAGCCGTCCACTGCGCGCACCAGGTCGAGGTTCAGGTCCACCAGGCGCAGGTTGACGAACTGGCGACCCGGGACAAGCAGCGCACCGAAATCCAGCTTGACGTCAGCCACCGGCAACTTGACCGGTGCCGATCCCTTGCTGCCACCGATCTGCACGTCGTGCAGCACCAGCAGCGGCCCTGAGGGCTGCCAGCGCCCCTGCACGGATGCAAAGCGCACCGGCTGATGCAGGCGATCACTGATGAACGTGGCGATGCGATCCGGGTCCTTCGCAGCCAGTGGCAACAGCACCTGGACCAGACCGAACAGCACCGCCAGGGCGATGATGCACAATGCGATCGCGCCCCCGCACAGGAACCGGAAGCGTCGTATCCGCTGGCGCCAGAGCGGATTCATCGCATCCGGGTCCGGCGCTGCACCATGGCACACGCGTCAAGGCCGGGTTCAGAGCAGGACCACATCGAACTGCTCCTGCGTGTAGTGCTCCTCGGCCTGGAACCGGATCGACTTGCCGATGAACTCCTCCAGTTCGGCCACGCCCGTCGATTCCTCCTCGAGAATCCGGTCGACCACCAGCGGACTGGCCAGCACCAGCAACTTCTCCGCCTCGAACTGGCGCACCGCCCGGGTGATTTCGCGGAAGATCTCGTAGGTCACGGTTTCGGCTGTTTTCACGGTTCCGCGCCCTTCACAGGCAGGACACGGTTCGCACAGCTGATATTCCAGGCTCTTGGTGGTGCGCTTTCGTGTCATTTCGACCAGGCCGAGTGCGGACATCGGGTAGACCGTGGTCTTGGCATGGTCGCGGGCCAGTGACTTCTCCAGCGTGCGCAGCACCAGACGCCGATGTTCCTCGTCGGCCATGTCGATGAAATCGATGATGATGATGCCGCCGAGGTTGCGCAGCCGCAACTGTCGCGCTGCCGCCTGCGATGCCTCGAGGTTGGTCCGGAACACCGTCTCCTCCAGGTTGCGCGAACCCAGGTAGGCACCGGTGTTGACGTCGATGGTGGTCATGGCCTCGGTCTGGTCGATGACCAGGTGTCCCCCGGACTTGAGCGGCACTTCGCGCCGCAGGGCCCGCTGTATCTCGTCCTCGGCGCCGTACAAATCGAAGATCGGCCGCTCGCCATCGTAATGTTCGACACGCTCGTCGAGCTCGGGCATGAACTTGTGCACGAACCTGCGCACTTTCTCGAAGGTTTCACGCGAATCCACGCGCACCTTTTCGATGCCTTCGTGCAGCAGGTCGCGCAGGGCACGCAGCGGCAGCGACAGTTCCTCGTAAACGCGCTCACCCACGCCCGCCGCGGCAATGTTTTCCTGCACCGCCTTCCACACCTTGCCCAGGTAGGTGACATCGAAGGCCAGTGCCACGGCGGACTGACCCTCGGCATTGGTGCGCACGATGTAGCCCAGCGGGTCCTCGCCGATCAGACCGGCAAGCGTGTCCTTGAGGCGCTGGCGCTCGTCTTCATCCTCGATGCGCGCCGATACGCCCAGCGTGCGCGCATACGGCAACAGCACAAGGTAACGCGAAGGAATCGACAGATAGGCCGACAGGCGGGCACCCTTGCTACCGATCGGGTCGCGGATCACCTGCACCACGATTTCCTGCCCTTCGTGCACCAGGCTGGATATCGGCGGCGCGCCGTTGCCACCCGCCGGGGGCGCATCACCGTTCCCGGCCGGAAGCACCGTGTGCACGATGTCCGATGCATGCAGGAATGCCGCCCGGTCCAGCCCGATGTCGACAAAGGCCGCCTGCATGCCCGGCATGACCCGCTGCACGCGCCCCTTGTAGACATGCCCGACCTCACCCCGTCGCGAGGAACGCTCCAGGTACACCTCCTGCAGCATGCCGTTCTCGATCACGGCCACCCGCGTTTCCCGGGGCGTGACATTGATCAGGATTTCTTCACTCACGGACTCGACTCCCTGCCTCGCGCAGCACCGACGCCGCCTGCATCGTACCTGTCGCCGCAGGCACACCGGCAGATCGCGCCACCCGCATTGTCCTGCAAGGCCTCGAATCGTGGGACAGCTCACGTCGCACGCGGTTCGTCGCGACATCCATCATCAGGCTTCCCGTACCGTCCAGCGGCCGGCCTGGCGCAGCAATGTGGCCGTTTCGTGCAGCGGCAGCCCCATGACCCCCGAATAGCTTCCCGACAGGTGCTTCACGTAGGCCCCCGCACGGCCCTGGATGGCGTAGGCGCCCGCCTTGCCGAAGGGCTCGCCACTCGCCACGTAGGCGTCGATCTCGCCGGCGTCGAGCACCGCGAAACCAACCTCGGAAGAGCACGTGAGTGCACGCGTTCCACCCGCATCGATCAGCACGACGGTGGAGATCACCGCGTGCGTACGTCCACTCAGGCGGCTCAGCATGGCCCGTGCGTCGTCCGCCGATGCCGGCTTGCCGAACACCTGTCCGTCGAGCACCACTTCCGTGTCCGCGGCCAGCACCGCATCCTCCGGTCCGGCAACCTGGTCGAAACCGGCGCGCGCCTTGTCGTGTGCCACCCGTCGCACGTAGTCCCCGGGCGATTCCGCGGTCCCGGGGCACTCGACAACCTCGACCTCGAGCGGTTCGAACACCATGCCGATTTGCGCCAGCAACTGGCGGCGACGTGGTGATTGGGAGGCCAGATACAGCATCCGGGCAGCATAGCGAGGGGGCGCATCCGGGCCAAGCATGACGCGGCCACGTGCGTCAGGCGCGATGATAAGGATGCCCCTCGACGATCATCGCCGCACGATACAGCTGTTCGGCAAGCACCAGCCGCACCAGCATGTGCGGAAGTGTCAGCGCGCCCAGGGACCAGCACTGGTCGGCACGCTGCATGACTTCCGGCGCGTGGCCGTCGGGACCACCGATGAGGAAGGCCAGGTCACGACCGTTCATCCGCCAGGCCTCGAGCTGGGTGGCCAGCTGCTCGCTCGACCAGGGTTTTCCACGCCCGTCCAGAGCCACCGCGTGCGTGTCCGGGGACAGCGCCGCCAGAACCGCCTCGCCTTCGCCCAGGATCGCGCGCTGCACATCGCGACCCCGGCCCCGCGCACCTGGCCGGATCTCGGTCAGCTCGAGCGGCATGGTCCGCGACAGGCGACGGGCGTACTCGCCGAAACCTTCGGCCACCCACGACGGCATGCGCTCACCAACGGCCAGGATGCGTGTTCGCATGGCTTGTGCGTCTCCAGTCGGACCGGGGCCGGCCACCGTGACGGCAGCGCCGTGCATGGTCCGGCATGTACCCGGCCTCAGGCTCCGGCTTCGCGTCCGGCGAGTGGCGTGGGCTCGGTGTCTTCATCGCCCACGGACCACAGGCGCTCCAGCCCGTAGAACTCGCGGATGCGAGGAAGCATCACGTGCACGATGATGTCACCCAGGTCGACCAGCACCCATTCGGCCTCGGCCTGCCCTTCCACGCCCAGCGGCAGCATGCCCGCCTGCTTGGCGAACTTGATGACTTCATCGGCTATGGATTTGACGTGCCGGCTGGAGGTGCCCGAAGCGATGATCAGGCAATCGGCTATGGAGGTCTTGCCGCGGACATCGATCTCGACGACATCCCGCGCTTTCAGCTCGTCAAGTGCAGCCATCACGCGGCGGCGCAGCAATGCATCGGAAACGGGCGGGGAGGATTTTGCGGAAGATTGGCTTGCTGGCAAGTGTCTGACACCTCGGTTGACGCGCCGACGGCGCGTTCGGAACCAGTATACCCTCTGCGGCGCAGGAGGGGCTTCAGTCGCGGTAGACCTCGAGCATGGCGCGATCATGCAACAGGGCGTCCGGGAGCAGGTACCGCGGCTCCCGCCCCTGAGCCAGCATCCCGCGGATCGCGCTGGCCGAAATATCAAGTGCGGTGACGGGCAGATCGGCCACCTGGCCGGCAGGCGCAAGGCACAGGGCCTCGACCCGGCAACGTCGTGGTTGCACGAGATCCCGCAGATCCGCGGACAGCGCGGCCACCCCGGACCCGGGTCGCGTGAGCACGCCGATGTGCGCCAGTTCGAACAACGTGCGCCAGCGGTGCCAGCGGTCCAGCCCGGCAAACGCATCGGCACCCAGCAGCAGCACCAGCGGGCGTTCCGGACCCAGCTCGCGGCGCAGGTCGGCCAGGGTGTCCACGCTGTAGGAAGGCCCCTCGCGGTCCAGTTCGCGGGTATCGAGCAACAGGCGATCCTGGCCCTGCAATGCAGCCTCCAGCATGGCCACGCGCCGGGACGCGCTGGCGCGGGCAGGCGGGCGATGCGGCGGCACGTGTGCTGGCAGCATGCGCACCTGCGCATCGAGCTGCTCGGCGGCCTCCCAGGCGGCACGCAAATGCCCCAGGTGCACCGGGTCGAAGGTTCCGCCGAAGATGGCAACCGGCTTCATGCCTCCTCCAGCACCGCACTGCCTCGCGGATCGGCCATGCGCATGACCAGCCGTTCGGCATCCCGCCAGGGATCGCCGTCGGCGCGACCCTTGCTGCTGCGGTCGATACGCGCCGCGAGCGCCAGACAGCGCTCCCAGTGCCCACGCGGTGTCCGGCGCAGGGCCTTGCGGAACAGTTGCTCGCGTGCCGGCCACAGCCGGTCCGCTCGCGCCTGGGCGGAGAAATCCGGCGCCACGGCCAGGCGACGGGCCACATGCAGCTGACTGACTATCCAGCCCAGCATCGGGATCAGTTCCTCGCCTTCGGCGCGCAGGCCACGCAATACGCGCAAGGCTCGCGCCGCATCACCGGCGAAGGCGGCATCGGTCAGACCGAAAATGTCGAAGCGCGCACTGTCGGCCACCAGCGATTCCATGGTCGCGGCATCCAGGCGTCCGCCGCCGTGCAGCAGGGCCAGCTTTTCCACTTCCTGCGCGGCCGCCAGCAGATTGCCCTCCACCCGCTCCGCCAGCAGGGCCAGTGCATCCGGTGCGGCCTGGATGCCGTGGCGGGCCAGCCGGGCGCCGATCCAGCCCGGCAACTCGTTCGCCCGCGGCGGCCAGAACACCACCTGCACACCGGCCTTGTCCAGCGCGCGACTCCAGGCACCCTCGTGTTTCTTCGACCAGGCAACGCAGGTGACCAGCAGGACCGTGTCCGGCGCCGCATGCGTGGCATAGGCGGTCAGCGCCTTGCCGCCCTCCCTTCCCGGCTTGCCGGTCGGCAGGCGCAGGTCAATCAGGCGACGACTGGCAAACAGCGACATGCCGGCAGCGCTGCGGTCCAGATCGTCCCAGTCGAATCCGCTTTCGACATCGAGCACGTCACGTTCGGAAAACCCCAGCTCGCGCGCCCTTGCCCGCAACGCATCGGCCGCCTCCAGCACCAGCAGTTCCTCGCCGACCAGCAGGTAGACCGGGGCCAGCTCGTCACGGGCGAGGTGCTGGGACCAGCGTTGGGCGGGCAGTGGCATGTCGGCAAGGGTTTCAGTGATTGGTGCCGGCACCCGCGGCGGACTCCGGCGCGGCACGTGCCCTTTCGGCCGCGGCGCGCAGGCGGAACATGATGGCCTGCACCGCACCGGAAACCATGCTCTGGTGCAGTTGCTCGGTCTGCGTCTCGGTTCCCACCGGGTCGCGTGCGTCGTAGGTGAAGTCGCGCGCGATACGCACGCTCTGCATCGGCAGCAGGGTGTCCCCACCGTGCCCCTTGACCATGAACTCGACGCGATAGCGCACGGCGTATTCCCCGACCCTGGCCTGCCCCGTATAGGTCAGCGCCGCCGTACGGAAGCTGGCCCGTGCAATGGTCATGTCGGCCACGCCTGGCGCCGGCGCATCGACCAGCGTCGCGCCGGATATCTCCAGCTGGCGCGCCAGTTCGCGCTCCAGATTGCCACCACCCTGCACGCTCAGGTGGATGCGCTGCATGCCTGGCGGCAGTTCCGCTCCCCGGCGCAGGTGGAAGCCGCAGGACGCAACAGCCGCCGCCAGTACCAGGATCAACGGAAAAGCCAGTCGATGCACGCGCATGTTCATCCCACCACGATGTTGACGATCTTTCCCGGTACCACGATCACCTTGCGCACGGTCTTGCCCTCGGTATAGGCCATGGCGCCGGGCAAGGCGCGGGCCATCGCTTCGATGGCATCGCGGGTCGCATCCACCGGCGCTTCGATGGTACCGCGCAGTTTGCCATTGACCTGCACTGCCATGGTCAATGCTTCGCGCTTGAGCGCCTCGGGGTCGACCTGCGGCCAGGGCTGGTCCTCGATCAGCGTTTCGGCATGACCCAGGCGCTGCCAGAGCGCATGGCTGGCGTGCGGCGTGACCGGATTGAGCATCAACACCATCGACTCCAGGGCTTCATGGCGCACCGCGCGCCCCATCGGGCTGGCATCGTCGAACCTGCCCAGATGATTGAGCAGCTCCATCATCGCGGCGATGGCCGTGTTGAAGCTCATGCGTCGGCCGAAATCGTCGCCGACCTTGCGGATCGTCTCGTGTACCTGACGGCGCATGTCCCGTTGCGCATCATCGAGCATTGCCGTATCGAGGTCCGGCGCAGGACCTGCCGCCACATGGGCATCGACTTCGCGCCAGAACCGGCGCAGAAAGCGCGACATGCCCTCGACGCCCGCCTCGTTCCACTCCAGCGACTGCTCCGGCGGCGCGGCAAACATCGAGAACAGGCGCACCGTGTCGGCACCGTAGCGATCGATCATGGCCTGCGGATCGACGCCGTTGTTCTTGGACTTGGACATCTTCTCGATGGCGCCGATCTGCACCGGTTCGCCATCGGACTTGTGCACTGCGCCAATGGTCTGTCCCTTCTCGTCGCGTCGCTCCTCGATCTCGGCCGGGTTGAACCAGTGCCGGGAGCCGTCCTCCTGCTCCCGGAAGAAGGTTTCGGCCACCACCATGCCCTGGCACAGCAGGCGCGTGGCCGGCTCGTCCGAGTGCACCAGACCGGCATCGCGCATCAGCTTGTGATAAAAGCGGAAATACAGCAGATGCAGGATGGCGTGCTCGATACCGCCAATGTACTGGTCCACCGGCAGCCAGTAGTCCGCCCGCCCATCGACCTGCGTGTCGGCGCCGGGGCTGGTGTAGCGTGCGTAGTACCAGCTCGACTCCATGAAGGTGTCGAAGGTGTCGGTTTCGCGCTCGGCCGGCCCGCCGCACTGCGGGCAGGTGGTCTTGCGCCACTCCGGATCGGCCTTGATCGGCGATTTCACCCCGGTGAAGGCCACGTCCTCGGGCAACAGCACCGGGAGCTGGTCTTCGGGTACCGGTACCGCATCGCACTTGGGACAGTAGATGATCGGGATCGGGCAACCCCAATAGCGCTGCCGGCTCACGCCCCAGTCGCGCAGACGCCAGTTGACCCTGCGCGTGCCGCGTCCCTGCGCTTCCAGTCGGGCGGCTATGGCATCGAAGGCGGCCTCGAAACCCAGGCCATCGAAATCGCCGGAATTGACCAGGTAGCCATGCTCGGTGAAGGCGGACGCTTCCAGAATCCGGTTTTCGAATGCCTCGACCACACGCACGGCGGCGCTGGTGTCATAGGCATCGGTATGCCCTCCGCGCAAGGCATTGCGCAACGGGTCGGCGCCGACGCCGGCCGACAGGTCATGGCGCAGCTCGCGCAAGGCATCGACCACCCCCTGGTCGACCACCACCATGCGGATGGGCAGGCCGTACTGCAAGGCAAATTCATGATCGCGCTCGTCATGGCCCGGCACCGCCATCACGGCACCGGTGCCATAACCCATCAGCACGAAGTTGGCGACCCAGACCGGCAGTTTCTCGCCGCTGATCGGGTGCACGACCTCCAGCCCGGTATCCATGCCGCGCTTGACCTGCGTTTCCAGTTCGGCCTCGGAGGTGCCGCCCTGCCGGCAGCTTTCGATGAATTGGGCCAGCTTCGGGTTTTCGCGCGCGGCCTCGTGCGCCAGTGGATGTTCTGCCGCGATGGCGAGGTAGGTGGCGCCCATCAGGGTGTCGGGCCGGGTGGTGAACACGCTCAGGCTGTCCGCGCCGGACGCCAGGTCGAAACGGATCTCCAGCCCTTCGGAGCGGCCGATCCAGTTGCGCTGCATGGTCTTGACCGCATCCGGCCAGCCGTCGAGCGTGTCCAGGTCATCCAGCAGTTCCTGAGCGTAGTCAGTGATTTTCAGGAACCATTGCGGGATCTCGCGTTTTTCCACCACTGCCCCGGTGCGCCAGCCGCGGCCGTCGATCACCTGTTCGTTGGCCAGCACGGTCTGGTCCACGGGATCCCAGTTGACCACAGCATTCCTGCGGTAGGCCAGGCCCTTGCGGAACAGGCGCACGAACATGCGTTGTTCATGCACGTAGTAATCCGGATCGCAGGTGGCAAATTCACGCGACCAGTCATAGGCAAAGCCCATGCGCGAGAACTGCCCCTTCATGTGCGTGATGTTGGCGCGCGTCCATCTGGATGGTGCGGTCGCATGCTTGATGGCCGCGTTTTCAGCCGGAAGGCCGAACGCATCCCAGCCCATCGGCTGCAGCACGTTCTTTCCCTGCATGCGCTGGAAACGGCTGATGACATCGCCGATGGTGTAGTTGCGCACATGCCCCATGTGCAGCGCACCGGAAGGGTACGGCAGCATGGACAGGCAATAGAACTTTTCCTTCGAGGGATCTTCCTTCACCTCGAAAGCGTGCGTGCGTTTCCAGAATTCCTGGGCAGCGGTTTCCACCGTCCCCGATTCGTAGCTGTCGGACATCGTGGTGTCTTGTCAAGGCAAGGCTGCACTGGGGATGCAGCAGGTCGTGCAGCGTACCGCAGCCCCCCCGGACGCGCCAAGCCTGCGCTGTCATGGACAGTGCGCGCTGCCACCCGCCGCCATCACGCGGATCGCCGTGGCCATGCGCGCGGCCAGCACAGCCAGCGCCTTCTGGTGCCCACGGACCATGGCGCCAAACCCGGGACCGACCGATTCGCGGATCCGGCTGCTGCAGCGCAGGAGCATGCCCTGCGGACCCGGCGCACGGACACTCCAGGCCGCCTGGATGCGTACATAACGGCCAGGCACCGATTCGAAGCGGCGCACCACCAGCTTGATGCGATAGACGGGACGCCTGCCGTGCAGCGGCAATCCCTGGATATCCTCGCTGCCCAGCAAGCTCGTCAGGTGCGCGGACAGCGCAGCGCGGATCTGGTCGGCAAGCGGTGCAATCCACTGCTCGCGTTCCAGCAGCGCCATCCTGTCGTCGCCCAGGCGCACCACGAGTTGCGGGCGATCATCCTGTGCCGGCACCGTGACCGGGAGCAGGTCGATGCGATAGCCGGTGCGCAACGGCATGGGTGCGGAGGGCCCCGATTGTGGCAGCAACGTATAGAAACGCGTCGCCGGCGACGCGCAACCGGCAACAGTTGCCAGCATGGCGATACACCCGAGCATGCGATGCCTGGCGATCATGGCTGCTTCTCCTTTTTCCGCACCGGCTCGGGCAACGCGGGTTCGTGATCGGGCTTGCCCAACAGCAAGGCCTCCGGATGCCGCTCTAGATAGTCGGTCAGCACGCGCAGCGATCGCGCCGCCCGACGCACCTGCTCCAGGGTCTGGCCGAGGTTCTGCTGCAACGGGGAGTCACTGGCCAGCGCCTCCTGCACGCCTTGCAACGTGCTGCGCGCCTGGCGAAGGGTACGGCCGGTCTCCGGCCCCAGGCTGTCGTGCACCTGCCTGAGCGTGGCATCCAGGTCGACCAGCGTGCGATCCAGGTGGTGGGCGATACGGTCGAACGGCACCTTGTCCAACCGGCCTGCAATGCGCGTCAACTGCTCCTGCAGCTGGTCGAAACTCCCGGGCACGGTCGGCAGCCACAGTGGCGTCTGGTCCGGATCGATGCGTACCCGCGGCGCATCCGGGAAAAAGTCCATGGTGATGTACAGCTGGCCGGTCAGCAGGTTGCCGCTGCGCAACTGTGCGCGCAGCCCGTTGCGCACCAGCAAGGCCAGCCCCAGGCCCGGATTGGCAAGGTAAGCCTTGCCCATGCGACGGGCAAACTCCTCGTGCGCGGCGCCAAGGCGCTGCGGATATACGACGACCGTCACGTCGATCGGGAAGCGGTGATGCTGCGCATCGTAGGTAACGCCGATGTGTTTCACCTCGCCGATCGCGATGCCCTCGAAATCGACCGGGGCACCCACGCTCAGACCACGCACCGACTGCGAAAATCGCATGTGCAACACGACCGGAGGCCCGTCGGGTGGCTGCATCGCCTTGCTGCGACTGGCAAAAAGCCGGAACTGCGTCCCGCCCGGTGCGCGCGCACCGGGCGCCTCGCCCGGCGGGGCCAGGAATGCCATACCTCCCGACACCACCGAAGCCAGCGACTGGGAATGGATCCTGACTCCCCCTGCATCGAGTGCCACGCTCACGCCACTGGCGTTCCAGAAGCGCGTGTTCCGACGCACGTAGCGATCATAAGGCGCGTTGACGAATACCTGTAGACGCACGCCACGACCGTTCTTGTCGAGTGTGTAGCCAACCACGCGCCCCACCTGGATGCGCCGGAAATACACCGGGGAGCCGATGTCCAGCGAGCCCAGATCCGGACTGCTGACTAGGTAGCTGCTGCCGACTTCGCCGTGTGTCAGCGGTGGCGGCGTCTCCCGTCCCTTGAAGCGGTAGCGTTCTTCCTGCGCCCCGGGACCACCGGTATCGGCACCGATGTAGGTTCCGGAAAAAAGCGTACCGAGGCCGGAAATGCCGCCCAGCCCGATGCGCGGGCGCACCACCCAGAACCGGCTGCCCGAGGAAGCGAAGTAGGCGTAACGCTTGTCCAGGCCGACACGCACTTCCACGCCGTTGCGGTCGGGATCCAGGGTCACGGCGCGCACCTTGCCGATCACCACGTTCTTGAACTTCACCGGTGTCTTGCCGGGCTCGATGCCTTCGGCGGTAGCGAACTGGATGCGGATGCTCGGCCCCTCCGAGAGGTAGGCATGCACCACCAGCGACAGGCCGATGATCGCCGCCACCAGCGGCACCAGCCAGATCAGCGGGACATGCCAGCGCTTGCGACGCTCCACGCGCGGTTCGGGCAAATCCCCGGGAACCGGGGCATCGGTCGGCTCAGTCATCGTCCTCCACCTTGTGCGCTGCTGCTGCCGTAGCGGCACGATCCCAGATCAGGCGCGGATCGAAACTCATCGAGGCCAGCATCGTCAGCACCACCACCAACGCGAAGTACACCACACCAGGGCCCGGATCCACACGCGTCAGCGGAAACTGCACCAGAGCCACCAGCAGCGTGACCACGAACACGTCCAGCATCGACCAGTAGCCGATGCCCTCCACCAGGCGGTACAGGTGCGCGCGCCCCGGCGTGCGCCAGTTGGTTCGCCGCTGCACGCTGACCAGCAACACCAGCAGGGTGGCGAACTTGAGCAGGGGCACGAGAATGCTGGCCACGAACACGATCACGGCCAGGTCCCAGGATCCGGCCTGCCACAGCGCGACCACGCCGCTGAGGATGGTGTTGCTCTCGCTGCCGAACAGCGATCCGGTGCGCATGATCGGCAGCATGTTGGCGGGAATGTAGAGAATCATCGCCGCCAGCAGCAGCGCCCAGGTGCGTGCCAGGCTGTCGGTCTTGCGCCGATGCATGTGCGCACCGCATCGGGAACACGGCTGCATGTCGCCTTTGCACTGATGCAACTGGCCGCAGGCAGGGCACGCCAGAAGTCCCAGCTCGCGGGCGGTGTGGATGCGCGCGGCCATCACCGGCAACGCTCCTGCCACAGCATCCATATCCGCCGCAGGTCGAAGGAAGCCACCATCGCCAGCAGGATGGTCAGCGCCGCAAACCCCCAGATCCCCGGCCGCAGCGCCACATCGAAAATGCTGCCCACCTTCACCACCGCCACCAGGGTACCGACCATGAAGACCTCGACCATGCTCCATGGGGAAATCGCCGCCAGCAGCCGCATGATCGGCGCAAAGCCCGGTGGCGGACGGCAGGCGCGCACGAAGCCGAGCACCCAAGTCAGCAGCAGCAACTGCAGCAGCGGGAACACCAGCAGCATCATGGCCACCAGCACCGCCACCACGTGCTGCCCGTCCCTCCCGATGTCGAGCACCGCCTGCCACAGCGCCGCCGCATGATGCTGGCCGTTCAGGCCCAGCGCCACGATGGGCCACGCATTGGCGATGGCAAAGGTCATCAGCGCAGCCAGGGCAAGTGCAAACATGCTGTCCGCATCGAGCCAGGGGCAACGGTACAGCACAGCCCCGCAGCGGACACAGCGGGCACGCTGGCCGCGCTCGAGCCGACGCCAGCGGTGCACGGCGTCGCAGTGCTCGCAGATCATGATTGCGGAGACCGGTGCTTCCATGGAACGCGATTATCCAACAAAGCGGTCCCTGGCGACTTGATTTACGGGCTTTTGCCCCGAGCTTTTCGGGCATCGCCATCTGACCGGAGTTCCCGTGAGTCCCAGCCCGCATGTTTTCGACGTCACCCAGGACACCTTCGAGACCGAGGTCATCCAGGCCTCGATGCAGACCCCGGTCCTGATCGATTTCTGGGCCAGCTGGTGCGGCCCGTGCAAGGCACTCGGCCCGCTGCTGGAAAAACTGGCCGGCGAATACAACGGTGCGTTCCGCCTGGCCAAGGTCGACGTCGACGCCAACCAGGAGCTGGCCGGCATGTTCGGGATCCGCAGCATCCCGACCGTGGCGCTGTTCGTCGAGGGCAAGCCGGTCGACGGTTTCGCCGGCGCCCTGCCCGAAGGACAGCTGCGCGAGTTCCTGGCCAAGCATGTGGAGCCGGCGCCACTGATCGAGGCACCCGACGAACCGGCCGATGCACCCGAGCCGCAAACTGTCGAAAGCGCCGCCGATGCCATAGCGCGCATCCGCAGGCAGATCGATGCGAGGCCGGACGACGAGCATCTGAAACTCGACCTCGCGCTGGCACGCATGCGCGCCGGCGAATACGCCGCCGCACGCGAAACGCTTGATGCCCTGCCTGCCAACCTGGCCACGGACGAACGCAGCGTGCGCCTGCGCGGCCAACTCGCCCTGGCCGAGGCCCTCGACGGTGCCCCTGACGAAGCCTCTCTGCGGCAACGCATCGAAGCCGATTCCGCGGACTGGGAAGCGCGCGATCTTCTGGGCGTGCGGCTGGTGTTGGGCGAGCATCCCGCCGAAGGACTGGACCAGTTCCTGCATATCCTCACCCATCAGCGCGACTGGCAGGACGGCAAGGCCCGCCAGCGGCTGCTGGATGCCTTCCAGGTGATTGACGATGCCCGCTTGGTCAGTGACTACCGGCGCCGCATGGCGTCCGTGCTGTTCTGATGCCGGGACTCGGGACTCGGGACTCGG
>JALUXG010000052.1 GCA_027019085.1 Rhodanobacteraceae bacterium | reverse complement strand
GCAGTCTGGCATCCGTTGAATCCGCGCAGCACGGGCATGCATCACGCAACAACAAGGACCGGCAGTGGCCCGAAAGCCCAGGGCAAAAGCATCATGCGCCTGGTGTTGACGGGGAGTCTCCTAAGGAGTTGTTAGGCTGGATAGCTGAATGTCGTGGCACTTGGCTCCTCCATGAAGTTTCCGATGAGTTGCCACTTAGATTGATCAGGCGCCGCTGCAAAGATGAACCAAAGGGCTGCGATGTCAAGCGCAGGAAGCCGGATGCTGCCTGGACGAAAACGGCTTTCACGATTGAGGAATACTGCAACCGTAAGGTTGCCTGAAGAATATTTGCTTAGCCCGTTGATGAATTCTTGAACGGTTGAATTTGGGTTCAATGATGCAGGCACCAGTTCCTTTAGTTGGACTGGCGCAAAATGCTGGTACTCGTCCGACTGCCATGTGGCTATGAAGTCGTAGTCTGAGGCCTCGACTGGCGCAAAGTAGACAGGTTGTTCGATGCGACATGACATGCCGTGGCAGAACAGAGCTGCGTGCCTGTATTCGCGAACCTTTTTGAGCTTGTTAGTGCGGAGATGGCGAACTTCGGGGGCAATATCTGCACCAGCAATGCTCAACTCAATAGAGCGAAGTTCTCGCAACACCACCACCGGATCTCGGTAGTCGAGCTTTTTAGCTTCGTTGAGCGCTGCTCGATCCATGTAGGCCTAACGTCCAAGCTGTGCGGCGCAAACGAAGCGCAGCGTAGTTTGCGTCCGAACGAGCGCATTGTTAGGCGTTTTTTTCTTCTTCATCTTCTTCGGGCAAATAAGCTTCGTATAAACGACGAAATTCAACACTAATTTCATCATTTGGATTTTCATCGCTATAGCTTATGCAGTTAAATAAAATGCCACCAATGTCATAAGCAGTTTCAGGATCTTTGTCATGCGCAGATCGATAAATAGAAACGATGAAATATAGGAGTTCTTTTGCAGCTTCTGTATCTGTATTTAGAAGCCCGTCACCAAAAGCATTAATTATTGTTTTGTTAGTTTCTTCGTTATGATTTTTGACTTCGTCATCAGACCAGATTTGTTTATAAACAAAGTCCATTCCACCATTTTTATTTGTTACTGCTTCTAATCTGTGCCCACCGCCCTCTAGAATATCTTTGTTAATGCTTTCCATAGCAGATAGCCCCTCTGCTACAGTAATGTAATCATTAATTTCTCTACTGGCTTGCAATGATTCTTTTCTAAAGTTTTCCCAAGTGTTGGGGTCTTGGTCATAAGCCACTTGGTGTTTTTCAATTGATTCTCGTACTTCTGCTGCTTTTTCAGGGCCTAGTACGGCTGCGTAGGCGGCTTTCATTGCGCATGCTGATTCAGCACCGCTTTCAAAAGGCCCTTGACCCGCCCATACCGGAAATACTTTTTGAGCTATTTTTGCGGCTTGGCGGAATATATATTGTCGCCATAAAAACCAGAGCAAAATGCAACCTGCTGCTATTCCACCAAGTACCATTAAAATATTGTTCATAGCAGCGTTCCCTTTTTTACGCCTAACTGAAATTCGGTTGCAGATTGGCTTGTAGGCAATCCATGTAATGCGTTCTTTCTATGTTGCATTTCAGGGAAACCTTACATCTTTCCTCGGTTTACGGCGATATCTGCAGTCTAATCACTCGATCTAATCTTGCAGTCATTGCCGAAGTCATGAAGGACGATTCAATGACATCCTCGCACCACCCTCATGGGGGCGCAAGTACGCTGGCTGGGCCGCAACCGCCGCGGTTGCTGGACGAAGTTCGGGGCCGCATGCGGCGACGCGGTATGGCCAAGCGCTCGGAAGAGGCCTATGTGGGCTGGATCCGGCGTTTCATTCTTTTCCATGGCAAACGTCATCCCCGTGACATGGGGGCGCCGGAAATCGAACGTTTTCTCACCGATCTGGCCGTGCAGGGACGGGTGTCGGCGTCCACGCAGAACCAGGCGCTTGCAGCACTCCTGTTTCTCTATCGCGAAGTGTTGGGCGTGGAGCTGCCCTGGATGGAAGACATCCAGCGTGCGAAGAAGCCGCGTCGATTGCCGGTGGTGCTCACTCGCCGGGAAGTACACGCATTGTTTGACGAAATGACGGGCGTGCACTGGTTGATGGCCAGTTTGCTGTATGGCACCGGTATGCGCCTGATGGAGTGCGTGCGTTTGCGCGTCAAGGACGTGGATTTCGAACGCCGGGAAGTATTGATCCGTCACGGCAAGGGCGGCAAGGACCGTCACACCATGCTGCCGGATTCACTGGTGGAACCCCTGCAGGGCCAGTTGGCCGAGGCCCGTCGTCAGCACGAAAGGGATATGCGTGCCGGATATGGGCGTGTCTGGCTGCCCGATGCTCTTGCGCGTAAATATCGCGGCGCTGAGGCTGAGTGGGGCTGGCAGTATGTGTTTCCAGCGTCCCGGCGAAGCCGTGATCCGCGCGATGGAGCGGAGCGTCGCCACCATGTGGATGAATCGGGCCTGCAACGTGCGGTCAAGCGGGCCCGGCAGGTAGCGCGGATCCACAAGCCGGCCACATGCCACACGCTGCGCCATTCCTTTGCCACGCATCTGATCGAGGACGGCTACGATCTTCGAACGGTGCAGGAGTTGCTTGGGCACAAGGACGTCTCGACCACGCAGATCTACACGCACGTGCTCAATCGTGGCGGGAGGGGTGTGCGCAGCCCGCTCGATCGGCCTTGAGGTCGGCATGGTTTCGCCATTCGTACGCCTCGGCGATACTGGCGCGATGAATGCCTACGACGAAGTGGCCGCCCTGCTCGGCGCGGAAGGTCCGTTTGCGCGCGAGGTGCCGAATTTCGCACCGCGCGCGGTGCAGCAGCACATGGCGCGCGCGGTGGCCGAGGCCATCGAGCAGGGCGAGGTACTGGTGGTGGAGGCGGGCACCGGCACCGGCAAGACCTTTGCCTACCTGGTGCCGGCGCTGGTGTCGGGCAGGCGGGTGATCGTGTCCACCGGCACCAAGGCGCTGCAGGACCAGCTCTATTTTCGCGACCTGCCGCGCGTGCGCTCGGTGCTGGGTGCGCG
The DNA here is from genome assembly GCA_027019085.1 of Rhodanobacteraceae bacterium. Taxonomy (GTDB): domain Bacteria; phylum Pseudomonadota; class Gammaproteobacteria; order Xanthomonadales; family Rhodanobacteraceae; genus Oleiagrimonas. Next base: position 26,246 of record JALUXG010000052.1, on the reverse strand, counting down.
GGTGAAGGCCAGCCTGCTCAAGGGCCGCGCCAATTACCTGTGCCTGTACCGGCTGGAGCAGACCGTACGCGAGGGGCACCTGGCCAGCCGCGAGGAAGCGCGGCAACTGGCGGCGGTGCGGGCCTGGTCGGCGCGCACCCGCCATGGCGACCGCATGGAACTGGCCGAGGTGCCCGAGGATGCGCCGCTGTGGCCGCGCGTGACTTCCACGGCGGAGAACTGCCTGGGCAGCGAGTGTCCGTTTTTCGACGACTGCCACGTGGTCAAGGCGCGGCGCGCGGCGGCCGAGGCCGACATCGTGGTGGTCAACCACCACCTGTTGCTGGCTGACCTGGCGCTCAAGCAGGAAGGCTTCGGCGAGATCCTGCCCGGCGCGGATGCCTTCATCATCGACGAGGCGCACCAGCTGCCGGAACTGGCCGGGCAGTTCTTCTCGCACTCGGTTTCGGCGCGCCAGCTCGAGGAACTGGTTCGCGATGCGCTGACCGAGGCAGGCGCGGCCAGCGGGGCGGGGAACCTGCTGCTGGAGCCGTGCGATGCGGTGCAGCAGGCGCTGCGCGAGCTGCGCCTGGCGATCCAGCCCCTGTCGGCGCGCGGTGCGCTGGCCGAATGGCTGCGCGAGGACGGAGCGGCACGCACGCTGGTCACCATGCGCGAAGCCGTCGAGGGCCTGGCCGACGCGCTGGCGGGCCAGGCCGAGCGCACGCGCGGCCTGGCCAGCGTGCACGAGCGCGCCGAGGTGCTGGCGGCGCGGCTGGCGCGGATCGAGGAAACCGACGCCGCGGACGAGGTGCGCTGGTACGAAAAGCGTGGTCGCGGGGTGGTGCTGCATGCCACGCCGCTGGATCTGGCCACGCCGCTGGCAGCGCTTCGCGAGGCCACGCAGGCGGCCTGGGTGCATACCTCGGCGACGCTTTCGGTGGGCGGCGATTTTCGCCATCTGCGTCAGCAGCTGGGACTGGTCGACCCGCTGGAGCTGGCGCTGGAGAGTCCCTTCGACTATGCACGTCAGGCGTTGTGCTACCTGCCGCCGGAGCTGCCGCCGCCGCGCGCGGAAGACTATGTCGAACGCGTGATCGAGGCGGTGCTGCCGGTGCTGGAGGCCTCGCGGGGACGTGCGTTTTTGCTGTTTACCGCGCATCGCGCGCTGCAACGCGCCGCGGCGCTGCTGGAAGGCCGCGTGCCGTGGCCGCTGTTCGTGCAGGGCTCGGCGCCGCGTCACCGGTTGCTGGAGGATTTTCGCCGCTCCGGGCATGGCGTGTTGCTGGGCGCGGCCAGTTTCTGGGAGGGGGTGGACGTGGCCGGCGAGGCGCTGTCCGTGGTGGTGATCGACAAGCTGCCCTTCGCGGCGCCGGACGATCCCCTGCTGCAGGCGCGGCTGGAGGCCCTGGAGCGCTCGGGCGGCAATGCCTTCATGGACTGGCAGGTGCCGAGCGCGGTGATCGCTTTCAAACAGGGTGCCGGGCGCCTGATCCGCGACGTCAGCGACCGCGGCGTGCTGGTGCTGTGCGACCCGCGCCTTACCGCCAGGGGTTACGGCAAGCTGTTTCTGGCCAGCCTGCCGCCGATGCCGCGCACGCGCGCACTGGAGGATGTGCGCGCGTTCTTCGCGCAGGACACCTAGAGCTGTCCGGCGAAGAACTGCACGCCGAGGCTGCTCAGCGCCACCGCCGCCCACACGCCCAGGCCCAGCAGGATCGGCCGGATGCCGGTGCCGAGCATGCGCCGCAGGTCCGAGGACAGGCCGATCGCGGTCAGCGCCATGATGATCATGAACCCGGCGATGGCGTGGATGGCGCCCGTCCAGCCTGTGGGCACCAGGCCCAGGCTGCGCAGCGCGGCGGCGGCGACGAACCACAGGATGAACCAGGGGAAGATGCGGCGCAGGCTGAAATCGCTGCGCTGGTGCTTGCGGTGGCGGCGGATCTCGATCGCGGCCAGCACCAGGCATACCGGGATGATCAGGGTCGAGCGGGTGAGCTTGACGATGGTCGCGTAGTCACCGGCCTGCTTGCCGTAGGTGTAGCCGGCGGCCACCACCGAGGAGGTGTCGTTGATGGCGGTACCGGCCCACAGGCCGAAGCCGTGCGCGCTGAGGTCCATCAGGTGTCCCAGCGCGGGGAAGGTCAGCACCGCGACGATGTTGAACAGGAAGATGGTGGAGATGGCGTACGCGGTCTCGTGTTCGTCGGCGCGTACGATCGGTGTCGCGGCGGCGATGGCCGAGCCGCCGCAGATGGCGGTACCGATGCCGATCAGCAGCTTGAGCCGCGAGGGAATGCCGAGCAGACGGCCTAGCAGCGCGGCGCTCAGGAAGGCGGCGCTGATGGTGACCGCGGTGACCGCCAGCGACGAGGCGCCGGTGTGCACCACTTCCTGCAGGCTGAGGTTGAGGCCCAGCGCCACGATCGACCACTGCAGGATCTGCTTGCCGGAGAAACGGATGCCGGGCTGGAAGGTCTGCGGCAGCGTGCCCAGGTTGCGCACCAGGATGCCGGCGACGATGCCGAACACGGGCCCGCCGACCAGTGGCCACTGGCGACCCAGCAGCAGGGCGACGACGGCGATCAGGGCTGTCAGGGTCAGGCCCGGCAACAGCGCCAGTGGGTGGGCCGGCGGTTCGGCGGGCGCAACGGCGCTCAGGGCTTCGGCTGGGGTCGACATGCGGGTGGGCTCGTCAGGATGGTGCGAGCATTGTGGACACCCACGATCTAAAAGAATAATGATGATTCATGAACTAGAATATAAGCCATGTTGATATCCCACAGTCCGCGCCAATTGCAGATCTTCGTCGCCCTGGCTACCCACGGCAGCATGCGCCGTGCCGCCGGGCACCTGCACCTGACCCAGCCGGCATTGAGCATGGCGCTGGCCGGGCTCGAGCATCAGCTCGGAGTGACCCTGTTCGACCGCGAACGCGGGCGGCTGCATCTGAGCGCGGATGGACGCAGCCTGCTGCCGCTGGCACGCGAGATCCTCGAACGCATGGAGGCCTTCGAGCAGCGTGCGGCCGGTACCGCGGGCGAGCTGCGCGGCGAACTGCGGCTGGGCGCCAGCAACACGGTCGGCAACTATCTGGTGCATGACCTGCTTGGGGGCTTCGTGGCGGCGCATGGCGAGGTGGATATCCGTCTGCACGTGGCCAATACCGATGCCATTATCGGCGACCTGTTGCGTCATGCCCTGGACCTGGGCTGCGTGGAAGGCCCGGTGGCGCACCCGCAACTGGAGTCGCTGCCGTGGCGCCAGGACGCGCTGGTGGCCTGTGCACCGCCCGAGCATCCGCTGGCCAGGCGCAAACGCCTGCGCGCGGCGGATTTTTCCGGCACCCACTGGATCGTGCGTGAGACCGGATCGGCCACCCGCGTGCAGACCGAACGGGCGATGGCGGTCCTGCCTTCCGTGCGGGTGGTACTGGAACTGGGCCAGATCGAAGCCATCAAGCAGGCCGTCGCGGCCGGGCTGGGGCTGGCCTTCCTGCCGCGCGTGGCGCTCGACGAGGCGCTTTCCTCGGGGCGACTGGTGGCACTGTCCACGCCGTTCCTGGATCTGGACCGCCAGCTGTCCCTGGTGATACACCGCCGCCGCAACCGGGGACCGGTGCTGGAGGCGTTCCTGGCGCGTGCGGGGAGGGCGTGACGGGAATACCGGTTCCCAAACGCGCTGCTTTTTGTGGGAACGGCGGGAGCCGTGACGGGGGCTGGCCTGGGGTGGCATTGCGGTCGGCCCTTCCGGGCCTCCTGCAAGGGGGTGGTCTGCTTTTTGTGGGAACGGCGGGAGCCGTGACGGGGGCTGGCCTGGGGTGGCATTGCGGTCGGCCCTTCCGGGCCTCCTACAAGTGGGTGCGCTGCTTTTTGTGGGAACGGCGGGAGCCGTGACGGGGTCTGGCCTGGAGTGGCATTGCGGTCGGCCCTTCCGGGCCTCCTACAGGGGGGTGATTCGGTCGGTCAGCGGGGGTTGAAGCTGTCCAGCAGGGCGGCTACCTGCTGGCTGGATGCCGCGCGCAGCAGTGACGGCGCCAGATGGCGCAGGCGTGCCCGTTCGAGGTCGCCGATGCGGTCGCGCACTTCCAGCATCTGCCCCGGGTGCATGCTGAAGTCGGTCAGGCCCAGGGCCAGCAGCAGGGGGGTCAGCAGGGGGTCGCCGGCCATCTCGCCGCACAGGCTGACCGGTTTGCCGCTGCGGCGGCCGACCCCGATGACCCGCGCGATCAGGCGCAACAGGGCCGGTTGCAGCGGGTCGTACAGCGTGCCCAGGGCGTCGTTGTTGCGGTCGGCGGCGAGCACGTACTGGGCCAGGTCGTTGGTGCCGATGGCAAAGAAGTCCGAGTCGGCGACCAGGTTGCGGATGCCGATGGCGGCGGCGGGCACTTCGATCATCGCCCCTACTTCCGGTATTTCCCCCAGCTCATGGCCGGACTCTTGCACTTCGCGTGCGCACAATGCCAGCAGCGAGCGCACTGCGCGGATTTCGTCGGCGGTGGTGATCATCGGTATGAGAATGCGCACCGGGCCGTAGCTGGATGCGCGCAGAATCGCCCGCAGCTGGGCGGCAAACACGGTCGGGTAGCGCAGCGACAGGCGCACGCCGCGTACGCCCAGCGCGGGATTTTCCTCGGCGCGCAGGCTCAGGCCCGCGTTGTCGGCCTTGTCCGCCCCCAGGTCCAGCGTGCGCAAGGTGCAGGGCAGGCCACCCATGCCCAGCACCAGGTCGCGGTAGGCCTGGAACTGCTCATCCTCGCTGGGCAGGCCCTTGCTGCGCAGGAACAGGAATTCGGTGCGGTACAGGCCCACGCCACTGGCCCCCAGTGCGCGAGCCTGGGCCACATCGGAAGCCTGTTCGGCATTGGCATACAGACGGATGTCGACCCCGTCGCGCGTGCGGGTGGGCTGCTTGGCCAGGGCGGCCAGGCGCCGCCCCTCGCGCGCGGCTTCGCGCTGCCATGCGCGATAGCGCGACAGGTCCTGTGCGGTGGGGTGGATGATGGCCTTGCCGGCTTCGGCGTCGAGCAGGACCAGGTCCTCGTCGCCGATTTCCGACAGTGCGTCGCGCGTGCCGACCAGCATCGGCAGATTCAGGCTGCGTGCGAGGATGGCGCTGTGCGAATACACGCTGCCGCCGGCGGCAATGACGCCCAGCAGTCCGTGGCCGGCCAGGTGCGCCATGTCGCCGGGGGCAAGGGTGTCGGCGATGAGAATCTCCCCCACGCGGGCGGCCAGCTTGCGTTCCTCGTTGCTGGACTGGCGCGACAGCACGGCCATGACGCGCCCCAGCACCTGGTCCACGTCCTCGCGCCGGCTGCGCAGGTACGGGTCGTCCATGGCCTCGAACACGGCACCGAGCTTGTCGGCCTGGGCCTTGAGGGCAGCCGTGGCGCGGTAGCGGTCGTTGCGGATCATGTCGTCCAGGCCGTGCAACAGTTCCGGGTCTTCCAGCAGCATGCTGTGCGCGTCGATGAATTCGCCCACGTCGCGGGCCAGCGCTCCGTGCAGCTTGTCGCGCAGCTCGACCAGCTCCTTGCGCGCGAGATTCACGGCAGCATGCAGGCGCTCGATTTCCGGCTCGACCTCGTCATCGAGCAACGGCCGGTTGTCCACGCTCAGCTTGCTCGGCCGCACCAGCCTTGCGCGCCCGAGTGCCATGCCGCGGGCGGCAGCGGTGCCGGTCAGGACGGTCCTCACCGTGGCTCTCCGTGCCGGTTGGCATGGCGTGTGGCGGGGGTGCGGCTTCCGTGCATGATCATCCTCCTTCGTCGAATTTGCGCTCGAACAGATCGGCGACGGCCTCCACCGCTTCGTGTTCGTCCGGTCCGTCGGCACGGACGGTCACGGTGCTGCCCAGTCCGGCCGCCAGCATCATCACGCCCATGATGGACTTGGCATTGACCTCGCGTCCATCGCCGACCAGCATCACGGTGGAACGGAAGCCGTTGACCAGCTGCACCAGTTTTGCCGAGGCGCGCGCATGCAGGCCCAGACGGTTGGAGACGACGATTTCCTGTTCAAGCATGGTCGATGAAGATTCCTCGGCGGCCGCCGCTGGCGGCGATTTCGGCCAGGTCGGCCAGGGATTGATCGGCGTAGTTCATGACCCGCAGCAGCATCGGCAGGTTGAGCCCCGACACGCAGCGAATGCGCGCGCCGTGGTCCTCCAGCGCCAGGCCGATGTTGCACGGAGTGGCGCCGTACAGGTCCGACAGCACCAGCACCCCTTCGCCGCTGTCGAGCTGGCGCAGCAGGCGGGAGGCATCATCGTTCATCGCCGCCACTTCGGCATCGGCCGGTACTTCCATGGCCGCCACCTTCAGTGGCAGTTGCGGCATCACGTGACGTGCTGCGGCGATCAGCGCATTGCCGACGCCTTCGTGCGTCAGAAGCAGCACTCCTGCGCTCATGCTCAGTCCAGCTCCCGGTGAAAGGTGAGCACGTCGAGCTTGTCCTTGCGGAAATGCTCGCTGAGCCGTTCGGCCAGGTAGACCGAGCGATGACGACCGCCGGTGCAGCCGATCGACACCGTCACATAGCTGCGGTCGGCGTGCTCGAAATGCGGCAGCCAGTTCTCCAGGAAACCCCGGATGTCGTCGAAAAACCTGCCGACCAGGGGTTGCGATTCCAGGAACTCGCGGACCGGGGCATCCTTGCCGGACAACGGTCGCAGCGTGCGGTCCCAGTGCGGATTGGGCAGGCCGCGGGCGTCGAACACGAAATCGGCATCCAGCGGCAGGCCACGCTTGTAGGCAAAGGACTCGAACAGCAGCGTCATGCCCTCGGAAGCCGCGGCAAATTCGGTGGCGATCTTGCGCCGCAACTGGTGCACGTTCAGCTCGCTGGTGTCGATCACATGCTCGGCGATCGACATCAGCGGGCGCAGCAGCTTGCGTTCGCGGGCGATGGCGTCGGCCAGCGACAGGCCGGCGCCGGACAGCGGGTGGCGACGCCGGGTTTCGGAATAACGCTTGATGAGGACCTCGTCATGGCTGTCGACGAACACCAGATGCACCTGTACCCCGGCGCCGGCCAGCTCCGAAAGCATGCCCGGCATGCGGTCCAGGTCCTCGCTGCGCACGTCGATGCCCACTGCGATGCGCGCGTGTTGGCCGTCGTGGCTGCGACCCACGGCCTTGACCAGTTGCGTCAGCAACGGCGCCGGCAGGTTGTCCACGCAATAGAACCGGTAGTCCTCCATGGCGCGCAGGGCAATGGTCTTGCCACCCCCGGACATGCCGGTGAGCACGACCAGGTGGACGTCGGTGGACGGCGTGTCGGCGGTATTCATGATCGGGGTTCTACCATGGCGGCATGTGTCGAAGCTGGTGGGCCTGGCGGTCCATGAAGGTCTGCGCCGGATCGATGCCCTGGCTCTTGAGCATGTGGCTGCGCACGGCTGCCTCGACCAGCACCGAAAGGTTGCGGCCGGGTGCGACCGGGATGGTCAGCATCGGCACGTCCACGTCCAGTACCTTGCGATGTCCGGTGTCGCCCGTGATGCGGGTCAGGGCGTCGGCTTCCTCGCCCTCGCGCAGGGGCTTGAGGTTGATGATCAGGCGCAGGTACTTGGAGGGCTTGACTGCGGTGTGCCCGAACATCTCGCGTACGTTGAGCACGCCCAGGCCACGCACTTCCAGCAGGTCGCGCAGCAGCGCGGGGCAGGTGCCGTCGATGACATCCGGGGCGATCAGCGTGAATTCGGTGGCATCGTCGGCGACCAGCCGGTGGCCGCGGGTGACCAGTTCCAGCGCCAGCTCGCTCTTGCCCGAACCGGGTTCGCCGGTGATCAGCACGCCGATCGAATAGACCTCCATGAACACGCCATGCAGGGTGACCTGGCGTGCCAGCCTGCGCGTGAGGTGGTATTGCAGCCAGGTCAGCAGTTCGTGCCCGCGCTTGCTGCTCAGCCACAAAGGCGTATCGGATTCCTCGGCCGCCTCGCGCAGGTCGGATGGCACGCTCTGGTCCTTGCTGATGATCAGCGCGATGGGCGTGTTGGCGAGGATCTTCTGCAGCGTTTCCCAGCGCTGGCGCGATTCGAGCCCGTCGAGGTAGCGCAGCTCCTCGGTGCCGATGATCTGCACCCGGTTGGGGTAGATGATGTTCAGGTAGCCGACCAGGGAAGGCCGGCGCGATTGCGTGCCGCTGGCCTGGAAGGCGCGCGATTCACCGCGCAGCCCGGCCACCCAGCGCAACGCCAGGCGTTCCTGGACTTCGTCGAACAGTTGTCGCGCGGTCAGCTCTTCCACGGCCATGTCCTGGCGCCGAAACGAAGAGCATTGTGCCAGTTTGCACGCGGGGCGTCGCCCGTCGGTGGCGGGCGAACCCCGATGTTCAGGTCATTCCTGGCTGGCCCGTTGCTGCCGTACCTCGGCGCGGTGGTGGTCGGTGAGTTTTTCCTTGTGCTTGCGCAACTGGGCGACGAGCTTGTCGATGAGTTCGTCGATGGATGCGTACATGTCGGTGTTGGTCGCCTGGGCATGCACGTTGGCGCCGGCGGCATGTAGCGTGCCTTCCGCGCGTTGTTCGAGTTTTTCCACGCTCAGTACGACGTTGAGCGAGGTGATGTTGTCGAAGTGTCGGGTGAGGCGATCGAGCTTGGCGTGCAGATGATCGTGCAGCGCCGGGGTGACATCGATCTGGTGGCCGCTGAGTTGGACTTGCATGGTCGCCTCCTGGGGATGGGGTCGCCACCGTTGGTGTGGCGGGTTCATCGGCAATGATCGTGGTGCGCCGTCCTGGTCGGCATCTCCCGCAGCAGTCCATGGACGCATGCGCGAGGCATGGCGGGAGAAGTGGTGGATTCAGGTTGGATTTGTGCCTCCTTCGTAGGGTCAGACGGTTTTGCCTGCCGCAGGTTCCCGGTGGGCCGTCAACCGACCCGCTGGCGTTCATTCGAACTGGGAATGCGCAGCAATTCGCGGTATTTGGCCACGGTCCGGCGTGCGACCTGGATGCCGCGTTCCTGCAGCTGTTCGGCCAGCGCCTTGTCCGACAGTGGGCGGCTGGTGTCCTCTTCATCGACCAGCTTGCGCAGCATGGCCTGGATGGCGGTGGCCGACGCGCTGCCGCCGCTGTCGGTGGAGACTCCGGAGGAGAAGAAATACTTGAATTCGAAGATGCCGCGCGGCGTGTGCAGGTACTTGCGGGTGGTCACGCGGGAGATGGTCGACTCGTGCATGCCCACTTCCTCGGCCACTTCGCGCAGCACCAGCGGGCGCATGGCCTCGGGGCCGTAGTCGAGGAATGCGCTTTGCCTGTGCACGATGGTCTCGGCGACCTTCAGGATGGTGTCGGCGCGTGATTGCAGGCTCTTGAGCAGCCAGCGGGCTTCCTGCATGCGTCCGCGCAGGTAGGCGGCATCCTCGCGTGAGGCCTGTTTGACGAGGCTGCAATAGTGCTGGTTGAGTCCCAGACGGGGTTGCGAATCGGGACCGAGGCTGACCCGCCAGTGCGGGCCATCGCGCCAGGCATACGCATCGGGCGTGATGTATTCGACCGGGGTCGGGTCGAAGGCTGCGCCGGGACGGGGGTCGAGGCTGCGTATCAGGGCGCTGGCATCGGCCACATCCTCGATGGGAGCCTTGAGCTTGCTGGACAGGCGCGAGAAATCGTTGCGTGCAAGCAGTTCAAGACCGATGTCCACCATGCTGCAGGCGAGGGCGAGGTTCGGGGTGTCCGGTTCCAGTTGCTGCAATTGCGCGAGCAGGCAGTCACGCAGGTCCAGACTGGCCACGCCCGCCGGATCGAGCTTCTGCAACTGCCGTCGCACGGCCTCGACCTCCTCGGTGCCGATGCCGAGCGGGGCCGGCAAGGCGGCCATGACCGGTTCCAGGCCCTCGTGCAGGTAGCCGTCGTCGTCCAGTGCATCGATCATGGCCAGGGCGATGGCCTGTTCGCGCGCATTCAGTGGTTCGAGATTGAGCTGCCACTGCAGGTGTTCGCGCAGACCTTCCGGCGCCGCATTCTGCGTTTCGAAGCTGTCGTTGTCGTCGCCGGACGCCCCGGTGGATGCGCTGCCGGTGCCGCTATAGCGTTCGGCAAGCTGTGCCGGGTCGTTCTCCCAGTCATCGTTGTTGGCGTCCTTGGCTGCGGCCTGTTCTTCCGGCGCGGGTTCGGCGGCCGGCGCGGGTTCCAGCACCTTGCCGTCGGCATCGACAACGGGCTCGTCGCTCTCGTCGGCAAATTCCAGCAGGGGATTGCTTTCGCTGAGTTCGCGAAGCTCGCTTTCCAGCTCGAGACCGGACAGCTGCAGAAGGCGGATGGCCTGCTGCAGTTGCGGGGTCAGGGCGAGCTGCTGGTGAAGGCGTAACTGGAGACCTTGTTTCATCCGTAAGCGTCGGTCGGGTGTCCGTTGTCATCCTAACCGCACACCCCGACGCCCACCAGCCTTTGCACGTGGATTTGTCACCGGCCTTGCGCAGCGGGCCTCAGAGCCTGAATTCGTGCCCCAGATACACCTCGCGTACCTTGGGGTCGGCCAGGATATGTGCCGGGTTGCCACGCGCCAGCACCGCGCCGTCATTGAGGATGTAGGCGCGGTCGCAAATGCCCAGCGTCTCGCGCACATTGTGATCGGTGATGAGCACGCCGATGCCGCGATCCTTGAGATGACGCACGATGCGCTGGATTTCGCCTACCGAGATCGGGTCGACCCCGGCGAACGGTTCGTCCAGCAGCATGTAGCGGGGATTGCCGGCCAGGGCGCGGGCGATCTCCACCCGCCGGCGCTCGCCGCCGGACAGGCTGATGCCCTTCTGTCCTGAGATATGCGCGATCTTCAGTTCGTCGAGCAGCGATTCCAGTTGCCGGCCACGCGCAGCGGTATCGAGGTCGCTGCGCAATTCCAGCACCGCGAGGATGTTTTCGGCCACGCTGAGGCGACGGAATACCGAAGGCTCCTGCGGCAGGTAGCCGATGCCGCGCCGGGCACGCTCGTGCATGGGCAGGCCGGTGATGTCGTTCTTGTCCAGACGGATGCTGCCGGCATCGGCGGCGACCAGGCCGACCACCATGTAGAAACAGGTGGTCTTGCCGGCACCGTTGGGGCCGAGCAGGCCGACCACTTCGCCCTCGCGGATGGAGAATCCGAAATCGCGCACGACCGTGCGCTGCCGGAAGCGTTTCTGCAGACCTTGCGCGGAAAGCATGGGCGGATCAGTGTCCCTTTGCGGGCGCCGGTGGCGCGCTGGCGGCGGCAGCGGGCTGCTGGCGGGCCTTGAAGACCAGGTGCACGCGGTTGTCCGCCGTGCCCTTGCCGGTCATGGTGCTGTTGCGGGTGTCATAGACCAGGGTGTTGCCGCTGGCGCTGCCGCGGCCGGCCTGCGCGACATGGGCATGGCCGGTCAGGGTCGCGATGCCCGCGGGCACGTCGTAGTCGATGCTGTCGGCTTCCCCGGTCATGCGGTTGCCGTGGTCGTCGACCTGCTGGATATGCGCCTGGCCGACCAGCACCACACGCTTGATCTGCGACTGCCCGTCGAAATGGACGGTGGCGCGGTCGCTGGTGGCTTTCAGGGTGCCCTGGGTGATGACCACATCGCCCTTCAGGTGCGTGATCCCATCGGGCTTTGCGCTGGAGTCGAAGGATTTCGCGTACACGTTGATCGGTTGCGAACGGTCGCTTTTCCTGGCCTGCGCGCTCGTGCACAGCAGCAGCCCGAGGGCTGCTGCCATCAGGATGCGCCAGGCCAGGTCAGTGCTTGCTGGGCAGGAAGATGCCGTGGAAATCATGCAGTAGCTCCAGGTGCCGGGTATCGAGTCGGGCGCGCATGCCGGTGCCGCTCATGGTAGCCGTTCCCTCGCGGATCGACACGTGGGCGTCGGTGGCCACGCGGTGCCGGGATGGCCAGGCCGTCAGGTCACGGGTGTCGAGCCGGGCGGCAGCGGCGCCCGCATAGGCCGGTCGTTGCATCTGCACGGGCCCCTGCAGTTTCAGGATTTCGCCGTTGGCGCTGACCCAGCCGAAGGCGGACTGTCCGGTCCACGGTGGTGCAGCGCTGCCATTCCTGGGCGGCAGCATGAACGTGGGGCTGTTCAGGTACAGCGAGGCGTCGCCTTCGCGGCGCTCGAGCCGTGGTGCCTGGATGCGGTAGGCGAGCCTGCCGTCGGGGTTGTAGCCGTACAGGGTGAACTGCTGCAGCGTGTAGCCCGAGCGTGGGGGGCCGGCCTGCTGGCGCAGGGCATGTTTCGGCGCAAGCCACCACAGCAGCAACTGGACGCCACCCGCTGCCAGGGCCAGCACTGCAATGATGATGACGAGCCGCCGCGTGGTCACGAGAAGCGTTCGTATTCGCTCGCCGACTTGCCGTGTGCGGCCAGCAGCATGTCGCAGACCTCGCGGGCTGCGCCGTACCCGCCCGGTTGTCGCGTTTGCCAGTGTGCCTGTCCGGCTACCCAGGGGTGGGCATTGGCCACGGCGACCGCCAGGCCGACGACACGCATCGGCGACAGGTCCGGCAGGTCGTCGCCGACGAAAGCCGCCTGCTGCGGTTGCAGCGACAGGGCGTCGAGCAGCGCGTTCAGGCAGGCGCGCTTGTCGCTCTGGCCCTGGTACAGGTGCGCGACGCCAAGATCACCGGCGCGTTCGGCCAGCGCGTGGCTGACCCGGGCGGTGATGAAGGCGACCTCGATGCCGTTGGCCATCAGACGCTTGATGCCGAGTCCGTCGTGGGCATGGAAAACCTTGGTTTCGCGTCCGTCGGCGCCGTACCAGAGACGACCATCGGTCAGGGTGCCGTCGACATCGAACACCGCCAGTGCCACCTGCGCGGCGCGCCGGCGCACGTCGGCGGGGATATCGGCGAGGAAATCGTGGGGCATGGCCGGCACTCAGACCACCCGCGCGCGCAGCAGGTCGTGGATGTTGAGCGCGCCGATCACGTGCTGACCGGCATCGACCACCAGCAGGGCATGGATCTGGTGCTTTTCCATCAGCTGGGCCGCCTCGACCGCCAGCTTGTCGGCGGAGACGGTCTTGGCTTCGCGCGTCATCAGGGCCTCGACACGGGCCTGGCGCAGATCCACGCCGTCGTCATCCAGGGCGCGGCGCAGGTCGCCGTCGGTGAACACGCCCAGCAGGCGGTTGTCGTCGTCGACCACCGCCGTCATGCCCAGCCGCTTGCGGGTCATCTCCATCAGCGCCTCACTGAGGCTGGCGCCGGGTGGGACGCGGGGCACGGCATCATCACGGTGCATGACATCGGCAATGTGCAGCAACAGGCGACGGCCGAGATTGCCGGCCGGGTGCGAGCGTGCGAAGTCGTCGGCGGTGAAGCCGCGGGCCTCCAGCAGGGCGATCGACAGCGCATCGCCCATGACCAGCGAGGCGGTCGTGCTGGCCGTGGGGGCCAGTCCCAGGGGGCAGGCCTCGGCCGGCACGCTCACGTCCAGGTGCACGTCGGCCTGTTGCGCCAGCGAGGAACGCGGATTGCCGGTCATGGCGATCAGCGCGATGCCCTGGCGCTTGATGACCGGCAGGATGAACAGCACCTCGTCGGTTTCGCCGGAATTGGACAGCGAAAGCACCACGTCCTGCGGCAGGATCATGCCCAGGTCCCCGTGACTGGCCTCGCCCGGATGCACGTAGAACGCGGGGGTGCCGGTCGAGGCCAGGGTCGCGGCGATCTTGCGCGCGATGTGTCCGGACTTGCCCATGCCGGTCACGACCACCCGCCCCTGGCAGCCCAGGATGATCCTGCAGGCGGCCGAGAATGCGCCGTCGATGCGGGGTTCGAGGGAACGGATCGCAGCCGCCTCGGTGGCAATCACGGTACGTGCGCTGCGCGTGAGGGCGTCCGTGTCAGGCGTTGCGGCGACGGATGGTTGCGGAGCTGAACGGGTGTGCATCGGGGGTCTCCTTGCGTTCTGCAGGCGTGGATGCACCCGTGGGCATCATTCCGGCGCCGCGGATTTTCCATTACCATGTCAGGATTGCATTGTAGCTTTTGTGACCGAGCGAAGCTGCACTGCCGTTGACCGGCGCCCTGTCCGGTCCCTCCTCCCCATGACACCTTCCGAATGCCGATGGATCCAGCACACATCAAGCAGCTCATCGAATCCGGCCTGGACGGCGCCCGTGCCCGTGTACGTGGCGATGACGGCGTGCATTTCGAGGCCGATGTGGTGTGCGCTGCCTTTTCCGGCAAATTGCCGCTGGCCCGGCACCGCATGGTGTATGCCACGCTGGGCGAACGCATGGGCGGGGAGATCCACGCCCTGAGCCTGAATACCTGGACGCCCGAGGAAGCGCGCGGGCGCGGTCTGGACCCGGCCGGTTCGTCGTGAGCTTGCGTCGTCGCTGCAGCTTGCAAGTTTCGCCGGGCGCTCGCTTCGCTGCGCCCCGGTGCCCTTAGAGGACCCTCTGAACCCATGGCCAAAATTGTCATCTCCGGCGGCGCGCCACTCTCCGGCGAAATCCAGATCTCCGGCGCCAAGAACGCCGTGTTGCCCATACTTGCCGCCTGCCTGCTGGCCGACGAGCCGGTCAGCATCGGCAACGTGCCGCACCTGCACGACGTGACCACCACCATGGAGCTGCTCGGCCGCATGGGTGTGCAACTGGTACTGGACGACCGCATGACCATCGAGGTCGATCCGCGCACGACCGAACACTTCTTTGCCCCGTACGACCTGGTCAAGACCATGCGTGCCTCGATCCTGGTGCTCGGGCCGCTGGTGGCGCGTTTCGGCCAGGCCGAGGTCTCCCTGCCCGGCGGTTGCCAGATCGGCTCGCGCCCGGTCGACCAGCACATCCGCGGGCTACAGGCGCTGGGTGCGGATGTCGTGGTCGAGAACGGCTACATCAAGGCGCGTGCCGCACGCCTGAAGGGCGCCCGCATCGTCATGGACATGGTCACCGTGACCGGCACCGAGAACGTGATGATGGCGGCGACCCTGGCCGAGGGCACCACGATCATCGAAAACGCCGCGCAGGAGCCGGAGGTGGTCGACCTGGCCCACTGCCTGAACGCGATGGGTGCGCAGATCGAGGGTGCCGGCAGTGCCACCCTGGTCATCCACGGGGTCGAGCGCCTGCACGGATGCCGTTACGATGTGCTTCCGGATCGCATCGAAACCGGCACCTTCCTGATCGCCGGCGCCATTACCGGCGGCAAGGTGCGCACACGGCATGCCCGGCCGGCCACCCTCGATGCGGTGCTGGCCAAGCTGGAGGAAACCGGCGCGCATCTCAACGTCGGGCCCGACTGGATCGAACTGGACATGCAGGGCAGGCGCCCGCGTGCGGTCGATGTCAGCACCGCGCCGTACCCGGCCTTTCCCACCGACATGCAGGCCCAGTTCACCGCGCTCAACTGCGTGGCCGAGGGTGTGGGTATGGTCACCGAAACCGTGTTCGAGAACCGTTTCATGCACGTGCACGAGCTGCAGCGCCTGGGTGCGGACATCCGCCTCGAGGGCAATACCGCGGTCGTCCAGGGGGTCAAAAGCATGAGCGGGGCGCCGATCATGGCCACCGACCTGCGCGCCTCGGCCTGCCTGGTCCTGGCCGGACTGGTTGCCAGTGGCGACACCACGGTCGACCGTGTTTACCACATCGATCGCGGCTACGAGAATATCGAGGAAAAGCTGGGTACGCTGGGAGCAAGGATCCGCCGCTTGCCCAACTGAGGCGCCAACTCAGGGCTCGTGGTAGCTCTTCAGGACCAGCGTCAGATCGCCACCCGAGTGCTGGCTCAGCTTCACCGGAGTTTCAAAGCGACGGATGTCGAACCAGGCGGTGAACGCCTTGTCGTCGCCCACGCGTTTCACGCGCAGCGTCTGGAACTGCCCGGCCGGAACCTTCACGTTGACCGGTCCGGTGACGCGGAACTGCTGGTGTTCGACCCGATTCTTGACGGCCACCGGCAGGTCGATCTCGCGTGTGCCCTCGCGCAGGACGGTCAGCAGCGCCAGTGGAATGCTGTGGCTTTCCACCATGCCCGGTTCGGCGGCGTACGCATACGCATGCTTTCCGTCGACCTGGTTGTGCACTTGCCGTGTGTTCCAGTCGACCTCCAGTTGTTGTCTCCGGTGCTTGAATGCGGCATCGAAGCGGTAGTCGTAGCGCAGCGTTTCCGGCTGGCCCTCGTTCACGCGCAATATCGAAACCGCATCCATGTCGGCGCCCAGAAGCGCAGCCAGGCCATGTGTGGCATGGATCGTGGAGCGGTAGCGCCAGTGCCCGTCGCTGTCGCGCCGCAGGCTGAGCGTCGACTCGCCGATCGGGGAACCGTTGCGCAGTACCTCGTAGGTGGCGGTGAAGGGCGTGAGGGAAGACCCGGTTCGTTCCCTGGCCGCGGCCACGGGCAGGGCCAAGAACGTCAGCAGTGCAATGGCAGTGAGTATGCGGTACATGAGGCACAGTCTGGACAGGGCTGGCTGAACCGCAGGTTCACGGCGAAAGTTGCCCGTCCCTGTCCAGCTGCAAGGGCCTTTCCAGTGCGCTTTCATCCAGCAGGATGGTTTGAGCATCCAGGCGCAGACGTCCGCGCGCGATGAGGTCGGTGACAGCTACCAGCAGGCGGTGCTCGAGCGGCAGCAGGCGCGCGGCCAGGCTTTGCTCCGTGTCATCGGACTGCACCGCGATGCGCGCCTGGGCGATGATCGGGCCGCCATCCAGTTCCGGGGTGACGAAATGCACGCTGGCGCCGTGTTCGGCGTCACCGGCCTCGAGCACGCGGCGGTGGGTGTGCAGACCGCGGTACTTCGGCAGCAGCGAGGGGTGCACGTTGATCATGCGTCCGCGCCACGGGCTCACCGCGGCGGCGTCCAGGATGCGCATGAAGCCGGCCAGCACCAGCAATTCGGCACCGCTGGCGGCCACGCGGTCGAACAGCGCCAGGTCGTAGTCCCGGCGGGTGGGGAAATCACCGGGGGCCAGGTGCAGGACCGGAATCCCGGCCTCGGTGGCATGCCGCAGCGCCGGAGCATCGGCGCGGTCACTGGCGACCAGCACCGGGCGTACCGGGAGTTTTCCCGCTTGCCGGGCACGGATCAGCGCCTGGAGATTGCTGCCGCGGCCGGAGGCCAGTACGGCGATGGGCAGGGTCTGGTCGTGCATGCGATCCGGCGTGCGGCTCAGGCCATGCGCACGCGCGGCGCATCACCAGGCTTCACGACCCGGCCGATGACCTGCGCCGCCAGCCCGGCCTTGCCAAGCGCCGTCATGGCCGCGGTGGCCTGGTGCTCGTCAAGCAGCACGGTGAAGCCGATGCCGCAGTTGAAGGTGCGCCACATTTCCCTTTGTGCCAGCCTGCCCTCGCGCTGCAGCCAGTCGAACACGGCGGGCAGGGTCCAGCTGCTGCCATCGATTTCGATGCCCAGGTCATCGGGCACCACGCGGATGATGTTTTCGAGCAGGCCGCCACCGGTGATGTGCGCCATGCCGTGCACCTGGACTTCCCCGCGCAGGGCCAGCATCGGTTTCACGTACAGCGTGGTCGGGGCCAGCAGGGCGTCGTCCAGCCTCACGCCGTCCAGCTCGATGTCCCAGGGGTGGCCGGCGCGTTCCAGGATTCTGCGGATCAGCGAGTAGCCGTTCGAGTGCGGACCCGACGAGGCCACGCCAACGATCACGTCGCCTGCACGGATCGCGCTGCCGTCCAGAAGTTCGGATTTTTCCACCGCGCCGACCGTGAAGCCGGCCAGGTCGTACTCACCCGGCGGATACATGTCGGGCATTTCTGCGGTCTCGCCGCCGATCAGGGCGCAGCCGGCCAGTTCGCACCCGCGCGCGATGCCGCCAACGACTGCGGCGGCGGTGTCCACGTCCAGCTTGCCGGTGGCAAAGTAGTCGAGGAAGAACAGCGGCTCGGCGCCCTGCACCAGCACGTCGTTGACGCACATGCCGACCAGGTCAATGCCGATACTGTCGTGTCGCCCCAGTTGTTGCGCCAGCTTCAGTTTGGTGCCGACGCCGTCGGTACCCGAGACCAGCACCGGCTCGCGGTAGCGTCCGGCCAGGTCGAACAGCGCGCCAAAGCCGCCCAGGCCGCCCATGACCTCCGGCCGCAGCGTGCGCTTGACCATCGGTTTGATGCGTTCGACCAGCGCATTTCCGGCATCGATGTCCACGCCGGCTGCGCGATAGGTGAGGGCGTCATTTTCGGCGGACATGCAATGAATCCGTACGTGGTCGCGGGCGCTTGGAAGCCGCCATGATAGACGTTGCGGCAGTAATTGGGCAGACTTTCGGGGTCAGCGCCCGGTTCGACGGCCTCAACTCCGGCTGCGCGTTCCATCTGCGAGCCCCACCTGCGAGCGACCGATGCATCTGCGACCCTTGCTGTTACTGATACTTGTCGTCATCACGGCCGGCATGCTGTCCACCGTTGTGCGTGCGCAACAGGCGGGCTATGCCGCCAAGGTGCCGGTGAGCGACACCTCCGATGCACAGCGCAACCATGCCTTTGCCGTGGCTCTCGGCGCCTTGCTGGCGCGTACCGCCGGCCAGCAGGTGACCGCCGCGCCCGGTTTCACCGACGCCCTGGGCAATGCCGGGAACCTGGTGCAGAGCTATCAGTACGAACGCGCGCCGGCGGGTTCTGCGCAGCCGTTCGTGCTGGTCATGCAGTTCGATCCGGCGGCTGTGAAATTGCTGGCAGGTACCTTGCACAAGCAATTGGCTGCCGCCGAACCGGCCACGGCGGCGTCCAGCGAAACGAACGCCAGGGTCTGGGTGGCGCCGATCCGTTCGGCCATGGGCTTTGCCCGCATGCTTGCTGCGCTGAGAGCCGACAGCCAGGATGCAGACGCCGGCCCGGTGGCCGCCGATGCCAATGGCGTGATGCTGCGCGTGCGCAGTCCGCTGGCGTTGCCCGCGTTGCTGGCGGCATTGCAAGCAGACAGTCACTTCCAGGTGGCCATCAGCCCGCATCCGGGTGCCGATGCGAGCCTGCGCTGGACACCCTGAGGGCACGGGAGCGCAGATCATGGGCATGGGCACGGTGTGGCGGCATCTGCCCAATCTGGTTTCGGTCCTGCGCATCGTACTCGTGGTGCCGATAGGCTGGATGATGCTGGAACGCCGATACGACACTGCCCTGTGGCTGGTGCTGGCCGCCGGTCTTTCCGATGCCTTCGATGGCTGGCTGGCACGACGCTTCGGCTGGCGCAGCCGGCTTGGCGCCTTCCTGGATCCGGCAGCCGACAAGGTGCTGTTGCTGACCGGTTTCGTGGTGCTTGCGCTGATGGACCGTCTGCCCTGGTGGCTGGCGCTGATCGTGGTCGGGCGTGATGCGGTGATTGTTGGCGGCGCGCTGGCCTACCGGTTGTTGATCGGGCCCTTTCTCGCACAACCGAGGCGTCTTGCCAAATACTGCACGCTGGTGCAGATCCTGTGCATCCTGCTGGTACTGTTGCAGAGCAGCGGATTTGCAAACATTCACGTGCAAGCCGCGCAATGGCTCACAGCAGTGCTGACCGTGGCCAGCGGTGTCGACTACGTCCTGCACTGGGCGGCTCGAGCCCGGCATACCGGACGCAGCGCCGCCACCCCGGACAAGGAGCGCATGGCATGACCCCCGAAGCATCCCGACGCTGGCAGTGGGCCGGCGTTTGCGCCGCCCTGCTGGTGGTCCTGTGGCTGTTGGCCCCGGTCCTGATGCCCTTTGCGGTGGCGGCCGGATTTGCCTACCTGGGCGATCCGCTGGCCGACCGCCTGGAACGCTGGAAGCTCAGCCGGACCATGGCGGTAAGCCTGGTGTTCACCGCCATGGTCATGCTGATCACCGGAGCGCTGTTGCTGCTGATACCGTTATTGCAGCACCAGATCGGCAACCTGATCGACAATGTGCCGCATTACGTGAGCTGGCTGCGCGGCACGGCCTTGCCCTGGTTGCAAACTCACCTGCATCTCAAGACCGACACCTTTGACAGCAAACGCCTGGTCGCGGCGCTGCGCCAGCACATCGGTTCGGTCGGCGGGATGGCCGCGACGGTCCTGGGCACGGTTTCGCGTTCCGGGTTCGGACTGGTCGCCGTACTGGCCAATCTGGTCCTGATCCCGGTCGTCACCTTTTACCTGTTGCGTGACTGGGACACGATCCTGGCGCGCATCGACGCCATCCTGCCCCGTCGCCAGGCACCCATGATCCGGCGGCTGGCGCGCGAATCGAACCAGGTGCTGGGCGCCTTCGTGCGGGGCCAGTTGCTGGTGATGCTGGGGCTGGGCGTGATCTACGGGGTCGGCCTGACCCTCATCGGCCTGTCCGTGGGCCCGTTGATCGGTCTCATCGCCGGTCTGCTCAGCTTCGTGCCCTACCTGGGCTTCATCATCGGCCTGGTGGCCGCGCTGGTGGCGGCGATGGTGCAGTACGGCGACTGGCTGCATATTGGTCTGGTACTGGTCGTGTTCGCCATCGGGCAGGTCATGGAAGGCTATGTCCTGGTGCCGCGGCTGGTCGGCGGCAAGATCGGTCTGCATCCGGTGGCCGTGATCTTCGCCGTGCTTGCCGGCGGGCAACTGTTCGGATTCCTGGGCGTGCTGCTGGCGCTGCCGGCGGCTGCGGTCATCATGGTCGTGCTGCGCTATGCCTACGATCGGTACCGGCTCAGCGACCTGTACGGCACGGAATTGCCCGATCCCGCATCCGAGCTGCTCGACGGGGCCGGGCGACCGCAAGCGCGCGATGATGACAGCGAAACGACATCCTGACATGGGCCAGCTTCCCCTCGAACTGCGCTGGCCGCGGCGTCAGCGGTTCGAGCATTTCCATCCCGGCGAAAATGCCGCCGCGGTTGCGGCCCTTGAACGGGCGGTGACGGATGGGGCTGCGCCCTGGGTGTACCTCGCAGGGGCCTCCGGCAGTGGCAAGACGCACCTGCTGGCAGCCGCCTGCCAGGCGTCCAGCGACGCCGGAAAACGGGTGCAGTACCTGCCGCTTGGCGGCCTGCGCGGTGCCTTGCCCGAAGCGATACGTGGCAGCGGCGGCTGCGAGCTGCAGGCCATCGACGACCTGGATGTCGCGGCCGGCGACCGCGAGGCCGAGCATGCCTTGTTCGATCTGTACAACCGCAGTCGGGCGGAAGGGGTCACGCTGCTGTTCGCGGCCTCTGTCCCTCCGGCATCGTTGTCTTTGAGCCTGCCCGATCTGCGCTCACGCCTGGGCACCTGCATGCTGGCGGTACTGCGTCCCCTGAGCGAAGGCGAGCGTCGCGAGGTGCTGCGCACCCGTGCGCGATTGCGGGGCATCGAACTCGATGACAGCGTGCTGGACTGGCTGTTCCTGCATCACGCGCGCGACCTTGGCGCGCTGGGTGCCCTGCTGGAGGACATCGACCGCGCTTCGCTGGCAGCCAAGCGGCGGGTGACGGTGCCGTTCCTGCGTAGCCTGCTGCGGGAGCGGCAGGGCTGAGGCTGCATCGGGCCACGGCGGGCAGTGCCCGCCCTACGGATGGGGTTGCGCGTGGTGCAGGTGATTCGCGGTTCCCGTGTCCACGAGGTGTCCGAACAGATATGGCCTCCGGAACACCCACGACCGCACACCCACCCCTCCAGCACCCGTAGGGCGGGCACCGTCCGCCACGCGGTATCCGAACAGATATGTTCTCCGGAACACCCACGACCCCACACCCACCCGCCCAGCACCCCGTAGGGCGGGCACCGTCTGCCATGCAGCCGGCCCGCTCAGGCCTTCAACAGTTTCGGCGGCAGCGTCTTGCCGGCCTGTTCGACCATGGCGCGCATCAGGTGATGGTTGGCGGCGATCAGGTTGCCGCTTTGCGGAAGACCTTCGCGGCCGGCGAAATCGCAGAAACTGCCGCCCGCTTCGCGCACCAGCAGACAGCCGGCGGCGATGTCCCAGGGTTTGAGGCCAATCTCGAAATAGCCGTCGAAGCGGCCGGCGGCGGTGTAGGCCAGGTCCAGCGCGGCCGAGCCGGTACGGCGCAGGTCCTCGGCCTGCGTCAGCAGGGTGCGGGTCAGGTCCCACTGGGCATCGAGGTGTTCGCGCTGGCGATAGGGAAAGCCGGTGGCCAGCATGGCGCCGTCCAGCGATTCACGCTTACCGACGCGCAGGCGGCGGTCGTTGAGAAAGGCGCCGTCGCCCTTGCTGGCGGTGAACAGTTCATCGCGCAGGGGATCGTAGATCACGCCGTACACCGGCTCGCCGCGATCAAGCAGGGCGATGGACACGCAAAAGTGAGGTATGCCGCGCAGATAGTTGTGCGTGCCGTCCAGCGGATCGACCACCCAGACCAGGTTGCCCTTGCCGGTCTGCCCCGATTCCTCACCGAGGAAGGCATGGCGGGGATAGGCGCGCTTGAGTTCGCGCATGATCTCCGCTTCGGCGGCGCGGTCGACCTCGGACACGAAATCCATGCGCTGCTTCTCGACCACATTCACGCTGTCGAGGCGATTCATGTAGCGCAGGATGATGCTTCCTGCGGCGCGCGCGGCACGGGCCGCGACATTGACGGCGGGTCTGGGCATGGTCTGCTGGCAGTGAAAGAACGGACTTTGTCGCGCCTGGCGACGGCGCGCAAGCTTAACAGAGCCGGGGGTGCAACCCAAAGGCTTGTAGAATCCGCGGTTCGACCGTTTTCGACATGCAACGCACATGAGCGACCCCAACGCCAGCCCACGCATCCGCCATGTCCTGGTGCGCACATCACATCCCGGGAACATCGGCAGTGCCGCACGTGCCATCCGCACCATGGGGTTTGCCCGCCTCAACCTGGTGCGTCCGCACCGTTTCCCGGACCCGGAAGCCGATGCGCTGGCCGCTGGCGCACCCGGGGTGCTGGATGCCGCCCAGGTACATGCGCAACTTGCCGATGCACTGTCCGGATGCACCCTGGTGCTGGGCCTGAGTGCGCGCCGGCGCGGCGTGACATTGCCGGAGCTGGACCCGCGAGCCGCGGCGCGGCAGGCCTGGCAGGCGGCCAGTGCAGGACAGCAGGTGGCGCTGGTGTTCGGCAACGAGCAGAGCGGTCTGGACAATGCCGAACTGGCGCACTGCCATGCCATGGTGCGCATACCCAGCGTCGAGGATTACGGATCGCTGAACCTGGCCCAGGCTGTCCAGGTCATGGCCTACGAACTGCGCCAGGCCAGCCTGGAGGGCACACCGCAGGCATTGCCCGAACCCGGCGACCCTCCGGCGGAGATGGCGCAGATGGAGCAGTTCTTCGCGCACCTGTCACAGGCGCTGCATGACATCGACTTTCACAAGGGGCGCTCGCCCCGTACCATCGAGTTGCGCCTGCGCAAGTTGTTCATGCGAGCACGTCCGGACCAGCGCGAATTGCGCATCCTGCATGGCATCCTGGCCGAGGCGCAGCGGGTGAAGCGCGATTCGCAGGCGTGAGCTGAACCAGTAGCAAGACTCAGAACAGCCTGGCCATGGCTGCCAGGACAATGTTGCTGAACACGAATGCCATCCCGATCAGCCCGCCGGAGATGACCCATAATCCCAGCAGCAGTGCGCCGTCGCGTTCGATCATGGCAATGGCATAGGCCAGCATCAGGACACCGAACAGGTAATTGGTGAACGGGATCGGCAGCGCAAGCAGCACGCCGAGCAGGACCAGCATCAGCCCGGTGACCATGCTGGCCGGCTTGCGGGTAAGGATTTCCAGGCGTGGCCTGCACATGCGCTCGAGGCGCTGCAGCACGGGTATCGTCTTGTCGAGGAACTTGCGTACCGCTGCGCGCCGCAGGGGGCGCTGGCGCAGACGGTGCGGGATCCACGGCTGCTCCAGGCCGATCAGAAGCTGCAGCCCGAGCACCACGATCAGCGAACCCATGACGCCGCCGATGCCGATCGGTGCGGGAATGAAGTTGGGGATGGCCAGCAGCAGCAGTAGGCAGCCAAAGGCACGGTTGCGCAAGGGCTGGAGCAGGTCGTCCAGACTGATGTGCTCGTCCGGGTGTGAGGCCAGGGTGTCGGCCAGGATCTGCGTGGTACGGCGCTCGTGGACGCGGGTCATGCGGTTTCGGTCCTGCCCTCGGGGGGCGTGTCGTGCCCGGATTCGGGGATCACACGCACGCGGTCGATGCGCGCGCCCTCCACGCCCGCGACCTCGAAGCGCCAGCCGCGCCAGTGGAAGGCGTCACCGGCCTGCGGGATGCGTTCGAAGGCGCTGACCACCATGCCTGCCACGGTATTGAAATCGTGGTCGTCCTCGTTGGGCAGCTTCTCCAGATGCAGCAGTTCGCGCAGGTCTTCGGTGGCCAGGCTGCCGTCGACCAGCCATCCGCCGTCGCTCTGCCTGAGGATGGATGCCTTGTCCCCGCTGTCGCCGCTGTGCCCTTGCCCGACCACCGCCGACAGCACGTCGTTGAGCGTGACCAGTCCCTCGATATCGCCGTATTCGTCCACCACCAGGGCCATCTGCGTCCCGGCGTCGCGGAACGATTCGAGCAGGTCCAGCGCGCGTGCAGTTTCCGGCACATACAGGGGCTTGAGCAGACCCGACAGCAGGTCGGTCTGGCCCATCAGCACGCCATCGAGTACACGCTTGACCTCGGCGATGCCGATCACCTCGCTTTCGTCGTTGCGGTAGACCGGGAAACGCGAAAACGGGTGTGTGCGCAGTATCTGCAGGTTTTCCTCGCGCGCGGCGGCGGCGTCCAGCCATACGATGCGGGTGCGCGGGGTCATCACGCTCTCCACCGGCCGGTCACCCAGGCGCAGCACGCGGTTGACCATGTTGCGTTCGTCGGCATCGAGGAGGCCCTGCTCGGCACCTTCGGCCACCAGCAGGCGTATTTCCTCCTCGGTGACCGCCGCGCGCCGGGTTCGGTCCAGTCGGATCAGGCGAAGCAGGCTTGTGCTGATGCCGTTGAGCACCCACACGAACGGCGCACTGACTCGCGAGAGCACCAGCATCGGAAGGGCGATCAGCGAGGCCAGCCGTTCCGGCGCCACCAGGGCGATGCGTTTGGGCACCAGTTCGCCGATCACGATCTGCACCGTGGTCACGATGATGAAGCCGATCAGCCAGCCTGACGCCGTGGCATACGGTGTAAGCCATGCATAGTCCATCTCGCGCACCAGCCCGGCGAAACGCTCGCCCAGAGACGCGCCGGTGACGGCACCGGTAATCAGCATCAGCAGTGTGATGCCCACCTGTACGGTCGACAGGAAGCGTTCCGGGTGCTCGGCAAGCTGCAAGGCCACCCGCGCGCGCGCGCTGTGTCGTGCCATGTGCTTGAGGCGGCTCTTGCGCGAAGCGACGATGGCCATTTCGGACAGCGCGAAATAGCCGTTCAGCAATGACAGCAGGAGGATCAGTCCGAGTTCGGTCAACATGCGGGCACGCAGGTTCCTGTCGGGTCTTGCGGCAGTGTAACCGTGTTCGCCGGTGGCATCGGTAACGGATGCATTCAGGCCGGGGGATACACCCTGGTCTCGGTGATCTGCCCACGCGGCCCGCGCGTGGCCAGATGCAGCGCCGTGGCGGCCAGTTCGTCGGGGTCGATCCAGGTGTCCGGATCGGCATCGGGCATGGCCTTGCGATTGCCGGCAGTGTCCACTGCGCCCATCGGGTACAGCACGGCCACGTGGACACCCCGCGTGGCGGTCTCGGCGTGGACCGATTTCAACCAGGCGATGAGGGCAGCCTTGGAAGCCGCGTAAGGTCCCTTGGAAGCACCACCGAACAGGGCGGCATCGGCACCCACACCAAGTATGAAACCCTTGCCCCGTTCGAGCATGCCGGGAAGTACCGCGCGACTGGCATTGAAGGCGGTACGGAAATTGATGTCGAGCTGGGCCTCGAGTTGCCGCATGGTGGTCTCGGCGGCGCCGCTCATGTCGAAGCCTCCGGCGATGTTGAGCAGGGCGTCGACGTGGCCCAGCGCGCTGGTCAGTTCGGCCACCGCCTTGCGAGTGGCTTGCTCGTCGACCAGGTTGGCGACGGCCACCGCGGCCCCGGGGCAGGCCTCCTGCGCGCGCCTGGCCTCGGCGTCGCTGTAGGCGATCAGGCCGAGTTTCCAGCCGGCCCTGGCGAAGGCGTCGGTGATGTGGCCGGCGATGGCGCCGCCTGCGCCGGTGATGATCGCGGTGCGCTGGGACATTTTCTGCTCCGTGAATTGCCTGGGTGCGGATTATCCCACAGGGGTCGGGGTGGCTTCGAATGGGCGGTGTTTCAGGGGGCTTGTTTCTGGTTGATGGTTTTTGACAAGCGGTTCCGACCGGCTGGCGCCGGCCGGGTCACTTTCTTTATGCCAAAGAATAGTGACCAAAGAAGGGCAGCCGGGGAGCGCGCCCTGCGCGCCTGCGGCGCTACGGGTGCGTGAGGGGGCTCCGGGAG
>JALUXG010000051.1 GCA_027019085.1 Rhodanobacteraceae bacterium | reverse complement strand
CCTGTTCGGCCCTGCCGGGCCTCCTACAAAAACGTTGCGCTCTTGTGGGGATGGCGGGAGCTGTGACCTTGTGCGGCCTGGCCATACCCTGTTCGGCCCTGCCGGGCCTCCTACAAAAACGTTGCGCTCTTGTGGGGATGGCGGGAGCTGTGACTTTTCCGGTCTGGCCATGTCCTGTTCGGCCCTGCCGGGCCTCCTGCAAAAACGCTGCGCTCTTGTGGGAACGGCGGGAGCCGTGACTTTTCCGGTCTGGCCATGTCCTGTTCGGCCCTGCCGGGCCTCCTGCAAAAACGTTGCGTCGTTGTGGATGGGGGAGAGTGGGACCTGCCATCGGGAAGCTCGCGGGCGCCGCCGTCAACGCATTTCGCGACCGTGCGTTTTTCTGGACTCCCCCACTTGTGAGACATGCCCATGAAACGCCGTTATCTGATTCCCCTGCTGGGTCTCGCACTTTCCACCACCGGTGGTCTGGCTCTGGCCGCAAACGCCGCCCAGTCGGACACCGCCGCACAGCCGCCACAGTCCCTGTCTACGGCCAGCCACGATGCAATGAGCCGAATGCACGGCATGCACGGCATGCACGGCAAACGCATGATGATGCACCGCATGGGGCTCAAGGCGGGTCCGGTGCGGGCGGTGATCGCCAACCTCCGCGAAATCACGCGCCTGTATCGCATGCAGGGCAAGACCTCGCAGCTTGAGGCCGTATACCGGGATGTCCTCAAGCACACCCAAAATCCGATGGTGCGCAACTATGTCTACCAGGCGCTCGCCCGCGTACAGCTTCGCCCCCGCGACCCGGACGCCGCCATCGCGGTACTGCGCAAGAGCCTGGACGAAAACCTCACGCGCCTGGACAGCGCCACGAACTCCGGGAGCTGAACGCTGCAGGGATGCATGCAGGGATGCGCTGGACCGTGGAGCCGGAAGCTCCACGGTCTTTTTTCATGACCCGCCGTCCGGTCCGCTCTCTTCGCGCTTGACCTGCTGCCACAAGGCTTCCTGATCGGCCAGATCGCGCCCGGCCATCTCCCGGCCCTGCTCGGCAGCGATCGCCTCCATGCGCCGGAAACGGCGTTCGAACTTGGTGTTGGCATGGCGCAGCGCGCGCGAGAAATCGATGTCGGCGTGACGCGCCAGGTTGACCATCACGAACAGCATGTCACCGATCTCGTCCTGCAGGCGCGCCGCATCACTGCCCTGCTCGAACTCGGCACGTACCTCGTCCAGCTCCTCCTCGAGCTTGTCCAGTACCGGCCGGTGGTCGGGCCAGTCGAATCCGACAGCCGCCGCACGTTTCTGCAGCTTCAGCGCCCGCTTCCACTCCGGCAGGCCGCGCGCCACACCGGCCAGTGCGCTGGTGTCGGACTCGCCCTTGTCCTTGCGCTCGGTTGCCTTGATCGCCTCCCAGGCGCGGGTCTGCTCCTCGGTGTCGGCGAAACTGGCGCCGGCAAACACATGCGGGTGCCGGCGCACCATCTTGTCGCTGATCGCGCCGACCACGTCGGTGAAATCGAAGTGACCGGCTTCCTCGGCCATGCGCGCGTGGAACACCACCTGCAGCAGCAGGTCGCCCAGCTCGTCCCTGAGGTCGTCCATGTCCCGCCGATCGATGGCGTCGGCCACTTCGTAGGCTTCTTCCAACGTATACGCAGAGATGGAATCGAAATCCTGCTGCACGTCCCACGGGCAGCCGTTTTCCGGGTCACGCAAGCGGGCCATGATGGCCAGCAGTTCGCCGATGTCGCGGGAACGGTCCATGGGCGAACTCAGGATGCGAGCCGGCCGGCCCAGTCGATGCCGGTGTCGCCGACGGCGATGAATTCGGGATTGAGCAGCGAGTCCCCGGTGTTGTAGCGCAGCGGCTTGCCGTCGAAGCGGACCACGTCGCCGCCCGCCTGCTCCAGCACGCAGTGCGCCGCTGCGGTGTCCCACTCGGAAGTCGGACCGGCACGCAGGTAGAGGTCGGCATCGCCGCGCGCGACCAGACAGAACTTCAGCGAGGAGCCACGCGGTACCAGTTCGTGCCCGCCCAGCTTCGCCATCAGCTCGCGCTGGCGCGCACTGCCGTGCGAACGGCTGCCGGCCACCACCAGCGGCGAACCCGCCCGGCGCACCCGGAGCGGCTGCGGTTCGCTCTGTGCATGCTCCTGGCGAAAGGCGCCCTGTCCCTGGCGGGCGTAGTACAGGTCCCCGGACACCGGCACCTGCACCACGCCGAGCACGCTGCGGTGATCCTCGATCAGCGCGATGTTGACGGTAAACTCGCCGTTGCGCTTGACGAACTCGCGGGTGCCGTCGAGCGGATCGACCAGCCAGTAGCGCTGCCATGCACGACGCGTATCCCAGGGGATATCGGCCGATTCCTCCGACAGCACCGGAATCGATGGCGTCAGGGACTGCAGCCCCGCCACGATGAGGCGATGGGCGGCCATGTCGGCAGCGGTCAGCGGCGAGTCATCGTCCTTGCGCTGGACATCGAACGGCTGCGCGTAGACTTCAAGAATCGCGTCGCCGGCGCGCCGGGCCAGGTCGATGACCGAAGCAAGCAGGGGGTCGGGCGTCATGTCGCGTGCCTGCGTCCGGTGACGGATACGCACGTAGAGTGTCGGCGAAAGGTTTTGTCCAACATCTGTATTCCCTGGTGAATGCACCGATGAAACGGGATCTGGTCTGGCCGGAACATGCTTACGGCTGGTAGCGGCCGGCGAGATACTCGCGAGCCATGAAAAGAGCGGCGATCGAACGCCCCTCCGTGACATCGTCACGACCCAGCAATCGGTGCAACTGGTCCATCTTCCAGGGCACGACATCCAGCGGTTCGGGCTCGTCGCCGGGCAGCTTCTGAGGATACAGGTCGCGTGCCAGGACCACATGGGTCACGTGCGTCATGTAGGCGGGCGACAGCGACAACGCGCCAATGCGCAGCAGCGCGCGGGCGCCCTGCCCGACTTCCTCCATCAGTTCACGGTCGGCCGCCTGCTCGACGCTCTCGCCGCGGTCCATGCGGCCTTTGGGCAGGCCCAACTCGTAATGGTCCAGCCCGACACCGTACTCGCGAACAAGCAGCACGGTCTGCTCGTCGAGCATGGGCACGATCAACACGGCGCCAAGGCCGCTGCTCAGCAGGCGTTCGTGGGTACGCCGCTGGCCGTTGGCAAATTCCAGGTCCACTTCCTCGACACGCAGAAAGCGGCTGTGCTCGCAGGTGCGCGTGGCGTGGATGATCGGATACTTGCGGGCCATCGGGGCATTGTACGCGGTGGAACGCGAGCGGTCAGGCTCGAAAGATACACACGGTTTGGCCTGCGGCGGGTCATAGGTATTCGCTCGTCCATCAAAGCACGAATGACCGTAGGGCGGGCACTGTCCGCCGTTCACGCGACCGGAATGCTGATTGCAGGCTCAAGGCTGCGTGCGGCGGACGGTGCCCGCCCTACGAAAGCCTGCCGTGCGGCAGGGCGGACTCTGTCTGCCCAGTAGGGCAGATTTCATCCGCCGTTCACTCACGGCATGGCCTGCGGCAGGTCACGGGTATTCGCTCGTTCATCACAGCACGAATGATCGTTGGCCGGCACGGTCCGCCGTTCACTCGTTCATCACACCACGAACGATCGTAGGGCGGGCACTGTCCGCCGTTCACGCGACCGGAATGCTGATTGCAGGCTCAAGGCTGCGTGCGGCGGACGGTGCCCGCCCTACGAAAGCATGCCCTGCGGCAGGGCGGACTCTGTCCGCCACACAAAACCCAGGGACCCCTGAAAGATGCCGAGGGAAAGTCACAGCGCACCGGACCCGACACGCTGCGGAGGGAGATCGATTTTCGCCCTGGCCCCTAGCCCCTCGCTTCAACCATCCGCTCCAGCACCTCGCCGTGCAGCGCCGGTACCGCGGCCAGCACGCTGGTGGTGTCCAGGCCGATCTCGCCGCCATCAAGGTCGCTGAACACGCCCCCGGCCTCGCGCACGATCACCGTCAGCGCGGCGATGTCGAGGATGTTCACGTCCGATTCGATCACCACGTCCAGGCCACCGCGCGCCAGCAGGTGGTAGTGGCAGAAATCGCCGTAGCCGCGAATCCGGTTGCTGTCGCGGATCAACCGGCCCAGAGCGTTCCAGCGCGCATCGCGGGTGAGCGTGGCGATGTTGCCGGTGGAGATCGACGCCTGCGACAGCTCGGCGGTGTCGGACACGCGCACCGGTTCGCCATCGACATGCGCACCGCCGCCCACGCAGGCCCACATGGTTTCGCCGAAGATTGGCGCCGCGGATACACCCAGCACCAGCCGTCCCTCGTGCATCAGGGCGATCTGGGTCGACAGGAAGGGCGTCCTGCGCACGAAACTCTTGGTGCCGTCGAGCGGGTCGACCAACCACAGGTACGCACTGCCGGCATGGCCCTGGCGTCCGAATTCCTCGCCGTAGAACGCGTGCCCGGGGAATGTGCCGGCGATCACTTCGCGAATGGCTTTTTCCGCCTCGCGGTCGGCCACCGTGACCGGCGTGGCATCCGCCTTGTGCTCGACCGCGACGCCATGCCGCCAGTAATGACGGATCACTTCACCTGCGGCCTGTGCCGCCTCACGTGCTGTCGCCAGCGCCATGTCCAGGGAAAACGCGTTGCTCAAGGTTCCTCTCCCATCATCAATCCACCCCGCCGCCGCAGGTGCACGGTACCGTCGGCATCCATCGGTCCCAGTGCCGCCAGCAGCCGGTGCAGCGAGGCATCGGACGATCGCGCACGAAGCAGCGCATGCAGCCGCCATCCCAGCGGCGAGGCCTGCAGCGTACCCGACAGGGCCACGGGACCGCCTGCATCGGCCAGGCGGGCTTCGATGATGGTACCGGCCTTTTCCGACAGGCGCGCACGCAGGACCCCCAGCGCCACGATGTCGTGGCGACCGGAAAGCGCTGCGTTGCGCCATACCACACGGCCATCCAGTTGCACCGGCCAGCCGCCACGGATCTCGATGCGGGGAATGGTGAAATCCCATGTGCCTTGCGGACGCCAGGCCCGGGGCCCGATCGAGAACGGCAAGCGCGCGACGTCGACCGTGCCCTTCAGGTCGCGCCCGAGCCATGCCTCGTCGACGCGCGCGAGGCGAACGGATCCCTGCATCAACGGTCCGTCCACCTGCACGGCAAGCTCGACACGTCCCAGCAAGGCGGTGCGGGACAAGTCCCAGCGCAGCGTGCCAACCGGCATCCCCGATATCACCACGTTGATAGCACGGCCGTTCCAGACTGTACCGTGCACACTGCCAAGGTCCAGCCCGCCCACCTTGCCAGCCAGCATCCGCCAGGCCAGGGCGGCAGGGAAAAAGGCCACCAGCACGATCAGTGCAGCCAGTGCCAGCCAGGCCAAGTGCCATGTGCTGCGCTTCACCGGCCCATGTCTCCAGCACAAGCCGGCGCTTGAGTGCAAGGCGGGGGAACGGGGATGATGTCAGGCATGAACGACTCCGAAGCAAGGCAAACCAATCGCGATCTGGCAGCGCGCGACCTGCGCCACGTCTGGCACCCGTGCACACAGATGCATGATCACGAAACCATCCCCATGGTACCGATCGTGCGCGGCGAAGGGGCGTGGCTGATCGACGCCGACGGCAACCGCTACCTGGACGGCATCAGCTCATGGTGGGTCAACCTGTTCGGACACGCCAACCCGCGCATCGCCGCGGCGCTCGCCGACCAGGCACGCACCCTCGAACACGTGATCTTCGCCGGCTGCACCCACGAGCCAGCCCTGCACCTGGCCGAGAAACTGGTGGCGATCACGCCCCAGGGGCTCGAGCGCGTGTTCTACGCCGACAACGGCTCATCGGCCATCGAGGTGGCGCTGAAGATGAGCTTCCACTACTGGCGCAACCGCGGGCACGGCGAGAAGACGCGCTTCGTGGCCCTGACCGGCAGCTATCACGGGGAAACGCTGGGTGCATTGTCGGTCAGCGACGTGGCCCTGTACCGCGCCACCTATGCGCCGTTGCTGCTGGAGCCGATTCTCGCGCCTTCACCGGACACCTGGGATGCCGAACCGGGCGAGACACCGGCCGCGCTGGCCGCGCGCAGGCTCGGCGAGCTTCGCCGCATTCTGGAGCGTCATGCCGGCGAGGTCTGCGCGGTGATCGTCGAACCGCTGGTGCAGTGCGCCGGCGGCATGCGCATGTACCACCCGGATTACCTGAGCGGTCTGCGCACGCTGTGCGATGACTTCGACGTGCATTTCATCGCCGATGAAATCGCCGTCGGCTTTGGCCGCACGGGAACGCTCTTCGCCTGCGAGCAGGCCGGCGTGCGTCCGGACTTCATGTGCCTTTCGAAAGGGCTGACCGGCGGCACCCTGCCGCTGTCGGCGGTACTCACCACCGACGCGGTGTATCAGGCCTTCTATGACGAATACGCCAGCGGCAAGGCCTTCCTGCACTCGCACAGCTACACCGGCAACCCGCTGGCCTGCCGCGTTGCGCTGGAGACCCTGGCGATCTTCGAGGACGAGCCGGTGCTGGAAAACAACCGCCGCCTGGCCGCGCACCTGGCCGCGCGCCTGGCACCATTGCGCGAGCATCCGCAGGTGGCCGACGTGCGCCAGACCGGCATGATCGCCGCGGTCGAGCTGGTGAAGGACAAGACAAGCCGCACGCCCTACCCCGCTGCCGAACGCCGAGGCCTGCGTGTCTACCTGCATGGCCTGAAGCGCGAATGCCTGCTGCGCCCGCTGGGCAACGTGGTGTATTTCATGCCGCCCTACGTGGTCGACGAAGGCGAGATCGACCATCTGGTCGAGGTTGCCATCGAGGGCATCGAGCGCGCGGTGGCCTGAAAAACGAACCAGGGAGCTTCTGAACATCCCTGCCCCTGCCGGACGTGATCCTTCAGACTTGCGTCCAGGCACCAAGCACCAGCCCGTACAAGGTGAACTGCAGGGTGTGATACCCGCCATCGAGAAGAAACAGGGTCATGCTGCGGCGGGCGAACAGGTAATTCATGCCGAAACTGGCGGCGACCCAGCACAACCCGGCCGCAAATCCAGCGCCCAGGCCCGGCCACAGACCCGGCGCGGGTCCCAGGAACAGCGCAAACACAAAGGCCGCAACTACACTCAGCGCCAGCGCGCCGCCGAAGGTGCGCAACAGTGGCGGTGGCTGTTCCGGGTCCAGACCGACTTCGCGACACCACACGCGCTGGAACAGGAATCCGTACCACAGGCTGCCAAGCACGAAACTCGACAACGCAGCCGCCAGCACGGCCCACAGGTTCACTTGGAACACCATGCCGAAACCCCGAGCAAAACGTCATCGGAGCATCCCAGATCCAGCACGCCGTGTCACTGCAACCTATGGACGAAGCCATCCGGCCAGGGGTCGCTGAGATCCTCAGCTGCTGCGGCCGATCCGCGTACGCAAAGACTGCAGGCGCGGCGCATCGGGCCGCAGCTTGCCTGCCGCATTGAGGGCCTGCAGGGCCGCGTCGCGATTACCCGCATCCAGTTTCTGCTCCGCACGATCGAGCCATGCACCGGCCAGTCGTCTGCGCATGGACTCATGTGACGGATCGCCCGGCACCAGTTGCTGAAGCACGCTGAGCATCTTGCCGGCCTGCTGCAGGTTGCCGCTCGACAGTGCCTGGTCAAAACGCGTGCGCGCCTGGCCTGCAAGGCCCTGCAGGCCCTGCAAGGCATCGGGATTGTTGCCATCGATGTTCAGCGCCTCGCTGTACAGGTCGTAGGCGCTGGCGCCGGGAGGAAGCAGGAAATCGCCGGCCTGTACGGCAGCACGCGCCCGCGCCAGCAGCTTGTCGAGACGTGCCTGCTGCGCCGGATCGAGCCTGGAGGCGTTGACCTGCGCGGCATCGGCCTGCGCGCGCTGCAGGTGCGCGCGGACCGCGGCAAGATCGGCCGAATGCGGTGCCAGGGCGGTGGCCTGTTTCAGCAATTTGGATGCATCACCGAAATCCTGGGCATCGATCGAGGCGCGCGCGCGCAGCAACAGGGCCTGCGCCACCTGCCCGATGCCGGTCCTGGCCTGGGCGTTGTTCGGGTCGATCTTCAGCACAGCCTGGTACTGCGCCAGCGCATTGTCCTCGCCCGTGCCGCTGACATGGCCGGCGCGCAATGCGTCATCGGCCTGTTTCAGATGGGCGTCGATCGCCGCCTGCGCCTGCTGTCTGGCCTGGGACAGGCTGGCACGCAACGAGGGCAGGTCCGCATAGCCCGGCATCAGCAAGGCGATGCGGCCGATCAGATCGCCGGCCTGATCAAGCTGACCCTGATCCAGCGCCGTGCGTGCCTGGACGGCCAGCGCATCGCCGACCTTGTCCATGCCATGTCGGGCAACGGCATTGTCCGGGTCGGCGGCCAGCGCCTGGCGATACAGGGCAGCCGCGCCCTGATCACCGTCCAGCTTGCCAGCAGCCAGAGCCTGCTGGGCGCGGGTGATCAGGATGTCGGTCTGCGCCTGCGACTGGCGTGCCTTGAGCAGGATGGCGGCCACCGCATGCACGGCATCACCGCCGCCCAGGAGGCTGCGGGCGTTGGCCAGCGCGTTCTGCGCCAGCTCGTAGTTGCGTGCGGCAATGGCCTTGCGCGCCCGCGCAAGCTCGGCCTGGCCGACCTTGCG
Organism: Rhodanobacteraceae bacterium; assembly: GCA_027019085.1. Classification (GTDB taxonomy): domain Bacteria; phylum Pseudomonadota; class Gammaproteobacteria; order Xanthomonadales; family Rhodanobacteraceae; genus Oleiagrimonas. The sequence continues at coordinate 22,075 of JALUXG010000051.1, read as the reverse complement.
CAAGCCATCGATGGCCTGTTCGTTGTCCGGTTCCAGCGCACGAACGGCCGAATACAGCTCGCGCGCGCTGGTGCCGTCATTGCCGTCCAGATGACCGGCGGCCAGCGCCTTGTCGGCACGCACCAGCAGGGTATTGAGCTGGGTGCGCGGGAACAGTGCACGCAGGGCATCCTGCTGCGACCAGGCGAGCACAGCGATGCCCAACACCAGCACGGCAAGAAGACCCCATCGCACACTGCGGCGACGCCAGGCCGAGGCCCATCCCGTGGTTGGCGCAGGAGGCACCGGCCTGTCATCGGCACCGCCCTTCCCGGCCCTGGCAGGCGTCGGTGTGGCAGCCGGCTTGCGTGCATGCACGTCGCCGTCGAGTTGGCCGATATCGCCAAGGCTCGGTTCGGTGCGTTTGCGCGTGCCAGGTTGCTTGTGTTCGCCCATCGTCGAGGACCCGGGAAATGCTGTCACGAAAGCTTAGCACCGCCCCCGGCAAGACCACCCCACATATCCGCGCGCATTCAGGCTGCAGCCAGCCGGCGCACCTCGATCACATTGGGCACGTTTTCCAGGCGCGCAAGCAGTTCGGAAAGCTGCTCGAAATCATGCACCCGCAGGGTGTAATCCATCTGCGCTTCGCCGGTACGCGCAAAGATCCGGCTGTTCGAGGCCACGATCGGCGTGCCCGCGTGCGTGATCACGCCGGTGACGTCCTGCTGCAGGCCCTTGCGGTCATAACCCAGGACGCGCACGTCCACCTCGTAGGCCCGCTCCGGGGCATGGCCCCACTGTACGTCGATCACCCGTTTCGGATCGCGGCGTGCCAAACGGGCCAGTGCCGTGCAGTCGGCCCGGTGCACCGATACGCCGCGTCCGCGGGTGATGTACCCGCGCACCACATCGCCCGGCAAGGGTTGGCAGCAACGGGCCAGCGTGGTCATCAGGTCGCCCACGCCCTCCACGCGCATGGCGCCGGGATCGGTACGATCGCGTCGGTGCCGCTCCAGACCATCCTGCGGCGCTGCGGATTGCAGACGATCGCCTTCGGACAGCAGCCGGGCCACCTGACCCGGCGTGACCTCGCCCAGTGCCAGCGCCACCAGCAGTGCGTCCACCTGAGCGAATCCGAAGCGGGACGCCAGTTGCTCCAGGTCGGCCCCGGAGAGGGCCATGCGCTTGAGTTCGCGTTCCAGGATGTGCCGGCCGGCCTGCAGGTTGGCCGAATGCTCACGACGACGAAACCATGTACGCACCTTCTCGCGCGCGCGTGCGCTGTGCAGGTATCCCGCATGGACCTGCAGCCAGTCGCGGCTTGGCTCCGATGCCTTGCCGGTCAGGATCTCCACGCGGTCGCCACTGCGCGGGGCGAACGTCAGGGGCACGATGCGTCCATTGACCTTGGCGCCGCGGCAACGGTGCCCGACCTCGGTGTGGATGTGGTAGGCAAAATCGAGCACGGTGGCGCCGCGCGGCATGTCCACCACCTCGCCGCGTGGCGTCAGCACGTAGACGCGGTCCTCCTCCAGCGCATTCTCGAAGTCATCCAGCAGCCGCGTATCGTCTTCGGCCCGGGAATCGAGGAGACTGCGCAGCCACGCGACCCGCTTCTCGAATTGCGCATCGGCCGACCCGCCTTCCTTGTACCGCCAATGTGCCGCAACTCCCAGTTCGTTCTCGCGGTGCATCGCATGCGTGCGGATCTGGATTTCCAGGGTCTTGCCACCCGGACCGAGCACGGCGGTATGCAGCGAACGGTATCCGTTCTGCTTGGGGCGCGCGATGTAGTCGTCGAATTCGCGCGGGACGTGCGGCCACAGGCCATGCACGACGCCCAGCGCCGCATAGCAGTCGGCGACCTCGTCGACCAGTACGCGAAGCGCACGGATGTCATACAGCTCATCGAAGTCCAGATGCTTGCGCTGCATTTTTTTCCAGATGGAAAAAATATGCTTGGGACGCCCGGCGATGTCGGCACGCAGGCCGGCCTCCTGCAACGCCTGGCGCAGGGTATCGATGCATGAGCGGATGTAGCGTTCACGGTCCACGCGCCGCTCGTCGAGCAGGCCGGCTATGCGCTTGTAGACCTCCGGCTGCAGGTAGCGGAACGCCAGATCCTCCAGTTCCCATTTCAATTGCCAGATGCCCAGCCGGTTGGCCAGGGGCGCATGGATGTCTGCGGTCAGCTGCGCCAGCCGTCGCGATTCCTCGGCCGGCAACCGCGAAGCCCCGCGCAGCAGAAGCAACTGGCGCACCAGCAGCACGAACACCACGCGCACGTCGCGGATGATCGCCAGCAGCAGCCGCCGCAGGCCCTCGCTCGAGCCGCTGCGTCCGGCATGCAGGGCCCATACTTTGCCCGCCGCGAACTGTCCTTCGACCAAACGCACCAGGGGCGTGGAAAGCGCCGCTCTTTCCCGGTGCCATGCCTCGGGATCGTGTTGCGCCAGCTCGAACCATGCGGCCGAGGCAAGCGTTTCCGCATCACAGCCCAGGCCCTGCAGCAACCCCAGCGCCTGATCGAGCGCATCCCGGTGCTGCGGTGTGAGGGATGCACATGCCGCCAGCGCTGCCTGCAACTGTGGCGGGGAGGCTTTATCGTGTCCGGGGGCGTCGGAATGTGCTGCCATGTCACCAGCCTAGTACGAAGCCGTGCGGACACGAAACGCCCGGACGGCAGCGGCTGCCTCGCTTCAGTCAGCGCCTTCGCGCTGCGCCTTGTGCAGGGCGCGTGCCATGCGCTTGGGAGACACCGTGACGGCGGTTCCCAACTCCTGCGCGAACAGGGACACCCGGTATTCCTCGATCATCCAGCGCAGCGCGTCGAGCTGCGCGCCGCCGGTCCCGGATGCATGAAGTTGAAGCCAGGCGCGCCAGTAGGGCAGCACTTCCATGTAGCGCTGCTGGTCCTTTTTCGGATCCTGCCGCAGGCGCTCGGCGCGCAGGCGCATCGCTTTCAGGTAACGCGGCATCTCGCCAAGGCGCGCCAGCGGCAGATCGCGCAGGAAACCGGGTGACAGCAGCGCATCGAACTGCGCCTGGAGATCCTCGTAGCTGGCCGCGGCAAACCCCATCATCGGCGGCTCCAGCCACGGCTTGAGTTCGGCCTGCGCCTCGATCACCGCCTCGGCGTATTTCAGGCGTTCGACGGCGGCGGCAAACAGGCCTGCGGAAAGACTCTCACGCAAGGCCGCAAAATCCTCGCCCGTGCGCACGGCCAGATCATGCGTGGCAAGCAGCTCGGCCAGCCCGCCTTCGACCAGGTCCTCGCGCAGGCCATCGGTACTGCCCAGCGGTGCGTACTTGAGCGCGATGACCGTGGACACGGGCAACTTGCGCCGCGCCTGTTTCATCGCCGGCGCCAGCATCAGACGCAACAGGCGCTCAACGCCGCGCAGGTGCTCGGCACCGGCTTCCTCGCGGCGCTCGAATACACGCAGGGCCACCGCCGTGCCAAGATCGACCAGCGCCGGGTAGGCATCGAGCCCACCTTCCGATCGCACCACGTCGGGCAGGTCGCCGACATCCCAGGCCTGGACATCCTCGCGCGTCAGGACCGCATCGGCACGACGCGAAAAGGCCTCCCGCGCATCGTCCATCCAGCGGGCGCGAAGGTCCTCGAGGCTGCGCGAGGTGTCGAGTTCGCGCCCATCTTCGTCATGCAGGCAGAAACGCAGCGCGAAGTGCGGTGCCAGGGCCACGGCAGCAAAGGCTTCGGCGTCGACCTCCACCCCGGTCACACGCTGCAGGAAGCCGGCCAGAGCGGCATGCAGTGGCTGGTCGCGCGGCGTCTCGGCCTCGCAGAACGCCCGTGCGAAATCGGGTGCCGGCACGAAGTTGCGCCGCAGCGCCTTGGGCAGGCCGCGGATCAGCGCCGCCGCCTTGTCGGGCAGCAGCCCGGGCACCAGCCACTGGCAGCGCGCTTCCGGGATGGCATTGAGCAAGGCCAGGGGCAGGTGCATGGTCAAGCCGTCCGCTTCATCCCCGGGCACGAAGCGGTAGGACAGCCGGTACGCCTGCCCTCCCAGGTCCATGCTCGCGGGAAAAGCTCCGGGGTCGCGCCCGGGCGATACCTCCAGCACGTCATCGAGCGTCCAGCGCAAGGCCGCCTGCTGCGCCGGCGCGGCATGCCGGTACCACTTCTCCAGCGCCGCGCGCGAAGCAATGCTTTCGGGCAGCTTGCCGCGGAAGAACGCTGCGCGTGCATGCGGATCCCTGATCAGGCCTTCGCGCCGGTGACGGGCTTCCAGTTCATGGGCCTGTTCCAGCACACGCCGGTTGGCGGCCACGAAATCGGCGCCGGTGTCGATCTCGCAGCAGGCCAGCGCCTGCTCGAGGAAGATGGCGTGCGCCTGCCCCGGATCCTGCTGCTGAAAGCCGACGATGCGCCTTGCGACCAGCACCAGTCCATACAGGGTGACCTGTTCGCTCGCCACCACCTTGCCGCGCTGGCGCGACCAGTGCGGATCGCTGCAGCTGCGACGCACCAGGTGCGCGGCCTGTTCTTCGACCCAGCGCGGATCGATGCGTGCGCACAGCATGCCCCACACCTGCCCGCCAAGATCGAGGATCAGCGCGGCAAACACCCATCGCGGGGGTGACCTGGCCAGTGCCGAACCCGGAAACACCTTGAAGCTGCGCTGACGCGTGCCGCGATAGATGCCCTTTTCGTCGAGCAGCGCCACATGTGCGGGCAGGCCGGCAAGCAGGCAACGGTGGATGGCTTCGTAGGCATCGGCCTCGACCGAGCTTGCCTGCCTGGCAGCCTGGCTGTCCCGGCTGCGCTTTCGCGGCGGCTTGCCGGATCGACCCTTGGCCCCCGGACTGCCCGCGGCCGAACCGGTATCCGTTGCGCGATGCGCGATGCCCAGTTTCAGCTGCCGATGCAGTTCACGCCATTCGCGCATGCGCAGGAAATGCAGGAAGTGCCTGCGGCACCACTCGCGCAATGCCGATTGCGTGTTTTCCTCGCAGGCCAGGGCATAGGCCTGCCACAGGTTCCAGATACCGACGAAATCCGATGCGGGGTCGGCGAACCGGCGGTGTGCGGCATCGGCCTGGGTGCGTGCATCCGGTGGACGCTCGCGCGGATCCTGCACGGCCAGGAACGCGACTATCGCCAGCATCGGGTCGAGCACATCCCGGCGCTGCGCCTCGACCAGCATGCGCGCCAGTTGCACGTCGATGGGCAAGGTCGCCAGTTCGCGGCCCAGCGGTGTCAGCCTGCGCTTGTCATCGATGGCGGAAAGTTCGGCCAGTCGCCGGTAGCCATCGGCCACGGCAGCCGGCTCGGGGGCTTGCAGGAACGGGAACGCCTCCATCTCGCCCAGCTCGAGCGCGAGCATGCGCAAGATCACGTTGGCCAGCGAGGAACGCAGCAGTTCCGGGTCGGTGTATCGCGGCCGGCGGTCGAAATCGGCCTCGTCATACAGTCGCACGCACACGCCCGGCCCGACGCGCCCGCAGCGCCCCTTGCGCTGGTCGGCCGCCGCCTGCGATACCGGCTCGATGTGCAGCCGATCGATCTGCCGGCGCGGGCTGTAGCGGTTGACGCGCGCAGTGCCGGTATCGACCACGTAGCGGATCCGCGGCACCGTCAACGAGGTTTCGGCCACGTTGGTGGCCAGCACCACGCGCCGCGCCGGACCGGGGTGAAACACGCGGTCCTGGTCCCTCGCCGACAGGCGGGCGTACAGCGGCAATATTTCGGTATGCCGGTAGCCGCGCCGTTCGAGCAGATGGTGCGCATCGCGAATCTCGCGCTCACCGGGCAGGAACACCAGCACATCGCCGCGCGGATCCTCGGTGCTGATTTCATCCAGCACCCGGGCTACGTGTTCTGCACTGCCTTGCTGCACGCCATCACCAACACCGGCCATCGCCTCCAGTGGGCGCCATTGCACCTCGACCGGGTACGCGCGCCCTTCGACCTCGATCACCGGCGCATCGCCGAAATGCGCGGAAAACCGCGCTGTGTCGATGGTCGCCGAGGTGACGATAATCTTCAGTTGCGGACGCTTTGCCGCCAGGCGCTTGAGGTATCCGAGCAGAAAATCGATGTTGAGGCTGCGCTCGTGGGCCTCGTCGATGATCAGGGTGTCATAGGCGGACAGCCACGGGTCGGAACGGGTTTCGGCCAGCAGGATGCCGTCGGTCATGAACTTCACCAGGCAATCTTCCCCGACCTCCTCGGTGAAGCGGACCTTGAACCCCACCAGCCCGCCAACCGACGTGCCCAGCTCCTCGGCCACACGCCGGGCCACCGAGCGTGCCGCCAGCCGGCGCGGCTGGGTGCAGCCGATCATGCCCGCCACGCCGCGTCCGGCCGCAAGACACAGCTTGGGCAGCTGCGTGGTCTTGCCCGAACCGGTCTCGCCGGCCACCACCACCACCTGGTGCCGGTCGATGGCCTCGGTCAGCACCTGGGCCTTGCCGCTGATCGGCAGACTCTCGTCAAGGGTCACCACCGGCACCGCTAGCGCCCGGCGCGCCCGGCGTTCCCGCGAAGCCTCCACGTCACGGCGCAACGCATCCCATGCCGCCTTGCCGGGCCGCTTGCTGCGCCTCAGACGCAACCACCGCCCGAGCAGGGGTCCGAAATCTCGCGTGCACACCTGATCGATCCGCTGGCGCAGATCGGAAGGCGTTTGCGTGTGCCTGGATGCGTCGGGATGGTCGTTCATGAACGCTGCACATGATAACCGCAGACTATCGCCACGATCGCAAGCATCGACTTCACCCGGCGCCCATCACAGGCGCACACTCATGGCCACGCAAGGCCGTGCTCGAGGGCGCGCTCATCGCTCCCGATCGCGGCACGTGCACTCCCAACCGAAGGAGCAAGCTCATGGTCCACGACATTCACATCGGCATTGCCAGGAAAGACCGCAAGAAGATTGCGCAGTCCCTCGCTCACCTGCTGGCCGACACCTACTCTCTCTATCTGAAGACCCACAGCTTCCACTGGAACGTCACCGGTCCTCAGTTCAACAGCCTGCACCTGATGTTCGAACAGCAATACAACGCACTGTGGATGGCCGCCGACGAAGTCGCTGAACGTATCCGGACTCTGGACGAGGTGGCTCCAGGTTCCTACAGCCAGTTCGCCGGACTCACATCCATCAAAGAGGAAACCGGCGTGCCGGAGTGGAAGAACATGGTCCGGCAGTTGCAAGACGGTCACGAGGCTGCCGCAGCCACGGCGCGCAAGGTGGTGAAGGTCGCCGTGGACTCAGGCGACGATGGCACGGCCGATCTTGCAACCGGACGCCTCAAGGACCACGAGAAGACCGCCTGGATGCTGCGCGCACTGCTGGCCTGACCGGCACGGGAAGCGGTGGAAAACAACGGGGCGCGTCATGCGACGCGCCCCGAGGCAAAAACACGAATCGGACCCGCCTCAGAATTTCGGCGCCGGTCCCTTGACTGCGGTCACGAAGTCATCGGGCCGCAGATAGATACGAAAGGCCTGCAGGACCTGCGTCGCGGTCATGGCGTAGATGGCCTTCTGCGCCTTCAACGGCGTGTCCAGCGGCTTGCCTTCCAGCGACAGATCGAGCAACTGGCCGGCAATCGACCCGAAACTGGAGTCGGACAGCGGGAACTGACGCAGCAGCATGCCCTTGGCGGTATGCAGCTCGGTGGCACTGACCGGCGCGTCCTGCATTTGCCGGATGTCACGCACCACCATCTCCCGCGCCTTGCCGACCTTGTCCGGATCGGAACCGTAGCTGACCGTGAACGTACCGCGCTTGCGGTCCAGTTGCATGCCGCTGCTGACGCCGTACACCAGCCCGGCCTTCACACGCAGGTCGCGCCACAGGCGCGAGGCGAAGACGCCACCGCTGAGCACCTGGTTGCCCACCATCAGGGCATAGCGATGCGGATTGCGGTTGGTCAGCGGGATGGTCTGCGCCAAGGTCACCGAATCCTGCACGGCCGAGGAATCGGGCGTGTGGAATTGGCCGGGCTTGTTGGCCGGCACCGCCGGGTAGTAGACGTCCGGCTTCGGTCCCTTCGCGCTCCATCCACCGAAGGCGGCCTCGATCACACGCTTGGCCTCCTGCGGCGTGACATCGCCGATCACCACGATGCTGGTCATGTCCGGTCGAAACACCTGGCGGTAGTAGTCCTTGACGTCACCCAGGGTCAGCCCGGCCACCGACTGCACCGTGGCATGGCGCAGGCTCGGGTCATTCTCGGGGTACAGGGCCCGGGCCAGATGCATCCTGTTGAGGAATCCGGGCGACTGCAGCACACCATTGACGATGCCTTCCTGCTGTCGCTGCATGATCATGAAACCGCGACGCGGCAAGGCCGGGTCCAGCACGTTGTCGGCAAGCAGCTTCACTCCGGCCTCGAAATGCCGCGACGGCACCGCAAGGCTGAAGCTGCTCCCGGCCTGGACACGGGCACTGATCGCATCCAGCGCCTGCTCGAACTGCTGACGGCTCATGTTCTTGGGACCGAAGGCAAACAGGCTGCCCAGCACGGCGGAAACGCCTTTCTTTCGTTTCGGTGCCTGCATGTCCGAATTGGTGAGGACGGCGCCGTACACTTCCACGGTCCGGCTGATCGACTCGGGCTGCACGATGAGTTTGATGCCGTTGGGCAGGGTGTACTGCGTCGGATGCAGGGATGTGCCCGGCATCTTCAGGGTGGCGAAGGCCGCCTTGGCCCAGGCCGGCAGGGTCACCGGACCGCTTGGCTTGCCACCAAAACTTTCGGCACCGCCAAAGCCCTTGCTGGCCACCGGCTTGCCGGACGATGCCGGTGACAGGACTGCCGTGATGGCATGATCGGGCTGGAATACACGCCGGGCAAGCGCGTCGACCTGGGCCGGGGTGACCGCCTCGATGGCGGCCCGGATGTCACCGGGCGACTGCAGGCCCTGGAAGGCCAGAGCGTTCGACCAGGCATTGGCCAGGCCGGAGACCGAATTCTTCTGGAATTCCAGACCTGCAATGAGCCTGTCCTTGGCCGCCTTCACCAGATCGGCAGGCACGCCCTTGGACGCTGTCTTGGCCATGATGTCCCTGACCGTACGCAGCACGGCATCGGAATTGCCGCCACGCGGGAACACACCCACGGCGAACCCGATGCCGGCCTGCGGAAGGAACGAACCTGAAAATCCGCCTGCCAGCGCCTTGCCCGTAAGCCCCATCTCGTACAGTTCGCCGCGCTTGGAGGCCAGCGCGGTGGAAAGCACGAGCGCCGTGGCATAGTCCTTGTCACGCATGCCAGGCATGCGCCATGCCACGGCCACCGTTCCGTAGGGGCTGTCCGTCGGCAGTTTCATGGTGAATGCCTTGACCGGCTGAAAGTGGAACGCCGGACGGGCAGGCAGCTTCTTTGACGGAATGCTCCCGAACAGCTTGCGCACCTCCTGCAGGGTCGCTTGCGGATCGACATTGCCGGCGATGACCAGGATCGCGTTGTTCGGTGCATACCAGGTGTTGTGGAATTGCTTCAACGCGGCCGCGGTGGTCTTGTTGAACGAGGGTCGGGTGCCCAGCGGGGTGTGGGCATAGGGCGTACCCGCGAACATGCGTGCGCGCAGTTCAGTGAAGAACTTGAACCCCGGGTTGGACATGTCACGCGAGACTTCCTGCTCGATCGCGCCACGTTCCTTGGCCCAGTCCGCGGCCTTCATGTCCACGCCATGCATGCGGATGGCCTGGATGCGCAGCGCCACGCCCAGGTCCTGCGCCGGCACCGTGAAGTAGTAACTGGTGACCCCTTCCTGGGTCTGGGCATTGGATGCGCCGCCCAGGTTGGCCATCAACGCAGCCAGCTGGTCCTTGTCCAGGCCCGGACTGCCACGGAACATCATGTGCTCGGTAGCGTGCGCCATGCCCGGAAAGCCCCTGGGCGCCTCGTTGGAACCGACCAGGTAATTGAGCCGGGTGGTCACCACCGGCGCCATCGTGTCGCGCACGATCACCACGCGCAGGCCATTGTCCAGTGTCGCTCGCGTCACCTCCGAAGCGCCTGGCTTCGCCGATGCCACCGAAATTGCACCCGCGCCCGCGAGCACCAGTGCAGCCATGCACATCCACAACCTTTTCATCGGTGTTTCTCCTTGTGAGTCCATGCGAAAAATGCGTTCACCTTGCGTCACGCGCCTTGCCCTGCAGGCAACGTGGATGCATTCGCCATCATACCGCGGGTTCCGATTGCATCGCAGCTCCAACGATCACGCACGGTTCCGGGATGTTCCCGTGCGCGTTGCCCGGGATTCGGTGAGCCACGGCTCCCCGGCACGCATGATGTCGATCCAGGCTCGCGTGTGGGGTACCTGCATATACGTCACTTCGTCCGCACGGTGCGCAGGTAACGGCAACACCGTGCAATGCTGCATAGAGCCGTGACAATCCCGGGTTCGACGGCCCGGCATCTGCCAATGTTCCCTGCCGGCAGTCTCCGGCGCTGACCATCGGGCTCGTGGGGCAATGTGGCGATTTCACAAAATCCAGCATCCGATCTTCCCATCCCGGATTGCATGGGTGATGCTGCCATGGCGCAGCAATTGAGGTATAAGTGGTAGCATTCAGAACTGAAATATGTCAACAGGCTGAGTACATGAGCGCAACGATCGAACTTTTTGAACGATTCAAGAACCGCCTGCAGGTAGGTTCCGACCATGCCGCGGGGCAGATCCTCGGTGTCAAGCCGCAGACCGTCAGCAACTGGCGCACGCGCGGCAGCCAGGCCGAACCCAAGCTCATCGAGAGCATGTGCCAGAAGCTGCAGGAGGATCCGGTGCCGTGGCTGCTGCGTGCACAGGCCGATCAGGCGCATGATCCGGACAACGTCCTGGTCTGGAAACGCCTGGCCAACCGCCTGGGTGTGGCACTGGGCGCGCTGGTGCTGTTCCTGGGCCGCAGTCCTGAAGCCATCGCGCAGACCCGGCCTTCGCTCGCCGGGCTGAACGAATTCGCCTGGAACGCCATGGACGCCGCCAACCAGGTCTTGAACCTGGTCCCCTTCGGCGCCCTCTGATCCCGGTCCTTATCCTGCAACGGCCACGCCCTGCATCTTCAGGGCGTGGCCGTTGTGCTGAGCGGAAGCTGAGTCCGCGAGCGATCATGCATTGAGCACATGGTGGCGCTTGGGTAAGCTCGACTCAGGCAAGGCATTCCCGCCTATGGCAGGTGTAGCTGCAACGCGTCAGTTGCCGTGATGACGGGAGTCCCCGGCCCCTGCGCCCCTGCGCTCCACAGGATCACCCTTGACCGCCGACAACCCGCCCCTTGCCGAAAGCCGGCACGCTTTGCCGATTGCCGTGGGCATGGCCTTGTTCCTGGTAGCCCTCAATACCGCGTTGTGGTGGTGGAGCAATCGTCCCCGGACCCCCGCCAATGTGGTCCTGCCAATCCACGGCTTTGCCTACAGTCCCTACCGCCGCTACCAGGGCCCGTTCGACCAGGGCCGTCCGACCGATGCGCAAATTGCCGCCGACCTGAAGCTCCTGGCCCGCTACACCCACCATATCCGTATCTACGATGTGGTGGACAACCCGCAAGTGGTGCGTCTGGCAAAGCGGCAGGGACTCGACGTGATGGCTGGCGCCTGGATCGACCGCCGCCTGGTGCACAACGACGAGGAAATCGACGCGGTTGTCGCGCAGGCCCGCAGGTATCCGAAAACCATCACCCGCGTGCTGATCGGCAACGAGGTCCTGCTGCGTCACGACATCGCCCCCGACCGTCTGATGGCATATCTGGACCGCGCCCGCGCGCAGATCCGTCAGCCAGTATCGACCGCCGAGCCCTGGCACGTCTGGGAGAAATATCCCGAACTGGTGCAGCACGTGGATTTCATCACCGTGCACCTGTTGCCGTACTGGGAAGGTGTGCCGCTCGACGATGCGCTCAACGACGTCCGCAGACGCTACGCACACCTGCAGAACCTTTATCCCGACAAGCCGATCGTGATCGGCGAGATCGGCTGGCCGTCCAATGGCGACCGCTACCGCTACGCCAGGCCGTCGGTCACCAACGAGGCGATCTTCCTGCGCGACTGGTTGGCCTGGGCACGCGCGCACGGCATCGATTACTACGTGATGGAGGCCTTCGACCAGCCGTGGAAGGAAGCCCTCGGCGAGGGCCGCACGGGTGCCTACTGGGGCATGTTCGATGCCGACCGCGAGCCGAAATTCCCCTTCGCCGGCCCGGTGATCGAAGACACCTCATGGCTGGGCAAGGCACTTGCGGCCGGCCTGCTGGCATTGCTGCCGATGGTCTGGTTCGGCAAGCGCTTCAGCCGCTACCGGCTGGCCGGGCGGTTCTTTTTCATGCTGCTCCTGCAACTGGCCGCGGGGGTCATCGTCTGGGCCGCCACCCTGCCCTTCAATTTCTACCTGAGTCCGTTCGACTGGACGATGCTGGTGCTGCTGTTCCCGGCGCAGATCGCCATCATCGCGATCCTGCTGATCAACGGTTTTGAATTCACCGAGGTGCTGTGGCGACGTCGATGGCGGCGTCATGCTGCGCTGCTGCCCCCCGACCCGCCGGAAAAACAGCCCTTCGTGTCCATCCACCTGGCCTGCTACAACGAGCCGCCGGAGATGGTCAGGCTGACGCTCGATTCGCTCGCCGCGCTGGACTACGCCCACTACGAAGTGCTGGTGATCGACAACAACACCAAGGATCCGGCCGTGTGGCAGCCGGTGCGAGAGCATTGCGAGACACTCGGCTCGCGTTTTCGCTTCTTCCATCTGGAGCCATGGCCCGGCTACAAGGCCGGGGCGCTGAACTACGGACTGCAGCAGACCGACCCGCGCGCCGACGTCGTCGCGGTGGTGGATGCCGACTACGTGGTGCGTCCGGACTGGCTGTCACGCCTGACCGGGTATTTCCACGATCCCGGGGTGGCGGTGGTGCAGTGCCCGCAGGCACATCGCGAATTCGAGGACAACACTTTCCGTCGCTGGACCGCGTGGGAATACGACGGCTTCTTCCGCATCGGCATGCACCACCGCAACGAGCGCAACGCCATCATCCAGCACGGCACCATGACCATGGTGCGGCGCGCGGCACTGGAAAGCACCGGAGGCTGGTCGGAATGGACCATCTGCGAGGACGCCGAACTGGGCCTGCGCCTGATGCACGCCGGTTACCAGCTGGTCTATGTCGATGAACTGATGGGCAAGGGGCTGACGCCGTCCGACTTCAAGGCCTACAAGAGCCAGCGCTACCGCTGGGCCTTCGGCGCGATGCAGATCCTGAAGGGCCGCTGGCACTGGCTGGTACGTCGCGGCCCTCTCGATGCCGGCCAGCGCTTCCACTTCCTGACCGGCTGGTTCAGCTGGTTTGCCGATGCACTGCACCTGGTATTCACCCTGATGGCGCTGTTCTGGACCGCCGGCATGATCGGCCTGCCGCAGTATTTCAGCTTGCCGATGAAGCTGTTCCTGATCCCGGTAGTCGGGTTCTTCATCGCCAAGGCCCTGTTCGGCATCGTCCTGTACCGTGCGCGCGTGCCCTGCACCTGGCGCGATACGCTCACGGCCTCGATGGCCAGCATGGGGCTGTCGCATGCCATCGCCCGCGGCATCCTGCATGGACTGACTCGTGAAAAGACCGCCTTCGTGGTGACTGCCAAGGGCCGCCGGCGCGCCGGATCCCGACTGGCTGCCTTTGCGCCGGTGCACGAGGAAGGGCTGATGGCACTGGCGTTGGCACTGGCGTTGGCCGGCATGGCATCCACCTTCGGTGCCAGTTACAACGAGGGCGTATTGTGGATGGTGATTCTGGCGGCACAGGCCATTCCCTATGTCTCCGCCTTGGCCGGTGCCTGGATCGCCCACCGCAGCGCCTGAACCGACACATGCATCGGCCTGTCGATGATTGTCCCGGGCACTGCCGAACTCGGCATGCAAGCGAAGGTCTTGTCTTCATGCGCGACGTCTTCCGCCACGCCCTGCGCTTCGCCGCGACCTGCATGCTGCTGGTCGTACCCGCCGTGCAGGCGGGCGTGACGCTGAAAGTCGAGGGTGTGGACGAAGCGCTGCGCAACGCGGTGAGGGCGGCGGTCAGCCTCAGCCAGTACCGGCAGCGCGATGTCAGTGCGGCACAGATGCGCCTGTTGCAGGGCAAAGCCGGCGATGAGGTGCGCAAGGCACTGCAGCCTTACGGCTACTACAAGGCCCAGGTGACGACACGGACCCAGCGCAAGGACAAGGACTGGGTGGTGATCCTGGACGTCCAACCCGGGCCGGCAGTGATCGTGCGCTCGATCGATATCCGCATGGCCCGGGCCGCGCGCACGCTGCCGGCAGTGGCCGAGGCGATCCGTCGCTTCCACCCCGCCATCGGCCAGCGTCTCGACGACGGCCTGTACGCGGCCTCGAAACAGGCCATCCAGGATGCCCTGACCGCCAACGGCTATCTTGACGCCCGCACCCGCGTGCACCGTGTCGATGTCCGCCTGGCCGACGACAGTGCAGCGGTGCATCTGGCCTGGGATGTCGGTTCACGCTACCGCTTCGGTGCGGTGCATTTCAAAGGATCCCCGTTCCATCCGGGGTTTCTGCAGCGCTACATGAGCTTTCATCCCGGCGACTTCTACGACCAGAGCAAACTGCTTCGGCTCCAGCAAACCCTAAGCGGCACCGATTATTTCCGCGTGGTCGACGTGCAACCGCAGGTCGCACACCCGCACGACGGTCGTGTGGATGTCGACGTACAGCTGAAACCGAATCCGCGCAGTGTCTATACCGGCGGACCGTTCATCGGCACCGACACCGGGTTCGGCGTGCGCGGCGGGATCGACCGGCGCTGGGTCAACAATCGTGGCGACACCTGGAAGAACCAGCTGGTACTCGCACAGCGCCTGAAGACCCTGAGTACGCTGTACGAGATACCACAACCCGGTCCGCATCAGCGCAGCCTGGAATTCGGCGCCACCTACCGCCGCGCCATCACCAGCAGCTCGCTTTCGCATTCACTGGAACTGGCTGCCGGCCAGAACCGGCTGTGGCATGGCTGGCTGACCAGCCTGGGCCTGCATCTTCTGTCCGGCACCTTCACGGTCGGCGCCAGCGGCGGACTGACCTCGACCACACCCGGCCTCGAGCGTGGACAGAGCACCCTGCTGTACCCGGAGCTGTCGCTGGTGAAAAAACACGCCGACACGCCGGATTTCGTGCGCCATGGCTGGCTGCTCAGCCTGGTGCTGCGCGCCAGCCCCGGCACCGTGCTGTCCGACACGCGCTTCACCCAGGCCCTGGTGCATGCCAAGTGGATCCATGGCTTTGGTCTGCGCAACCGCTTGATCGTGCGCGGCAGCGCCGGCACGACCGTGGCGGGGGATTTCAACCGACTGCCGCCGCAACTGCGCTTTTTCGCCGGTGGCGACCGCTCGGTGCGCGGCTACGGCTACCAGGCCATCGGGCCCCGCAACAGCTACGGGCTGGTGATCGGCGGACGCAACCTGCTGGTGGGCAGCGTGACTGCCGAACACTACTTCACGCGCGACTGGGGCGTGGCCACCTTCGTCGATGCCGGCAATGCCTTCAACGGCCACGACTACAGCCCGCGCATCGGCACCGGGCTGGGCTTGCGCTGGCGCTCGCCGGTCGGCCTGATCCGGCTCGACCTCGGTTTTCCCGTGCATGATCGCAACGCCCACGGCGTGCATCTGCACCTGGTCATCGGGCCGGACCTGTGACGCGCCGGGGACGCACTGTGCTGCTGGGCTCGGCCGCACTGGGCGCGCTGCTCCTCGCCGCGCTGGGCTGGCTGCTGGGCACGACGTCCGGCCTGCGCTTCGTCCTCGCGCGCGCCGAACAGGCCACCGGCGGGTCGCTCGTGGTGCAGCATGCCGAAGGGCGGTTCTGGGGTCCGGTGCAGCTTTCCGGCCTGCGCTATCACCATGCCGACGGACTCGCGGTCAGTGCCGCGCGGATCGATTTCCAGCTCCGACTGCGCGATCTGCTGCGCGCCCGCGTACACCTTCTTCGACTTGATGCGCGGAAGATCGTCGTCACCCTTCCCACCCGCCCAGGCACACATGGCAACGGCCCACCCCGTCTGCGCGCACCGGTGGATCTGGCCGTGCAGCACGCGCAGATCCGCGATCTTCGCGTCCAGCGCGCCGGCAAGTTGCTGTTCGAAGCGACACGAATCGCACTTTCCGCCGACTGGACGCACCGGGCATTGCGGGTGCGGCAGTTCGACCTCCAGGCGCCCCAGGGAAGCGTCGCCCTCAAGGGCAACCTGGGCTGGGGCACCGGCCTGCCCGGTCGCCTCGAGGGACGGGTCCACTGGAAGACCGCAAGCCGTCACTGGGCCGGTACCCTCGTCGCGCACAGTGATGGACGCAAGCTCCAGGCTACCCTGGTCACACGCCTGCCCGCGCCGGCGACGCTGAAGATCACCGCCAGCACGCACGGCATGCTGACATGGACGGCAGCGCTGGACCTTCCATCGGGTCTTGCACGTGCCTGGCTGGGAGGCACACGCCCCGGAACCCTCGCCGCCACACTCGAAGCGCATGGCGATGCCGACCAGGCATGGGCAAAGGGCAGCGTTCGCTTCGGGAACCGCAGCGTGCGCATCCAAGCACTGCACGTGCGCCGCGACACGCGCCATCCGGACACGCTCCAGCTCGCGAAACTGCTGCTCGACGAGCCGGGCCGCCCGGGCACGCTCAGCGCACACGGCACGGTCAACTTCCGTGGCGCCGGACCCGAAGCCTCGCTGCATGTCGAGGCCAGGGAGATCGAACTGCCGTCGCGGAACGCCGGACAACGCCTCGCAGTGGACGGCACGCTCGACCTCCAGGGCAGCCTTGCGCGCTACCACGCCGTCCTCGCGGCGCAGACCGCCGGCAAGGCGCCGCAGGCCACCTTGCATGCCCGCCTCGAAGGCAGCGCAACGGGACTGACCGTGGCCTCGCTGGACCTTCAGCAGGCGCAGGGAAAGCTCACGGCCCGCGGCAAGCTCATCTGGAAACCCGCCCTGAAACTGCATCTTTCCGTACAGGGATCGCGTCTGGACCCCGGTCTCTGGCTTCCGGGATGGCAGGGGGCGCTGGACACAAAACTCACGCTGGACTGGACCGATGCCCATGGCGAGCCTTCCGCGCGACTGGGCCTGGATGCGCTTTCGGGAACCCTGCGCGGCAAGCCACTCTCCGGCAAGGGCACACTTGAGCTGTCCGCACGACGCGTGCTGTCCGGACGCATGGCACTGGACTGGGGAAGCGACCGGATACGGATCGCGGCGGCGGCGGGCCCATCCAACCGCATCGACCTCGCGGCACGGATCGACCGACTCGCCGCATGGCTGCCCGGCGCGCACGGCAGCGTGAATCTCGACGCACACCTGCGTGGCGCATGGAACCACCTGAAGACCCGCGGGCGCGTGGACGCCCGGCGCTTGGCCTGGAAAACCGCGCACGTCGGCAGCCTGAAGGCGCGTTTCGACCTCGCTGATCCGACGCGCCCCTCCGGCAGCCTGCAACTCGAGGCCAGCGATCTCCAAGGCGCCGGATTTGCCTTCCGCAAACTGTCCGTTGATGGTCGTGGCAACCGGCTGCGCCAGCACTGGCGCCTGCGTGCCGAGGGCGACCCGCTCTCGCTGGACCTGCAACTGGAAGCTTCGCAACACGGCCGTTCATGGCGCGGCACACTGAATGCCGTGCAGGTGCGCCTGGCCGGGCAGCCCGCCTGGACGCTGGAAAAACCTGCCGCGTGGTCCCTGCGCAGAAGTGCTTTCGCGCTTGCATCCACCTGCCTGCATGCATCCGGTGCGCAGCTGTGCGTGCAAGCCCGCCGTCTTCGCGACGGCGGGCTTGATGCACGCTACAGACTGCATGAACTGCCCCTGGAAGGTGTGCTTGCCTTCACGGCCAACGACCTGCCCCTGCGTGCCAGGGGGCTGCTCGACGGCGAGGGCAGGATCCTGGCCGATGCCCGCGGGCAGCTGACCGGCAAGGCCACGCTGCGTTCCGCCGAGGGCCGGGTGTTCTACGTCGATCGGCCCGACCAGCCCCTGCTGCGCTATCACGCGCTGCATGCGGTCCTGAGCCTCGCGCCCGGGAGCAGGGCACTGCGCCTGCATGCCGACCTGCAACGCAAGGGCATGCTGGACGCAGACCTGCATCTGACCGGCCCCGGAGACCGCCTCGACGGCAGCTTGCAACTGGCTCTGGACAACCTGCAGTTCATCGAATTGTTCACCAGCGAGGTGGCCAATCCGAAGGGAAGCGCGAAGGTCGACCTGAAGCTGGCCGGCACGCTTGCCCGACCCCAGTTTGCCGGACAGGCGCTGGTGAACGGCCTGGCCATGGAAGTCCCTTCACTGGGTCTGAAACTCGACCATGGCCGGTTGCGCCTGACGCCCACGGCCAGTTCGGGCCTGGCCGTCTCCGGTCAGGTTCGCTCGGGCAAGGGCCTGCTGCATGTCGACGGGCAACTGCGCTGGGACCACGGCCTGCATACCGATCTGCGCCTCGAAGGCAAGCAGGTGACCGTCGCCCACCTGCCCGCTGCCTCGGTGACACTGTCGCCGGACGTGACGATCCGCATTGCCCAGCGCAGCGTGGCGCTGGGCGGGGCACTGCATGTGGACAGCGCCGTATTGCAGCTGGAAAAACTGCCGGGCGCCGGAGCGACCCAGGCCTCGCCCGACGTGGTCGTGGTCGACGCCCCGGCACAGCCAACATCCGCAAAACCACCGCTGGCGGTCCGTGCCGACCTGCGCGTCGACCTGGGTCCGGACACGCAAGTGTCCGGCTACGGTCTCAAGGGTACGCTGCAGGGCGCACTGCAGGTCACCGCACGTCCGGGACAGGCCACCACCGGACAGGGCCAGATCCGCATCGACGGCAGCTTCCACGTCTACGGACAGGACCTGGGCATCAAGCGCGGATTGCTGCTGTATGCCGCCAGTCCGCTCGACGATCCGGGGCTGGACATTCGCGCGGTGCGCAAGCTCAACCCCAACCTCACGGTCAGTGACGGCCAGGAAGTGGGCATCGCCATCACCGGCACCGCACACCATCCGCAGACCTCGGTATTTTCCGACCCGGCCATGGACTCGTCCGACGCACTGGCCTACCTGATCACCGGCAAGCCGCTGTCGCAGGTCGATGCCGCGCAGGGCAGCATGATCAACTCGGCCACCCAGGCACTGGGTTCACTGACCGGAAACCTGCTGGCCAGGAAAATCGGCACGCGGCTGGGCATCGAGGACATCGGCGTGAGCAGCAACCAGGCATTGGGCACCACGGCCTTCACCGTCGGCAAATACCTCTCGCCACGCCTGTACGTGAGCTATGGGGTGGGCCTGTTCCAGCCCGGCCAGGTGGTCACGCTGCGCTACATCCTCAGCCGCCGCTGGAACTTCGAGGCCCAGCAATCCACCGACGCCAGCCGCGCCAGCTTCAACTACCGCTACGAGCACTGAGCCGTCCGCCCCGGGCATGACTTCCGGCATGGGGGCATGCCGTTGGCACCGGTTCGTATTACAGTCGCTGTTTTCCCTGGCCGAGGAAGTTTCCATGCCACGCACCTCCCTGCTGCTTGCCGCCGCCATCACCCTGTCACTGGGCGCCTGCTCTTCGTCGTCCCCGGGTAACCATCAAGCCGAACCACCGGCAGCCGCCTCGGCGCCGAAGGCTGTCGCTGCCGTGGCCAAGCCCGACATCGGCATCGACCTGACGGGCATCGACCATGCGGTCAAGCCGGGTGACAACTTCTTCATGTATGCCAACGGAACCTGGTACCAGCATGCAAAGATTCCCGCCGACCGCTCCAGCATCGGCAATTTCCTGAGCATCTACGAACGTACCCAGAAGCGCATCGCGAAGATCGTGCAGAACGCAGCCGACAGCCACCCGGCAGCGGGTACCGACGCAGCCCGGATCGCCGACTTCTATGCCGCCTACATGAATACCTCGGCCATCGAGAAGCTGGGCCTGCAACCGATCCAGACGGAACTCGATGCCATCGCCCGCGTGCACACGCGCAGGCAACTGGCGCATGTGCTGGGCAGCCGCCTGCGCCAGGACGAGGATCCGGTCAACAACACGGACTTTCACACCGACCACCTGTTCGGCCTGTTCGTGGCCCAGGGCCTGACCGACCCCTCGCACAACATCGCCTACCTGTTGCAGGGCGGCCTGACCCTGCCCAGCCGCAACTACTACCTGTCGAAAGACAAGGCCATGGCCAGGGTTCGTGACCAGTACAAGGCCTACATCGCGGCACTGCTCAAGCAGGCCGGAACCCCGCATGCGCAGGCCGAGGCGCGGCGCGTGTTCGATCTGGAAATGAAGATCGCCCGCGCGCAGGAAAGCCTGGTCGACAGCCAGGACGTGCACAAGGCCAACAACCTGTGGACCCCGTCCGATTTCCGTCGCAAGGCGCCGGGGCTGGACTGGCCGACCTATTTCAAGGCCGCCGGCCTTGCCGGCCAGAAGGTGATCGACGTGTGGCAGCCGGCAGCCTTCGCCCGCCTGTCCAGGCTGGTTGCCCGCGAGCCGCTGGCCGACTGGCGCGCCCTGCTGCGCTTCCACACCCTCGATGATGCCGCACCGCTGCTGCCCAGTGCATTTGCCAACCTGCACTTCGGGTTCCACGGCAAGGTGCTCAGCGGCGTGCCACAGCAGCAGCCACGCGCCAAGCGTGCGATCGCCGCTACCAGTAGCGCACTGGGCGATGCGGTCGGCAAGATCTATGTCAAGCAGTACTTCCCGCCCGAGGCCAAGAAACAGGTCGAGGCCCTGGTGCACAACCTGATCGCCGCGTTCGGCTCGCGCCTGGACACGCTGTCCTGGATGACACCGCAGACCCGCGCCAAGGCCAGGGAGAAGCTGTCCACCCTCAAGGTGTTCGTCGGTTACCCCGACCCCGGCCACTGGCGCAGCTACGCCGACCTCAAGGTCAGCGCCGGCAACCCGCTGGCCAATGCCATCGCGGTATCGAAGTTCAACTACGAGTACGCACTGTCCAAACTGGGCAAGCCGGTCGACCGTGCCGACTGGTGGATGACACCGCAAACCGTCAACGCGCTGAACCTGCCGCTGGAGAACGCACTGAACTTCCCTGCAGCGATCCTGCAGCCACCGTTCTTCGATCCCAAGGCCGACCCCGCACACAACTACGGTGCCATCGGCGCGATCATCGGCCACGAAATCAGCCACAGCTTCGACAACATGGGCTCGCAGTTCGACGCCGAGGGCCGCCTGCACAACTGGTGGACGCCGGCTGACGCCAAGCACTTCCAGGCAGCCACCCACAAGCTGGTCGAGCAGTACGACACCTACGAAGCCCTGCCGGGCCTGTACGTGAACGGCCAGCAGACCCTGGGCGAGAATATCGCCGACCTCTCCGGACTGACCGCCGCCTATATCGCCTACCACCAATCGCTTGGCGGCAAGCCGGCACCGGTGATCGACGGCCTGACCGGCGACCAGCGCTTCTTCCTGTCCTTCGGCCAGGCCTGGCGCAGCAAGATGCGCGAGGCCGCCCTGCGCCAGCGCATCAACACCGACGTGCATGCGCCGCCGCAGTTCCGCGCCGAAACCGTGCGCAACCTCGACGCCTGGTACAAGGCCTTCGACGTCACGCCGGGCGAGAAGCTGTACCTGAAACCGGACCAGCGCGTGCAGATCTGGTGAACGTCACGTCCATGCCGTGGCACAGGCGGGCGATCCGGTGACGGGTCGCCCGTTCGTCCTGGTCATCGCCAGCGCCAGGGCATGCCATGGCGGACAGTGCCCGCCCTACGCCTGGCTCCGGTAGGGCGGGCACCGCCCGCCGTTGCCCGTTCGTCATGCCTCATCGCAAGTGCCAAGACATGTCTTGGCGGGCAGCGCCCTACGCTTGAACCCGGTAGGGCGGGCACCGTCCGCCTTGCTGAAACCGGACCAGCGCGTGCAGATCTGGTGAACGTCACGTCCATGCCGTGACACAGGTGGGCGATCCGGTGACGGGCCGCCCGTTCGTCTTGGTCATCGCCAGCGCCAGGGCATGCCATGGCGGACAGTGCCCGCCCTACGCCTGGCTCCGGTAGGGCGGGCACCGCCCGCCGTTGCCCGTTCGTCATGCCTCATCGCAAGTGCCAAGACATGTCTT
>JALUXG010000050.1 GCA_027019085.1 Rhodanobacteraceae bacterium | reverse complement strand
CGCAAGGCGCGTGGCTACACCCGATTCGAAACCATGCGCACCGTCATCTTCCTCATCGCTGGCAAACTCGACTTCCACAGGATCAACCAACATGCATGCTAACCCACTCGTTTTTCAAAAGAGCCAACAGGTAGCGTCGGAGGGAGGCATCGACCGGTTACCGGGCGGATGCATCCAGACCAGGGATGAACACACACAAGCGGAATATCAGAGAGAGAAGACATCATGAACAGGATACTTTCCCATCCACGGCTATGGATCGTGGCCCTGTGCGCGCTTTTGGCATCGGGACTGGCGATGGCCGGCACCTCGAGCGAGACGAATACCGATGCCACGGGGCAGGCCAGCGCCCAGCTGGTGACCCGGTACACGGCACTGGCCGGATCCGAAAGCAACGCCAAGGCGCTGATCCAGGGGTTGCAAAGCGGTTCGCAAATCACCCTGAGTTCGGCCTCCGGCGACACCACATTCACCCCCGCGACGGGTGCCATGGGTTACGGTGAGGTCAACATCAGCCTCGCGCTGGCGCAGGCCGAACTTGCTGCGGCCGGCATCACCAGCCCGACGGCCAGCCAGCTCGAAGCCGCCCTGAATGGCGGTACCGTGACACTGTCCGACGGCAGCACGCTGGACATGCAGGGCATCCTGGGTCTGCGTGCATCCGGTGCAGGCTGGGGCCAGGTCGCCAAGACCCTGGGCTTGAATCTCGGGGCGATCGTGTCCTCGTCGCACACCGCCATGAGCCAGGCCGGCATGCACGGATCCGCGGATGCCAAGGCGCATGCCAATGCACAGGCCAACCTGGGCGCCGGTACGGGTCAGGAGGCCGGATTGCGCGGCACCGCGCAAGCCCAGGCGAATATCGATGCACACGGCTCGATGGGCGCCCGCCCCGACGTGTCCGGCTTGCCCGTCCAGCGCCCGACACGCCCGACCATGCCGCAGCGGCCGGACATTCCGAGCCATGCGGGTGGTCCGGGCAACTGATTCACCTGCATCCCGGGTTCAATTCCCCACGGGCGGTTCGATGCTTCATCACCTGTGTTGAACCCGTTGAACTGCCGTCGGGCGCCCAACGCGCCCGGCGGCCCTGACCCAAGCCCAAATCAAGGAGTTCACCATGATCCGTACGCGGATGATCTGTATCGGCGTCCTCGCGGCGGCCTGCACCGTCCCGGCGATGGCGGGCACGCCATCGTTCTCCGCCGGTGCCAATTATTCCACCGGCAAATACGGGACCACCACGACCACCAGTATCTGGTCAGTTCCGTTCACTTTCGGCTACGACACCGGGTCCTGGCACTTCAAGCTGACCGTGCCCTATATCCGCATCACCGGTACCGGTGATGTCGTACCCGGCGTGGGCAAGGTCAAGAACACCAACCCGCTCGGACTTGGCCTGGGTCGCAACCCGCTGTTCGGTGGCGGTCAACCCACGGGGCAGACGACGACGACTTCGACGACAGCTTCGGGCCTGGGCGATGTCGTGGCACAGGCCAGTTACACCCTGTTCTATGACACTACCGAACGATTCGGCATGGATCTGGGTACCCGGATCAAGTTCGGTACCGCCGACGCCAACAAGGGTCTGGGCACCGGTCAGAACGACTACGGCCTCAACCTCGATGCCTACAAGGGCATCGGCAACTGGACGCTGTTCGGCGGCGTGGGCTACACCAGGTACGGCAGTTCGCAATACATCAAGCTCAAGAATGGCGCCAATGCCAATGCCGGCTTCAGCTACAAGGTCGATGACGGCAACAGCGTCGGTGCCTACTACTACTACCGGGAACGCATCGCCACGACAGGCTATGCGCAAAGCGAGGTCTCGGCTTTCTGGAACCACAATCTCGGCAATACGCTGCGGTTCCAGGCGTATGCGTTGACCGGTTTTACCCACGGAAGTCCGGACTGGGGCGGCGGTGCGTCGCTGCGGTGGAGCTTCTGAAACAGCCTTTCGAGGCTGCCGGCAGCTTGCAGGACGGGCGCACGGATGCGCCCGTTCTCATGTCCGGCGTCGACGGCTACCGCGCAGGTCATCCAGTGAAAAGGTGGCGATGTCCCCGCCGCCGGGGCCACGTCGGGCCTGCCCCGTAGCCGGTCCCCAGGCATGGGCGGTGATGGTTTCCCAGCTGGCCGGAATGCGGCCTTCGGCATCGCGCATCCGTTCGTAGTGCCCGAGCATGCGTTGCCAGCGGGCCTTGCCGGTCAGCCCGCGGTTGCGTGTGCTGTCGGCGTGGGTGGCACCCAGGCCCTTGAGTTCGCGTGCCAGATCGGCCGGTTCGGCATAGGTCAGGGTGTAGCGGTCCACGTCCAGCACCGGGTCGCGCAAGCCGGCCCGGATCATGGCGTCGCCAAGATCGTGCATGTCCAGGAAGCGCCCGACGTGTGACTGCGAGTCGGTCTCGGCCCAGGCTGCGCGCAATTCGCGCAGCGTGTCGGGTCCGAAAGTGCTCAGGGCGATAAATCCACCGGGCCGCAGCACCCGTACGCATTCGGCAAACAGTGCATCGAGATCGTCGCACCACTGGATGCACAGGTTCGAATGCAGCAGGTCGATGCTGTGATCGGCAAACGGCAACTGCGTGGCCTCGCCCGCCACCCGGTCGAAGCGTCGTCGCCAATGGCTGTGGCGCGATGCCTGTTGCAGCATCGGCAGCGCCAGGTCTACGGCGATGACCCGGGCTTTCGGATAGCGCCGTTTCAGCGCCGCCGTGCCGCGGCCGGTGCCGGCGCCCAGGTCGAGAATGCGTTGCGGCGATTCGAGCAGGAAGTCCAGACGTTCCAGCAGGGTTTGCTGCACCGCGCGTTGCAGGGCGTCGTGGCGCTCGTAGCTTGCCGCGGCGCGGCCGAAGGCGCGGCGTATCTGCTGGCGGTCAAGACGGAACGTGCTCATGTCGCCGTCTCCAGCAGGGGTTCGAGGGCCTCAACCACGTCGTCGGCAAAACCGAGGAAGGCTGCATGCCCGGCGTGCTCGATGCAGGTAAAGTCACCCCCGCACTGTTGCGCGGACCAGCGCATGGCATCCGGCGGAACCAGACGGTCACGACGTCCCGCGATCCATGCACTGGGCATGCAAAGCTGGCTCAAGCGCGCACGCAGGTCACTGTGTTCGAGCAGGTCCAGGCCTTGGGTCAGCACCGAAGGATCGGGCTCGCCGGGAGCGAGTACAGAGGCGCGTAGCTGGCGGATTTCTTCACGGGCGTGCGCGCTGCCCATGGCTTCCAGGGCCAGGAATCGATCCAGGGTGGCGCGAAAATCCGTGTGCAGGTCACGGGAAAATTGCACGAAGACGTCCGGATCCATGCCATGGGGCCAGTCGGTGTCGCGAACAAAGCGGGGTGTGGACGACAGCATGGCCAGGCCAAGCACCTTGTCCGGCTCCTCCAGAGCGGCTGTCAGGGCGAACAGGCCACCCATCGACCAGCCCAGCCACACGGCCGCAGGCAGTTGCTTGCACAGGTATTGCGCGCAGGCTCTCGGATCGAGCGCAAGCGTGCTGTTGCGTGAGCGGCCATGGCCGGGCAGGTCGACCCGATACAGCGTGCAGCGTGAGTCGAGCTTTTCGGCCAGGGGCTCGAACACGCCGCCGTGCATGGCCCAGCCATGGACAAGGACCAGCGGGATCTCACCGTGGCCACGGGTTTCAATGTACAGGTCGGACATGGGGAAACAACGTTGCATGCATCAGTGATGATGATGGAAGGCGTATCGGATGGCGTGGCGGGTCTTGTACCGCAGCGGCATCTGCCGTGTGCAGTGCGCCATGCAATCGTCTACGGGGGCGGTGGCGAAGGGGGGAGCGAAAGCACGGACAGGGCATCCAGCAGGCGGTCGATGTCCTGTGCGGTGTGCGCGGCGGACAGGGTGATGCGCAGGCGCGCCTGCCCGGCGGGAACCGTGGGCGGACGGATTGCGGTGACCAGCAGGCCCGCCTGTTCCAGCTGCCCCGCGGCGGCCAGCGCGCGTTCGGGACTGCCCAGAAGCAGCGGTTGGATAGGCGTGTCCGAGGGCATCAGCGGCAGGCCGAGCTGCGTGGCGCCGCGGCGAAATCGTTCGATATGGCCGCGCAGGATCTGGCGACGGTCGTCGGCAGCGCGCAGCAGACGCACGGCGACACGCGTGGCCGCAGCCAGGGCCGGCGGCGGCGCGGTGGAATAGATATAACTGCGCGCATACTGCACCAGACCGTCGATCAACGACGCGGGTCCGGCAACGAAGGCGCCCGCGGTGCCCACAGCCTTGCCCAGCGTACCCATCAGTACCGGCACCTGGTCCTGCGACAGTCCCGCCTCGGCAGTCGATCCGGCGCCTTCGCGACCGAGTACGCCCAGGCCGTGGGCGTCGTCGACCATCAGGATGGCGTTCTGCGCACGGCACAATTCGGCCAGGTCCGGCAGCGGGGCGCTGTCGCCATCCATGCTGAACACACCGTCGGTGGCCAGCAGGGCCGGCTCGGAGGGCTGGGCATCGAGCATCCTGGCGGCGGCTGCGACATCGCCATGCGGATAGCGGCGCAAGGTGGCATCGGTCGCGCGTGCGCCGTCGATCAGACTGGCATGGTTGAGACGGTCCTGCAGACACAGCCCCGGTCGGCGTTCGCCGGTACGTCCCAGCAGTGTCTGCATCACGCCGAGATTGGCCGCAACGCCGCTGGAAAACAGCAGCGCACGTTCGCGCCCGGTCCAGTCGGCCAGTTCCTCTTCCAGCGCGGCATGTTCACGGTGATGGCCGCAGACCAGATGCGCGGCACCGCTGCCGAGTCCGTGCATGCGGGCGGCGCGGTCCAGGCTCGCGGCCAGGTCCGGATGTGAGGCCAGGCCCAGATAATCGTTGCTGCTGAAGACGATGACCGGCTTGCCGTCGAAGGTGCTTCGCCCCTTCGAGTCGCGCTCGAGTACGTGCAGGCGCCGATGCAGCCGCGCGTCCGTGCGTACGCGAACCGCCTCGTCAAGCTGTGCGAGCAGAGAAGGCCGCATGGCGTTGTGTGCGCGGATCAGGCCGCGGATTCGGCGTGCGCCTGCTTGCAGGACACGACAATGTCGGCGTGCACGGTCTCGGAGGTTTCGGTCACCTGCAGCGGCTTGAGGTCCAGGCGCGCGAACAGCGCGCGGTCGCGTTCGGTATCCGGATTGCCGGTGGTCAGCAGTTTCTCGCCGTAGAAGATGGAATTGGCCCCGGCGAAGAAGCACAGCGCCTGCAGGGCTTCGTCCATGTCCTCGCGACCGGCCGACAGGCGCACCATCGAGGCCGGCATCAGGATGCGCGCGACCGCAATGGTGCGCACGAACTCGAACGGGTCCAGCCGTTCGGTGCCCGCCAGCGGCGTACCTTCGACCTGGACCAGCAGGTTGATCGGCACCGACTGCGGATGCTCGGGAAGGTTGGCCAGGGTCTGCAGCAGCCCCGCGCGCTGGCTGCGCGATTCGCCCATGCCGACAATACCGCCACAGCAGGTCTTCAAGCCGGCATCGCGCACGTGTTCGAGCGTGTCCAGGCGGTCCTGGTATTCACGGGTGTGGATGATCTCGCCATAGAACTCCGGCGCGGTGTCCAGGTTGTGGTTGTAGTAGTCCAGACCGGCATCCTTCAGCGCCCGGGCATGGTCGTCCTTGAGCATGCCCAGGGTGGCGCAGGTTTCCAGGCCCAGCGCCTTGACCGCGCGCACGATGGCGGCGACCCTGGGAATGTCGCGATCCTTGGGCGCACGCCAGGCCGCACCCATGCAGAAGCGGCTGGCGCCGGCGTCCCGGGCCGCCCTGGCCTTCTCCAGCACCGCTTCCACGCTCATCAGTTTTTCCGCCTGGACACCCGTCTGGTAGCGCTGGGCCTGCGGGCAGTAGGCGCAATCCTCGGGACAGCCACCGGTCTTGATCGAGAGCAGCGTGGAGACCTGCACCGCATTGGGGTCGTGGTGTGCGGCATGCACGGCATGGGCGCGCGCCAGCAGGTCATTGAAGGGCAGGGCAAACAGCGCGGCGACTTCGTCGCGGCTCCAGTCATGGCGCAGGGTGTCGGTCATGGTCACGTACGCAGGCAGGGATCGGCGCGAGTGTGGGTGGGTGCGGGCATGTATGTCAACTTTCGACGGCATGTGAAAGTTGACAGCCAGGGTCAAGACGGACAGGCCAATGCGGCCTGCACCGACAGACGGGACATGGGCAGTGCGTCATCCTCGGTGCATGGAAAGCGCGAGGAATCGGCAACCGGGCTGCATGCATCGCCTGTGGCAGAAGGCGCAAGAGCAACTGTTGCCCTTCCGCTGTCTGCTGTGTGCGGCTGCGGGCGAGGGGCTGGATCTGTGCGCGGCATGCCGTGCCGACATGCCCCTCAATGCGGTGTGCTGCGCGCATTGCGCACTGCCCCTGCCGTTCCCGGCGGCGCGTTGCGGTTCCTGCCTTGGCCGGCCCCCGGCATGGGACAGTGCGTGGGCGCCCTATCGCTATGCCTGGCCGCTGGACCGTCTGGAATCGCGCTTCAAGTTTTCCGGCAACCTGGCCGCAGGGCGCGTGCTGGGGACCTTGTGGGCACAATGTACGCCGCCTTGCCGGCCGCAGTGGCTGATCCCGGTGCCGTTGCATCGCAGCCGCATGCGTACGCGCGGCTACAACCAGGCGCTGGAGCTGGCGCGCTGTCTGGCACGTCGACATCGATGGCCCGTGCGCAGCGGCCTGCTGCATCGACAGCGCGCCACGCCGCCGCAAACCGAGCTCGATGCCCGCCGTCGCCACGGCAACGTGCGTGATGCGTTCGTGCTGCGCGGTGCGGTGTCCTGGCCCGCGCACGTGGCGCTGGTCGATGACGTCATGACCACCGGCGCGACCCTGTCGGAACTGGCGCGGGTACTCAAGCGGGCCGGTGCGCGGCGTGTCGATGTCTGGGCGCTGGCACGGGCGCCGCTGCCTGGGCGCGGCTGAAGGGAATCCGGGCGCGGGAGTCGTACGCGCCCTCTGGGGGTATCCGGGCATCTGCATGCATGCAGATCGGCGGGGCCGTCTGTCGGTACGCCTAGCGCAAGGCCAGCGCCATGGCGATGCCCAGCCAGAGCACGAAACCGACCCAGTTGTTGTTGCGGAAGGCGGCCAGGCAGGCCAGGCGATCGCGATCGCGGATCAGCCATTGTTGCCAGGCCATGAGGATGGCTGCGGCAGCCAGTGCGTACCAGTACGGCCAGCCCAGCTGTGCACGGTGACCGACCATGGCCATGGCCAGCAGGAAGGTGGCCATCAGCATGCCGATGATCAGCCGGTCCAGTTCGCCGAACAGGATGGCGGTGGATTTGGCGCCGGCCCTGAGATCATCCTCGCGGTCGACCATCGCGTATTCGGTGTCATACAGGGTCGACCACACGATATTGGCCAGGAACAGCAGCCAGGCCAGCGGCGGCACGTGGTTGGTGACGGCGGCGAAGGCCATCGGGATCGACCAGCCGAAGGCCGCGCCCAGCACCACCTGCGGCAGGTGCGTGTAACGCTTGGTGAAGGGATACACCGCAGCCAGCGCGGCGCCGGCGAAGGAGAGCTGCAGGGTCAGCCTGTTGGTCAGCAGCACCAGCCCGAAGGCGATGGCCAGCAGCACCACGAACGCGATCAGTGCCTGTGCCGGCCGGATGCGTCCCGCGGCGACGGGCCTTTCACGGGTGCGGCGCACGCGTGCATCGAGCTTGCGATCGGCAAAATCGTTGATGGCGCAGCCGGCCGATCGCATCACGAACACGCCAAGGCTGAAGATCAGCCACGGTTTCAATGGCGGAAAGTCCCCGGCGGCCAGCCACAAGGCCCACCAGCAGGCCCACAGCAGCAGCAGCGCGCCCACCGGGCGGTCCATGCGCGTGAGTACCAGATAATCATAGACACCGGGACGCCAGCGCGGCGGCAGGCGTGCAAGCAGCCAGCCCAGCACTTGCCCGGCGCGATCGGAGGCATCCTCGGGGCGCGTACGCTGCGGCATGGAACGCGACGCGGTCTTGCGTGGGGGCGGGCGTTTGCGAGTCGGGGCAGCCATGCCCTGCAGTGTACGTGCCGGCGAACCGCTGCGAAATCCTCAGGCGGCCGTATCGACCTTGTCGATGGTGCTGTGTTCGACCTCGAGCACATCGACCAGTTTGCGGATCTGGTTGAGGATCTGGGTCAGTCGCGCGCGATCGCCATACACCGTCACCACCAGCCGGGATACGGCCGGGTCGCGCGTGGGTGCGACGTTGAGGGTCTCGATATTGTGCCCACGGGCGGAAAACAGCCCGGCCACGCGCACCAGGGCGCCGACTTCGTTCTGCAGCAGGATGGTCAGGGTGTGTTTCATGCGGACTCCGGATCGGTTTCAGAACATGGATGTGGCGGGTGGGGTGGATTCCGGCGCTGCTTCCTCGCGCGAGGGGATGAAGTCGCCGGTGATCATCTGTGCGTAGCGGGCGCCGGGGCCGACCATGGGGTACACCCCGGCGTCGGGGTCGATGATCACTTCAAGGAACGCCGGCCCGTCGAAATCGAGGAATGCGCGCACCGTGGCGGGCATGTCCGCTGGATTTTCCAGGCGCCGCGCCCAGGCAAAACCATCGGCCTCGGCGGCCTTGATGAAATCCTTGCGGTGCAGGCTCTTGTCCGAGGCCATCATGCGGCCCTTGAAGAACAGCTTTTGCCACTGACGCACCATGCCGTCGCCGCAGTTGTTCATCACCAGCACCTTGACCGGCAGGCCATAGGTGGTCACGGTTTCCAGCTCGCCGACGTTCATGCGGATGCTGGCGTCGCCGTCGATGTCGATGACCAGCGCGTCCGGGCGCGCGAACTGGGCGCCGATGGCCGCCGGCAGGCCAAAGCCCATGGTGCCCATGGAGCCGGAGGACAGCCATTGCCGCGGTTCGCGGAAGTTGAGGTACTGCGCCGCCCACATCTGGTGCTGGCCGACCCCGGTGCTGATGATGGCGCGCCCGTCGCTGTGGCGATCGATGGCCTCGAGCACCGCATAGGGCTGGATCAGCGCGCTGTCGCGGTCGTAATTCATGGCATGCTTGCGCTTGAGCGCGGCCACATGCGCGTGCCAGGGTGCCAGGTCGGTCTTCACGCCATGTGCCTGGCCATACTGCAGCAGGCGCTCGAGCACCGGACGCACCGGTCCCACGTGGTGCCAGTCGACGTGCTTGACCTTGTTGATCTCGGCCGGATCGATATCGACCTGGGCCAGGAAGCGCGCACGCGGCGCGAAGTGGTCTGGTACGCCGGCCACGCGGTCGTCGAAGCGTGCGCCCAGGGCCAGCAGGAAGTCGCAGTCCTCGACCGCGTAGTTGGCGTAGGCCGTGCCGTGCATGCCCAGCATGTGCAGGGCCAGCGGATCGCGGGTGTCGACCGCGCCCAGTCCCATCAGGGTGGTGGTGACAGGCAGTCCGAAGGCGCTCGCGAAGGCGCGCAGGGCCGGAGCTGCCTGGCCGGCCACGATGCCGCCGCCGGCGTAGATCAGCGGCCGTTTGGCTTCCAGCAGCGCGTCAAACAGGGCAGCGCATGACTCGTCGTCCAGTTGCGAGGTCTCGGCCGCGCGAATCCGTGCGCGGTAGCCGGGAAGCGCCAGACGCGCCTGGCCGTGGAAGTCCAGACGCGCGTTCTGCACGTCCTTGGGAATATCCACCACGACCGGGCCGGGGCGTCCGCTGCGTGCCAGCATGAAGGCGGTACGCAGCGTGGCTTCCAGGCGCTCGGGCTCGGTCACCAGGAACACGTGCTTGGCGCAGGCACTCATGATGTTGCTGATGGGGGCTTCCTGGAAAGCATCCGAGCCGATGGCGGCGCTGGCCACCTGACCGCAGATCACCACCATCGGGATCGAGTCGGCCATCGAGTCGCGCACCGGGGTCACCGTGTTGGTCGCGCCCGGTCCGGAGGTGACGATGGCCACGCCCACCTTGCCCGAGGCGCGTGCATAGCCGGAAGCCATGAACCCGGCCCCCTGCTCGTTGGCCGGGACCACCAGCGGCATCGATTCGCCGCCATCGTCGCGCGGGTGGGCCGCGTTGTGGCGGAAGATGGCATCGTAAACGGGCAGGATCGCGCCACCCGAATACCCGAACAGGACATCCACGCCTTCATCGACCAGCACCTGGACGACGACCTCGGCGCCGCTCATCGACTGGCCCGAACGGGGGTGAATGTCACCCTCGCCGGACGGCGAGGGCAGCTCCTGTTGGCGTTGTGCTTTCACGTCGGGGAAGTCCTTTGTGGTGGACAGGTCAGCCGGCCTTCTTCAGCGATTCGCCGGTACCCGACGCGGCCTTGCTGTCCTTCTGCAGCCAGGCCATGCGCGCACGCAGTTGCGCGCCGACCTTCTCGATCGGATGCGCCAGATCGGCTTCCTTGAATTTCCTGTAGTTGGGCAGGCCGGCGGCGTACTCGGCGGTCCACTCGCGGGCGAAGCTGCCGTCCTGGATCTCCCGCAGCACTTCCTTCATGCGCGCCTTGGTGCCTTCGTCGACCACCCGCGGACCGCGCGTGTAGTCGCCGTATTGCGCGGTTTCGGAGACGAACTGCAGCATCTTCGCCAGCCCGCCCTCGTAGAACAGGTCGACGATCAGCTTCAGCTCGTGCATCACCTCGTAGTAGGCGATCTCGGGCTGGTAGCCGGCCTCGACCAGGGTCTCGAAACCCTTGGTGACCAGCTCGCTGGCGCCACCGCACAGCACGGCCTGCTCGCCGAACAGGTCGGTCTCGGTCTCTTCCTTGAAGTCGGTGGCGATCAGCATGGCGCGCGCGCCACCGATGCCGGCCGCGTAGGCCCGGGCCCGGGCCTCGGCCTGGCCGGTGGCATCCTGGTGCACCGCGATCAGGCAGGGCACGCCGCGACCGCGCTGGTATTCACTGCGCACCAGGGCGCCCGGACCCTTCGGTGCGACCAGGTTCACGTCGATGTCCGCACGTGGCTTGATCTGGCCAAAATGCACATTGAAACCGTGTGCAAACAGCAGCGCCGCGCCGGGCTTGATGTTCGGTTCGATGGACTCGGCATAGACCGCCGGTTGCACCATGTCGGGCGTGAGGAAGGCGACCAGGTCGGCGCCCTTTACGGCCTCGGCCGGTTCGGCAACGGTGAGTCCGTCTTCCTGCGCACGTTGCCAGGACGGGCCGTCGGGACGTGCGCCGACGACCACGTCGAGGCCCGATTCGTGCAGGTTCAGCGCGTGCGCGCGGCCCTGGCTGCCGTAGCCGATGACGGCGATGCGGGCGTTTTTCAGGGGTTCGGTGGTGGCAGTGTTCATGGGGATCTACTCCGGGTTGTTGAGGGCAATGGCATGAATGGGGCGTGGCTCAGGGCGCGCGCCAGCGATACGGCGTGGAGCCGTTGGTCACGGCGCCGGTCGAGGCCGAGCCGACCAGTTGCGCGTACTTGGCCAGCGCGCCGCGCGTGACCTTGGGTGCAGGGGCCTTCCATCCGGCACGGCGTGCATCCAGGTCGATGTCGGTGGACAGGGTCCGCGACTGGCCGTCGATGACGATGCGGTCGCCGTCCGCGAGCAATGCGATGGGACCGCCGCGCACGGCTTCCGGGGCCACGTGGCCGACCATGAAGCCGCGGGTGGCGCCGGAGAATCGCCCGTCGGTGATCAGCGCCACGTCGGCGCCAAGGCCGCGGCCGATCAGCGCGGCGGTGACGCCGAGCATCTCGCGCATGCCGGGGCCGCCGGCCGGGCCCTCGTTGCGGATCACGATGACGTCGCCCTTCCTGATGCGGTCGCCCTGCACGGCGGCAAAGGCGGCTTCCTCGCTCTCGAAGACCCGTGCCCGGCCCTCGAAGCGGTTGGTGCCCAGGCCGGCCAGCTTCAGGATGCAGCCTTCGGGGGCAAGGTTGCCGTACAGGATCGCGTAACCGCCGCGCGGCTTGAGCGGCTTGTCCACCGGATGCACCACGGCGTGCGCGGCTTGCGCGGGCGGTGCCTCGTCCAGTTCCGCAAACAGGCTGCGGCCGGTGACCGTGGGCGTGTCGGCGAGCATGCCGGCACGGCGCAGCTCGTTGGCGATCGCGGCCACGCCGCCGGCTTCGAACATCTCCACCGCGCTGTATCGTCCGGCGGGCATAAGATCGGCGATCACCGGGGTCTGCTCGGAGGCCGCATTGAAGTCCTCCAGGTCCAGCTTGACTCCGGCTTCGTTGGCGATCGCCAGCAGGTGCAGTGCGGCGTTGGTGGAACCGGCGGTGGCCGCGACCAAGCGCGCGGCATTGACGAAGGCCTCGCGGGTCATCAGCGATCGCGGGGTGCGCTGCTGCTTGAGGCATTGCATGGCCAGCGCGCCGCAATGGCGGGCGGCGGCGCTCTTGTCCGCGTGGGTGGCGGGGATGTCGTTGAGGCCCACCGGCGAGAGGCCCAGCGCAGTCAGCACCATGGCCATGGTGTTGGCGGTGTACTGGCCGCCGCAGGCGCCGGCACCGGGGCAGGCGCGGGTCTCGACCTGCTTGAGTTCCTCATCGCTGAGCTTGCCCGCGCCGTGGGCGCCGACCGCCTCGAACACGTCCTGCACGGTGATCGACTTGCCGTGCAGCTTGCCGTGGCCGATGCTTCCGCCGTACAGCGCCACACCGGGGATGTCCAGGCGCGCCAGCGCCATTGCCGCGGCGGGAATGGTCTTGTCGCAGCCGCACAGCACCACCATGGCATCCAGGCTGTGGCCCTCCACCGCCAGTTCGATGGAGTCGGTGATGACCTCGCGGCTGACCAGCGAGGCGCGCATCCCCGGCGTGCCCATGGCGATGCCGTCGGTGACCGCGATGGTGTTGAATTCGATGGGCGTGCCGCCGGCCGCGCGGATGCCCTCGGCCACCTCCTGCGCCAGGTCGCGCAGGTTGAGGTTGCACGGGCTGACGTTGGACCAGGTGTGCACGATGGCCACCAGTGGCTTGCCGATGGCGTCGTCGTCCAGTCCGGTGGCGCGCAGCATGGCGCGCGCCGGAGCGCGGTCGGATCCTTTCTTGATGGCGTCGCTGCGCATGTCCGGCCCCTTACCCGCAGGCCCGCACGCCGGCAAGGAATGCCGGTGTGCCGACGGCGCCCAGTTCCAGCACATCGATCACCGCGTCGCGAACGGCGTCGGTGCCGGCATCGCCGCCGATGTCGCGGGTCCATGGCCCGTGTTCGACCACGTGCTCGACGGCGGCCTCGACCGCCCGCGCCTCGTCCTCCAGTTTCAGGGCGTGACGCAGCAGCATGGCCGCGCTGGCGATGGTCCCCAGCGGGTTGGCCACACCCTGGCCGGCGATGTCCGGGGCCGAGCCGTGGATGGGTTCGTACAGGCCACCGTGACCGTCGCCCAGCGAGGCCGAGGGCAGCAGGCCCAGCGAGCCGGCCAGGGCCGCGGCTTCGTCGGTGAGGATGTCACCGAACAGGTTCTCGGTGACGATCACGTCGTAGCGCGAGGGCTGGGTCAGCAGCAGCATGGCCATGGAATCGACCAGCTGGTGCTCCAGGCGCACGTCGGGAAATTCGTTCGCCACGCGGATGGCGGTGCTGCGCCACAGGCGCGAAGTCTCCAGCACGTTGGCCTTGTCCACCGAGGTCACGCGGCGGCCGCGCGTGCGCGCCAGTTCGAAGGCGCGCCGCAACACGCGTTCGATTTCGCGCACGCTGTAGCGGCATTCGTCGGTCGCGGCATCATGGGTGCGTGTCTTGGCGCCGAAGTAGGCGCCGCCGGTAAGCTCGCGCACCACCACGAAATCGACGCCCTTGAGACGTTCGTCCTTGAGCGGCGAACGCGAGGCCAGGCGCGGGTGCACGCGCAGCGGGCGCAGGTTGGCGTACACACCGAGTGCGGCGCGCAGGCCCAGCAGACCCTGTTCAGGCCGCACGCGGGCGTCCGGATCGGACCATTTCGGGCCGCCGACCGCACCCAGCAGCACGGCATCGGCCGCCAGGCAGGCCTCGCGCGTGGCCGTGGGCAGCGGGTCGCCGGTCGCGTCGATGGCGGCGCCGCCAATCAGGTGCTCGGCCATGCTGATCTTGTGCCCGCCGCGCCGGGCGACGGCCTCCAGGACCGCTACCGCGGCGGCGGTGACTTCGGGACCGACGCCGTCGCCGGGGAGGATGGCCAGTGTGGCTTGCATGGTGGAACTCCGTTGGATGATGGGGATTCGATGGCAGGAAAAGAACGGGCGGGGAATGACGGCGAGGGAGATCGGGCCGCCGTCATTTACCCCGGCCCGGGTTGCAATCGAGAGGAAACGTGGCGGGTGCCGCTCATGCCGCGGCCTCGTGGCGTTGCTCGTGTGCGCGGATGGCCTCTTCCTGCTGCAGCAGGTAACCGAGCTGGTCCACGCCCTGGAGCAGGCAGTGGCGCGCAAAGGCGTCGAGCTCGAAGCCGAAGCGACCACCGTCGGGCAGCTCGATGAAACCGCCGGCGACATCGATCACCAGCTCGCTGCCGGGATGTTCGAGCAGCCAGCGGTGCTCGGCGTCGCTGACGACGATGGCCAGCAGGCCGTTCTTCAGTGCGTTGGAGCGGAAGATGTCAGCGATCTCGTTGCTCAGCACTGCGCGGATGCCGTAATCAAGCAACGCCCAGGGCGCGTGTTCGCGCGAGCTGCCGCAGCCGAAATTGCGACCGGCGACCAGGATGCCGCAGCCCTTGGCGGCCGGCCGGTTGAGTTCGAAGGCCGGATTCTCGCTGCCGTCGGCGAGGTAGCGCCAGTCGGTGAAGCAGTGGCGCCCCAGGCCTTCGCGTTCGGTGGTGGTCAGGAAGCGCGCGGGAATGATGCGGTCGGTGTCGATGTTTTCGTACGGCAGCACCGCCGTGCGCGAACGCAGTTGGGTCAGGGGTCTCATGCGGCTTGCTCCTCGGCGGCCAGGGATGCGGCGTCGCTGACGCGACCGGCCACGGCGGAGGCGGCGGCGGTCTCGGGGCTGGCCAGCACAGTGCGTGCGCCCTTGCCCTGGCGGCCTTCGAAGTTGCGATTGGAAGTGGACACGACCAGCTGCCCGGGCTGGGCCAGGTCGCCGTTCATGGCGATGCACATCGAGCAGCCGGGTACCCGCCATTCCGCACCGGCAGCGGTGAAGACCTCATGCAGGCCCTCGGCCTCGGCGGCGCGTCGCACGCTTTCCGAACCCGGCACCACCAGCATGCGCACGCCGTCGGCGACCCGCCGGCCGCGCAACACGGCGGCGGCCGCACGCAGGTCGGGCAGGCGCGAATTGGTGCAGCTGCCGATGAACACCACGTCCACCGGTTGCCCGGCCATGGTCTGCCCGGCCTTGAGATGCATGTAGTCGAGTGCGCGTTTTTCCTGCGCATTGGTCGCTGCCGGCACCGGCGCATCGATCGCCGCGGCCATGCCCGGGTGGGTGCCGTAGGTGACCGTGGGACGCACTTTCGAGGCATCGATGCGCACCTCGCGGTCATAGCGCGCGCCTTCATCGCTGCGCAGGGACTTCCAGGCCGATACCGCACGCGCCCAGGCCGCGCCCTGCGGTGCGCGCGGGCGGCCTTCGAGCCAGTCGAAGGTGGTCTGGTCCGGGGCGATGAGCCCGGCGCGCGCACCGGCCTCGATGGCCATGTTGCACACTGTCATGCGCGCTTCCATCGACAGTTTCTCGATCGCCGGACCCCGGAACTCCAGCACGTGGCCGGTGCCGCCGCCGACGCCGATGGTGGCGATGATGTGCAGCACCAGGTCCTTGGCACCGACGCCCGCGGGCAGTTCGCCGTCGACATGGATGGCGAAGCTTTTCGGCTTGCGTTGCAACAGGCACTGGGTGGCCATGACATGACCGACCTCGGTGGTGCCGATGCCGAAGGCCAGCGCGCCGAAGGCGCCGTGGGTAGAAGTGTGGCTGTCCCCGCACACGATGGTCATGCCCGGCTGGGTGGCGCCCAGTTCCGGCCCGATCACGTGCACGATGCCGCGTGCATCGCTGTCCCAGTCATGCAGCTCGACGCCGAACTGGCGGCAATTGGCCTGCAGCCGGGCGACCTGCGCCTCGGCCTCGGGCGTGGCGTAGGGGCGCCGGCCATCGCCGGATGCGGGCAGGGTCGGGGTGGAATGGTCCAGCGTGGCCAGGGTGCGGTCGGGGCGGCGCAGCTTCAGGCCGCGCGCGCCAAGTTCGGCGAATGCCTGCGGTGAGGTCACCTCGTGCACCAGGTGCAGGTCGATATACAGAACGGCAGGCGCCTCGGCTGTTTCCGGCACCACCTGGTGCGAGTCCCAGAGTTTGTCGAACAGGGTGCGTGGTCCACTCATGAGGAAGCCTCCATCGAATCGCGCGCTCTTCGAGCAGTGCGGCCATGGATGGCCGCTTCCTGATCTTCGCGGTCAGGGACGACCGCTGAAATAGACACGGGACGCTTCGGGTCGCCGTCGAAGTCCGACGAAACACCCTCGTCCAGCCCGGTCAGCCAGCCCCAGCGGTCTTCGGTACGGCCGTCGAACAGGCCGAAAAAGGCGTCCTGCAGGGCGCGCGTGACCGGACCCACCGTTCCGTCACCCACCGGCACGCGGTCGACGGAGCGGATTGGCGTGATCTCGGCGGCGGTGCCGCACATGAACATTTCCTCTGCGCGGTACAGGGCCTCGCGCGGCAGCATGCGTTCCTCGAACGCCATGCCCAGCGTCTTCGCCAGCGTGATCACACTGTCACGGGTGATACCGACCAGCACGCCGCTGCTGGTCGGCGGCGTGACCAGTACGCCGTCCATCACCAGGAACAGGTTCTCGCCCGCGCCCTCGCACAGCATGCCGTCGTGGCCCAGGGCGATGCCCTCGGCATAGCCGCCGCGACGCGCCTCCAGGGCAATCAGCTGGCTGTTGAGATACTGGCCGCCGGCCTTGGCCCAGCTGGGGAAGGTGTTGGGCGCGGCGCGGTTCCAGCTGCTCACGCACACGTCCGCACCCTGCTCGCGTGCATCACCGTGATAGCTGCCCCAGGGCAGGGCCAGGATGACGGTATCGACGATGTTTTCCTTGGGCAGGATGCCCAGGCCGCCTGCGCCACGGAACACCAGGGGCCGCACATACGCCGAGGTCATGTCATTGGCGCGTACCACTTCGCGGCAGGCGCGGTTGACCTGCTGGGCTGCATAGGGGATGTCGATGCCGTACACGCGCGCGGAAAAGAACAGGCGCCGGGTGTGGTCTTCCAGGCGGAAGAACCGTGGGCCATCAGGGGTGGCGTAGACGCGTTCGCCCTCGAAAACGGACGAACCGTAGTGCAGGGCATGGGCACTGACGTGCACCGTGGCTTCGTGCCACGGTTTGAGGGTGCCGTTGTGCCAGATCAGGGTGTGGTCGCTCATGGCGTGCTCGCGTGCAATGGGTGTGGGGCGGGTCGGTGGGTGTTCATGCGTTGGCGGCCTTTGCGGGAAGCGCCGGTTTGGGTTCACGACGACTGCGGGCGATGGCGTTGGCCACGTCCAGTGCGGCCATGGCCGCAGCTTCGACGATGTCAGTGGAGTAGCCGTGTCCACGCCAGGCGCGGCCGTCGTGTTGCACCGCGATCACGGCCTGGCCCTGGGCATCGCCGCCTTCGCTCACGGAACGGATATGGAAATCGGCCAATGGCAGGTTTTCCCCGGTGGCGCGCTCGACGGCGCGCAGCACTGCATCGACGGGGCCATCGCCGATCGCCGCCTCGCTGACCTGGCGGCCGTCCTCGTGCAGCAGCTTGACCGACACCGAGGCACTGCTACCCAGGTGCGATGCGGCGTGCAGGTGCTCGATGCGCCAGGGGCCGGGATTCTCGGGGTCACGGCCCAGCACCAGGGCCTCGAGGTCGCCATCGAAGATTTCACTCTTGCGGTCGGCCAGATCCTTGAAGCCGGCAAACACGCGGTCCATGGCCTCCTCGTCCAGATCGTGGCCAAGCTCGACCAGCCGCTGGCGCAGGGCGTGACGGCCCGAGTGCTTGCCCAGCACCAGGCGCGTGCTGGGAAAGCCGACGTCTTCCGGGTGCATGATTTCGTAGGTGCCGCGGTGCTTGAGCATGCCGTGCTGGTGGATGCCCGACTCGTGGGCGAAGGCGTTCTCTCCCACCACCGCCTTGTTGCGTGGCAGGGACTGGCCGGTGATCTGTGCCAGCAGGCGCGACACCGGGTACAGCCGGCGCGCGTCGATGCGCGTGTCTACGCCGTACAGGGGTGCGCGCACGCGCAATGCCATGACGATTTCCTCCAGCGCGGCATTGCCCGCGCGCTCGCCGATGCCGTTGATGGTGCATTCGACCTGTCGCGCACCGGCGCCGATGGCCGCCAGGCTGTTGGCCACGCCCATGCCGAGATCGTCATGGCAATGGGCGGAAAACACCGCGCGTTCGGCATCGCGTACATGGCTGCGCAGCCATGCGAACCACTCGGCGATCTCGGCCGGCGTGGCGTAGCCCACGGTGTCGGGCGCGTTGAGCGTGGCGGCGCCGGCCTCCAGGGCCACCGAGAACACCTCGGCAAGGAATTCGCGTTCGGTGCGGAAGGCGTCCTCGGCTGAAAACTCCACGTCGTCGCACAGCGCACGAGCACGACGCACCGCCTCGCCGGCCGTGTCCAGCACTTGCTGGGTACTCATGCCGAGCTTGTGTTCGCGATGCAGCGGGCTGGTTGACAGGAACAGGTGAATGCGCCCGGCACGGGCCGGTTCCAGTGCGCGCGCGGTGGTTTCGATGTCGCCGGGCAGGCAGCGCGACAGGCCGCAGACGGTCGCATCACGCACCTGTCCGGCAATCTGCGCGACGGCCTGGAAATCATCGGGCGAGGCCTGGGGGAATCCCGCCTCGATGATGTCCACGCCGAGCGCTTCCAGTTCACGGGCCAGGCGCAGCTTCTGCTTGCGGTTCATGGAAAAGCCCGGCGCCTGCTCACCGTCGCGCAGACTGGTGTCGAACACCAGCACCCGCTCGTTGCTCGGCTGATGTCCGGAATCGGTGGTGGATGGGTTCTGGCTCATCTTCGTCTCCGCCGGGGCGGTCGAAGGGCAACAAAAAACCCCGCATCCTGTTCGGGTGCGGGGTTTGGGTAGTCCGTCATGTCTTTGCTGTCGACTTTGGACACGTGCCCTTAACCCGCACCTCCGCTGGTAATAATCACGGTAAGAATGGCTAGGCCTAGGCCCAGGGCAGCAATCTTCATGTCGCGTGGCGACAGACGCACACCGTGCGCCGGGAACATCCCGGTGCGGATCGGCTGGTGCTGGCGGAAGCTGGACGACATGGGATCGAAGCTACGCGGTCGGTCCGACGCTGTCAAGCGCTTATGCCAAATGGAAGTATAGCGGTCCAAATCATCGTGCATGTGCCCTGGCATGCCTCCGTCGTCACTCGCAAAGCACCTTGCGCAGGGCCGCATCACTGGCTGGCAGCGGCTCGGCGTGCGCCGGGCGTTGCAGCAGGCGTTGCAGTGACGGCGGCAGTGGGACGGGTTCGCCGACCAGCGGCTCGACCACCGTGTCGAACTTGGCGGCATGTGCAGTGGCGACGGCGACCCAGGGCCCCTGCGCCCCGTTTTCGCGCAGCCGCTGCAACGCTCGCAATGCGGTGGCGGTATGTGGGCACACCGTCATGTGATGCTCGCGTGCCATGGTAGCGATGGTGTCGCGGATGGCCGCGTCGTCCACGCTGTGGGCACTGAAACGTTCGCGCAGGCTGCTGTCGTCAGCCATCCAGCGCAAGCGTTCGATGTTGCTGGGTGCGCCCACGTCCATGGCATTGGCCAGCGTGGCCAGGGAGGCGCGTGGTGCGTAGGTCTCGCCATGGAGGAAATCCGGCAGGGTGCGGTTGGCATTGCAGGCCAGGTGTATCGGGCCCACCGGAAGTCCCATCTCGCGGACCCAGGCGCAGGCCAGTGCATTGCCCAGGTTGCCGGTGGGCACGATGAATCCCGGTGCCACACCGTCCCCGGCATGGCAGCGCAAGGCCGCGCGGGCGTAGTAGCTCATCTGCGGCAACAGGCGTCCCAGGCTTATGCTGTTGGCCGAACCCAGGGGCACGCGTTCCTGCAGCGCGGCATCGACAAGCGCGGATTTCACCATGCGCTGGCAGTCATCGAAGCTGCCGTCGACCCGGAATGCGCGCACGTTGTCGCCAAAGCAGCCCAGTTGATGCGCCTGGCGCGGTGAAACGCGTCCGTCGGGGTACAACACGACGACCCGGATGCCCGGTACGCGGTGAAAGGCGGCGGCGACGGCGGCACCGGTGTCGCCCGAGGTGGCGACCAGGATCGTCAGCGGCGGATCATCGCGTTTGCGCAGGCGTCGCAGGCAGGCGGCCAGAAAGCGCGCCCCGACATCCTTGAAAGCGGCCGTGGGTCCGTGGAACAGTTCCAGCAGACGGGTCCCGGGCCAGGGCAGCGCGCACAGCGGCACGTCGAAATTCAGCGCTTCGTGGCAGATCGCATCCAGATGGTCTGCCAGCGGATCGCCATCGAAGTACGGGCGCAAAAGCCAGGTCGCCACATCCGGCAGACTGGCTTGCGGGTCCATGCCACGCGGATCCAGACGAGGAAATGTCTGTGGAACGTACAGGCCGCCATCCGGCGCCAGGCCGCGCAGGATGGCGTCACCCAGCCCGGTGACCGGGGCCTGGCCGCGGGTACTTACGAAGCGCATGGCACGATCTCCGCTGCAGGGCCGTTCACCGGCGATACGAATCGGTCGCTGTCCAGGCCTTGGCGTGCGAAGGCGCGGGTCATGGCGCTGGCGCCGCGTTCTGCACTTGCGCGATCTTCATACCAGGCAAAGACACTGGGGCCGGCGCCGGAAATGCTGGCACCCAGCGCCCCCGAATCAAGTGCTGCCTGCTTGACCTCGGCAAAACCGGGCACCAGTGGCGCGCGACGCGGTTCGATCAGCACGTCGCGAAGCCCCTGGCGCACCCGTTCGGCATCGCCGTCCCGGCAGCCGCTCAGGACCAGGGCCAGGTTGGCGCTTTGCACAACGAAGGCATCGAGCGGAAAACCACCCTCCAGTGCAGCGCGTGCGCGACGGGTTTCCAGCACAGCGTGTGGGTGCACCAACGCGCAATGCCAGGCCTGGGGCACCGGGATCCGAACCAGGCTGTGTTCGGTGGCCAGCACCAGGCCGCCGAGCAGCATCGAACCCAGGTTGTCGCCGTGACGCCCGCCGCTGGCCACCGCCTCGCCGTCCAGCGCATGGCGATACAACGCCTGGCGTGGCAATGGGGCATCGAGCAGGGCATTGGCGGCCACCAGCGCGGCCACGCAGGATGCGGCCGAACCGCCCATGCCCGATCCCAGCGCAATGCCCTTGTGCAGGCGCACGGCAAAACCGTGTGCCAGATCGTGTGCCCGGCACAACGACAGCAGCGCGGCACCGGCGGTATTGGACTGCGCTTCGCGCGGCAGGGTGGTGACACAACCCTCGATGGCTTCGATGCGTACTTCCCGTGCTGCGATGCGACGAACCTCTGCGCGGTCGCCTGCGCCCTCGATGCTGTGGCCGAGAATGTCAAAGCCCACGCCGACGTTGCCGACGCTGGCCGGCGCCCAGGCGCATGCCGCCGCTTCGCTGGCCAGACTCATGCCCGCGCCTCCGCAGCCACCCGCAGGAGGTCGGCGAAAACGCCGGCAGCGGTTACTTCCGGCCCAGCCCCTGGTCCCTGCACACGCAGGCCCGGGTCGGGGTAGCGGCGGCTGCGAAAACGCACGATGTTGTCGCAACCCCGGCCCTGCGCCAGCGGATGGTCGGCGGGCAGGGCGAGCAGTCGCACCGAAGCGCGCCCGTCGGCCTCCAGACGGCCGACGTGCCGCAGGACTTCGCCCCGGGATGC
The DNA here is from genome assembly GCA_027019085.1 of Rhodanobacteraceae bacterium. Lineage (GTDB taxonomy): Bacteria > Pseudomonadota > Gammaproteobacteria > Xanthomonadales > Rhodanobacteraceae > Oleiagrimonas. The sequence goes on along the minus strand of JALUXG010000050.1, from coordinate 11,233 downwards.
CGCCAGGGCATGGCGTTCGGCCAGATCGTCGTCAAGTTCGTTCATGCGTTCGAGAAAGGTTTCCAGGTCCAGTTCGTGCAGGGCTGGCGGCACCAGCGAGGTGACGTCCACCTGCTCCAGCGACAGGTCCATGCCCGCCTCGCGCGCGAGGATCACCAGCTTGCGCGCCACGTCTTCGCCGGACAGGTCGGCGCGCGGATCCGGTTCGGTGTAACCGAGTTCGCGGGCTTCGCGGATGCGATGCGAGAACGGCACCTTGCCATCGTAACCGTCAAAGAGCCAGGCCAGGGTGCCGGAAAACAGGCCTTCGACCGATTGCAGGGTATCGCCCGTGGCCAGCAGGTCGCGCAGGGTCTGCACCACCGGCAGCCCGGCGCCGACCGTCGCCTCATAGCGCAACTGCGCGCCGCCGGCACGGGCCTGGCCGATCGCCTGCCAGCGCTCCAGCGGTCCGCTGACGGCAAGCTTGTTCGGCGTGACCACGTGGATGCCCGAAGCCAGCCAGTGCGCGTAGTGCGAGGCCACGCGGTCGCTGGCGCTGCAGTCAATCAGGACCGGGCACGGCAGGCCGGCCAGACTCTCACCCACGGCATCCAGGCTGGAGGGTCGCCAGGTGCAGGTGCCGGATACATGCGGTCCGAGATGTTCGTTCTCGTGGTCGAGCCACATGCGCCGGCTGTCGGCCACGACCCGCAGGCGAAGGTCCACGCCGGGGTCCTGCCGCAATGCGCTGCGGGCAGCGAGCAACTGTTCCAGCAGGGCGCTGCCGACCTTGCCCGGGCCGATCAGTCCAACGGTCACGCCGCGCACGGCCGGACACGGCGTGACCCATGGCGCCGGGTCCAGGTCGGAAAGCGGGTTTGATGCGAGCAGGTTCACGTCGAGTCTCCTTCAAGAGACCCCGTGTCCTTCGTCGGGTCGGGTTGCGCCGCTCATCGGCCCCCTGCCCTTCGAAGGGCGGGGCCGTTTGCGATGGTATCAACCGCTCACGAACACCCGCACCGGGCTGGTACCGGTGGTGGTCGTAATGGTTGTGGTGGCGGACGGCATGCTGCGGTTCGTCAGGCGCGTACGCACAATCCGCATACACCGAAAGGTGCAGGCGCAAGACTGTGACGGGCGCAGTGAACGTGCAGACATGCCTGCACGGTAGAGGCGTTCACGCGGCGTTGTCAACCGCTGCGGCACAGGTTCCTTGAAAGCACCATGGTGACGGTGGTTGCCATGGGATGATCCATGGTGAAGGTGGCGGGTGGTAAAGTGGTCATGCGTCAGCCGGCCTCTGTTGCCAACCGGGCGCCCTTGCAGAGAGTGGGTACCGAACGGGCGTGCACAGGCATGCTCCTGCATGCCGGGTTGTGCGTCAGCAATGCGGGCCTCATGGATTCTCCTGAACCGTGATGGCGGATCATGCCGATGACGGTGGCAGCGGTCGCAGTCCACGGTTTCGGCCACAGACGTGGTCTTCAGCCTGCGCGTGGATGATCCGGGCGTCGCCATGAGTCATGTGAAGCTGCCCGGAGATTCCCGGGGTACATCATCGAGAGCGAGACCGGTAATGAGCCAAACCCATTCGATGCTGCGCATCCTGATGCCGATCATGGCACTTGCCGCCCTGAACGGTTGCGCCGGCACGCCTGCGCGCACACCCGTGGCGGCAGCGCCGATTGCGGTGCCGACCATCGCCCGGCCGCAGGGCGAAACCCCGGCCTGGTGGTACCGCGCGGGTGCATCGCAAGCGCTCGAAGCGGCCCGCGAGGCCGGCGGTTCGCAAGCCAAGGCACGCAACCTGATCGTGTTCCTCGGTGACGGCATGAGCCTTCCGACCGTCGCTGCCGCGCGCATCCTGGCCGGCCAACGCGCAGGCGGTGACGGCGAGAGCCACCGTCTGGCATTCGAGCGCTTTCCCTTCACCGCACTCAGCCGCACCTACGAGACCAACCAGCAGACGCCCGATTCGGCCGGCACCATGAGCGCCATCACGACCGGCGTGAAAACCCGTGCTGGCTTCATCGCCATCGACCAGGTGCCCCGTCGCGGTGACTGTGCGGCGGCGCGCGGGCACGAGCGGGTGACCCTGCTGGAACTGGGGCGCGGCGCCGGGATGGCGGTGGGCGTGGTGACCACCGCACGCCTGACCCATGCCACGCCGGCCGCGACCTATGCGCACATCAGCGAACGCAACTGGGAGGGCGATGCCGACATGCCGCCGGAGGTACGGCGCGCCGGTTGCCGCGACATTGCCGCGCAGCTGGCGGACTTCCCCGGTGGGCTGGACGTGGCGATGGGCGGCGGGCGCAGCCGCTTCATGCATGTGGGCACACCCGATCCCGAGTACCCGGACCGGGTCGGCCTGCGCCTGGACGGACGCGACCTGATCGGCGAATGGAAAAAGCGCCATCCGCATGGCCATTACGTGTGGAATGCGCGCCAGCTCGCGGCAGTGGATACGGGTGATGGCGGTCCGCTGCTGGGCCTGTTCGAGCCCTCGCACATGCAGTATGAGGCCGACCGTCTGCTCGATGGCGCCGGCGAGCCCAGTCTGGCGACCATGACGCGCGCCGCGATTGCGGTGCTCAAGGCGCGCAGCCACGGCCGCGGATTCGTGCTGGTGGTCGAGGGCGGTCGTATCGACCACGCCCTGCATGCCGGCAATGCCTACCGCGCACTGGACGAAACGCTCGCCATGGACGAGGCGGTCCGGGCGGCGCGCGATCTGACCGATCCGGCCGACACCCTGATCGTGGTCACCGCCGACCACAGCCATACCCTGAGTTTCGCCGGTTACCCGGTGCGCGGCAATCCGATCCTCGGCCTGGTGCACGGCGTGACCGACAGCTACCAGCGCGGTCACGGCACGCAACTGGCACGCGACAAGCTGGGCCGTCCCTACACCACCCTGGGCTTTGCCAACGGACCGGGCTACAGCGGCGCGAGCGACCGCCAACCCGAAGGGGCCAAGACCTTCCCGCATCGCTTCGACACCGTGCATGGCATCGGCAATGGCAGGCCGGACCTGGCGGGTATTGACACCACCGATCCGGACTTCATGCAGGAAGCAGTCTATCCGCTGAAATCGGAGACCCATGGCGGCGAGGATGTGGCTGTGTACGCTCTCGGCCCCGGTGCCCGCGCCTTTCACGGCGAGGTGGAACAGAACGTGATCTATCACGTGATCGTCCAGCATGTGGCGGCGCTCGGTCAGGCCCTGTGTGCGCTTGGCGCATGCAACGACGAAGGGATACCGGTGCGTCTGCCGGTGTACGCCGACTGGCTCCGCGCCGTTCCACGGGAGCCGTCCCGTCAAGAATAATTCTTTCGATTCATTAACCTACGCGCGCTCGCGCGCGAGGAAAGCGGACGACAGGGCAGGTCGAAAGCCGTTATAGTGGTGCGCTCATTCGCATCGGAGGGGAGCCCATGGGCCTGTTTGCACGATTGACGCGCCACAAATCCGTCGAGCAGTTGCAAAGCGAGGCGGGAAGCAGCAAGGACTTCCGCCGCACGATGGGCATCTGGCAGCTGACGGCCATCGGCGTGGGCGCCATCATCGGCGTTGGGGTGTTCGTGCTGGCCGGCCAGCAGGCCGCCGTGAATGCCGGACCGGCGGTGGTGCTCAGCTTCATCGTCGCCGGCCTCGGCAGCGCCTGCGCGGCGCTGGCCTATGCCGAGTTCGCCGGCATGATCCCGGTGACCGGCAGCGCCTACACCTACGGCTACGCGGTGCTGGGCGAGCTGTTTGCCTGGATCATCGGCTGGGACCTGCTGGTCGAATACGCGCTGATCGTCGGCGTCGTGGCCATTGGCTGGTCCGGCTACGTGCAGGCCCTGCTGCAACAGGTGTTCGGGTTCGAACTGCCGGTCTGGGCGCAGGGCGCCTACGACTTCTTCCATCCCAGCAAGGGGCATGTGTTCAACGTGATCGCTGCGGCCATCGCGCTGGGCATTGCCTGGATGCTGACGGTGAAGACCGAGTGGGGCGCACGCTTCAACACCCTGATCGTCACCATCAAGGTGATCGGCGTGGCGCTGGTGATCGTCGTCGGCGCGTTCTATGTCAATACGGCCAACTGGCACCCCTTCATTCCGAAAGCCGTGCTCGGCGCCGATGGCCTCACGCACTTTGGCTGGGGCGGCGTGCTGGCCGCTTCCTCGGTGGTGTTCTTCGCCGTGTTCGGCTACGACACACTGACCACCGCGGCCGAGGAATCGCGCGACCCGCAGCGCGACCTGCCGCGCGCGGTCCTGCTTTCGCTGGGCGTATCGATGGCGCTGTACCTGCTGGTGTCGCTGGTGTTGACCGGCATGGTGCCCTACACCGAACTGAACAGCGCGGCGCCGGTGGACGCGGCGTTCAAGGCGCTCGGGCTGCACTGGGTGGGCGGCATCATTTCGGTGGCCGCGGTGGCCGGCCTGACCAGCGTGATGTTCGCTTTCATGCTTGGGGCAGCGCGCATCTGGTTCGCGCTCTCGCGCGACGGTCTGCTGCCCAAGTGGTTCTCGCAGGTGCATCCGCGCTACGGCACGCCGGCACGCCCGACCATGATCCTGGGCGTGTTCACCGCCCTGGTGGCCGGTTTCCTGCCGATCCAGGAGGTGGCCGAGCTGGTCAACATCGGCACCCTGTCCGCATTCATCGTGATCTGCGCTGCGGTGTTGATCCTGCGCGTGCGCAAACCGCACGTGCAACGACGCTTCCGCGCTCCGATGCTGTGGCTGGTGGCCCCCATGGGCATCGCGTTCTCGTTGTTCCTGATCATCGGCTGGCCGTGGTACCAGGACGGACACTGGCAGATGCTGGGCGGGCTGCCGGCGATCACCATCGACCGTTTCGTGATCTGGATGGCCATCGGCCTGCTGATCTACTTCGTCTACGGCATCCGCCACAGCAAGCTGGCACGCCAGCGCGACGACTGAGCTGCCCCCGCAACGTCCGGTGCGTTCTTGCACCGGGCGCAGTGCCCGGCGGGGCATGACCTTTGGCAGGCGGGGCAAGTGCCTCGCCTGTTCTAGGATGAAAGGATCGTCTTGTGCGCCCGATGGCAAGGCAGGGCGACTCCGATCCTTACATCCCCAGGGAAACACCCATGTCCTCACCCCGCATTCGCTCCACGCTGGCCGCCCTGGCGCTGCTGGCCCTGACGGCCCTGTTCGCGCCGTTGTCACTGGCGGCCACGGCGCAGCACTACAAGCACCCGCTCGATGCGCCATACCCCGGCGGCATGCTGCACGTGTTCGTGGACATGAGCCGTGCCCCGGACCGCATCTTCCAAGTGCGCGAGACGATCCCGGTGGCCAAGCCCGGTCCATTCACTTTCTACTACCCCAAGTGGATACCCGGCGAGCACGCGCCGACCGGACCGATCAACAACATTGCCGGGATGATCGTCACCGCCAATGGCCGGCAGCTTTCCTGGCGCCGCGATACGCGGGACATGTACACCTTCCACGTGGACGTTCCGGAGGGCGTGAAGCAGCTCGATCTGTCCTTCCAGTTCCTGTCGCCGGGCAATGGGGGCCAGTTCGGCGCCAGCCCGTCGACCAGCAACAACCTGGCCGACATCGAGTTCAACCAGGTCGCCTTCTATCCGGCCGGATACTATTCGCGGCAGATCCGCATCCAGCCCACCGTGAAACTGCCGGCCGGATGGAAGTACGCCACCGCGCTGCGCACTGAAAGCCGTGACGGGGACACGATCCGCTTCAAGCCGGTCCGCTTCAACAACTTCGTCGACTCGCCGCTGATCGCGGGCCGACATTTCCGTCGCGTGGATCTGGCCCCGGGTGCATCCGCGCCGGTGCATCTCAATATCGTCGGCGAAACCGCGAAGAGCGTGGACATCAGCAAGCAGCAGATCGCCGACCACCGCAACCTGGTCAGGCAGATCCTGGCGTTGTTCGGCAGTCGCCATTACCACCACTACGACTTCCTGCTGACGCTCTCGGACCAGGTCGGGCATTTCGGACTGGAACACCACCAGTCCAGCGATGACCGCCTGCCCACCGACTACCTCACCAACAACGCCATGTACCTGCGCGCGGCGACGCTGATGCCGCACGAGTGGGTGCATTCGTGGAACGGCAAGTTCCGCCGTCCCTACGACCTGTGGACGCCGAACTTCAACATGGTCAAGCGCGACGACCTGCTGTGGGTCTACGAGGGGCTGACCGACTACTGGGCGGGCGTGCTGACCACCCGTTCCGGCCTGTGGACCCCGTCGCAGTACCACGACGCCATCGCCATGATCGCCGCCGCCATGTCACACCGCACCGGTCGCCGCTGGCGCTCACTGCAGGACACCGCCACCGCGGCGCCGCTGACCTACGCCAGCCACGGCGGCTGGATCAACTGGCGGCGGGGCACCGACTTCTATCCCGAGGGCCAGTTGCTGTGGCTGGATGTGGACACCAGGATCATGCAGCTCACCCACGGGCGTCGCTCGCTGGACGATTTCGCGCATGCCTTCTATGGCATGGACAGTGGCAGCTACGTGACCCGTACCTACACTTTCCAGGACGTGGTCGATGCCCTGAACAGGGTGGTCAAATCCGACTGGGCGAAATTCCTGCGCGAGCGTCTGGACTACACCGGCAACAAGCTTCCCGAAACCGGTTTGGCGCGCGGCGGATGGAAACTGGTCTACACCGACCAGCCCTCGGCCTTCCAGAAGGCCACCGCCGGCGTCCGCCGCGGACTCAACCTCGCCTATTCGGCCGGCTTCATGGTCGCCGGCAACGGCAAGGTCTATGACGTGCAGTGGGACGGCCCGGCCTTCCGCGCCGGCCTGGTGCCAGGCATGACCGTGGCCGCGGTCAACGGCAAGGACTTCAGTACCGGCCTCATGAAACAGGCGGTGACCGATGCGGTGAAGAACAAGGCGCCGATTCGCCTGCTGGTGAAGAACATCGACCAGTACCGGACACTGAAACTGGACTACCACGGCGGCCTGAAATACCCGCACCTGGTGCGCGTCAAGGGCACGCCCGATCGCCTGGACCGCATCCTCAAGGCCCGCAAGTAAGACTCACCCGGGCCGGTCTGCACACCTCGTGCAAGGACCGGCCCATGTTGCATGGAGAAATCCCACATGAGCTTTCGCAACTTCGCCGCCGCCGCCTTTGCGGCCTGTCTCGTCCTGACCGGCATGCCGGCGCAAGCCGGCGCCGGACCGCAACCGGTGCCGTTCCGGCACATTGTCCCCGCGCCCAGGGACATCCCCTACCCGGGCACGATCACCCTGCACGTGGATGCCACCGATCTCGCGCACCGCATCTTCCGGGTGCACCAGACCATCCCGGTCAGTGCGGGGCCGCTGGTGCTGCTGTATCCGCAGTGGATCCCCGGCAACCATTCCCCGACCGGACCCATCGACAAGTTCGCCGGCCTGGTCATCAAGGCCAACGGCAAGGTGCTGCCGTGGAAGCGCGACACCGCCAATGTCTACGCCTTCCAGATCCGGGTGCCCAAAGGGGTGCGCAGCATCGATGTCAGCTTCCAGTACCTCTCGCCGCAGCATCGCAACGAGGGGCGCATCGTGATGACGCCGCAGATGCTGAACCTGCAGTGGAACACCGTGGCCCTGTACCCGGCCGGGTATTTCGCGCGCGATATCCCGGTCCGCGCCAGCGTGACCCTGCCCGAAGGCTTCCGGTTCGCCACCGCGCTGTCGGTCGCCAGCCGGCAGGGCGACACCGTCAACTTCGAGCCCATCGATTTCGAGAACCTGGTCGACTCGCCGATCTTCGCCGGCAAGTACTACCGCCAGTTCAACCTCAACCCCGGCGGCAAGGTGCCGGTGCGCCTGAACGTGTTCGCCGATGCCGAGCGTGACCTCGATGCCAGCAAGCAGGCCATCCAGGACCACCGCAATCTGGTGGTGCAGATGCGCCGTCAGTACGGCAGCTTCCATTTCAACCATTACGACTTCCTGCTGGCGCTGAGCAAGAACATGAGCGGCATCGGCCTGGAGCACCACCGTTCCAGCGAGAACGGCGTGATGCCGGGCTATTTCACCAAATGGAAGGAGACCTGGTGGCGCCGTGACCTGCTGGCGCACGAGTTCAACCATTCCTGGGACGGCAAGTACCGCCGCCCCGCCGAACTGTGGACGCCCAACTTCAACGTACCCAAGCGTGACCACGGGCTGTGGGTGTACGAGGGCTTCACCCAGTACTCGGGCTATGTGATGGCCGCACGTTCGGGCCTGTGGACGCGCCATCAGGCGATGGAGATGCTGGCGGCGGTCGGCGCCCGCTATGACCGCGGCCGGCCCGGGATGGCCTGGCGCAACATCCTCGACACCACCAACGACCCGACCATCGCCCAGCGCGCGCCGTTGCCGTACCGCAACTACCAGATGAGCGAGGACTACTATTCCGGTGGCCAGCTGATCTGGCTCGCGGTCGATGCCAGGATCCGCGAGCTGACCCGCAACCGGCGCAACCTCAACAACTTTGCGCGTGATTTCTTCGGCGTGCACCCGGGCGCGTGGAACATCAACACCTTCACCTTCGATGACATCGTCGCCGCGCTGAACAAGGTGGCCCCGTTCGACTGGAGGGCCTTCCTCGACCATCGCCTGCTGGGGCACGTGAACCTGTCGAAGGCCTTCGAGGCGGAAGGCTGGAAGCTGGTCTACAACGACCAGCCCAGTGACGGCATGAAGGCGATCGAAAAGCGCTACCACATGGCCGACTTCACCTATTCGATCGGCCTTTCGGTCAACAACAAGGGCCAGTTGCGTGATGTCCTGTGGAACGGTCCTGCCTTCAAGGCCGGCCTGTCCCCGGCCATGAGCATCGTGGCCGTTGACGGCAAGGATTTCAGCCTCGATACCCTGCGCCACGCCATCACCCATGCCAAGGACGGCAAGGCGCCGATCCGTCTGCTGGTGAAGAACTTCAACCAGATCCACGAGGTCGTCATTGACTACCACGGCGGGCTGCAGTATCCGCACCTGGAGCGCATCAAGGGCCGGCCCGATTACCTTTCCCAGGTCCTGACGCCGCTCAAGCGCACCCTCAAGGCCATCCGCTGAGGTGTCCCGCCACCGGCATTGACCATCGGGCCTGTGCATCGTGCACAGGCCCTTTTCATACTGTGGCGCCGTGCATTCAGGGCGTGTCGGTGGCGGACAGTGGCCGGGTGGATGCTGCGGGGGATGGCGCAGAGGACGCCGTCACGATGCGGCCCCGGCCAGCATGCCGGGCCCGGTCCATCGCCTCCTCGGCAAGCCGGACCAGCACCTGCGCATCGCAGGCATGATCGAGCAGGGTGGCCAGGCCGATGCTCGCCGTCAGGGGTGGGCGAGTGGTCCCGGTTTCGGGCTGCGGCAGCGTGCGCAGCGCCAGTTGCAGCTGGGCTGCCAGTTGCCGTGCGGCCACCTCGTCCAGTCCGGGCAGCGCCAGCACAAACGCCGTGCCGCTGCGTGCCGCCATGTCGGCCGGGCGCAACAGGATCTTGAAGCTCTGTGCAATGTCCTGCAGCAGCGCATCGCCGGCGTGGTGCCCGTGCTGGCGGTTGATGTGTGCGAAACCATCGATGTCGACCCACAACAGGCCCAGCGGCGACCGCTCGCGCCGGGCCCGCTGGACCAGCAGATCCAGCGCGTCGAGCAGGGCCTGGAACGTGTGCAGGCCGGTCAGCGCATCGCGGGCCGCCATGTGTTCAAGCTGCAACTGGCGGTGCATGCGGTCACTGATGTCGACGATGATGCCTTCCAGGTGCACGCCGTCCTCGCCGTCCACCGCGCGCGCCTGTTCCCGCACCCAGCGCAGCTCGCCGTTGCGGTGGCGAATGCGGTATTCGAGTGTGAAGGTTTGCGGGTGCAGGGCTGCGCGCTTTGCGACGGACTGCATGCGTTCACGATCATGCGGATCGATCAGCGAGGCATAGGGAATGTTGCGGTCGTCGACCAGGTCATAGGCGGCATAGCCGGTCAGTGCGAGACAACCCCCGGAAGCGTACGACAGGGTCCAGTTGCGTCCATGGCGGCGGACCACCATGCCCGGCACATGGGCCATCAGCAGGGCCAGTTGCCGGTCGCGCTGGCGCAGCAGTTCCTGCGACACCCGTTGGGCGATCACCGGGCGTCCGATGGCCATCACCCCGATGCTGCCATCGGGCGCCGCCAATCGCCGCAGCGTCCATGCCACGACCTGCTCCTGTCCGTTGCGACAACGGATGCGGATCTCCACCTGGCCGACATGGGCCACCCGTTCGCGCACGGCGGTGAAACGGTCCAGGATGCCCGACCGGTAGCCCGGATCCGGGAACAGGTGCTGCCAGATGGCGTCATGACCGAGTACATCTTCACGGTCATGGCCACTGAGTCGTTCGGCAGTGCGGTTCCAGAGCGTGACCCGGCCCTGTGCGTCGAGCACATGCAGCCACGGTCCGGCATGATCGATGATGCTTTCGTGGAACCGGTCGTGCGCACGCAGCCGGTCACGGACGCGTCGGGCGTGGCGATGAAGCGCCACATCCATCCGCAGCAGGCGCAGCAGCGCGAACAACACCGCGCCGGTCAGCGCAAGCACCAGCCACCCCTGCCAGAACAGTGCAGCGGCCAGCACGGCCTGATCGTGCAACCACTCGCGCAGCGCGACGCCGGACAACAGCATCAACGTGGCACCCGCCGCAAGGAACGCCAGCGTGCCCAGGGCCGCGCGCAGCATCGTCCGGCGCCGTGTGCGACGGCGCTCCGACCAGACATTGCCCCCGGTTTCCACTGGCTCGGCCATGATGGCTAAGGTCCCCCCAATCGGCCCATACTAGCGTGACCGGCCTGGCCCACGCCATGCAACAGTCTATGCGGCCCGCGCCGACCGTAGGCGCAACCGCCCGCCTCCGCTACAATGCCCGCCACGCGCTCGTAGCTCAGCTGGATAGAGTACTGCCCTCCGAAGGCAGGGGTCGTGGGTTCGAATCCCGCCGAGCGCGCCAATAGAATCAATAAATTAGGCCGCCTCGAGTAGGTGGCCTTTGTCGTTGTACGGACGCCTGTACGGAAACTTGATTGTCAGATTCCGGGTTTGGTGTATGAGTTTCCGCTTCAATAGCTAGCAGAACCACTGACCATGAGCCTCATCTGGCCAAGCCATTAGCCTGAATTATTCACGGCACAAAGGATGAGAAGGCCTTTTGTGTGATAAGATATTGTTGCGAAACAGATACTTACACATCAAAAGGGCCTTCTCATGAGTTACCTTAGCACAACGCAGAGCGTGCGCT
>JALUXG010000049.1 GCA_027019085.1 Rhodanobacteraceae bacterium | reverse complement strand
TGCACATCTTGCCGCAGGGGCGCAACATCGCCATGCGGCTGCGACCCGCCATACCGCATGGACATGGACTGCGTAAGAATAGGCGGCACAAGAATTGGATTGTTCAAGGGCGACTATGTAATAGTTTTTTGACCCGTAAGGTACGTAATGGGTGGTTGTTATAACACTGTGAGTGGATGCGGCATGCGCATTTGTGAAACCAAGCAGATAAATCGGAGTCAAAGCAATAAGAAAAATCAACGTTTGAATTTTCATCCTCGACCCACCTTCCTCCCTTCGCATTTGCTTGAACACCTACCATATATCTCATGAACAGTACCTGAGCCAAGATTGAACGGCCACGAGTTCTCTGGGGGCTGTTTGATTTGTGTCAGGCTGCAATGGCCCGATCTTAGTTGTAGCCGATAGTAGTTGTTTGCCCTTGAATAATTCGCAACTATTTAATATTTCGTGTAAAATATCCCAATTCCAGGGTGTTGCACGTGGAGTTTGAGACGCCCTTGCGTAATGTGACATGACCACCCCCTGCCGCTGGGCGGCGTTGCACTGTGGCGGTGACATGCCAGCGCCAAACGCGACATGCGGCGACATGGGTTTTCGGGTTTCAGACCCCGCGCCGGCGATGGGCCCGCAGGAGGTACTCGCGCAGGGCCACGGCTTGGTTGTGCTCGGCATCGTGCGCCGAATAGAGCAGGGAGACGGGGCCCTGCTTGATCGCTTCGCGCAGCGGTTCGAGTGCTTCGGGGTGGGTGTCCAGTTCCTGGAAATAGCGCCTCTGGAAGTCCTCCCAACGCGCCGGGTCGTGGGCGAACCACTTGCGCAGCTGCGTGCTGGGTGCCGCGTCCCTGAGCCAGAGGTCAGCAGCGACCCGCGCCTTCGACAGGCCGCGCGGCCACAAACGGTCGACCAGGACCCGCAGGCCGTCGTGCTCGTCTGCGGGCGCGTAGACGCGTTTCACGCGAATGTCCATGGCATGGCCCAGGTCTGTGGCGCGGTGCCCAGCGTACTGTACCGCGGGTCTGGCCGAATACGTGCTCGCCCTGCCCGGTCGCGGATGGGGTGACCGGCAAGTCTTCGCGCGCAGGCAGGTTCACGTCGATGCGGCCTGCGTGAAGTCGAATCCGTGGGCGCATGCAATGGCGAGTACCTGGCGACTCTGCGCGTCCAGTTCGGCACTACGCTGCACCAGGCGTGGACGGGTGTCTAGGGTGCAGGCCAATGCGCGGTGCAGCAGGTCGCCGTGGGCGGCGGCCAGTTGCCGGGCCTCGTCCGCGTCCAGGAGCCCGGTCGTGCGGCAGGCCTCGATCAGGCTGGCGTTGGCGGTGGAATCGACCAGTTGCGGGCTTGCATGGGCATGCATCAGCACCAGACCCTGCAACAGGAATTCGATGTCCAGCAATCCGCCGGCGCCCTGCTTGAGATCCAGGTGATCGTGGTCGGAGCGGTCGCGCTCGCGGCGCCAGCGAGTTCGCATGTCGACCACCTCGCGGCGCAGTCCCGCTTCCTGGCGGGGCGCCATGAGGACTTCGCGACGCACGGCCTGCACGCGCTCGCCGAATGCCCTGTCTCCGGCCACCGGCCGCGCGCGCAGCAGGGCCTGGTGCTCCCAGGTCCAGGCCCGTTCGCGCTGGTAGGCGGCGAACGATTGCAGGCTGGTGACCAGCAGGCTGGTGCTGCCGTCCGGGCGCAGACGAGTATCGACCTCGTACAGGCGTCCGGCGCGGGTGAGTGCCGACAGCCAGTGCACCACCCTTTGCGCCAGGCGCTGGTACCAGCGCAGTCCGTCCAGCGGATGCTCGCCGTCGCTTTGCCCCTGCGCACGCGCGCCGTCATACACGAACACCAGGTCCAGGTCGGAGGCAAAACCCAGTTCCTCACCGCCCAGGCTGCCGTAGCCGAGCACGCAGAACCCCGAACCTTTGCCGCCGGGCAGCCGGCCGTGCCGGGCCACCAGTTCGCGCTCGGCCAGCGTCAGCACGGCATCGACCGTCGCCGCGGCGAGGGAAGCCAGCCGGCGAGCAGTCGACACGCCGTCGGCACGTGCGTCGCGATAGGCCATGCCGAGGCGGAAGGCCAGGCTTGCCTTGCGCTCGTTGATACGATCGAGCTCGCCCTCGGCATCGCGCTCGTCCATGGCAGCCAGTGCCTGCCCGAAGGCCGCGGCGATATCGGCGCGCTTGAGCGGCAACTGCTCGATACGCGGATCGAGCACGTCATCGAGCAACAGCGGATGGGCGATGACCGAGTCGGCAAGCAAGGCATGCACGGCGAAGATCTGCGCCAGCCGCTGGCGCGCGACCGGCTGTTCCTCGAGCAGGGACAGGTAGGCCGAACGGCGCGCAACCGCCTGCACCAGTCGCACCAGCTGTTGCAGGCAACGATCCGGGTCCGGGGTTTCCAGCGCGGCGGCGATCAGCTGCGGCATCAGGCGGTCCAGCCGTTCGCGACTGCGCGCCGACATGGCCCGCACGGCAGGCGCACGGGACAGGGTGTTGAGGGCTGCCGTGGTGGCCTGCGCGTCACCGAAGCCGGCCTCTGCCAGCGCCTGGGGCTGCAATTGCTCGCGACATGCCGCAGTCCACCATGCACGCTCGCGAGTGGGCACCCTGGTGGCGGTGCCGGCGCCGGGCACCAGCACGGCATTGAATTCCTCGCTGACCGCATCACGGTGCCGCGCCAGCGCCGTGGACAGTGCGTCCCAGTCGGGGTATCCCAGCCCCAGCGCCAGGCGAGCGCGACTGAGGGCGTCCTCGGGGACGTCATGGGTCTGGGCATCGCGCAGCATCTGCACGCGGTTCTCCAGATGGCGCAGGAAACGCCAGGCCTCGCGCAGACGCCTGGCACGCTGCAACGGGATATAGCCGTGCAATTCGCAGGCCGTGAGCGCCGGTATCAATCCCTGCACGCGCAGGCCCGGATCGCGCCCGCCCCGGATCAACTGTTCGAGCTGCACGATGAATTCGATCTCGCGGATGCCACCCGGCCCCTGCTTGATATTGTCCGAAAGGTCCTTGCGCGCCACTTCCGCATCGATGCGCGCCTTCATGTCGCGCAGGCCGGCGAAGGCGGTGTAATCGAGGTACTTGCGGTAGATGAAGGGTCGCAGCATCTGCAGCAGCTGCTTGCCGGCCGCGCGGTCACCGGCCACGGTCCGGCACTTGATCCAGGCATAGCGCTCCCAGTCGCGCCCTTCACGCTGGTAGTACTGCTCCATGGCGGCGAACGACAGCGCCAGCCGCCCCGCGGAACCGAACGGGCGCAGCCGCAGGTCCACGCGGGCGACGATGCCCTGCTCGGTCGGTTCGGCAAGCAGGCGCACCAGATGCTGGCCGAGACGGGCGAAGTATTCGCCGTGTTCCAGTGACCGCTCGCCATCGCTGCATCCGCCTTCCGGATAAGCGAGCACCAGGTCGATGTCGGAGGAAAAATTGAGTTCGCTGCCGCCCAGCTTGCCGAAGCCGAGCACCACCATCTGCTGCGCCTGCCCGGCGCCATTGCGAATCAGGCCATGACGGTCCGCCATCCGCTGCTGGACCCAGTCCAGTGCGCGCTCGAGCAAGGCTTCGTAAAGCGTGCTGGTGGCACTGAGGGTGTCCTCCAGCGTATCCAGTCCGTTGGCGTCGCGAAACACCAGGCGCATGGCTTCGGCATCGCGGAAGCGGCGCAGCTCGCGCATGCAGCCGCTCTCGTCCTCCGGCAGCACCAGGGCCATGGCGCGTGTACCGGCATCCTCGCTGCCGCGCAGCCAGTCCAGGCCGGCCGGGGACAAAAGCTGCGGCTGGCGCAACAGCACCTCGCCGGCGAAATCGCTGATCGCCAGCATGCGGCCGATGCGCTCGGAGACCCCGGCATCGTCCTGCACCGCCACGCCAGCCTCGCGGCAACGCGCGTGTATGTCCGCGTGACGCTCAGCCACACGCGCTTCCAGATCCTGCGAAAGAGTCGAGGCATGCATGCGGGCATTATCCCCGGCCTGCGTCGACGATCCACCCACTATCGCGCTAGTTCCGGGACCGGGCCTTCCATTCATCTTGCGCACGCTACATTTTCCGCGACCGTGCCGGTGACTCCGGCCGCAACGGGCACGCTCCGGAAATTGCATGGAACCATTCACCCTGCCGCACCGACCTGCATCGGCATTCTTGCGTCGCTGGCTCACGAGCGGCCTGCTGTTGCTTGTCGCCGTGCTCTTCATCCTGGCCAGCAACGCCCTGGATGGCGCTCCGGGCGTCGCCCTGTCGGCCTGGTTGCATCCACCTGCCTGGGCGCCGTGGTGGGCTGCGCCCTGGCGCATGCTGGCCAATGCTTTGCCGGGGCTCGTGCTGGGCCTGATGCTTGTGGCACTGACGCGCCGGGTGCTGCTTTCCTTTGCACTTGCCCTTGCCGGCGAATCGGTGCTGTACGGCATCAATGCACTGAAAATGGCCCACCTCGGCGCGCCCCTGGTGGTGGCCGACTTCCGCATGCTCGGCCAGATGGGCGAGGGCGGCGGCGGGCTGCTCGGCGGTTACCTTCCGCACACGCCAGGCCCCTATCTGCTGATGGCCGCCGCCCTGCTGGTGCTGATCGCGCTGGCACGCTACGAACCGGCGCTGCTGGCACGCCGTGCGCGCGGGCGCCTGCTCCTCGGCGTGCCCGCCCTGGCGGTGTTGGTCAGCATGCTGGCCGGGCTGCCCGCATGGTCGATGATCTACAGCCGCACCGGCCTGGGCATGCAACCGTGGTCGGCCAAGGCCACGACAAGACAGGCCGGCCTGGTGGGTTCCCTGATGCTGTTCCGGCTGCAGTACGGCAAGGACCAGGAAAAACCGGACATCAACACCGCACTGTCCATGATGGCGCAGTACCTCCCGGCCATGCAGCGCGAACAGTCGGCACGGGCTGCAGGCGATGTACATGGCAAACCCGACATTGTGGTGATTCTCAGCGAGTCGTTCTTCGATCCGACGATTCTGGAAGGCTACCCGCCGGGTACCGATTTCATGCCCAACCTGCACCGCCTGGCCCGTCATGGGACGTCCGGGCAGATGCATGTGCCGACATTCGGCGGCGGCACCATCCGCACCGAGTTCGAGGTGCTCACGGGCCTGCCATTGCGCTATTTCCCCAACCTCCAGTTCCCCTACCTGCAGATTCACCAGCGGACCATCCCGGGACTGGTCCGCCTGCTCAAGGCGCACGGCTACGAAACCCTTGCCGTGCACGGCAACGATCCGGGTTTCTGGAACCGCACCAGCGCGTTCAGGGCACTGGGCTTTGACCGTTTTGTCGCGCAGGGTGATTTTCCCGCCGGCGATGCGCTTCGCGACGGCAAGTACATGTCCGACAAGGCGTTCACTGACGCCCTGCTGCGCCAGCTTCCCGAAAACGGTCCGCCGCGCTTCGTGCTCGGCATCAGCATCGAGGCACACGGTCCCTACAGCAGTGATTACGGCATCGACACCCAGCTGCGCGACGCCATTCCCGTGCCGGCGAGGGTGACCGGACAGGCGAAGATCGAGCTGCAGAATTACATCTACCACATGCGCCATGCCGACCAGCAGCTTGGCCGGCTGGTCGACACGCTGGCCCGCCGCCGGCGTCCGACGCTGGTGGTGTTCTTCGGCGATCACCTGCCGTCCCTAGTGCCCGCATTCCAGCAGGCCGGGTTCCGCAACGGCCAGGATTTCCTGGTGCAGACCGTGCCCTACCTCGTGCTGGACACATCGCGCCTGCACACGACGCGACCGGCCCGTGCGAACGTGGCCGCCTGGGAGCTGCCCGGCATGATCCTGGCGCGTACCGGCATGGATGATCCGTACTTCGCATTGACCCGCCAGGTGGCACCGGTGCTGGCCACACTGACCCGCGCGCCCGATGCGCCTGCGGCGCAGACCAGTCCCGCCCAGAGCAAACTCGATGACGGCTTGCGGCAGGTTGCACGCCTGCGCCTGCAGGGCAGGCTCGAACGCCTGTGGCCCCAGGCCACGGCCATGGCCGCCTCGCGCACGGATCCCACGGCAGCCATGGATCCCGGTGCGCACGACCACGCCCATTCGGGGCCCTGAACGCTTCAGCACACGCAGGCAAAGAAAAACCCCGCCGGAGCGGGGTTTTTCCGTAACGCAGATAGCCGGGACAGGCTTACATCATGCCGCCCATGCCACCCATGCCGCCCATGCCACCGGCACCGGCCGCGTCACCGCCGTCGTCCTTCTTCGGCAGCTCGGCCACGATGGCCTCGGTGGTGATGGCCAGACCGGCAACCGAGGAGGCATTCTGCAGCGCAGAACGCGTGACCTTGGTCGGGTCCAGGATGCCGAAGGCAATCATGTCACCAAACTCACCGGTGGCTGCGTTGTAGCCGAAGTTGCCCTTGCCTTCCTTGACCTTGTTCAGCACCACGCTGGGCTCGTCGCCGGCATTGCTGACGATCTCGCGCAACGGCGCTTCCAGGGCACGACGGGTGATGGCGATGCCGTGGTTCTGGTCCTCGTTGTCGCCCTTCAGTCCCTCGACGGCCTTCAGTGCACGGATCAGGGCGACACCGCCGCCCGGGACCACGCCTTCCTCGACTGCCGCACGGGTGGCATGCAGGGCGTCCTCGACACGCGCCTTCTTCTCCTTCATCTCGACCTCGGTGGCGGCTCCGACCTTGATGACGGCCACACCGCCGGCCAGCTTGGCCACACGCTCCTGCAGCTTCTCGCGGTCGTAGTCGGAGGAGGTTTCCTCGATCTGCGCCTTGATCTGCTTGATGCGCGACTGGATCTTGTCGGCTTCGCCGGCGCCGTCGATGATGGTGGTGTTCTCCTTGGTGATCACCACGCGCTTGGCACGACCCAGGTCGTTGATGGTGGCCTTCTCCAGCTGCAGGCCCACTTCCTCGGAAATGACCTGGCCGGAGGTCAGGATGGCCATGTCCTCGAGCATCGCCTTGCGGCGATCGCCGAAGCCCGGGGCCTTGACGGCGGCGACCTTGACGATGCCGCGGATGGTGTTGACCACCAGCGTCGCCAGGGCCTCACCTTCGACTTCCTCGGCCACGATCAGCAGCGGCTTGCCGGCCTTGGCCACGGCCTCGAGCACCGGCAGCATGTCGCGCACGTTGGAAATCTTCTTGTCGTGCAGGAGGATGTAGGGATCTTCCAGCTCGACCTGCTGGCTCTGCTGGTTGTTGATGAAATACGGCGACAGGTAGCCGCGGTCGAACTGCATGCCCTCGACCACGTCCAGCTCGTTCTCCAGGCCCGAACCTTCCTCGACCGTGATCACGCCTTCCTTGCCGACCTTCTTCATCGCCTCGGCGATGATGTCTCCGATGTTGGCGTCGGAGTTGGCGGAGATGGTACCGACCTGGGCGATGGCCTTGTCATCGGCGGTCGGATTGGAAAGCTTCTTCAGCTCGCCCACGGCCTCGATCACGGCCTTGTCGATGCCGCGCTTGAGGTCCATCGGGTTCATGCCGGCGGCGACCGCCTTCAGGCCCTCGCGGATGAAGGCCTGCGCCAGCACGGTGGCGGTGGTGGTGCCATCGCCGGCGATGTCGGAGGTCTTGGACGCGGCTTCCTTGACGATCTGTGCGCCGAGGTTCTCCAGCTTGTCGGTAAGCTCGATCTCCTTGGCCACCGAGACGCCGTCCTTGGTGATGGTCGGGGCGCCGAAGCTCTTCTCCAGCACCACGTTGCGGCCCTTCGGGCCCAGCGTGACCTTGACGGCGTTGGCCAGGGTGTTCACACCCTTCAGCAGACGCGCGCGGGCGTCTTCGCCGAAACGTACTTCTTTAGCTGCCATGATGGTTGTTCCTCGAAATTTTTTGGAAAAGCATTTATGGGTGCGATGGATCGCGGGCAGGTCATCGGTGCGGAGTCCTCACGCATGGGAGCGATTCCCCATCCCCGATGCCCCGTTCCCGGTCTTTCAGCCCTCGATCACCGCCACAATGTCGTCTTCGCGCAGAACCAGCAGTTCTTCGCCATCGACCTTGACCTCGGTGCCCGAGTACTTGCCGTAAAGGACCTTGTCGCCGACCTTGACCGCCATCGGGCGGACCTTGCCGTCGTCGAGGATCTTGCCGTCGCCGGCAGCCAGCACCTCTCCGCGGATCGGCTTCTCAGTCGCCGAGTCGGGGATGACGATGCCGCCTGCGGAGACCTTCTCCTCTTCCAGGCGCTTGACGATCACGCGGTCGTGCAGCGGACGCAGTTTGCTCATGTCGATTCACCAAACAGTTGAAGTTGAAAGGTTTTCACCACGTTGTCAGCACTCGGTGGTGTTGAGTGCCAATTTTAGCGGCAGGCGTCCCCTTTTTGAAGTCCGCCAAGCCTCCCCGACAGATTGGGACGCCCCCGCTGCTTTCAAGACCCGCAACCTCAAACGAGTGCACCGCTGCCCGTGCTCTGCGTAGACTGGCGTGGCCACACCGCGAGATCCGCCATGCCCAACGCCCGACTCCTGATGTGCACCTGCCCGGATGCCCCCACCGCCGCCGCCATCGCGCGGGCACTGGTCGACGAACGCCTGGCGGCCTGCGTCAGCCGCCTGCCGGGCCTGGTTTCAGTCTATCGCTGGGAAGACACCATCGAGGAAACGCAGGAGCACCTGCTGCTGATCAAGACCACGGCAGCTGCCGTCGAACCGCTGATCGCACGATTGCAGGCCCTGCACCCGTACGAGGTACCCGAAATCATTGCACTGGACATTCTTCAGGGTCTGCCGGGCTACCTGGAATGGATCGCGGACAACGTCGCTGTCAGCATAATGCCGCCCGCACGGTCATAATGCCTGTTCTCCCCCCACGAACGGTCGCCAGCCCGCGACTGCCGACGGAGCCCCCCGATGCACCGCATGTTTGATCACCCCATCGCCCTGCTGCTTGTCGTGCTGGCGTCAGCGTTCGCAACTGCTTCGCCTCTTGCAGCGCAGGGCGTCCCCGGCCTGCTGCCAGTGGAGAAGGCCTACCAGGTGCAGGCCAGGGTCACATCCCCGGGCGTCATCGGACTGCATTTCACCATTGCACCGGACTACTACCTGTATCGCAGCCGCTTCCGGGTCAGCACCCTTGAAGGGCATGCCAGACTCGGCGCACTGCAGCTTCCGGACGGCCTCAAGGAACACGATCCCTACCTCGGCGATATCGAGATCTACCATCACAGCGTCGATGCCAGCGTGCCCTACACCCTGCTCGACCCGAAGACCAGGCAACTCGAACTGTCCGTGCGCATGCAGGGCTGCCACGAGGTGGAACCGAAGATCTGCTATCCGCCCTACACGGTCAAACTGCAGGTACCGATACCCAAGGGCGACGTCACCACCAGCACGCGTGCCGATGCACTGCAATCGGCCTTTTCCGGCACCGGCAACTGGCTGGCACAGCGTGGAACAACGAACGACAACAAGCCCGGTACACCGCTTCCGGCCGACCAGGCCTTCCGTTTCGATGCCATCGTCGCCTCGCCGGATACGCTGCTGCTGCGCTGGAGCATGCCCAAGGGCTACTACCTGTACCGCGACCGCACCACCTTGCGCCTGCTCGACGCCCACGGTGCACGGCTCGGGACGCCACGCTGGCCGACCGGCGTGGCCTACCACGACGACAACTTCGGCGACAGCATCGTGTACTTCGATCAGGTCGAGGTGCCGGTACCGATTGTCCGCGGCAAGCGTGGCCCGGTGAAGCTCCAGGCGTCCTTCCAGGGCTGCCTGGAACACAGCATCTGTTACCCGGTGATGACCCGCACGCTCACGCTGGACCTGTCCGGCATGCAAGCGGCCGCTGCGCCCGGATCCGTCGAGCCCGTGAAGACCACGGGCGGAGAAACCGTTTCCGGGGGCCTGATCGGCGCCCTGCTGCTGGCACTGGCTGGCGGCCTGCTGCTCAATCTCATGCCATGCGTGCTGCCGGTACTTTCCCTGAAAGCCGTGCACGTGCTGGAAAGCCGCGAGAGCACCCGCAAAACCCGTCACCACGCGCTGGCCTACACCGCCGGGGTGCTGGTGAGCTTCGCCATCGTGGGTCTGGCCGTGATCGGCCTGCGCATGGCCGGCATGGCCTCGGGATGGGGCTTCCAGTTGCAGCAGCCGGTGTTCGTGGCGGCGCTGGCCTACGTGATGCTGGCCATGGGCCTGAGCTACTCGGGCGTGGTGCATTTCGGTGCCGGCCTGGCCGGTACCGGCCAGTCGCTGACGACCAAGACCGGGCTGACCGGTGATTTCTTCACCGGCGTGCTGGCGGTGGTCGTAGCCAGTCCCTGCACCGCACCGCTGATGGGTGTGGCACTGGCCTATGCCTTCACTGCAAGCTGGCCTGCGGCCCTTTCGGTGTTCCTGATGCTCGGCGTGGGCCTGGCCTTGCCGTTCCTGCTGCTCGGCTTCGTCCCGCGCCTGGGCGCCTGGCTGCCGCGCCCCGGGGCATGGATGGACACCCTCAAGCAGGTGCTGGCCTTTCCCCTGTACCTGACCGCCGCCTGGTTGGCCTGGGTGCTGACCAACCAGCGCGGCGCCGATGCCGTCGGCCTGCTGCTGGTCGGCGCGGTGCTGCTGGGCCTGGCGTTGTGGTGGGTCGAACGCAGCCGACGGCGCGGGCTGGCCGCCCGGCTGGTGGCCGCGCTGCTGGTGATCCTCGCCATGCTGCCACTGGCGCTGATCCAGCGGGTCCCCAAACCGGCGTCCGCGGCCGCCCATGCGGCATCGGCAAACTTTGTCGCATACACTCCCGCGCGCCTCGCGCAACTGCGCCGCGAGGGTGTGCCTGTGCTGGTGGACATGACCGCCGACTGGTGCATCACCTGCAAGGCCAACGAACACCTGGTGCTCGACACGGACGCCTTTCGCGCCCTGCTCAAGCGCACCGGCGCGGTCTACATGAAGGGCGACTGGACCAACGAGGACCCGGCCATCAGCGCCTTCCTGAAACGCTGGCATTCTCCCGGGGTGCCGGTTTACGTGGTCTTCCCGAAAAATGGCGGTCCGGGCCGGAAACTGCCTACGGTGCTGACCATGGACACGGTGCGCAGCGCACTCGAAAAGGCCGCACGCTAGCGCCATGCGACGTCCGGGCCTGACCATCGTCCTGCTGGCGCTGTTCTCGGGGCTGGCGCTGCTGGTGGGCTGGAGCGCCGTGTACGGACCACCGCCACGCCTGGTGTCGCTACTCATGCACACCCGCCTGGGCGATCGCATGGCGCAGCATCTGTTGCGCGCCACGGCACCTGCCGCACCGGAAGGCGTTACGGTACTGGGCCCGGGAGACGCCATGCCCGACTGGACCCTGCCGGACAGTCACGGTCGCCCGCAGCCACTTGCGCAGTGGCACGGCAAGCGACTGCTGATCAACTTCTGGGCCACCTGGTGTCTTCCCTGTCTTGCGGAAATGCCGGCCCTGGCCGCCGCCCAGCGCGCCCATGCCGGCGGCGGGGTTCAGGTCATCGGCATCGCCATGGACGACCCGCAGGCGGTGCGCGCCTTCCTGCGCACGCACCCGCCGGCCTACCCGATCCTGCTGGGCCAGGCCCTGCGCCCGGACCCGCGCGTGGTCCTCGGCGACACCCGGCGCGCGCTACCGTTCAGCGTGCTGGTCGGCGCCGACGGTCGTATCATGCGTACCCGGCTGGGCGCGCTCGACAATGCCACCCTGGCACGTTGGTTACGCTGAACCGCGTCTGACCGCACACGAATATGTGACGCGAACATCAAAGAACGTCGCCGATCTGCAGCGAACTGGACTTTTCAATATCCTGCGCGCACACTTGCCCCTTACGCGCCCGCCACCCAACGACGGAGGAAACGCGTGGCCAAGATCCTGGTCCTGCACGGCCCCAACCTGAACCTGCTCGGTGTGCGCGAGCCGGCGATCTACGGCGCGCGAACCCTGGCCGAGATCAACGCGGAGCTGGCCGCACAGGCCGCCCGCGACGGGCATGAACTGGCCTGGTTCCAGTCCCATGCCGAACACGAACTCATCGCGCGCGTGCACCAGGCCCGGGACGAAGGCGTGGATCTCATATTGATCAACCCGGCGGCCTTCACCCATACCAGCGTGGCCCTGCGCGATGCGCTGGCCGCGGTCGCCATTGAATTCATCGAAGTGCACCTGTCCAACACCCATGCCCGCGAACCGTTTCGCCGGCATTCGTATTTTTCCGACCTGGCCATCGGCGTGATCGCGGGTTTCGGCCCCGACAGCTACCGGCTGGCGCTGGACGCCGCAATCGCGCGGCTTGCCCGGCACACCTGACCGTCCACCTGCTGACAAGGTTCATCCCATGGATCTGCGCAAGATCAAGAAACTTATCGACCTGCTCGAGGAATCCAACCTCTCCGAACTGGAAATCAAGGAGGGCGAGGAAGTCGTGCGTCTGTCGCGAATACCCGCGGGCAGCATGAGTGTAGCCGCTGCGCCGGCACCGGCTGCACCCGCCCAAGCCGCGCCCGCACCATCCCCCGCCGCGCCCGCAGCGGCATCGGCAGCGGCAGATACACCCTCCGGCAGCGACCTTCCCGCCGGCCACCTGGTCAAGGCCCCGATGGTGGGCACCTTCTACGCCGCATCCACACCCGGCGCGGAACCCTTCGTCAAGGTCGGCCAGAAGGTCAGCAAGGGCGAAACCCTGGGCATCATCGAAGCCATGAAGATGTTCAAC
Organism: Rhodanobacteraceae bacterium; assembly: GCA_027019085.1. Classification (GTDB taxonomy): domain Bacteria; phylum Pseudomonadota; class Gammaproteobacteria; order Xanthomonadales; family Rhodanobacteraceae; genus Oleiagrimonas. Next base: position 137,122 of record JALUXG010000049.1, on the reverse strand, counting down.
CAGATCGAATCCGACGTGGACGGCACCGTGGCCGCCATCGTGGTCGATAACGGCCAGGCGGTGGAGTTCGACGAGCCGTTGTTCGTGATTGCCTGATAGGCCGGGAATCGGGAATGGGGATTCGGGACTCGTCACAACCGCCACGTCAACGACTGGAAATGTGGCATGACGCCATGGAACGCATTGTTTCGATCTACCGGATATGCGCCCGAGTTCCCGGACCCGAACGCATTCCATGGGCACAACACATGCGGCGAGCAGCAGTCAGCGTGCAATTGAATATCGCCAAAGGAGCAGCACGACGATCTTTGCAGCGATATCTGCGTTTCCGGTCGATCAATCGTGGCTCACTATCGGAACCGGACACCCGCCTTTCCATCGCCGAACAACCTGGTTACACCAGGCACGACGCCCAACGTGCAAATCTGCTCGACCTCGTGTTTGCCAAACACCATGGACTGACCAATTCTCTTCCGCCTGGGAAGTTCATGATGCCGCGCCAACCCTCTACCATGCCTTGCCCAAACCCGTATCCCGAATCCCGTATCCCGGACGCCCTATTCCCATGCTAGACAAAGTCGTCATCGCCAACCGCGGCGAAATCGCCCTGCGCATCCTGCGTGCCTGTCACACCCTGGGCATCAGGACCGTGGCCGTGCACTCGACCGCCGATCGCAACCTCAAGCATGTAGGCATGGCCGACGAGGCCATCTGCATCGGTCCGGGGCCGAGCGCGCAAAGCTACCTCAACATTCCGGCGATTATCGCGGCAGCCGAGATCACCGATGCCAACGCCATTCACCCCGGCTACGGTTTCCTGTCCGAAAATGCCGACTTCGCCGAACAGGTCGAACGCTCCGGATTCATCTTTATCGGACCCAAGGCCGACACCATCCGCCTGATGGGCGACAAGGTCGAGGCCATCAAGGCCATGAAGGCGGCCGGCGTGCCCTGTGTACCCGGGTCCGGCGGCCCGCTGGACGAGGATGTCGAGCGCAGCATGCGTATTGCACGCGAGATCGGCTACCCGGTCATCATCAAGGCCGCCGGCGGCGGCGGCGGCCGCGGCATGCGCGTGGTGCACACCGAGGCGCACCTGGGCAACGCCATCGCCACCACCCGCTCCGAGGCGCGCGCTGCGTTCGGCAACGAGCAGGTCTACATGGAGAAGTTCCTGGAGAACCCGCGCCATGTGGAAATCCAGGTGCTGGCTGATGGCCAGGGCAACGCGATCCACCTGGGCGAGCGCGACTGCTCGATGCAGCGGCGCCACCAGAAGGTGGTCGAGGAAGCCCCCGCGCCCGGTATCACCCCTGAGCTTCGCGCCGAGATCGGCAAGGTCTGCGTCGATGCCTGCAACCGCATCGGCTACCGAGGCGCGGGTACCTTCGAGTTCCTGTTCGAAGACGGGCGCTTCTATTTCATCGAGATGAACACCCGCATCCAGGTCGAACACCCGGTGACCGAGCTGATCACCGGCACCGATCTGGTGCGTGAACAACTGCTCATCGCCAGCGGCCAGCCGTTGTCGATCCGGCAGGAGGACATCCGCATCCATGGCCATGCCATCGAATGCCGCATCAATGCCGAGGATCCGGACACCTTCATGCCCAGCCCCGGCACCATCAAGCGCTACGAAGCCCCGGGCGGCCCCGGTGTGCGCGTGGACACCCACATCTACGACGGGTACAAGGTCCCGCCGACCTACGATTCGATGATCGGCAAACTGGTCGTGCACGGCCCCGACCGCGCCACAGCCCTTGCGCGCATGCGCATCGCGCTGTCGGAAATGGTCGTGGAAGGCATCAAGACCAATATACCGCTGCAACAGCGCATCATGGACGACGGCGGTTTCGTGCAGGGTGGGCAGAACATCCACTACCTGGAAAAACGCATCGCCGAACGCAAGGAGAAGGCGATCGGGATGGGCTGAAGCGCCGGACATGGGGAATGGAGAGTCGGAAATGGGTCGCCCTCGGCGACGCATTCGCCTCCCGCCCCATTCCCTATTCCCCAGTCTCCATTCCCCGCCCCGAAATGCCCTGGCTCGAACTTTCCCTGACCCTCGCCGCCGACCGCCAGCCCGCGTGCGAAGCCACGCTGGAAGAACTGGGCGCGCTGTCGGTCACCCTGCAGGATGCCGACGCCGAGACGCCGGACGAGCGTGCAATCTTCGAACCCGGACTCGACCAGACCCCGTTATGGCATCGCGTGGTGCTGACGGCTCTGTTCGAGCACGACGCCGACCGCGCCGGCATCGCCGCCGCGTTGTGCGCAACGATGCCGGGACTGTCGCCAGCGCAACTGGAGTTTCGCGACGTCGCCGACCAGGACTGGGAACGCGCCTGGATGGACCAGTTCAAGCCGATGCGTTTCGGTCGGCGGCTGTGGATCGTGCCGTGGAACGTGACGGACTTTGCCGAACCCCAGGCCACCGTGGTGCGCCTGGACCCGGGGCTGGCCTTCGGCACCGGCACGCATCCCACCACGGCCCTGTGCCTCGAATGGCTCGACGGCCTGGATCTGGAAGGCCGGCGGGTCACCGACTACGGCTGCGGTTCGGGGGTGCTGGCCATCGCCGCGCTGAAACTCGGCGCGGCGCATGCACTGGCCGTGGACAACGATCCCCAGGCACTGACGGCCACGCGCAGCAACGCCGCGCGCAACGGCGTGGACGCCCGCCTGGACGTCCATCTGCCCGGGGACGCACCATCAGCCCTCGCGGACGTGTTCGTGGCCAATATCCTCGCCGGCCCGCTGGCCGAACTGGGCGAGCGGTTCGCGCTCCTGACCGGACCCGGCGCACCGATGGCCTTGTCCGGCATCCTCGCCGGGCAAGAGCAGGAACTCGTGCAGCGTTACGAGCCCTGGTTCGAGGCGCTTGCCGTCACCCGCCGAGATGACTGGATCCGCATCGAGGGGCGCCGGCGCGGCTGAAGCCAGCCTGGCATACAATTGCCGGCATGTATGCCCAGTGCCCGGAATGCCTGACCGTCTTTTCCCTCGATGCCGCGACGGTCGCCCAGGCTCACGGCACGGTGGCCTGCGGCAAGTGCGGCGCCACCTTCAGCTGCCTGGCGACACTGGCCGAGGAACTGCCCGACGACACCTACGAAACCCTGCCACTGCACCCCACCAGCCCGGCCCCGCCGGTACTGATGATGAGCGTGGTGCGCGCCGAGGATTCGCCGCAGGCGCCGCTGTTCTCGCATGCACCGGACACCGCGCACGAACACGACCACCCCCACGAGCTTCCGTCCTTCGCCCGCCTGCAGCGGCTTTCGGGGCGCCCCGGACATACCCTGCGCTGGGTCCTGGCCTGTACCGCCCTGGCCCTGTTGCTCGGGGTGCAGCTGGTGTGGGCCGAACGCCGTCCGCTGCTGCGCAATGCCCAGTTCGGTCCGTGGCTGCGCTCGGCGTGCTCGATCCTGGGATGCCGCCTGCCGCTGGTGCCCGATCTGGCCAAATTGCAACTGGTATCGCGCGACGTGCGTCCGCACCCTTCGGTTCCGGGCGCGCTGATCATCAGCGCCACCATCCGCAACAATGCGCGCCATGCCCAGCCCTATCCGGTGGTCGACATCACCCTCTCCGATCTCGACGGCAACCGCGTGGCGATGCGGCGCTTTCGTCCCACCGATTACCTGGACGACCCTGCCGCCATCGCGCGCGGGCTGGCGCCCGGCGCCAGCGCCTCGCTGGTGTTCGAGGTCAGGGATCCCGGCAAGCGGGCCGTGGCCTTCGAATTCGGTTTCCAGTGACCGGAACCGTGTCGCATCGATGCACGCACTACAAATTTTCCAGCGCGACGAGTAGACTGGCCTTTCGTGATCGCAGCCCATGCGAAGAGGGAAAGTCTCTTTCCACGGCGCGAACGCAATCGACAAGATGCGGCGGGCCATCCCGACCGCACGCAACACGCCCGGGGGATGAAGCAAGTGAATGCCGTCCGTATGCCTGCTGTCGGCGCCGACACCACGTCGTGCGGCGTCAGCGCACTCAGCGAATGTGTCAGCCGTATGGTACGGCGCTATCTGCTCGATATCGGCGACACCCCCTGCGACGAGGGTCTGTACGCCCTGGTCATGCGCGAAGCCGAGGCACCGCTGCTGCGTGAAGTCATGGCCCACCACGACAACAACCAGAGCCGTGCCGCCGTCGCCCTCGGCATCAACCGCGCCACCCTGCGCAAGAAGCTGGCTGCCCACGGCCTGATCTGAAGTCCGGCGTCGCGTACACGACTGCCGTTATACTTGCGGTTTTCCCGCACGGGCCGACCCATGTTCGATACCTCCCTGACCCCGGTTCACCGCGCATTGCTCAGCGTGTCGGACAAGCACGGCCTGGCCGAACTGGCGAGCGGGCTGGACAAGCTGGGCGTGGAACTGGTCTCCACCGGCGGCAGTGCGCGCGCCCTGCGCGAGGCACACCTGCCGGTACGTGAAGTGAGCGAAGTCACCGGCTTTCCGGAAATCATGGACGGGCGTGTCAAGACGTTGCACCCGCGCATCCATGGCGGCCTGCTCGGGCGCCGCCGGGTCGACGACAATGTCATGCACGAGCACGGGATCGAACCGATCGACCTGCTGGTGGTGAACCTGTATCCCTTCGCCAGCACGGTGGCGCGACCGGACTGCACGCTCGACGAGGCCGTGGAAAACATCGACATCGGCGGGCCGGCCATGCTGCGCGCCGCGGCCAAAAATCACGACCGTGTGCTGGTGGTGGTCGACCCTTCCGATTACGCCGAAGTCATCCAGACCCTGCACGAACACGGCGGCACCAGCATCGCCCTGCGCCGCCGCCTGGCCGCCAAGGCTTTTGCCCATGCCGCGCACTACGACGGCATGATCGCCGACTGGCTGGGACGGCAGACCGAAGAGCAGGCCGGCACCTCGTTTGCCCCGACGCTGCATCTGGCGCTGCGGCGCCGCCAGTCGCTGCGCTACGGCGAGAACCCGCATCAGGGCGGCGCGTTGTATGTGGAGGAACAGGCTCCTGCGGAGGGCATCGTTGCCACCGCCACGGTCCTGGCCGGCAAGGAATTGTCCTACAACAACCTGGCCGATGCCGATGCCGCGCTGGAATGCGTCAAGGCGTTCCGGCACGTGCCTGCCTGCGTCATCGTCAAGCACGCCAATCCGTGCGGCGTGGCCCTCGGCAGCGACATCGCCGACGCCTACCAACGCGCCCATGCCTGTGACCCGACCTCGGCATTCGGCGGCATCATTGCCTTCAACCGGCCACTGGATGCTGCCACTGCACGCATGATTGTTGAGCGGCAGTTCGTCGAAGTGGTGCTGGCACCCAGCGTGTCGCCGGACGCACTGGACGCCTTTGCCGGCAAGCCGAACGTACGTGTCATCGCCACCGGCGCGTGGCCGGAATCTGCGCCATCGACGCTCGACTACAAGCGCATTGCCGGCGGCCTGCTGGTGCAGGACACCGACCGCGACACCCTGCTTGCGGACGACCTGAAAGTCGTCAGCACGCGCGTGCCCGACACCGAGGAACTGCGCGACCTGCTGTTTGCCTGGCACGTGGCCATGTTCGTCAAGTCCAATGCCATCGTGTACGCACGTGAAGGCCGGACCATCGGCATCGGCGCCGGCCAGATGAGCCGCGTCGACAGCGCACGGATCGCTGTCATGAAAGCCGCCGAGGCTGGTCTGGAGGTGGCAGGCAGCGTGATGGCGTCCGATGCCTTCTTTCCCTTCCGTGACGGACTGGACACCGCTGCCGGGGCCGGTATCCGCGCGGTGATCCAGCCCGGTGGTTCACGCCGCGACGAGGAAGTCATCGCCGCCGCCGACGAACATGACATGGCGATGGTCTTCACCGGCATGCGCCACTTCAGGCACTAGGGTCCGCCGAACACGACCGCGCGCGCCCGGGAATGGCAGGCACTGGACAGGCGATCAACCCGAGAACTGCCCGGACAACACGTCTCGACTAGTTGCCGTTGTCGGAGTGTTTGCTCGATCCGCCCCACTTGTAGATCGTGTAGAACACCGGGTTGACCGGCGGCTGCCCGGCCTTCGGCATCAGCTCGCCTTGCGAATTGGTCATGTAGGTCTGCGGTACGCCGTGCTCGGGGATCACGTGGATCATGTAGAGCCTGCCGTTGATGCGGTATTCCTCGACCTTGTCCTTGCCGATCGTGCGGATGTCCACCGTGGGCGGTGGCTCGCCGCGGGCATCCTTCGCGGCCCGTTCAACCACCGATGACGGAAGACCGTCCTTTTCCCCGAAGCTGGTCCGTGCATGGCGCACCTGTGCGCTACTGGCCGCTGCAGGCTTCACGCCGGGGTCATGCATGCCCGGTGGGGGCGGTACCGGTACCCTGGAATCCTGGCCATGGGCCTGCCCACTGAACGGAAGCACAAGACCCATGGCCATCAGCAGATATCGTGAATTGGAGCGTCGCATGCTGCACCTCCGGAACGGGATTTCAGCATAACAGCGCCGGCTCCGTACGCCCATCGGAAACCGAACGACCGGCGCACATGCGAGAATCGGGGGCATGGCCACCCTGATTCTCATCGACGGTTCCTCTTACCTTTATCGTGCCTTCCACGCTTTGCCACCCTTGAGCAATGCCGAAGGCGAACCCACCGGCGCACTGTTCGGCGTGGTCAACATGCTGCGCGCCACCCTCAAGGCCGGCGCCGACTACGTCGCCTTCGTGCAGGACGCCCCCGGACCGACCTTCCGGGATGCACTGTACGCGGACTACAAGGCCAACCGCCCGCCGATGCCCGACGATCTGCGCAGCCAGGTCGAGCCGATGCTGGCCATCGTCGAGGCCCAGGGATTCCCGATCCTGCGCGTGCCCGGCGTGGAGGCAGACGATGTCATCGGCACCCTCGCCCGGCAGGCGGCGGCCAGCGGCATCGACGTGGTCATCTCCACCGGCGACAAGGACTTCGCCCAACTGGTCGATGCGCACATCACCCTGGTCAACACCATGACCAGCACCCACACCGACGTCGCCGGCGTGAAGGAAAAGTACGGCGTGCCGCCGGAACGCATCGTCGACTTCCTGGCACTGACCGGGGACAAGGTCGACAACGTGCCGGGCGTGGACAAGTGCGGACCCAAGACGGCTGCCAAGTGGCTGGCGACCTACGGCTCGCTGGATGGGCTGATGGCACATGCCGCCGAGGTCGGCGGAAAGATCGGGGATAACCTTCGTGCGGCGCTGGATCACCTGCCCCTCTCGCGCGAACTGGTCACCATCAGGACCGATGTCGAACTTGACGTCGGCCCCACCGACCTGGCCCTGCGCGAGCCCGATGCCGAACGCCTGCGCACGCTGTATACGCGCTACGAATTCAGGTCGGCACTGAAGGATCTGGAGGACGGCACGGGAAACAAGCCCGCGCCCGGACCCACGCGCGACCCCGCCGCCATCACCCTGCGCAATGCCGCAGCGCAAACTTGCGCGGTTGGCGCCGCCGCGCCGGGACACTATGAACTGGTCACCACCCGCGAGGCACTCAAGGCCTGGGTCGAGCGCATCGAAACCGCCGAGCTGGTCGCCTTCGACACCGAGACCACCTCGCTCGATGCCCTGCGCGCACGCATCGTCGGCGTGTCCCTGTCCGTCGAACCGGGTACCGCCGCATACATCCCCGTGGCGCATGACTATCCGGGGGTGCCCGCGCAACTGGATCGGGATACGGTGCTCGATGCGCTCAGGCCCGTGCTCGAGGACCCGCGGCGTCCCAAACTCGCCCAGCACGGTAAGTACGACATCAACGTGCTGGCCGGGCATGGCATCGATGTGCGAGGCCTGGCGCACGACAGCATGCTCGAGTCCTACGTGTGGAATGCCACCGCCACGCGCCACGACATGGATTCGCTGGCTGCGCGCTACCTGGGCTACACCACGGTCAAGTACAGCGACGTGGCCGGCAAGGGCGCCAAACAGATCGGTTTCGCCGAAGTCGACCTGGACACCGCCTGTCGCTATGCCGCCGAAGATGCCGACATCACCCTGCGCCTGCACCACGCGCTGTGGCCCAGGCTCGAGACCGAACCCGGCCTGAAGTCGGTCTACACCGACATCGAGATGCCGCTGGTGCCGGTGCTGGCGCGCATGGAAAAGCGCGGCGTGCTGATCGACGTGGACAACCTCAAGCACCAGAGCCAGGCGCTGGGCAAGCGCATGGTCGAGATCCAGCAGCAGGCCTACGAACACGCCGGCCAGGAGTTCAACCTCGATTCGCCCAAGCAGCTGCAGGTGATCCTGTTCGACAAACTGGGCCTGCCGGTGAAGGTGAAAACACCCAAGGGGGCACCCTCGACCAACGAGGAGGCCCTGGAGGCGATCGCCGGGGACCATCCGCTGCCGCGCCTGATCCTCGATTACCGCAGCCTGGCCAAATTGCGCTCGACCTATACCGACAAGCTGGCGCAGATGGTCCATCCCGGGACCGGTCGCGTGCACACCAGCTACCACCAGGCCGTGGCGGCGACCGGGCGACTGTCCTCGTCCGATCCCAACCTGCAGAACATCCCGGTGCGCACCGAGGAGGGCCGGCGTATCCGCCAGGCCTTCATCGCCCCGGAGGGGTGGAAAGTGATGGCCGCCGACTACTCGCAGATCGAGCTGCGCATCATGGCCCACCTGTCCGGCGACGAGGGTCTGCTGGCGGCCTTCCGCGAGGGCGCCGACATCCACCGCGCCACGGCGGCGGAAGTTTTCGATGTGAAACCCGATGACGTCGACAGCAACCAGCGGCGCGCCGCCAAGGCCATCAATTTCGGCCTGATGTACGGCATGAGCGCTTTCGGCCTGGCGCGGCAACTGGGCATCGACCGCGGCGAGGCCGCCGACTACATCGCCCGCTATTTTGCAAGGTATCCCGGGGTGCGCGACTTCATGGACCGCACGCGCGAGCAGGCCCACCAGAACGGTTTCGTTGAAACCCTGTTCGGGCGACGCCTGTACCTGGACAACCTCAAGTCCCGCAACCAGGCGCTGCGAGCCGGCGCCGAGCGCGCGGCCATCAATGCACCGATGCAGGGCACCGCCGCCGACATCATCAAGCGGGCGATGCTGGACGTCGATCACTGGCTGGTCGGGCGCGACGATGCCGCGATGCTGATGCAGGTACACGACGAACTGGTGTTCGAGGTGCGCGCCGATGCCATCGATGCCATCCGTCAGGGCGTGACCGAGCACATGCAGGGCGCGGCGGAACTGGCGGTGCCGCTGATCGTCGATGTGGGTGTGGGCGACAACTGGGACGAGGCCCACTGACCGCTGCGGACAATGCGTTGCTTACCTGCAAGGTATTGATTGTACTGTAAATGAATGCATGCTAAATGCGTCCCTGAAGGCCGTGCAACTTTTGCCGACACGGGTTTTCCAATGCACTGAACGCACGCAATGGCGTTCGCTCACTCACCTCCCTGAGTGAACCCCGAGACAGGTGCCCTACCCCTGGCCCTGTTCTCTCCCCGGGAGTTCTCCCCCTGACTCCCGGGGATTTTTATGTCCGGGTTTCACCCCTGCGCTCACAACCGAGGACAACGGGCGGATGGCATGGTTATCATCGGGGCTCCCTTCTGGCTGGAGTTCCAAGGCATGCGCATCGCACTGATGGTCATCGGTATCCTGCTGCTGGTGGCAGGCATCTACCTGGCATACGGGCACGGCTCGTACTCCAGCACGCAAACGCTGGCACAGGTCGGCTCGCATGTACTGAAGGTCACCGAGCAGAAGAGCTTCCCCCGCTGGATCGGCTACGCCGGCATGGCGGTTGGCGCGGTACTGGTGCTGGCGGGCCTGTTGCGCGGCAAGCGCTGAGCACCGCGATCGACTGACGCCGACGTCCCCAGCGCTGCCGCTACAATGCAGCGATGGATGTCTCGCACCTGCTCGATGATCTCAATGCCGCCCAGCGCGAGGCGGTCAGCGCCCCGCCCGGGCATTACCTGGTGCTGGCCGGCGCCGGCTCCGGCAAGACCCGTGTCCTGACCCGGCGCATCGCCTGGCTGGCCGAGGTCGAACGCGCCTCGCCCTGGTCGATCCTGGCCGTGACCTTCACCAACAAGGCCTCCGGCGAGATGCGCGCGCGCCTGGACAGCCTGATGCCGCAAGGCACACGCGGACTGACCACAGGCACCTTCCACGGTATCGCCCATCGCCTGCTGCGCCGGCACTGGAAGCAGGCCGGCCTGCCCGAAACCTTCCAGATCCTCGATGCCGACGACCAGCAGCGGCTGGTCAAGCGGGTGGTGGCCGGACTGGGGCTGGACGAGGCACGCTTCCCACCCCGTCAGGCCGCCTGGCAGATTGCCCACTGGAAGGACGAGGGCAAGCGCGCGGACGCCATCGAGCATCGCGACCACCCGCCCACACGCACCCTGCTGGAAATCTATGCCGCCTACGAGGCCGCCTGCCGTCGCGCCGGACTGGTCGACTTCGGCGAACTGCTGCTGCGTGCGCACGAACTGTGGTTGCAGCACCCGGACATCCTCGCGCACTACCGCGAACGCTGGCGCCACGTGCTGGTGGACGAATTCCAGGACACCAATGCGTTGCAGTATGCGTGGATTCGAGTGCTTGCGGGTTCGGGACCCGGGACTCGGGACTCCGAAGAGCCGGGACTCGGGACTCGGGACTCTGAAGAGCCGGGACTCGGGACTCGGGACTCGGGGCTCGGAAAAGCCGGTCCTGCCGCGCTACCCACCCACGCGAACATCCCGGCCACCGGCGCCTCCCCCGACAACGCGCAGAACGCCAATCCGCGATCCCCGAGTCCCGAGTCCCGAGTCCCGAGTCCCGACCTCCCCGGCCAGATCTTCGCGGTCGGTGACGACGACCAGTCCATCTACGGCTGGCGCGGTGCCCGGGTCGAGAACATGCAGCAGTTCCTCAGCGACTTCCCCGGCGCCAGAACCATTCGCCTGGAACAGAACTACCGTTCCAGTGCCAACATCCTCAATGCTGCCAATGCCATCATTGCGCGCAACGGCGAGCGGCTGGGGAAGAACCTGTGGACTGCCGACGGCGACGGCGAACGCATCGCACTGTATGCCGCCTACAACGAGCAGGATGAGGCGCGCTTCGTGGTCGAACGCATCCTCGAGCACATCGAAGACGGTGGCAGCGGAAGCGACTGCGCAATCCTGTATCGCTCCAACGCGCAATCACGCAATTTCGAGGAACAACTGATCCGCCACGATCTGCCGTACCGGGTCTACGGCGGGCAGCGCTTCTTCGAACGCGCGGAAATACGCAACGCCCTGGCCTACCTGCGCCTGGCGGCCAACCGTCTGGACGACGCAGCCTTCGAACGCGCCGTGAACACACCACCGCGAGGCATCGGCGCGCGGACACTGGACCTGCTGCGCCGACGCGCACGCAGCGAGAACCTGTCGATGTGGGACGCCGCACTGGCGGAACTGACCGATACGCAACTGGCCGCACGCGCCAGGAATGCGGTCAAGGGTTTCATCGAACTGATCGATGGCATGGCCCGCACATTCCGGCATGCCGGCGCGGACGGTGATGCCGAGTCCGCTGCCTCGCATGCCGGTCTCACCCTGTCCGAGCAGGTCGAACACGCCATCGAACACAGCGGCCTGCGCGCCTTCCACGAACGCGACGACGGTCGCGGCAGCGCCGAATCACGGCTGGAGAACCTGGACGAACTGGTCAATGTGGCCAGCCGCTTCCAGCCCTCCCCGGAGGACCAGGAAGCCGGACTGTCGGACATGGCCGCCTTCCTCGCCCATGCCGCGCTGGAAGCCGGCGAAGGCCAGGGCGAGAGCGGCGAGGACTGTGTGCAACTGATGACGCTGCACTCGGCCAAGGGTCTGGAATTTCCGCAGGTGTTCCTGGTCGGCATGGAGGAAGGCCTGTTCCCCAGCCAGCGCTCGGTCGAACAGGAAGACCGCCTGGAGGAAGAACGCCGCCTGGCCTACGTCGGCATCACCCGCGCGCGCGAAAAGCTGGTGCTGTGTCATGCCGAGTCGCGCCGCCTGCATGGCACCGAGACCCTGGCGCGTCCTTCGCGCTTTCTCGCCGAACTGCCGCCCGAGCTGCTCGATGAAGTGCGCCCGCGGGTGCAGGTCAGTCGACCGCTGGCAGCGCGTCCGTTCGCCGCCGCCACGCTCGGCGCATCATCATCGCCGATCAGGCTTGGCCAGGCCGTGCGCCACCCCAGTTTCGGCGAAGGCGTGGTGGTCAGCGCCGAAGGCGACGGTGCATATACCCGCGTGCAGGTGAATTTCGCCGACGCCGGCAGCAAATGGCTGGTACTGGCCTATGCCAATCTCGAACCGCTTCAGCCCCGGCGATGACCGTGGGGCGGGCACGGGCCGCCGGGACTCCCGCAAGCACCATGTCCGTAGGGCGGACACTGTCCGCCGTTTTCCCGGCATTGCGCCATGGCGGACGGTGCCCGCCCTACGCTGAGGTTATCGTTGATATCGCCGTACGTCGTGGGGCGGGCACGGCCGCCGGGACTCCCGCAAGCACCATGTCCGTAGGGCGGACACTGTCCGCCGTTTTCCCGGCATTGCGCCATGGCGGACGGTGCCCGCCCTACGCTGAGGTTATCGTTGATATCGCCGTACGCCGTGGGGCGGATACGGGCCGCCGGGACTCCCGCAAGCACCATGTCCGTAGGGCGGACACTGTCCGCCGTTTTCCCGGTATTGCGCCATGGCGGACGGTGCCCGCACTACGCCTGGGGTTATCGTTGATATCGCCGTACGCGGTGGGGCGGATACGGGCCGCCGGGACCCCCGCAAGCACCATGTCCGTAGGGCGGACACTGTCCGCCGTTTCCCCGGTATTGCGCCATGGCGGACGGTGCCCGCCCTACGCTTGGGGTTATCGTTGATATCGCCGTACGCGGTGGGGCGGATGCAGGGCGCGCAGGGTTTGGGGTCAGGCTGAATCGTCGTCGGGAAGCTGCGGCACGCCGTGGGCATTGCGCTTTTCGGGGTCGATGCGTACCGCGCCCTCGCGCGGCCTGGCTCCACCCGGTAGCGCCTCGACCGGTTCGCCGCGGGTCAGGCGCAGGGCGTTGCGGTAGCACTGCTGGGCCAGCACCGCGTTGCCCTGCCCGGCGTAGGCCTCGCCCATCGCCTCCCAGATGTCCACGGTCGGCTCCAGGGACAACGCGCGGGACAGGTACTGGCGGGCCTTGCCCCACAGTTCGATGCGCACGCACATGCGGCCCAACGCGGTCAGCAACACTGCATCGCCTGGATGGGCATCGAGCCAGCCTTCGGCGCGGTGCAACCGGGTTTCCAGGTCCTCGCCCTGCATGCGTCCGTACACCGCCACCAGCTGCGGCGACCATTGACGCCGCAGCGCCGATTCGATCTCGTCCATCGCCGGCAGCGGACGGCCGAAGGCCGCCACGCGTGCGGCATACACCGCCACCAGGTCCGGTGAACGACGTTGCGCACGGCTGAATTCGCCCCACAGGGCATGCAGGGCATCGATGCCCGGCGCCTCGCGCAAGGCCTGCACCAGGACCCGCTGCTGCAGTGCCGTGAATGCCTCGGTATCGAGTACTCCGCTGCGACGCAACGGTTCCAGCCCCCCACGAGCACGGCTCATGTCATCGCAGGCCAGGGCCGCGTGGATCAGCTCCAGCCAGCCGCCGGGCGGCAGTGTCCCGGCATCGGCCTGCGGACTCAGCAACGACAACGCCTCCGCGTTGCGACCCTCTTCGCGCAACAGGCGCGCACGCAGGACCCGGGCCGCCTGCGGTGCGCTCTGGGTTGCTTCGTCCAGGGCCTCCAGTGCCCGCTTGTGGTCGCCGCGCGCATGCGCGGCCCGGGCCGCCGCCAGCAATGCAGGTACGCGCTGCGGCACATGCCTTGCTGCGCGCGTGAGATCGCGCTCGGCCTCGCCGAAACGACCCTCGGCCATGGCCACAATACCGTCATGGAATGCCTGCCGGCTGCGCCTGCGCTGGCGCCGGGTGACGGCACCGAAAGGCCAGCGCAGCACCCACCAGGCCAGGCTCGCCAGCCCCCAGAACAGCAGCAGCAGAACGATGGCCGTGACCAGAGTGGTCTGCACCCGCCAGCCGCGCAGGTGGATCACCACCTGCCCCGGATCGGCGGCCACCCAGTGCCAGCCGTATGCCGCCAGCGCGGCCAGTGCGACCAAAAGCAGGACCCAGCGCCAAAGCCTCATGGGCGACCGCCTTCCGGCGTGGACGTCGTGGCCGGCGTGGCCGGTCCGCTGGCTTCATGGATCACGCGCAGGTTGTGCAGCTGGGTCCACGCCGCGCCCAGCTGCGGTGCCGGCGGTGTCGGCTGTTTGCGCATCCGGTCCAGTTGCGCGCGCATCCGGCGCACGGCCGGGTCTTCCGGATCGAATGCGCGCTCCAGCCGTGTCTGCGCCCGATCCAGCGCCTGCCGGTAACCCGGTCCATCCCAGGCCAGCAAGGCGGACTGGGCCTGTGCCAGGTCCAGCGTCAGCAGGTCGCGCGCCAGGGCCCGGCGCGCCGGGGTGTAGGCATCCTCACGCTGAACCTGCACCAGTCCCGAAAACGCCTGCCGCACACGGCCCCAGAAACCGTGTCCGGGCGTTGCCGGGAGTGAAGCTGCCGGGCGCAGCGGCAAGGATGCCGACTCCGCGCGCATGTGCGACAGGGCATCCAGATCCTGGCGACGCTGCTCGGGATGCGTGGCCGCCAGTGCCTTGCGTTCTTCCGCCAAAGTCTGGCGGACAGCGGCATAGGCCGGATCCTCGACCTGCGCCAACACGTGGTCGGCCTGCTGCAGTGCGCGCAGGGTGCCTTCGGTGTCATGGAACAGCGCATAGCGTTCGCCGGCCATCTGCAGCAGCATGCCGGCCTCGTCCAGGCGCACGGTGTCACGCCCCGACTGCTCGCGCGCGGTCAGTCCGGCCACGGCATTTTCCAGGCTGCGGCTGCGATCGGACAGACCCTGCACCTGCACCCCCAGGGACTGGGACTGCTGCTGCGCGATCTGCACCTGTTGCTGCAGCGACTGCATGCCAGACTGCTGTGCATCGATCCCGGCCCGCATCGCATCCACGCGCTGCTGCAACGAGGTCAGGATACGGTTGTCACGTTCGCCGCCCTGATGCTGCAGCCAGGCACGCCAACTGCCGTAACCGGCCAGCAAAAGCGCCACCAGGGCCAGCACCACGGCCAGACCGGCCAGGCCAATCCCGCGCCGCGCAGGCCTGGCGGAGGACGGGCTTGCCGATTTGCCGGCGCCTTTGTCCGGAGCCGGCGCCGAGGAGGAGGAATCGTGTTCGGATGCGCTCATGCGCCCATGCTAGCCCGAGTGCGGCGTGACGGCCATAGAGCAGCTTGCCGCTTCGTGCACGGCCTGCATCCCGGCGTCCACGAGGTCCGCCGGTGCAGCCGATGCGGCGCGCACGATGCGCTCGCACCCGGCCTGCCGCACATGGTCCGCAAGGCGCTCGCTGCTGACCACCATGCGACAGGACAGCAGGCGCTGGCGCGCAGGGGCCTCCAGCGCAGCCAGCAAGTGGTCAAGCGCCTGCGCACTGCTCAACAGGACCAGCGCATCCGGCGTCAGTGCCTGCACCATGGCCTGATGGCGACGTGTCAGGCGCGGCGGGACGCGCCGGTAGACATCGGCACGCACGATGTGGGCGCCCAGCCTTGCCAGCGCGCGCTCCATGATGTCGCGACCGCCCGGTGCGGTGACCAGGCCAATGCGCATGCCATCTACCTGTTGCAGCCAGGGATGCGTCAGCAGGCCTTCGCTGCGTTCATGGCCGGCCGGCGGCGATTGCACGCCTGTGCATCCGGCACGCCACAGGACATCGCGGGTACCGCGGCCCACGGCCAGCACGCGTGCCGCTGAATCCAGCGGCGCCAGCGCGATGGCGTGTCGCACCGCCGCCGGACTGGTGAACAGCAGAAGTTCGCACCCCTGCGCCGCCTGCCAGGCAGCGCGCGCCGCTTCGGCCGGCATCGCACGCAGGGACAGGCCGGGCAGGCGGCGTGGTATGCCACCCATCGCGCGTACCCGCCGTACCAGCGGCCCGGCGCTGTCGACAGGGCGGGTGATCACGACCTCGATGCCGGTCAACGGAGCAGAAGGACAAGACATGCCCCGATGCTACCCGCACTCGCGCCGTAAACGCAGCACACCTTCCGGCTTGCGCAGCATCTCCCCGGTCAAGCAGCAGGCAGGATTCGTCCTTTATGATGCCCTTCGACCCTGGATTGCGGATGACCCCGGCTGATGACCGAACCTGTTGACCTTCCTGCCCCGGCGCGTGCGCTCGAACGTTTCATGCTTGAAAACATCGCCCCGGTCCGCGCCATGCAGCTGCGCATCCTCGCCCATGACACGGGACATCTGCTGCTGGGTGCGCCGCTCGCTGCCCACGTCAACGACAAGGGCTGCGCGTTCGGCGGCAGCCTGACCAGCCTGATGACCCTGGCCGGCTGGGCGCTGGTCGAGTTGATGCTTCGCGAGCACGGCCACGACTGCGACGTGTTCGTCGCCGATTCACACGTGCGCTACCTCAAGCCGGTATGGGAGGACCTGCGTGCGGAGGCACAACTGGACCCTGAGGCCGACTGTGCAGCCTTCCTGGACACCCTGGCATCGCGAGGCCGGGCGCGCATCTCGGTGCCATGCCGTATCCTGACCGGCGATGGCGTGGCCGCGACGCTGGAGGCGCGTTTTGCCGCGCGGCTGCGCACGCAGGACGCACATGCGGCACAATCGCAGCAACCGACTGCCGGAGACACGTGACCCATGGGCCACCGCCGCACGTTCCTCGCCGCCTCTGCGCTGGCGCTGCTGATGATCCTTGCCGGATGCGCCACCGACCGTCGCGATCGGAGCCTGCAAACCACGCTGACCGCATACGCCGCCACGGTGCGCTGGGGTACGTTTGCCCAGGCGGTGTCCTTCCTCGACCCGGCCTACCGCAACGCGCATCCGCTCAGCGACCTGGACATGGCGCGCTACCGGCAGGTGCGCGTCAGCGAATACGATGCCGGCAACGGCCCGGTCCCCGTCGGGAAATACAAGGTCAAGCAGGTGGTGCGCATCGGCCTGATCAACGTGCACACCCAGACCGAGCGCACCATCATCGACCGCCAGACCTGGCGCTATGACCCCGACACCCGGCACTGGTGGCTGACCAGCGGCCTGCCCGACATCACGCCGTCCCAGTGAACATCCTTTGCGCTGCGTCCGGCACTACCGGATAATGCACCGCTGCCTTCCGGCGCATCGACGCCCGCACGGACCCTTTCATGAGTGATTTTTTCCACAAGTTGCCCGAATTCGTCGGCAACCACCCCTGGCTCAGCGCGTTGTTCGCGATCCTGGTGGTGGCGCTGATCGTCGGCGAGATCCTGCGCCTCGCGCAGAAATTCAAGTCGATCAACCCGTCCGAAGTGACCCTGCTGATCAACCGCGAGAACGCGCTGGTGGTGGATATATCGCCCCATGCCAACTTCGAGCAGGGCCACATCCCCGGCTCGCGCCATGTCGCCATGAGCCAGTTCGATCCGGAAAACAAGAATCTTGCCAAGGCCCGGGACCTGCCCATCGTGGTGGTCTGCAGGACCGGCCAGACCGCGAAGGGCGCCGCACAGCGGCTGGTCAAGGCCGGTTTCACGCGCGTGCACATCCTGCATGGCGGCATGCATTCCTGGCGCCAGGCCAACATGCCGATGGCCACCGGAAAGCGCTGAGCCCTGTGCGCTACATGCCGTGGATCCCGGCGCGCGCATCGAGTATGCGCGCCAGCACCTCGGGCGCGTAATCGAACGAGTCGTAGTACAGGCGGGCCTCGGGCAGCCCTGCCTCGACGAACGTGCGCCGTCCGGCATCGATCAGGGCCGGCGGCCCGCACATGTAGACATCGTGGCCGGAAAGGTCGGGAAAATCCTCCAGCACCGCCTCATGCACCAGCCCGCACCGGGTGCCGGCACGTTCGGCCTCCATGGCATCGGAAATCACGGGGTGAAAATCCAGCGTCGGCACCACGGCAGCCCAGCGTTCGGGCAATGGCCGCAGGTACAGGTCGGCGTCAGTGCGCGCGCCCCAGTACAGATGCATCGGCCGCCGTGCACCCAGGTGCAGGAAATGCTCAATGATCGCCTTGACCGGGGCAAAACCGGTACCCCCGGCCACCAGTACCATCGGCCGCTCCGAATCCTCGCGTGGCACGAAGGTGCCGAACGGCCCTTCCACCCGCAGCGTGTCTCCGATCGCCAGGCCGTCGAACACCCAGGAGGTGAACCCGCCGCCGGCGACATGACGCACATGCACTTCCAGTTCGCTGCCTTCGTGCGGTGCGCGTGCCAGGGAAAAGGCGCGGCGCTTGCTGTCCTCGAGCAGCACCTCGACATACTGGCCCGGCAACCAGCGCATGCGCGCGCCGGCGACCGGCTGCAGCTGCAGGCGCATGACGTCCGGGGCCAGGCGATCGCGGGCACTGACGCGTACCGAGATCTGCTGCCGCGGCATGTCCTCGACCGAAGCCACCTCGCGCACTTCCAGCAGCAGGTCAGTCAGCGGCACCGCCTGGCACAGCAAAGCGGCATGGCGTGCCTGCTCGGCGGCGTTCAGCGCCGAAGGCGGGTTGTGCGGATAATGGCAGCGACCTTCCAGCACGATAGCCTTGCAACTGCCACACAATCCGGCCCGGCACGAATACGACAGGGCCAGGCCGGCGCGTTGCGCGGCTTGCAGTACGGTCTCCCCGTCCTCGACGGCAAAACGATGGCCACTGGCCTTGAGGGTGACGATATGCGGCACGGGAATCCCAGCAATGCGAATACGTGCATTGTCGCCAATCCGGCCGGTGCGCGACAATGCGCATTGTTTCCGAACCCCAGGCAGCCATGACCGTGTGGACGCAACAACCTGACCTGGACCGGCTCAACGGCTGGAACGAAAACACCCTGATGCAGCGCCTGGGCATCCGCTTCACCGAAGTGGGCGAAGACTTTCTGCGCGGCACCATGCCGGTCGATGCACGCACCCACCAGCCGTACGGCATCCTGCATGGCGGCGCCTCGGTGGCACTGGCCGAAACCCTGGGCAGCAGCGCGGCGATGCACTGCATCGATACCGACGCCTTCGTCACCGTGGGCCTGGACATCAATGCCAACCACGTGCGTGCCGTGCGCAGCGGCACTGTCACGGGAACCGCACGGGCCCTGCACATCGGCCGCAGCACGCAGGTATGGGAGATCCGGATCGAGGACGAGAACGGGCACCTGGTGTGCGTGGCGCGCCTGACCATGGCCGTGGTGCCGCGCCGCGCGATCGGCTCCTGAAGCCGATGTGCGACCCGGATCACACCCCCTATACCGGCCTGACGCCCGATTGCGTGCTCGATGCCGTCGACGCCACGGGACTGCGCAGCAACGGCCGCCTGCTGGCACTCAACAGCTACGAAAACCGCGTCTACCAGATCGGGCTCGAGGACGGTGACTTCGTGGTGGCGAAGTTCTACCGCCCCGGTCGCTGGAGCGACGCGACCATCGCCGAGGAGCATGAGTTCAGCCAGCAACTGGCCGATGCCGAGCTGCCGGTGGTGGCGCCGCTGCGCCTGGACGGTCGCAGCCTGCTGCAGCACGCCGGTTTCCGTTATGCCCTTTATCCGCGTCGCGGCGGTCGCGCCCCCGAGCTGGAATCGGACGACCACCTGGCCTGGATGGGTCGCCTGCTGGGTCGCATGCACGGCATCGGCGCGCGCCACCCGTTCCGCCATCGCCCCGGCTTCGACCGCGAGGCGATGATCGAGGCGCCGGCGCGCGCGGCACTCGCCTCCGGTCTGATTCCCGGCCATTTGCAAACGCCCTACCGCGACGCGGTAGCTCGCCTCGATGCCGCCGTTGCCGAGCGTTTCGCGGCGGCCGGACCGCAGCGCACCCTGCGCCTGCATGGCGACTGTCATCCCGGCAACATCCTGTGGACCGACGCCGGCCCGCACTTCGTCGACCTCGACGACGCGCGCAACGGGCCGGCCATGCAGGACCTGTGGATGCTGGCCCAGGATGCGCACGGCCTGGATGCACTGCTGGAAGGCTATGCCCAGTTCGCCGACCTTGAACCCGGCGCACTCGCCTTGATTCCCGCCCTGCGCGCCATGCGCCTGGCCCATCACGGCGGCTGGATCGCGCAACGCTGGCGCGACCCGGCATTTCCCGCCGCCTTTCCCTACGCTGCCCAAGCGCGCTGGTGGCAGGAGCACATCGACGATCTGGGCGAAGCCACCGCTGCGATGACCTGAGGCACGGCGGACGATGCCCGCCCTACACCCTCCTCCGCGCATGCCGTAGGGCGGACACGGTCCGCCGAAACACCTTGCGCCAGGCATCCCGCCACGGCGGACGATGCCCGCCCTACCCCCTCCTCCGCGCATGTCGTAGGGCGGACACGGTCCGCCGAAACACCTTGCGCCAGGCATCCGGCCATGGCGGACGATGCCCGCCCTACCCCCTCCTCCGCGCATGTCGTAGGGCGGACACGGTCCGCCGAAACACCTTGCGCCAGGCATCCGGCCATGGCGGACGATGCCCGCCCTACCCCTCCTCCGCGCAGGCCGTAGGGCGGACACGGTCCGCCGAAACACCTTGCGCCAGGCATCCCGCCATGGCGGACGGTGCCCGCCCTACCCCTCCTCCGCGCAGGCCGTAGGGCGGACACGGTCCGCCGGAAACCTTGCGGCGGGCATCCGGCCACGGCGGACGGTGCCCGCCCTACCCCTCCTTCGCGCAGGCCGTAGGGCGGACACGGTCCGCCGGAAACCCTACTCGCCGACCGAACATTGCGGTTCTTCCGGAACCTGGCCTCCCCAATCCAGCGGGTACCATCCGCGTTCAACACATCGGTGAAAACTGGAATACGGCCAATCAGCCACATGGCTGACCAAGCCATGCTTGACCGGGTTGTAGTGCAGGTAATCCATATGTACGGAAAAATCACGTGTATCGCGAATGCGATGTTCCCAGAAGCGCGGTTGCCATATACCTGCCGCACGGCGATGCCCGGACCGATGGGCGATCACGCCGCTGCGCACGAATCCGGCCTTGATCCTTCCCCAGCGTTTCGAGAAATCCTTGTCGCCCTCCGGAAGCGTCCAGATCGCATGCATGTGGTCGGGCAGTACCACCCACGCTTCAATCTGAAAGGGAAGGTCATGGCGAACCTCGACCACGCTCGCGCGAAGAGCGGCCACGGCATCCGGTTCATCGAGAATCGGGCGTCGGCGGGCCGTCACCACGGTGAAAAAATACGTCGCTCCCGCAATCCGGCTTCGTCGGTAATTGGGCATGACGGGATGTTGGCAACATGGCGATCACACCGTATACCGGATTCCTTCCCGCCGCCCCGTAGGCGCATCACGTTCACAACGTAGGGCGGACACGGTCCGCCGAAAAACCTTGCGGCAGACATCCGGCCACGGCGGACGGTGCCCGCCCTACCCCTCCTTCGCGCAGGCCGTAGGGCGGACACGGTCCGCCGAAAACCTTGCGCCAGACATCCGGCCATGGCGGACGGTGCCCGCCCTACCCCTCCTCCGCGCAGGCCGTAGGGCGGACACGGTCCGCCGAAACACCTTGCGCCAGGCATCCGGCCACGGCGGACGGTGCCCGCCCTACCCCTCCTCCGCGCAGGCCGTAGGGCGGACACGGTCCGCCGGAAACCTTGCGGCAGGCATCCGGCCACGGCGGACGGTGCCCGCCCTACCCCTTCTTCGCGCGTGTTGTGGGGCGAACGCTGTCTGCCCTGCGGTCGGGCATCTAGAATATGCCGATGAACGAGACCGACATTCCCACCATCACGCTGAACACCGAACGTCTCCCCGGTCACCCGTGGATCTGGTCCTCGCAGGTGCGCAAGCCCGCAAAACACCTTGCGCCGGGCAGCGTGGTGCGCATCGTCGATGCCGCCGGGCGCTTTCTCGGCCACGGTTTCTGGAACGGCCATGCGCGCGTGGCACTGCGCGTGTTGACGGGTGAACCGGATGCATCCATCGACGGCGAATTCCTGGCCTCGCGCATCACCCGTGCGGTGCACCTGCGGCGCGAAGTGCTCGGTCTCGATGCCGCGGGCGACGCCTGGCGCGTGGTCAACAGCGAGGGCGACGGGCTGTCCGGCCTGGTGGTGGACCGCTACGGCGACACCCTGGTGACCGAATATTTCGCCGCCGGCATGTGGCGCCTGCGCGAAGCCATCGACGAAGCCCTGCGCAGTCATTTCCCCGACGCACGCATCTACGCCTTCGCCGAACAGCATGTGCAAAAACAGGAATCTTTCGACTGCCATGCCGGCGACACGCCGCCGCCGGCTCGCGTGCACGAACACGGCCTTGTCTTCCATGCCGCCCCGGGCGCGGGCCACAAGACCGGTTTCTTCGCCGACCAGCGCGACAACCGCCGCCGCTTCGCCGAACTGGCACGCGGCCGACGGGTACTGGACCTGTGCTGCAACAGCGGTGGCTTTGCCATTCAGGCGATGGCGGCGGGTGCCCGCGAAGCCGTGGGCGTGGATGCCGATGCCGGCATCCTCGACATTGCCCGCCGCAATGCCGAGGCCAATGGGGTCCAGGTACGTTTCGAGGCCGCCGACCTGTTCGACTGGCTGCGCGCCGCGGTGGCGCGCGGCGAGCGTTTCGATGCCATCGTTCTCGACCCGCCCAAGCTGACCCGCGACCGCCGCCGCCTGACCCAGGCGCTGAAGAAGTACTTCGCCATGAACCGCACCGCGATCGACGCGCTGGCACCGGGCGGCCTGCTGCTGTCGTGCTCGTGCACCGGCCTGGTCGGCGAGAACGACTTTCTCGACATGCTGCGCCGCGTGGGCCTGTCGGCCAGACGCGATATCCAGATGCTGCAGATGCATGGCGCCGGTCCCGACCACCCGGTGGCCGCCAATGTTCCTGAGGGGAGATACCTGAAAGCTGCGTTCTGCCGGGTTTCCTGAAGCCTCGCCCCCTGTCGCCCGATCACCAAGCCTGCGATCATCGCCGGCATGACGCCTCCTCACGGCCCCCGCCGCCGCGCCGCCTTCATCTTCATCTTCATCACGGTGCTGATCGACATCCTGTCGTTCGGCATCATCATTCCGGTCCTGCCCCACCTGCTGGAAGACATGACCGGGAGCATCGCCAGTGCCGCCATCTGGGCCGGCGTGTTCAGCACCATGTTCGCGGCGATCCAGTTCTTCGCTTCGCCGGTGCAGGGCGCGCTGTCGGACCGTTTCGGCCGGCGTCCGGTGATCCTGCTGTCCAATCTTGGCCTGGGCATCGATTTCGCGGTCATGGCGCTGGCACCGACGCTGTGGCTGCTGTTCATCGGTCGCGCGGTGTCGGGTCTGACCGCGGCCAGCTTCAGTACCGCCAACGCCTATATCGCCGATGTCACGCCACGTGAAAGGCGCGCCGCCACGTTCGGCATGCTCGGCGCGGCCTTCGGCATCGGTTTCGTGATCGGTCCCGCGCTCGGTGGCGTACTCGGCGGCATCGACATCCGCCTGCCGTTCTGGGTCGCCGCGGGCCTGGCCGTGACCAACTTCTGCTACGGCTTCTTCGTGCTGCCCGAGTCACTGCCGAAGGAACGCCGTTCACCCCGCTTCGACTTCAAGACCGCGCATCCCATCGGCACGCTGAAATTCCTCGGCCGGCACCGGCTGGTGCTGGGCCTGGCGCTGCTGGTCTTTCTCAGCCAGCTGGCGCACTACGTGCTGCAGAGCACCTTCGTGCTGTACACCGATTTCCGCTACCACTGGGGTCCGGCCCAGGTCGGCTACGTGCTGGCCCTGGTCGGCATCTGCTCAGCCTTCGTGCAGGCCTGGCTGACCGGCAAGCTGGCGCCGCGGCTGGGTGATCGCCGCCTGCTGCTGTACGGCCTGCTGTTCGGCGTGCTGTCGATGCTGATGATGGCCCTGGCCGCTTCGCCCTGGCTGCTGATCGCTGCGGTGCCGGTGATGGCGCTGTGGGGGCTGGCCGAACCGGCCACGCAATCGATGCTGACGCAACAGATCGCGCCGGAGGAACAGGGCCGCCTGCAGGGCGCGCTGAGCAGCCTCATGGCTTTCGCCGGGATCTTCGGCCCGACCCTGTTTACGCAGGTATTCGCCTGGTCGATCCACAGCCCGCAATACAAGCTGCCCGGTGCGGCCTTCCTGGTCGCGGCCGCACTGCTCATGGCCTGCCTGGCCTGGGCCTGGCGACTGACCCGGGGCCTGCATGCACCCCGGCCGGACGTACCGGCCCGGGACGCAGAAAACTGAAACCGCCCCGTCATTGCATCGCCATCATGGACGCCTGACACTGACCAACCGTGCCCGCAGACACGCCGGGTCGTGGCCCAGGCTGGCACCGTCTCCGCATCGCGAGGTCCCACATCTCCCTGCAGTGAGCTTCGGTTCATGCAATTTCCGCCAGCCTGTCGCATGATGCTCGGACAGGTACTTGCCGGCACCGTTGCAGGGCATGCACCCGTGCGCTGAAAACGGATACGCCGGCAAACCGGGCATGGCAGCCCGTCCCCTTCACTGCCCCCACTCTGGAGCCTGACCGTGTCTACCCCCAACTCCAACGTCAAATGGATCGTCGGCGCTCTCGTGCTGCTGGTTGCCCTGGCCGCAGGTGCCTATCTGTGGCTGCACCAGCGTGCCAGCGCACCGCTCGCGTCGGCACCGGCCGCGCAAGCGCCCGCGAACGTCGCCACCGCGCCGCCACCCGTGCAACACCCGATCACCCAGGCAGTCGTCACCGCTGCCCCTGCGCACTCGGCACCGCTTCCCGCCCTGGCCGACAGCGACGGGCTTGTGCACCAGACCCTGTCGGAGATCGGAGCAGCCGGCGCCGGCAAGCTGCTGGCAGGCCATGCCCTGATCGCGCACATGGTCGGCACCATCAATGCCCTGACCGGCCGACACCTGCCGGAAAACCTGCTACCGGTGCGCGCGCCCGCGGGCAGCTTCAGGGTCGAGCGCACGGCAGACGGCGAGCTGGTGATGGCACCGGACAACATCACGCGCTATGCCCACTACGCCCGCGTGTTCGACAAGCTCGACACCCAGGCGCTGGTGGATGCCTACGTGCACGCCTACCCCCTGTTCCAGCAGGCCTGGCGCCAGCTCGGCTATCCACGCACGCAGTTCAATGACCGCCTGGTCACCGTGCTGGACCTGCTCCTCAAGACTCCGGTCCCGGCCAAGCCGCCGAAGCTGGAAGGTGCAGGTGGCCTGTACCGCTTTGTCGACCCCAGGCTGGAAAACCTCGCCATTGGCCAGAAGATCCTGATCCGCCTGGGGCCCAAGCAGGAAACCGCGGTGCTGGCGAAACTGCGTGCAATCCGTGCCGCGCTGACCGGCAAACACCCCGCGGCGCCTGCCACAACGACGACGCATTGATGAGGTGCGATGCGGCGTGCATGCACGTCGCATCGCACCACGCTCGTGGGACAATGCCGGGCATCATGCTCGACGATGCCACCAAGGACGCCATCCGCGCCGCCTACGCGAAGCTGAAGACCGGCCTGCCCGGCTTCCGCACGCGGCGCGCACAGGGGCAGATGGTGGCCGAGGTGGCCAAGGCCCTGGCCACCCCTGGCGGCGCGGCGGCGATCGAGGCGCCGACCGGCACCGGCAAGTCGATGGCCTACCTGATCGCCGGCCATGCCGTGGCTCGCGCGCAGGGCCGGAAACTGCTGATTGCCAGTGCCACCGTGGCGCTGCAGGAGCAGCTGGTGCGCCGCGACATTCCCCAGTACCTCGAGGTTTGCGGCCTGGAAGCCAAGGTGGCCCTGGCCAAGGGCCGCCAGCGCTATGTCTGCCCGCGCGACCTGCGCATGGCCTCCGCAGGCGGCGACGACGCACAAGGCTCGCTGGGTCTGGGCGAGGACATGGCGCTGTGGTCGCGCCCGCCACGCGACGAGGAGAACCGCGCCCTGGAGACCCTGGCCAACACCTTCCAGGCCGGCTCGTGGGACGGCGACATGGACGCCGCGCCCACCGAAGTACCGGAGATGGTACGCCGCATGGTGACCACCAGCGCCGGCGGCTGCACCGGGCGCCGTTGTGCACACTTCCATCATTGCCCGTTCTTCGCCGCCCGTCGCGACGTGGCCGACGCCGAGATCGTGGTCGCCAACCAGGACCTGGTGCTGTCCGACCTGACCATGCCACGCGAGGATGACGCCTGGGGCGGCGTGATCCTGCCGCGTCCCGACGACACCCTGTACGTGTTCGACGAGGCCCATCACCTGCCATCCAAGGCGGTCGAGCGCGGTGCCTCGCACACCCACCTGGCGCACGCCGCCAATCCGTTGTCGCGCCTGGATCGCCACGTACGCAGCGCCTACTCGCATTGCGAGAAGGAACGCCTGGGTGGCATGCACTACGAGCGCGGCAGCGAACTGCTGGCCACACTGGGCGACTCGCTGACCGCGATGGAACGCGAGGTGAAGCTGCACTGGACGCCCGGCGCGCACGAGATCGAGCCGCAGTGGCGCGCCTCGCTGGGCGATCTGCCGGCCGCCTGGATTGCACAGGCACAGTCGCTGATGCTGCAGACCAGCGAAATCGTGCGCTGGGTGCGTGCGGTGCGTGGCGCGGTGGTGGAGCTGGAACAGGGCGGCCCGGCCGCCGAACTGCTGGCGCGCGAGCTGGGCATGGCGCTGGAACGCCTGGGGCATCAGCTGGCCACATGGACCGCCTGGTCAGCCGACGATCCCGCCGACCAGCCGCCGCTGGCCCGCTGGGTCACCATGGACGGCGAACAGCAGGTCATCTGCCACGCCTCGTCGGTCTCGGCTGCGCTCCTGCTGCGCGAGGTGCTGTGGGAGAACGCCGCTGCCGCGGTCCTGACCTCGGCCACGCTCAGCGCCGGCGGCCAGTTCCGCGGCTACGCCGACGCCGTGGGCCTGCCCGACGACGCACTGACGCTGAGCCTGCCCTCGCCCTTTGACCTGACGCGCCAGGCGCGCCTGGAAGTCCCGCACCTGAGCACCCTTCCCGACGACCGCGACGCGCATGCCGAGGCCGTGGCCCACTGGCTGGAGGACGGGCTGGACTGGGACAGCGGCAACCTGGTGCTGTTCACTTCACGGCGCAAGATGCAGCGCGTGCTGCAGTTGCTGCCCATCGACAAGATTCGCCGCATCCGCGCGCAGGACAGCAAGGCCAAGTCGCAGCTGGTCGCCGATCATGCCGAGGCCATCGCAGCCGGACACGGCAGCACGCTGTTCGGTCTGGCCTCGTTCGGCGAAGGCCTGGACCTGCCCGGCAAGCTGTGCGAAACGGTAGTGGTCACCCAGCTGCCGTTCGCCGTGCCCACCGACCCGGTCGGCGCCACCTACGCCGAGTGGCTGGAAGCACAGGGTCGCAACCCCTTCCTCGAAGTCAGCGTGCCCGAGGCCACGCGGTTGCTGATCCAGTACTGCGGTCGCCTGATCCGCAGTGAGGACGACAGCGGCCGCATCGTGTTGCTGGACCGCCGCGTGATCGTGCGCCGCTACGGCCAGCGCATGCTGGCCGCGCTGCCGCCCTTCGCGCGGGTCATCGAACGCCCCGCCGTCGCGTAGGGCGGGCACTGTCCGCCATGACGCAAGCCCGGGGAAGGCGGACGGTGTCCGCCCTACGCGGCCTGGGCTTGGGCGCGAAGTGACATGCAGGTCACGGCGGCAAGGCAATGGCGTACGGAGCACCCCACCGCAGCAAACCGTAGGGCGGGCACCGTCCGCCATGACGCAAACCCGGGGAAGGCGGACGGTGCCCGCCCTACGACATGTGTGAATTGGGGCACGGCGGACGGTGCCCGCCCTACGGGGCCGCGATTGAAGATACGCCTGCGCGCGCATGCGGCATGGCTGGCCTATACTCGGATCTCACCCACTGGAGAGCTGCCATGACGCTGCTGATCCTCGGACTGATCATGTTCCTCGGCATGCACTCGATCCGCATCTTCGCCGACGGCTGGCGGACACGCACCATCGAACGCATGGGCATCCTGCCCTGGAAGGCCCTGTACGGCCTGGTCTCGCTTGCCGGCCTGGTACTGATCGTGATCGGCTTCGGCCAGGCGCGCATGCACCCGCATCTTCTGTATCCATCGCTGTCCGCGCTGCGCCATCTCAACAGCCTGTTCGTGCTGCTCGCCTTGATCTTCGTTGCCGCCGCCTACGTTCCGCGCAACCATCTGAAAGCAAAATTCGGCCACCCCATGCTGCTGGGAGCCAAGCTGTGGGCCTTTGGGCATCTGCTGGCCATCGGCTTCCTGCGCGACGTGCTGCTGTTCGGCGGTTTCCTGCTGTGGGCCATCATCGCCTACGCCGCAGCGCGACGGCGCGACCGCGCCGCCGGTACCGTCCAGCCACCCGGCACCGTGGGCGGTGACGTGCTGACCGTGATCGTGGGCGTGGCGCTGTGGGCACTTTTCGCTTTCTGGCTGCACCAGGTTCTCTTCGGCGTCAATCCGCTGGCCTGAGAGGCACCATGCCGATACGGGCAGATTGCCGCAGGGGCACGAATGCCGGCGCGCTGCCCTGAAATAATGGGTGTCGTCCGCAACAAGCCTTGCCCTCAAAACCAACACATCAGCACCTGGCCCGCCGGGTACAACACATCTGACCGGAGTACGCATGTCCTTGCCCGCCCTGCGCGAACATCGCCGGCATTCCCCCGATCGCGGACACCGCGTCGTCATCGTCGGCGGCGGCGCGGCCGGACTGGAACTGGCCACGCAGCTGGGCGAACGCTTCCGCCGCAAAGGTACAGGCAGTGTCACGCTGATCGACCGCAGCCGCACCCATCTGTGGAAACCGCTGCTGCATGCCCTGGCCGCCGGCAGCCTGGATCCGGGCGATCATGAGCTGGATTACCTCGCCCATGCCTACTGGCACGGTATCCGCTATGTCTTCGGGCCCATGATTGGTCTCGATCGGCAGGCGCGCGAAGTCCACATCGGCGAAACGCGGGACATCGAAGGCAAGCAGATCACTCCCGAAATGCGCATCGGCTATGACACCCTGGTGATCGCGGTGGGCAGCGTCACCCACGATTTCGGTACCCCGGGCGTGGCCGAGCACGCCATACCGCTGGAGACCCCGGACCAGTCCAAACGCTTCAACCGGCGCCTGATCAACGCCTTCCTGCATGCCCAGGCGCAACCCGAGGCGATCCGTTCCGGCCAATTGCATATTGCCATCGTCGGCGCCGGCGCCACCGGCACGGAACTGGCCGCGGAGCTGCATCACACGGTACGCGAACTGGTGGCCTTCGGCCTCGACCGCATCGACCCGTTGCGGGACATCCGCATCATCCTGCTCGAAGCTTCACCACGCATCCTGCCTGCGCTGCCGGAAAACATCGCCGCGGCGGCCACCGCGCTGCTGGGCAAGCTCGGCGTGGAAGCGCGCACCGGTTCGCGTGTCCAGCGGGTGCGCGAGGACGGCATCGAGCTGGCCGACCGAAGCTTCATCCCGGCCGAACTGGTGGTATGGGCGGCAGGCGTCAAGGCACCGGATGTCCTGCGTGATCTGGACGGGCTGGAAAGCAACCGCATCAACCAGCTCGTCGTGCGGCCCACCCTGCAGACCACCCGCGACGACAACATCTTCGCCATCGGCGATTGCGCACAATGCCCGCGCGAGGGCCACGACACACCGGTGCCACCACGCGCCCAGGCCGCGCACCAGCAGGCCGCACACCTGCTCAGGGAGATTCCCCGACGCATCGCCGGCAAACCGCTGCGGCCGTATGTCTACCGCGACTACGGCTCCCTGGTGACGCTGGGTCGCTACAGCACCTACGGCAGTCTGATGGGTTCGCTGATCGGCAGCAATTTCCGCGTGCAGGGACTGATCGCGCGGCTGATGTACAACTCGCTGTACAAGCTGCACCTGCTTGCCCTCAGCGGCCGTAGGCGCCGTGCATTCCGCCTGTTCGGGCGCGGTCTATCGCGCCGCTCGCGACCGCAGATCAAGCTGCATTAAATCCGGTATCACCAGTGGAAATCGATGCCGAAACGAAGCACCGGGAAGAACCGGAGGTGGTCGGCCTTGCGCTGCAGTGAGGCCTGGGCCGCGGCAATGTTGGCGCTGCCCGCCGCCTGGCGCAGCCCCGGAGACACGGAGATGACCGCTGACGGTCGTCCGATGCGGACCCCCACGTCGGTATAAAACCCCGGACCGAAGCCGGGGTGGTGCCCCCAGCCGATACCCAGATACGGCGCCGTTGACTTGAAGTCGATGGCCGAACGCACCCATTCGCCGCTGGCGTTGTAGCTTTGGCCGTTGATTGTCACCGTGCCGTTGGTGACCACCTCGCTGCCCTCGAACCGGCTGGAGCCGACCAGCACGCCGCCGGTGAGCCGGAACGGCCCCAGCGGGAAGAAGTCGTAGTACAGGCCCAGGGTGCGGAACCTGAGCCGGCCCCTGTACCTGCTGGAGCCGTTGCGGATGGCGTGCGAGTAACTCAGGAAATTGCCTTCGATGCGAACCGCCGTATGGTCCCCGAAAGCATACCCGTAGCCGAGCGTGCCCCCGGTGGTCCCGATGCCCGCATAGATCTCGTTGTCCCCGCTCTGCGCCCGGGCCGGCTGGACCATCAACGCCATGCCGGCGATCAGGCCGAAGACCGGGCTTCGGCGCGAAGTCGCACGGCAGCCAGCCGTAGGGCGGGCAATGTCCGCCATTGCGCCAGACAAGCAAAACCGTCGCCCGCTCGATGCCGGCCGGCGGTAGCCGCGGTCATCCACAGGCCGCAGGTAACGGCGGGCGGTGCCTGCCCTACGCAGACCGCGATGTCGCACGGCAGCCAGCCGTAGGGCGGGCAATGTCCGCCATTGCGCCGGACAAGCAAAACCGTCGCCCGCTCGGTGCCGGCCGGCGGTAGCCGCGGTCATCCACAGGCCGCAGGTAACGGCGGGCGGTGCCCGCCCTACGCAGACCGCGATGTCGCACGGCAGCCAGCCGTAGGGCGGGCAATGTCCGCCATTGCGCCGGACAAGCAAAACCGTCGCCCGCTCGATGCCGGCCGGCGGTAGCCGCGGTCATCCACAGGCCGCAGGTAACGGCGGGCGGTGCCCGCCATTGCGCCAGACAAGCAAAACCGTCGCCCGCTCGATGCCGGCCGGCGGTAGCCGCGGTCATCCGCAGGCCGCAGGAAACGGCGGACGGTGCCCGACTTACGCTGGCCGGGCTTCGGCGCGATGTGGCAGGTAACGGCGGGCGGTGCCCGCCCTACGCGGCCTGGGCTTCGGCGCGAAGCATGCGGGCCATGGCTTGCGCGGCTTCGCGGCCGTCGAGCACGGCGCGCACGACCAGGTCTGCGCCTCGTACCATGTCGCCGCCGGCAAAGACGCGCGGATGCGCGGTCTGGTAGGGCAGTCGATTGTCGCCGCCGACCACGGTGCGTCCGGAATCGTGATGTTCGATGCCGGATGCCGTCATCCAGGGCGCGGGCTCCACGCCAAAACCGAAGGCGATGATCACCACGTCCGCCTCCAGCACATGCTCGCTGCCGTCCACGTTGCATGGGCGGGCGCGGCCGTCGCCGCTGTCTTCCAGGCGCGTCTCGACCAGTTCCACGCCGGTCACGCCGCCTTCGCCGAGAATGCGCAACGGCTGACGCTGGAACAGGAAGTCCACGCCTTCCTCGCGTGCATTGTCCACTTCGCGACGCGAGCCGGGCATGTTGGCTTCGTCGCGACGGTACACGCAGCTGACCTGCGTGGCACCCAGGCGGATGGCCGTGCGCACGCAGTCCATGCCGGTGTCACCGCCACCCAGCACAGCCACACGCTTGCCGGCGACCTCGAAGCGCGGGTCGAGCGGCACGCCATGCAGCTCGCGGCGCACGTTGGCGATCAGGAACGGCAGCGCCGCGTGCACGCCGTCGAGCGCACCCCCCGGCAGGGCACCGTCAAACGCATGGTAGGCACCGGTGCCCAGGAATACCGCGTCGAATTCGTCCAGCAGGTCCTCGAAGCGGCGGTCGACGCCGATCTCGGTCCGCAGATGGAAGTGCACGCCCATGTCCTCGAGCACCGCGCGGCGCATGCGCACGATCTGCTTGTCGAGCTTGAATGGCGGGATGCCGAATGTGAGCAGGCCACCGATTTCCTCGTGACGGTCAAATACGTGCGCCTCGATGCCGTTGCGCACCAGCACATCGGCGCAGGCCAGACCTGCCGGCCCGGCACCGACCACCGCTACCCGCCGGCCTATCGAGCGCACGCGGCTCAGGTCCGGACGCCAGCCCTCGCGCAGCGCCTGGTCGGTGACCCAGCGTTCGATGCCGCCGATGGTGACGGCGCCGAAATCACCCTGCTCCAGAGTGCAGGCACCTTCGCACAGGCGGTCCTGCGGGCACACCCGTCCGCACACTTCCGGCAGCGGGTTGGTCTGGTGCATCAATTCCGCGGCGGCAGTGAGATGGCCGTCGCGTACCAGCTTCAGCCAGTCGGGAATGTAGTTGTGCAGCGGGCAGGCGTGCTGGCAATAGGGATTGCCGCAGTCGATGCAACGCCCGGCCTGATCGACGGCATCATCGGGGATGAAATCGCCGTAGATCTCCTCGTGCGTGACCACGCGCACCTTGACCGGCACCCGGCGCGGCATCTGCCGCGGCACATCGACGAAACGGAACAGGGGATTGTCGCTCATGCCGCCCTCTTCAGTTCATCGACCAGGGCTTCCAGGCTGGCCGCACGCGGTTTCACCAGCCAGAAACGGTGCAGCACGCTGCGGAATTCGCTCAACAGGCGATGGCTCCAGGCACTGCCGGTCAGTTCGGCATGGCGGCGGATAAGTCCGCGCAGATGCTGCATGTGGTGCTCGGTGCCCTCCGGCGTGACATGCACGATGTCGACCAGTTCATGGTTGTAGCGATCAACGAAGTCGCGCTCCAGGTCCAGCACGTAGGCGAAACCACCGGTCATGCCGGCACCGAAGTTCAGCCCTGCGCGACCCAGCACCGCGACCACGCCGCCGGTCATGTATTCACAACAGTGGTCGCCGGCGCCCTCGACCACCGCCAGGGCACCGGAATTGCGCACGGCAAAGCGTTCGCCCGCCGTGCCGGAGGCGAACAGCTCGCCGCCGGTGGCGCCGTACAGACAGGTGTTGCCGAGGATCGGCGACTCATGGCTGGTGTAACCGGCATCCTCCGGCGGACGCAGCACGATGCGGCCACCGGCCATGCCCTTGCCCACGTAGTCGTTGGCCTCGCCGGTCAGCTCGATATGCAGGCCACCGGCGTTCCAGGCCCCCAGGCTCTGCCCGGCGCTGCCGGTGAGCGCCAGGGTGATCGGCGCATCGGCCATGCCCTGATCGCCCCACAGACGCGCGATGGCACCGGACAGGCGCGCGCCCACCGCGCGGTCGGCATTGCGGATGGCGTAGGCAAAGCGGCCGCCGCCACGCGCCGCCAGCGCGGTGGCAGTGTCGGTCTGGATGGCCTCGACCAGGGCGGAAGTCTCGCGCACCGGATTGCGGGTGCGTGTGCAGTACGGTTTGACGTCCGCGCCGCCCTGCTCGTGCGCCAGCAGCGGCGACAGGTCCAGGGAACCGGTGCCACGCAGCGGGGCATCGATACGTTCGAGCAGGTCGGTGCGACCGATGATCTCCTCCAGGCGCGTGAAACCCAGCCGCGCCAGCCACTGGCGCACGTCCTCGGCGACAAAGCGGAAGAAGTTCTCGACCATCTCCGGCAAGCCGACGAAATGGTTGCGGCGCAGCAGTTCGTGTTGCGTGGCCACGCCCGTGGCGCAGTTGTTGAGGTGGCACACGCGCAGGTACTTGCAGCCCAGCGCCACCATCGGCGCGGTGCCGAAGCCGAAGCTCTCCGCGCCCAGGATGGCCGCCTTGATGACATCCAGGCCGGTCTTCAGTCCACCGTCGGTCTGCAGGCGCACGCGGTCGCGCAGGCCATGACGCAGCAGGGTCTGGCGGGTTTCGGACAGGCCCAGCTCCCACGGCGTGCCGGCGTACTTGAGCGAAGTCAGCGGACTGGCGCCGGTGCCGCCGTCATGGCCGGACACCGTGATCAGGTCCGCACCGGCCTTGACCACCCCGGCCGCCACGGTGCCGACGCCGGCATGGCTGACCAGTTTCACCGACACCAGCGCCTCGGGATTGACCTGCTTGAGATCGTGGATCAGCTGGGCCAGGTCCTCGATGGAGTAGATGTCATGGTGCGGTGGTGGCGAGATCAGGCCGATGCCCGGCTTGGCGAAACGCAGCCGCGCGATCATCTCGTTGACCTTGTGCCCGGGCAGCTGGCCGCCCTCGCCGGGCTTGGCGCCCTGCGCGATCTTGATCTGCAGCACCTCGGCGTTGACCAGGTAGGCCGGGGTGACGCCGAAGCGGCCGGAGGCGACCTGCTTGATCTTCGACATCTTCTCGGTGCCGTAGCGCACCGGATCCTCGCCGCCCTCGCCGGAATTGGAACGCGCACCGAGACGGTTCATGGCGATCGCCAGCGCCTCGTGCGCCTCGGGCGAAAGCGCACCCAGGCTCATGCCGGCCGAATCGAAACGGCGGACGATGGCCGCCAGCGGTTCGACCCGCTCCAGAGGCAATGGCCTGGTCGCCTCGCGCAGGCGCAGCATGTCGCGCAGGGCCGACGGTGGACGGCTGTCGACGTGCCCGGCATAGCGGCGGTATGCAGCCGAATCGCCACTGCGCACGGCCTCCTGCAGCGTGGCGATCACGTCCGGGTTGTACATGTGGTACTCGCCACCATGCACGTACTTGTACAGGCCGCCGGCGCGCAGCGGCAGGGTCTCGTCGCGCGCTTCGCCGGCCAGTTGGCGCGCATCGGCATCCAGGTCGGCAAACCCGGCGCCACCGATGCGGGCAGGGGTGCCGGCAAAGCACAGGGCCACTACTTCCGGCGCCAGGCCGATGATTTCGAACAACTGCGCGCCGCGGTAGCCGGCAATCGTCGAGATGCCCATCTTGGAGAGGATCTTCAGCAGACCCTTGCGGATGCCGCGGCGGTAGCGCCGCCCGATCTCCAGCGGTTCGGCCGCGTCGCGGTGAATGAACCCGGCACGCCCCATGTCCAGCAGTGTCTGGTAGGCCAGCCACGGATACACGGCGGTGGCGCCGAAACCGACCAGGCAGGCGAAATGGTGGGCATCGCGCGCGGTGGCGGTTTCCACGATCAGGTTGCAGCGGCAACGCAGACCGGCATCGACCAGCCGCGCATGGACGGCGCCGGTGGCCAGCAGCGCGTGCACCGGCACGCTGTCGCCACGCGGATAACGGTCGGTCAGGAAAACCAGGGTGGCGCCCTTGCGCACCGCAGCCTCGGCTTCCTGGCACAGACGCCGCAGTGCCGGCTCCAGGTCTTCACTGTCGGGTCGGCAAAGGTCCAGCGTGACCGTATGTCCGGCAAACGGTTGCATCGCCAGCAACTGGCGCAGCTTGCGCTGCGAGAGCACCGGCGAATTGAGCATGATCTGGCGGGCATTGTGCGCCGACAGTTCGAAGAAATTGCCCTCCGGCCCGATCTGCGTGGTCAGCGACATCACCAGCCGCTCGCGCAGCGGGTCGATCGGCGGGTTGGTGACCTGGGCAAAGGCCTGGCGGAAACGGTCGTAGAGCGAGCGCACCTGGCGCGAGAGCACGGCAATGGGTGTGTCGTCACCCATCGAACCGGTGGCCTCGCTCTCGGTCTCGGCCAGCACCTTGAGCACGCTTTCGCGCTCCTCGCGGCTGAGCCCGTAGAGCTTTTGCATGCGGCGCAGCTCGTCCACCGGCAGGGGCTGCGCGGCAAGGCTGGGGTCGATCAGGTCCGATTCGAGGTATTCCACGCCCGCCCGCAGCCAGTTGCGGAACGGCGCGCGCGCCGCGTTGACGGCATCGATGTCGGCATCGCGCAGCAGGCGGTTGGCCTTCAGGTCCACCGCCAGCATCTCGCCCGGGCCCAGGCGCCCGTTGGCGACGATGCGCGAGGCCGGCAGGTCGCGAATACCGGTCTCCGAGGCGACCAGCAGCACCTGGTCGTCGGAAAGCGACCAGCGCGCCGGCCTGAGGCCGTTGCGGTCCAGCGCACAGGCCGCATGCTGGCCGTCGCACATCACCAGCCCGGCCGGGCCGTCCCAGGGTTCGGTGTGCAGGGCGTAATACTCGTAGAACGCCGCCAGGTCCTCGTCGATGTTCTCGTTGGCCTGCCAGGCCGGCGGCACCAGGATGCGCATGGCCGCCAGCATGTCCAGGCCACCGGCGAGCAGGATTTCCAGCGCGTTGTCCAGGCTTTCCGAATCCGAACCGTGCTGCCGCACCAGCGGCTGCAGCTCGCTGAAATCCAGATGCGGGCTGGCCAGTACCGGCGTACGCGCCAGCATCCAGCGGCGGTTGGCACGGATGGTGTTGATCTCGCCGTTGTGGGCCAGTACCCGGAACGGCTGCGCCAGACGCCATTTCGGCGCGGTGTTGGTGGAGAAGCGCTGGTGGAAGACCACTGCCCGTGCCGCCAGTGCCGGATGGCGCAGGTCCGCGAACACGTCGCGCAGCCGACCCGGCGCAGCCATCGCCTTGTAGACCACCCCGTGGCTGGACAGCGAGGGCACGTAGCACCCCTGATCGTCGAACACGCGCTCGGCGCGCCGGCGTGCACGCAACAGGGCACGCTCGAAGGACGCCTCGTCCATGTCCGCCGGGGCATCGACGAACACCTGACGGATGCGCGGCATCGCCGCCACCGCCAACGGCCCGCAGGGCTCGGGCTCCACGGCGACCTCGCGCCAGCCGGCCACGGACAGGCCGGCATCGCGCAGTTGGCTTTCCAGCGTATCGGCATGCCCCAGCGCATCGGCATCCTGGAAAAACACCAGCCCGGCGGCGAAGCGTGGAGCCGGCTCGATGCCGTCGGCGACAGCCAGCGCACGCAGCCAGTCCTGCGCGCCGTGGATCAGTACCCCGCAACCGTCGCCGCTGACCCCGTCGGCATTGACCGCACCACGGTGCGAAAGGCGCGCCAGGGCAGTGAACGCGTCATCCACCAGCTTGCTGCTGCGCCTGCCGTCCACATGCACGAGCATGCCGAATCCGCAGGCATCGTGCTCGAATTCGGGGTCATACAGGGTGCGGGAACGGGCTTCGGTCAAGCGTTTTCTACTCGGAACAAAGGCGACGCGGCCCTGCAGCTTGCAGAACAAGCCGCACCGAACCGGTCGTCGGGGACCTGGGGCGAGCCCCCACTAAAGCACAGTCCGGGACGCGGGTCAAAATGAATAATGGACGTATAGACGTCTTTATGCCCGGTTTTTGGCTGCCGCAGGGCACGGTCAGCCCGGGCACGAGCCGCAGGCTCACCCGGACCATCGGCACAGGAGGTGCCGCGCGGCCTGTGCTAGTTTCATCAGGTTCAAGGCACCGGAATCTCCCGCATGAAACGTTTCGCCCCCCTCGTATTGCTCGTGCTCGCCCTGGGCTTCGCTCCAAGGCCTTCCGTCGCTGCCGCCGATGCCGGCGTTTCCGGCGCCACGGCCCAGCGCATCGACACCATCCTCAAGACCCTGGGCCAGACCCGCCGCTTCGGCAGCGTGGCGCTGTCGCCCGACGGCAAGCTGCTGGCCTGGACCGTACGCGGCAAGGACGGCACCAAGGTACAGGTCGCGCATGTGGATGGTAGCGATGTACGCACGGTGCGCCTGCCGGCCAACGACGGACACCCCTGCAGCACCGGCGAGCTGGGTTTCTCCCCCGACGGCGCGCGTCTGGCGATGCTGACCAGCTGCGGCGGCAAGGACGGCCAGCGCAACATCTATATTGCCGACATCAGGGCCCGCAAGCCGGTCGCCCGCCAGCTCAGTCGCCTGGAAGGCTACGTGCACGCCGTGCACTGGGCGCCGGACGGACGTTCGCTGGGCATCCTCTACGTGGTCGGCGACAACCACGCTGTCGGCGCCACCAGCGCGGTCAAGCCGCGCGTCGGCGTCATCGGCGAGAACGGCGTCGAGCACCAGCGTTTTGCCACCGTGAACGCCTACAGCGGCGAATTGCGCCTGGTCTCGCCCGGGAGCGTGTTCGTGTACGAATACGCCTGGGCCCCGGATTCGCAACAGGTGGCCTTCGTGGGCGCACCGCCCCCAGGGCGCAACAACTGGTGGGTGGCCCGGTTGTACGTGCAGCAGCTCGACGGCGCGCCGCGTGTGCTGCTCGACCCGGCCAAAGCGAAGGGATCCCTGCACGGCCTGCAGATCGCCCTGCCGCGTTTCTCGCCCGACGGCAAGCGCATCGCCCTGATCGGCGGCCTGATGAGCGACCAGGGCGTGACCGGCGGCGACATCTACGTGCTGCCCGCAACTGGCGGCCCGGCGCGGGATGTCACACCCGGCATCGACTTCACGCCGGGCTGGCTGCACTGGACCGGCAACCATCACCTGCTGGTCTCCGCGTTCGCCGGTGGCGACACGCGCATCCTCGAAATGCAACTCAAATCTGCCGGACCGGCCAGCATGCATACCCTGCTGACCGTGCCGGCCTCGGTCAGCAACGGATCGGCCATGTCCTCGCTTGCCGTGAACCGGGGACACGATCGCATCGCCTTCATCCACAGCACCTTCACCGAGCCGCCGGAGATCTACGCCGCACGTCTTGCCCTGCGCCACGGTCAGCCCGACGCGGTCAAGCAGGCACCGCACGCGGTCACCGATGTCAATGCCGGCCTCCAACCCATCTGGGGTCCGGCACGTTCGCTCACCTGGCACAACGAAGGCTTGCGGATCCAGGGCTGGCTGCAGCTTCCGGCCCACTACAACCCGGCCCGCAGCTATCCGCTGGTGGTGCTGGTGCACGGCGGGCCGGCCTATGCGATCCGCCCGTCCTGGGGCAACCGCTTCGCCAACGCCCTGTCGGCCATGGGTTACTTCGTGCTGCAACCCAACCCGCGTGGAAGTTTCGGCCAGGGCGAGAAGTTCACCCGGGCCAATCGCCGTGATTTCGGCTACGGCGACCTGCGCGACATCCTCGCCGGGGTCACCGCGGTCGAGAAGCACTACCCGGTCAATGACAAGCGCGTGGGCATCGCCGGCTGGAGCTACGGCGGTTTCATGAGCATGTTCGCGCCCACCCAGACCCACCGCTTCGCGGCCGCCGTCGCGGGCGCGGGCGTGTCCAACTGGCAAAGCTATTACGGCGAGAATTCCATCGACCAGTGGATGATCCCGTTCTTCGGCGCCTCGGTGTACGACGACCCGGCGGTGTACGCCAAAAGTTCGGCAATCAACTTCATCAAGAACAACAAGACCCCGACCCTGGTGCTGGTCGGTCAGTACGACGGCGAGACCCCGGCGCCGCAGTCGTTCGAGTTCTGGCACGCGCTGCGGACCCTGGGCGTGCCGACCCGGCTGGTGGTGTATCCGGGCGAAGGCCACGGCTTCCGCAACCCCAAGCATCGCCGCGACGTGCTGGTACGCATGCTGGGCTGGTTCCACCGCTACCTGGGCGGCGCCACCCAACCGTGAATCGAGGGCGAGCCTTGCCGTCTGGCAAGGCTCGCCTGATGCGCGCATTCGCGGCATGATGCACCCATGCGCGCCGCACCCGGTTCCCCGCTGAAAGCCGTCGACACCTCGACCCCGTGTCCGTGCGGTAACGCGCGTGGTTACGCGCTCTGCTGCCAACCCCTGCACCGGGGCGAGCCCGCGCCCGATGCCAAAGCCCTGATGCGATCGCGCTACAGCGCCTACGTCCTGCGCGACGAGGCCTACCTGCTGGCCACCTGGCACCCGGACACGCGGCCGCACTCCCTGGGTCTGGGCATGCAGCAACCACCCCCGACCTGGCTCGGCCTGCAGGTGAAAGACGCCTGCGTACAGGACGCCGACCATGCCACAGTTGAATTTATCGCCCGCTTTCGCATCGGCGGCGGCCGCGCCCAGCGCCTGCACGAACGCAGCCGCTTCGTGCGCGAGAACGGCCGCTGGTACTACCGCGACGGCGACATCCTGAGCGGCTGAAACGCCCGCCTGTTCCTTGACGCGAACGCGAGGCGGACTTTGTCCACCTCGTGCGCGCCATTCATGGTCCATGGCATTCAGGAATGGCGGACGGTGCCCACCCTACGCCTGCGCCGCGCGCAGGGCGACCGCCTCGGTCCAGCTCCGCGCCACCTGCGGCGAGGTCATGCACAGGGCCTCGTCGGTGACGGTGGTGACGGCGCGTTCGAGCAGGCGGATGTCGGCCTCGTGCTGGCGCGCGACGTGGGGGTCCTCGAAGAAGATCACGCGCTGGCAGCGATGGTCGAGGATGCGGTCGGCAATCTGCGCGTCGCCGCCCAGCGGGCCGCTTTTGTAGCACGTGACCCAGTCGCGATCGCGTGGCCAGCCCTTCGACCAGGCCAGTTCGTTCAGGCCCTGGCCGGTGGTGCCGGTGGCCACACGTTCGGCAAAACGTGAGAGCAGATCGAAATGCTCACTGGCGAAGGCCAGCATGGCCGACTTGAGCGCATCGTGGGCGATCAGGGCGAGGGTCTGCCGTTCCAGCGCGAAAAACCGATCGGCCGCCGGCAACGGGGGCAGGCCGGCATGCATGCGCCGGCATTCGATGAAATCGATGGCGCCGGCCACCGTGGACACGAACGGCTTGTGGTGGATCACGCACTGGCGCTTGAGCGCCGCGGCTTCGGGGTAGTCCGAGGACGGATCGACCGGGTCGATCAGGTAGATGGCGCCGTCCAGTGTTCGCGTCTGATCCAGCCCCACTACCTCGGCCACCAGCTTCATCAGCCCGCCGTGCCGTCCGTAGGGATAGCGCTTCATCGCCGGATAGCCCTGCAGCATGTCCTCGCCGAGGATGGCGTCATAAGTGCGCCCGACCACGTGCAGTTCGAGCGCCAGTTCGCGAATGGCCGGCTCGCACACGCGCAGCCAGCGAAACAGCGCTGCGTCACGATTGGCGTGGTGTAGCTGGTTGGCGGCAAGTCCGAGGCGCATGAGTCAGGCTGGCAGGGTGGGGGTGTCTATCATGGCATGCCCGCCATGACGCTTTTACGCGCGGCTAGCCGAAGAACCAGTAGCACACCGCGATCGAGGCCAGCACGCCGGCCAGGTCCGCGATCAGGGCGCAGCCTACCGCGTGACGCGCGCGGCGGATGCCGACGGCGCCGAAGTACACCGCCAGCACGTAGAAGGTGGTCTCGGTGCTGCCCTGCATGGTGGCCGCCAGCAGCGCGGGGAAGCTGTTCACGCCGTCATGGCGCATGGTCTCGATCATCATCGCGCGGGCGGCGCTGCCCGACAACGGTTTGACCAGCGCGGTGGGCAGGGCGTCGACGAAGCGGGTGTCCAGCCCCGCCGCGTGCACCAGATGGCGGATGCCGTCCAGCGCGAAGTCCAGCGCGCCCGAAGCGCGCAGCACGCCGACCGCGCACAGCATCGCCACCAAGTAGGGCAGCAGGCTTTTGGCCACCTCGAAGCCGTCCTTCGCCCCTTCGATGAAGGTCTCGTAGATCGGCACCTTGCGCCACATGCCCGCCGCCAGGAAGGCCATGATGATGGCGAACAGCGCAAGGTTGCCCAGCAGCGAGGACAGCGAGGACAAGGCCGCCGCCGACAACGAGGCCAGCACCGCCATGAAGGCCCCCAGCAGCAATGCACCGCCGCCCAGCCAGGCCAGCACTACCGGGTCCCACAGGCGCAGGCGCTGCATGAACGCCACCGACAGCAGACCAGCCAGCGAGGAGGCGCTGGTGGCCAGCAGGATGGGCAGGAATACCAGGGTCGGGTCGCTCGCTCCCTGCTGCATGCGGTAGACGAAGATGGTCACCGGCAGCAGCGTCAGCGACGAGGCGTTCATCACCAGGAACAGGATCTGCGCGTTGCTGGCGGTGTCCTCGCTGGGGTTGAGGGTCTGCAGCTCGTGCATCGCGCGCAGGCCGATCGGCGTGGCGGCGTTGTCCAGACCCAGCACGTTGGCGGCGAAGTTCAGGCTGATCAGGCCGATCGCCGGATGCCCTGTCGGCACTTCGGGCATCAGGCGGCGAAACAGCGGCCCCAGCACGCGCGACAGCGCATCGACCAGGCCGGCGCGTTCGGCGATCTTCAAAAACCCCAGCCAAAGCGCCAGGGTGCCGAACAGCAGCAGCATGATCTTGACCGACAGCGCGGCCATGGAGAACAGGCTCTCGACCATCGCCGCCCAGACGTCGGCATGACCGCCGACCAGCCAGCTCGCCAGCCCGGCGATCGTGGCGACCAGGAAGAAGCCGAACCACAGGCGGTTCAGCATGGCCTGTTCATCGCTCGATGGGCGCACGCACGCTGCATGCGCGCATTGTGGCATGGGCGCGCTTCATGCCGCGCGAGGCGCCAGCTCCGAGGCGCCGGTGAACACCCCGTCCGGCCCGTAGCGCCGCTCGCGGATGCATACCGTGCCCTGCGTATCCACCGTCACCACGGTGCTGGCCCGGGTGCCGTACGCGTGACCACGGATGAATGCGGCCGACAGCCTGCGCTCCAGCGCGATGCCGATGCCGGTATCGGGCAGCCGTGCATCGGGCCATTCGGCCGGGTCGGCCAGCGTTGTCCACAAGGGCGCGATATCGTCCCCGTCGCCGTCGACCCAGTGTTCGAGCACATCCACCAGGGCGCGGGTCTTGGGCCAGGGCGTGTCGATGTCGGCGTTGGACAGGCCGTGCACGCCGGGTGTGAGCTGGCGCATGCCGGGTGCCGGGTGATTGCCCAGGTAGCAGGCATTGGCCGGGTCGAAGCACAGCAGGTTGAACGGACGGTACGCCGCGGCCTGCGGCAGCTGCGCGCGGGTCCAGGCTTCGCTGCCCTGCCCGCTGGCCAGGTATTCGGCAACCAGCGATCCGCGCGACCGCCCCGACATGTCCGCGCCCGGCACACGCACGTTGGTGACCACGGCCACGCGTCCGTCCGCATGCGCGCCCAGCCAGGTGCCGCCCGATTCCAGGTCGCGGCCGGCCGCCATACCCGGCACCTGGTCCCACATGGCCAAAGGCGCAGCGGGACGGGCATGAAATTCGTCGCGGTTGGCGGCCAGCACCAGCCGCCAGCGCGGATGGGCGTTCCAGGCAAAGGCAATCAGGCACATGGGCAAGGTTTCCGCAGCGACGCACGGCCATTGTCGGTGAACCGGCAGGCGCGGACCAGACGCCGGCAAGGCATAATCATGTGCGCATGCCTGTCACCTCACGTTTCCCGCGCTGCGGCCCGTGGCCGACCCTGTTGCTGCTGCTGGCGCTGCTGGCGGCCGCGCTGCCGTGCGCGGCGCGCGGTGACAATCCGAAGCAGGCCGCCACGCGCGCGAAGCTGGAGGCGGTCAAGAAACAGATCGAACAACTGACGCGCCGACAGCGTGCAACCGTCGAGAAGCGTGATGTTCTCAATACCGCGCTGGCCCGTCAGGCCGCCGCATTGAACGCGGCCGCACGCGCCGTGCGCGAAAGCGATGCCGCCATCGCCGCCCAGCACAGGCAGCTGGCGCAGCTCGAGCAGCGTCGCAAGCCGATCCACGCGCGCCTGGATGCGCAGCGTCAGGCCCTGGCTGATCTGTTGCGCGCAGCCTACGCCCTGGGGCGCGGTTCGGACCTGCGCCTGTTGCTGGGCGATGCCGACGTGGCCAGGATCGGGCGCGCGCTGGCCTATTCCCGCTATTTCCAGCGTGATCGCATCCGCCGTATCCGCGCCCTGCTGACGGACATGGCGGCGTTGCAGACCCTTCAGGAACAGATCCAGGCCCGCGAAAAGCAACTGCAGCTCGAGCGCAAGGCACGCAAGCAGCGCCTGGACCAGCTCGATCACCAACGCCGCCAGCAGCGCGCGCTGCTGGTCCGGGTGCAGCGCCAGCTCGGTGCGCAGGGGCGCCAGCTCAAACAGCTTGAACGCAACCGGCGTGACCTCACCCGGCTGGTCGAGCGCCTGGGCAACGTGTTTGCCGACATCCCCGGACGCCTGCCCGACGACACCCCGTTCGCCCGACGCAAGGGCCGACTGCCCTGGCCGGTGCGCGGCCGCGTGAAGCGTACCGGAGACGGCATCGTCATCCGCGCGCGCAACGGCAGCAATGTGCGTGCAGTGGCGCACGGCCGTGTGGCCTTCGCCAACTGGCTGCGCGGCTACGGCATGCTGATCATCGTCGACCACGGCGACGGCTGGATGAGCCTGTACGGCGACAACGAGTCGCTGCAGCACGAGGTCGGCGACTGGGTCAATGCCGGCGACGTGCTGGGCACCGTGGGCACCCTGGCCGGCGGCCAGGCGGGCGTGTTCTTCGGCCTGCGCCACGACGGCAAGCCGGTCAATCCTCGGCCTTGGCTGTCACGGCGGCGCTGAAAGTTCGCGGCTTCCGCCGCTCCTGCACTTTGCGGGCTTGCGCCATCGCACCACGGGCATTCCCTTCGGTCACACCACGGGCATGCCCTGCGGTCACGGCTTCCGCCGTTCCTACAAAATGCGGGCTGCGCTGTCGTACCACGGGCATTCCCTTCGGTCGCGGCTTCCGCCGCTCCTGCAAATTGCGGGCTTGCGATTGTAGGAGCGCCGGCAGGCGCGAACCGGTGATGCGGCAGGTTGCAATCCTGCGTGATCGCGCCCTGGGCATGCCCTGCGGTCGTACCACGGGCATTCCCTTCGGTCACACCACGGGCACGCCCTGCGGTCACGGCTTCCGCCGTTCCTACAAAATGCGGGCTGCGCTGTCGTACCACGGGCATGCCCTGCGGTCGCGGCTTCCGCCGCTCCTACACATTGCGGGCTTGCGATTGTAGGAGCGCCGGCAGGCGCGAATCGGTGATGCGGCAGGTTGCAATCCTGCGTGATCGCGCCCTGGGCATGCCCTGCGGTCGTACCACGGGCATTCCCTGCGGTCGCGGCTTCCGCCGCTCCTACACATTGCGGGGGCGTGTTGCGAATAGCGGCGCACCGGTGATGCGATGGGCGTCAACCGCACAGCTTCACGAGCCGTCGGAC
The DNA here is from genome assembly GCA_027019085.1 of Rhodanobacteraceae bacterium. Classification (GTDB taxonomy): domain Bacteria; phylum Pseudomonadota; class Gammaproteobacteria; order Xanthomonadales; family Rhodanobacteraceae; genus Oleiagrimonas. Next base: position 92,199 of record JALUXG010000049.1, on the reverse strand, counting down.
GTGCGCTCCTCTTCCGCGTCCGACCCGTCGTTGCGGCGCAACAGGATCGAGGCCGCCAGGATGCCGCCCTCGTAGAGCAGGTACATCGGCACCGCCAACATGATCTGCGACATGACGTCCGGCGGCGTCAGTACCGCCGCCATGCCGAAGCAGGCCACCACCACGTACGGACGCAGGCTGCGCAGTCGGGTCACCGGCACCACGCCGATGGCGGCCAGGATCACCACCGCCACCGGCACCTCGAAGCTGATGCCGAAAGCGAAAAACATGGTCAGCACGAAGCTCAGGTAGTGGCTGATGTCGGTCATCATTTCCACGCCCTGCGGCGTGACCGACGCCAGGAAACGGAACGCGGCCGGCATGACCAGGAAATAGGCGAACGCACAGCCGATATAGAACAGCAGCACCGCCGAAACCAGCAGCGGGCGCGCCAGCCGCTTCTCGTTCCGGTACAGGCCGGGCCGCACGAAGGCCCAGAACTGGTAGATGACCATTGGCATGGCCAGTACCAATGCCGCCACCACCGCCAGCTTGACCGGGGCAAAGAAGGGACTGGAGACCTCGGTGGCGATCAGGTGACCGCCGCGCGGCAGGCTGCGTACCAGCGGCGCGGCCAGTTCGCCGTACAGCCATTCGCGGAACGGAAACAGCGCGATGAAGACGATGGCGACGGCGGCGATGCTGCGGATCAGCCGGGTGCGCAGTTCCAGCAGATGCGCGATCAGGCCCTGTTCCTCGCCAGCCTCGTCGGTCTCAGGCGTCATGCTTGTCCTCCGCCGAGTGCCTGGCAGGCGTCGTTGCGGGTTTGCCGGATGCCGTGTCAGGCGTCGCTGCGGGTGTCGCCCCGGGTGCCTTGTCCGTCACGCCCTCGCCGGCCTGGCGAATCTGCTCGCCGGCGCTGCGCACCGCATCACTGCCTTCGCGCGCGACCTCGTCGATTTCCTGGCTGGTCTGGCGCATGAAGTCCTGGGCTTCCTTGAGCTTTTCCTTGAGCTCCTCGGCCTCGATCTCGCGCTCGACCTCGGCGCGCACGCTATCCCAGCCGCTGCGAAGGCGTCGCAACAGCGTGCCGAGGGTGCGCGCGGCCTTGGGCAGGCGCTCGGGACCGAGCACCACCAGGGCAACCAGGGCGATCAGGAACAGTTCGCCGAAGCCGATATCAAACATGGGTTACGGACGCTGCAATCAGCGCCCCTTGCTGTCCTGCGAGGTTTTCTCCTGCTCGCGGTGTGCTTCGGGTTCGGGCGCATCGGCCTTGAGTTTTTCGCCCGATGCCTTTGCGGCGTCATCGTCCTTGTCGTCACCACCCATGCCTTTCTTGAAGTCGCGCACGGCGCTACCGAGATCGGAACCGATGTTGCGCAGTTTCTTGGTGCCGAAAAGCAGCAGCACGATCAGCAGCACAAGAATGAGTTGCCAGGGACCTATTTCCACAAAATCACCTCGTCATGACTCGATCAGGGGAAGACCAGAGACGCTCCGGACGCTGCCGATTCGACACCCGGGCCTTCCAGTTTACAGCGCAGTGTACTCCTCCAGACGGTCGCGGAAGTCCACCAGTGGTGTGGGAACGTTGCGCACGCCGCCCTCGAAGATCCGCCGCGGCGTGATGTCCGGCCCGTAGACCGCAGCATCGGCATCATAGTCGATCCGCAGCACCGAGCCATCCAGAGCCACGCCGGCAAACAAGCCGCGCGAGCGCGAGTAGGAATAGATTTCCGCTTTGAAATGGGTGCCGGTGGACACATTCGCATTGCGCCCTACCGGCCCGGCCGCGGCCGCGGCATCCACGCCGAGGGTGAATTTGCCGCGCAACAGGGAATCGACTCCGTGCCGGGTGCGGAATACCAGCACCACATCGGTGGCCGAGACCCCGGCCTGAAAGCCTACGCTGCCGCCGGTAAGGGTCACGAAAACCGGATTCGACCAGGTGCCATCGGCGGTGCGGATCGACACCAGCCCGCGGCCGAATCGCCCGCCGAAGATCAAGCCGGCCTTGATGACGTTGGGCACCACCACGATGGCCTGGGCGTGCCGCAGCAGGTCGCGTGGTATGGCACGATCGGGCGCCATTTCGATCTGCTTGAGCACGGTCATCGCATCGCTTGCGCGCTTGAGCGCATCGGCGCGGGTATCTCCGGCATGCGCCGGTCGCGCCACCATCATGGCGGCTACCACAAGCAGGCCTGTCACGGCGATTCGCTTGATCCACATCGCTACTCTCCTTCTCGTTCGTTCCAGCAAAGTGCGGGTCATGAGATCGGTGGCTTGTGGCAGACTGCACATGAAACCGTGCGGCGCAGCATGAAGCAAATGTCCACCACCTATACCGGCCTGGCCGGCTACCGCCACGACAGCGTACCCGCATCGGGTGTACTGCTGGTGAACCTGGGCACGCCCGAGGCACCCACGGCCCGGGCGGTGCGCCCGTACCTTGCACAGTTCCTTTCCGACCCGCGAGTGATCGAAATGCCTCGCTGGCTGTGGTGGACGATCCTGCACGGCATCATATTGCGTATCCGCCCACGTCGTTCGGCTGCGGCGTACGCGAAAATCTGGACCGAACAGGGCTCGCCGCTGCGGGTCGGCAGCGAGGCCCTGGCGCAGGGTATCCAGGCCGCCTTCATGCGCCGTTGCCGTGGCCCGGTGCGGGTGGCACTGGCCATGCGCTACGGGCAGCCGGACGTGGCCTCCACCATCGCCCAGCTGCAGCGCGAAGGGGTGCGTCGACTGCTGGTGCTGCCGCTTTACCCGCAGTACTCGGCCACCTCCACCGGCTCGGTGCTGGATGCGGTGGTCGGGGCCGTCGAGCGCCTGCGCTGGCCGCCGGAACTGCGCATCGTCAACGACTACCACGCCGATGCCGCCTATCTGGACGCACTGGCCGCCAGCATCCGCGCGCACTGGCAGGCGCACGGGCGCGGCGATCGCCTGCTGCTGTCCTTCCACGGCATCCCGCAGCGCTACCACCGCGCAGGGGATCCTTACTACTGCCAGTGCCAGGCCACCGCGCGGCTGCTGCGCGAACGTCTGGAACTGGCCGAGGATGCCGTCGTGGTCAGCTTCCAGTCGCGGGTCGGACGCGAGCCCTGGCTGGCGCCCTATACCGACGCCACGGTGCGCAAGCTTGCCGCAGAAGGCGTGCGTACGCTGGATGTGGCCTGCCCAGGGTTTGCCGTCGACTGCCTGGAGACACTGGAGGAAATCGCCATGCAGAACCGCGACTTTTTCCTCGATGCCGGTGGCCAGTCGCTGCGTTACATTCCATGCCTGAACGACCAGGCGGTACACGTGGAGGCGCTGACCTCGCTGGCGCTGACGCACATGCAGGGCTGGCCCGAGTGCGCGCCGGACTACGACGCCGCGCAGGCCGGCCAGGCACTGGCCGCCGCGCATGAGCGCGCCGACGCCGCACGCGACGCACAACCGGACCCTTTCCGGGAATAAAGCCGGGGTATCGCGCGCTGTTACGGATTTGCATCGCGGCTTCCGCCGCTCCTGCAAAATGCGGGCTTGCGCTGTCGTACCACGGGCATTCCCTTCGGTCACACCAGGGGCATTCCCTGCGGTCACGGCCTCCGCCGTTCCTACAAGTTGCGGGCTTGCGATTGTAGGAGCGCCGGCAGGCGCGAACCGGTGAGGCGGCAGGTTGTAAGCTTGCTTCATCGCACCACAGGCATGCCCTGCGATCACGGCCTCCGCCGCTCCTGCGGGGGTGATGGCGGTCAGGCGGAGATGGCCAGTCGTTCGGTGGCGTACACGCGCACGGTCACCAGTGCGGCGATCAACGCGGCGATCAGGCCGCTGACCAGCACCAGCAATGCCTGTTCCGGACTGACCTTGCCGCCGCGCAGCATCTCGGTGATACCCAGTTGCTGACCCAGCAGCGGTACGGCATACATCCATAGCTGGGCGCGGATGGGCAGGAAACTGAGCAGCATCGAGGGCAGCATCGGCAGCAGCATCAGGATCGACAGATAGGTCTGTGCCTCGCGATAACTCTTGGCGAAGGCCGATACCAGCGTCTGCAGGGCCGCAAACAGCGCTGTCAGCGGCAGCATCAGCACCAGCACCACAGCGGCGAAATGCGGACCAAGGTCCAGTGCCATGCCCAGTTTCTCGGTCGGCAGAAGCTTGCCGGCAAGGCCGAACGCAAGCAGGCTCAGCAGCAGGCTGGCGGTGGCAAACGCTGCCGTGGCCCCGAGCTTGCCGAGCAGGATCTTCCAGCGCGGCGCCGGGTTGACGAACAGCGGTTCGAGCGACTTGCGCTCGCGCTCGCCGGCGGTCAGGTCGATGGCCAGGTACATGCCGCCGATGAACACGCCGATGACGAAGAAGTACGGCATGAAGGCGAACAGCTGCCCGGCACGCGACTGCGGGGTGGACTGGTCGCGCGAGGCGACCACCACCGGCGTGCTTACCCCGGGCGACAGTCCGCGCGCCAGCAGGCGGATCGCGCCCTGGGTGCGGCCGTAGCGCTGGAGCATGTCCTTGAGGCGGCGCACCGGGGCACGTGCGTCCTGGCGTGAGGCATCGTAGATCACCTCGACCTGGGCCGGCTCACCCTTGCTCCAGGCCTTCGGATAACTGGCCGGGATGCGCAGCACCACGTCGGCCAGTTGTTGTTTCACGGCCGCTTCCGGGTGCTCGATCGCCGGCTGCGGCTGCAGACCATACTGCTTGAGCACGCGGATCAGGTTGGGCGCGCGCTCGGCGCCGATCACCGGCACCTTCAGCGGTTTCTCTGCCGATTCCAGCTGCTTGCTGATGACCACGTTCATCAGCATCACGAACAGCACCGGACCCAGCAACGGGCCCATGACCAGGGCGCTGGTGACGGTGCGCCGGTCGCGCAGGTTCTCGCGAACTTCTTTCAGGAAAACAGTCCATGCGGCATTCATGCGGCCAGTCCCTCCTCGCTGCCGATGATCTTCACGAAGGCGTCTTCGAGGTTCGCCTCCCCGGTCTTCTCGCGCAGTTCATCGGGGGTGGCATCGGCCGCCACCCGCCCGCGCGCGATCACCACGATGCGATCGCACAGGGCGCCGACCTCCTGCATGATGTGGCTGGAGAACAGCACGCAACGGCCCTCGTCGCGCAGCTTGCGCATGAACGTGCGCATGGCGCGCGTGGCCATCACGTCCAGGCCGTTGGTGGGCTCGTCCAGCAGCACGTTTTCCGGGTCGTGCACCAGGGCGCGCGCGATGGCGGTCTTGACCCGCTGCCCCTGGGAGAACCCCTCGGTGCGGCGGGTGGCGAAGTCGGCCATGTCCAGCGCCTGGATCAATGCGTCGCGCCGCTCGGCCAGCAGTGCCGCCTCCATGCCCTGTAGGCGCCCGAAGTAGTCGATGTTCTCGCGCGCGGTCAGATGCTTGTACAGACCGTGGGCGTCGGGCAGGACACCCAGCCGCCGACGCACCGCGACCGGGTCGACAGCCGCGTCGATGCCATCCACCCGCACCTGGCCGCTGTCGGGTTTCATCAGGGTGTAGAGCATGCGCAGCGTGGTGGTCTTGCCCGCGCCGTTGGGGCCCAGAAGACCGGTGATTTCGCCGTCGCGGGCGTCGAAGCTGACCCCGTCGACGGCTTTCACCTCACCGAAGGCCTTGTGCAGGTCGTGCACCTCGATCATGGCGTGGCTCCGTTGAAATCGATGAAGATGGGGGTCGGCCCAAGCTGATCGAGGCAGGATGCGTCGAGCTTTTCCGGGTCCGGATGATCGATGAAGCGGCGGATCACCCGCGGCGCGCAGCCGCGCATCATCTCGGCGTGTCCCTGTCCCTTGAGCACCAGCTGGCGGGCGTTGGAAAGATGCGAAACGATGGCCTTGCCCCAGGCCGGCGGCGTGACCGGATCGAGCTGGCCCGACAGCACCAGGGTCGGGATGTCGCCAGTCAACGGCTGGTGGAAGTTTGCCGGGACCGCGCCGTGCGGCCAGATCGCGCATTGCGCCTTGAGCTGGCGGATGAACAGGTCGCCCATCAGGGTGTCCTTGTCCTGCGGCCGGTCCTGGATGTGGTCGGCGTCCTCGCTGCAGGTCACGCTCAGGCCCATCGCGGAATTGATGTCACTGCCCAGGTCGCCGCTGATCAGGCTTTCCTGGCCCAGCAGCGGCCCGGGGTCGCCGTTTGCGGCGGCATCGATGCTCAGCGGCAGCAGGGCGATGGTTTCCGGCGCATAGGCAAACAGTCGAACCACCATGACCAGCGCGGTGGGATTGAACATGCGCTCGACCTGCCGGTAGGTGCGCGGGTCGCGGATGGTGACCTTGCGCGGATCGGCGGCAAGGCTGGTCTTGAGGTTCATCAGCGTGCGGTAGGGATCACCGAAGCGCTTGCGACAGGCCGCATCGGCCGTGCACAGGGCAAAATCCCTGTGCAGCGCCTGGTCCAGATGCACCGCGATGTCCTGCCCCAGGTACACCGCATTGGGCACCGGCGAGTCGAGCACCAGGCTGCGCACCGCTTTGGGGTAGCGCATCGCGAACTGCTGCGCCACGCGGGTGCCGTAGGACACGCCGATCAGGTCGAAGGGCGGGTTGCCCAGTGCCTTGCGTACCTCGGCCAGATCCTCGATGGCATTGGTGGTGGTGTAGAAACGCGGGTCGGCCTTCTTCTCGACCTCGGCCAGGCAGCGTTTGAGGTAGGCCTGGATGACGTCAAGATTCTGGCTGTACTGGATGTGCTCCTTCGCGGCCTGCGCCTCGGCTTCCGGGCAGGCCAGTGCGTTCGAGCCTCCGGTGCCGCGCTGGTCGAGCAGCAGGATGTCGTGGTGCTTGCGCAAGCCGTCGAAGAAACGCGAAGAGGTCACGTATTCGCGCGTGGCCGCCTGCCCGGGACCGCCGACCAGGAAGACCACGACATCCTTCGCGGGCACGGCCGCATCGCTGCGCACCATGGCCAGTTTCAGGGGGATCATGCGTCCCTTCGGGTCGGCGCGGTTTTCCGGCACCGTGAACGGCGTGCACCAGGCAGCGGCGCGCAATCCCGTACCCGGACGCGTCAGGTCGCAGGGCTTGAAGGTGAGCGAGCCGACCTTCCACGTGCGCGGGGCAGCGATCACCTTCACCGGTTCGGCAGGCGCTGCCGTTCTGGGCGTGGCTATGCTCGCGGCAGCGGAAGAAGCCTTTTTCTCGCGAACATACTTGCCGCCGAATATGGCCACCGCGACGCCCACGGCTATCGCGATGCGAACTCCAGTTTTCCTTTTCACGCCTGATCCCCCGGATCAAAGATGGATTCGATGGGCAAGTCGAACACCCGTGCGATGCGAAAAGCCAGCGGCAGACTCGGATCATAACGCCCGGTCTCGATGGCATTGACGGTCTGTCGCGATACATCCAGCCGTTCGGCCAATGCAGCCTGCGACCAGTCACGTTTGGCACGCAGTTGACGCAAACGATTCTTCATGGGCCCTGATAGCGTCGGCGTACCACGCGCAAGGCCAATGCATGACCCACGATCAATGCCGGCAGCACCAGCATCAATGGCTGGTCCTGGCCCAGGTGGAACACGCCGGCGGTACCCAGAAAGGCCAGGGCAAAACTCAGCAGACCCACGCTGATGCTGGCGATCGACACCGCTTCGAGCTGCATGCGCTGCTCCAGCTCGTCGCTGTCGCGCAACTTGCGCACCATGGCGCGCACCACGAACACGATAGGCAGCACCGGCAGCAGCGCAATCGCGGCCCGCAACAACGGCAGTTCGACCAGGCCCAGCAGCGGCCTGTAGGCAAATACCAGCACCATGTAGGCCACGATCGCCGGGTAGAACTCGCGTAGGAAACGCCGATGCCTGGGATGCAGCGGCTCGCGGCTGGCAAACAGGGAAAACGCCAGCCACACGCCACCCATGGCCAGCAGGAATATGCCGATCCGGTTCGCTTGCGACCAGCCGGCAAGCGCCCCTGCCACCATTACCGCCGTGCCGGCGCCGACCGCGATCGAACCCGAAATCCGCAGCACGCGCTTGCGGCTCATGGCTTGTTGCGGACGGGCAGTCTGCCGGGTATTCATGCATGCCTCCCTTGTCTCCCTGGCAAGCGTCCACGCATGACACGGTCTGCATCAATAGTAAAGCCTGCTTTACATGCAGTCTCCTCCTGTACTTCGTGGATGTCAAGCTCATTTGACACCCTTGCCCGTTTACACGGCGACCCATGTCGCAAGAACGCATGGGCGAGGTTTGACAGTCCACCGACCCTGGTTGCCGAAGGTGCGTGCCACGCGAATCGGATAACCGAGTTCGCGGACATCCTCACAACAAACCCGTGGCAAGCATGGCCACCCGATGGCAGGAACCGCATGGCGGCTTGGCTGATCACGTGGGTTGACACGCTGTCGTTTCGGACGGGCAGCCGCGATCCGGCGACGCAGGCGCACACTGGCGCCCTGTCACACAGGAGCGGCCCGAGGGTGGGCGGGCACCGTTTCAGCGCGAGGAGATGTATTTCTCGCGGCGGATCTGGCGCACGCCCAGGCCTTGCTCCTTGAGCGCAGCGAAAGCGGCATCGACCATGTTCGGGTTGCCGCACAGGTAGGCGATGTCGTTTTCGGGATCCGGCTGCAGTTCGGGCAACACCGTCTGCACATAGCCGAGGCGGTCGTGTGGCCGCGGGTCCGGGCGGGCGCCACGGCTGAAGCACGGATGGAAACGGAAGTTCGGGTGCGCCCTGGCGAAGGCCTCGAACTCCTCGCCGTACAGCAGCTCGCCTTCGTTGCGTGCGCCGTACAGCAGCACCACTTCGCAGTCGCGCTCGCGCATCCGCCGGTCCAGCTCGGGCAGCATGGCCCGGTAGGGGGTGACGCCGGTTCCGGTGGCAATCAGCAGGTAGCGCCGATTGTCGTCCTCGTCCATCAGGCAAAAGCGCCCGTAGGGTCCGCTGGCCTCGACCTGGCCGCCGGGTTCGAGTCCGCCCAGCAGGGCGGTCGCTGCGCCGCCCTCGACGTAGCTGACCGCGATTTCGATGCGCTGCACCGGCGCACCGTCGCCGCTGCCCACGGTGGCCACCGAATAGCTGCGCTTGGTCGGCTTGCCGTCGGCATAGTTGAAGTGCACCTGCAAGAACTGCCCGGCGCGAAAGGCCAGGGGCTGGCCGTCGGTGCGTTCGAACACCATGTGCCGCACGCTGGGGGCGAGCATGAAACTGTCGGCAAGACGAAGCGGGAAGTGTTCGGCCATGGGGTTATCGATCCGGGAAACGGTGCGTGCACGGAGCCGGCGTGGCGCCGGGCGACAAGCCCGCTATGATAGAAGGCTGCGTGCCGACTGGAAACCGTACGGCCCTGATCGCACCTGCGACGGGCCGATGCTGCCGCATCGGGCTTGAAAATCGCCGCCCGGCCATCACCCTCGAAGGCTTGCCAAAGAGACCCCCATGACTGACACCCCGGCCCTGGAAATCACCGACCTGCGCAAAACCTACGGCAACGGCACGCAGGCGCTCAAAGGCGTCTCGCTGACCGTGCAGCAGGGCGACTTCTTCGCCCTGCTGGGCCCCAACGGCGCCGGCAAGTCGACCCTGATCGGCATCCTCAGCTCGCTGGTCAATGCCAGCGGCGGCTCGGCGCGGATCTTCGGTGTGGACATCCACGCGCAGCGCAGCCAGGCCATGCACCTGATCGGCCTGGTGCCGCAGGAAATCAACTTCAACCAGTTCGAGAAGCCCTTCGACATCTGCGTCAATGTCGCCGGCTTCTACGGCATTCCGCGCGCCGAAGCGGTGCGCCGCGCGGAAAAATACCTGCGCGAGCTGCGCCTGTGGGACAAGGCTTTCCATGCCTCGCGCATGCTCTCGGGCGGCATGAAGCGCCGGCTGATGATCGCCCGCGCGATGATGAACGAGCCGAAGCTGCTGATCCTGGACGAGCCCACCGCCGGCGTGGACATCGAGATCCGCCGCTCGATGTGGCAATTCGTGACCGGCATCAACGCCGCCGGCACCACGGTGATCCTGACCACCCATTACCTGGAGGAAGCCGAGCAGCTGTGCCGCAACATCGCCATCATCGACCACGGCCGCATCGTCGAGAACACCGGCATGAAGCGGCTGCTGGCCAAGCTTGACGTGGAAACCTTCGTGCTCGACACCAGCCCGTTGCCGCACAAGCTGCCCAAGGTCGAGGGCATCGCGCTGTGCCGGCGCGACGACAATACGCTGGAGGCCGAGATGGCGCGCGGCCATGATCTCAACTCGCTGTTCGCCATGCTCGGCGAAAACGGCATCACCGTGACCTCCATGCGCAACAAGGCCAACCGCCTGGAAGAACTGTTCGTGCGCCTGGTCGAGAAAAACGACGACGGACAGGAGAAAGCCGCGTGAGCACCCCGTTCGCCAACAACATGATCGCCCTGCAGACCATCGTGCGCCGCGAAGTGATGCGCATCGTGCGCATCTGGTCGCAGACGCTGATCCCGCCGGCCATCACCGCCACGCTGTACTTCATCATCTTCGGCACCGTGATCGGCAGCCATCTGCACAAGGTGCACGGCTTCGCCTACATGACCTACATCGTCCCCGGACTGGTGATGATGAGCGTCATCAACAACAGCTACGGCAACATCACCAGCTCGTTCTTCGGCGCCAAGTTCCAGCGTTTCGTCGAGGAGATGCTGGTCTCGCCGATGCCAAGCTGGGTGATCCTGTCCGGCTACATCATCGGCGCCATGGCGCGCGGCCTGACCCTGGGCGTGATTGTGATGCTGATCTCGCTGCTGTTCACGAACCTGCACATCGAACACCCGCTGATCACCATCACCACGGCGATGCTGACCTCGATGGTGTTCGCGCTGGCCGGTTTCGTGAATGCGGTATTCGCCAGAAAGTTCGACGACATCGCCATCATTCCCAACTTCGTGCTGACGCCGCTGATCTACCTGGGCGGGGTGTTCTATTCCATCGACCAGCTGGGCGAGCCCTGGCACACCATTTCGCTGGCCAACCCGATCCTGTACATGGTCAATGCCTTCCGCTACGGCATGCTGGGCGTGTCCGACATCCAGATTGGCGTGGCCTACGCGGTGATGGTGTTCTTCGCGGTGGCGCTAAGCGGTTTCGGCCTGTTCCTTCTCCATCGCGGCATCGGCATGCGCAGCTGAGAGACGACATGTCCGGCGCCCGGCATCCACTTCCGGATGAAAAGCTTTGCGCATTGCGTTCGGAAGGCTTTGCCTTCGTGCCGGGACCCGAGGTGCGCGAAGCACTGGGCCGGTGCGGTTCGCTGGAAGACTGGGGCGCCTTTGCCGCAAGCTGGAACGACCTGTACGTGGACACCTACATGGCCGACCGCGGGCGCTACCGGCGACGGCGGTTTGGCGTGTTTTCGGTCGATGCACAGGGCATCATCGAACAGCCGCGCCAGCCGCATTACCAGAGCCTGGATTACAATCGCCTCAACGGCGGAGTGGAGCGCTGGTACGAGCCGATCGAGACCGCGATCCGCAACGGACAGAGCCTGCGCGCCATCCTGCATCTGGCCTACCGGGTCTTTGCTCCCCTGGCGCCCGATGTGGTGCACTGGCACGTGGAGGTGCACCAGTTCCGTATCGAGGCACGACCCGACGAGGAAGGACGCCCGACGCCCGAGGGCGTGCACCGCGACGGGGTCGATTTCGTGCTGGTGCTGCTCGTCGATCGCCACAACATCGATCGCGGCACCACCACCATCCATGCCCCTGACGGCAGCGAACTGGGCAGCTTCACCCTGGCGCAACCGCTGGATGCCGCGCTGGTCGACGATGCGCGTGTGCGCCACGGCGTGACGCCGGTTTCGCCGCACGACCCGGATCGACCCGCGCATCGCGACGTGCTGGTCGTCACGTTCCGGCGCAACGGCATGAAAACGCCCCGGCCATGACCTGACCGGGGCGCGGATGTCGCTGCCTGGATACCAGGCTTACTTGCCGTTCGACTGCCTGGGCAGGGGGGCCAGGTTGAAGCTGATCGACGGCATCTTCTTGTCCAGCGCCTTGACCACTTCATCGGTCAGGTCATTGGCCGCGTTGCCGCCCAGCACGCCCGAGTCGCGGTCCAGCAAAATGCCGCAGCGATGCTGCTTGTACGCGGTCACGACCAGCGGCTTGGCCGCTTCGACGATGCGCCCGAGGCTCTGCGAGCGGGTCAGCTGCAGACGCTGTTCCAGCTCGCCGCCCTTGCGCTGGATCGACTGCGCTTCGGACTGCAGGTACTTCTGGCGTTCCTGGCGCTGCTGGGGCTGCAGGGTCTTCTCCTGGCTCTGGAAGTCCTGCACCTGCTTGGAGAATTTCTGGCGCATGGCCAGGACTTCGCGCTGCGCCTTTTCGGTCAGGGCCTTCAGGCGCTTGCTGGCTTCCTGTCCCGCCTTGGAGGTGCCGATGAGCTGGGCCTGGGAGAGCATGCACAAACCATTGACCTGGCCGGTCAGATCCAGGGACGGCGCATCCTGGGCCCGGGCCGGGGTGATTGCCAGCGCGATCAGGCCCGCCAGCGCGGCGACCGTCAGGACACGATATGAAACCATGGGTGTTACCTCGTTTGCGTGGATGATGTGGCGGTGCATGGGCACCGCTCCGGTGATGGCAAGTGCGCCAGCATAGCAAGTCGCGGCCCCTGCGCACATGAACCGCAGCCGACCCGATGTTGCCGGGGCTTCACTTTCCCGCCTTGCGCCGATCTTTTTCCAGTGGTGCCAGCGACTCGAACTTGCTGGCGTATTCTTCGGTAATCGCCCGCGCATCGCTGCTGCTGGTGATGACCCGGGGCGTGATCAGCACGATCAGCTCGGTGCGGTTGCGATGCCGGCTGGTGCTGCCGAACAGGCGCCCCAGGATCGGGATGCGATTGAGCCCCGGGATGCCGGTGTCGGTCTTGCCCTCGTCCTGCTGTATCAGGCCGCCCAGGAGCACGGTCTGTCCACTCTGGACCGCAATCTGCGTGTTCAGTTCCCGTTTGTCGATGGGGAAGTTGCCGAACTTGTCCGCCAGCCCCGGCTTGCTGACCACCTGATCCAGGCTCAGGTACACCAGTCCGCCCGGATTGACCCTGGGCCGCACCTGCAGGATCACGCCGGTGTCCTTGTATTCGACCTGCCCCAGAGTATTGACCCCGCCATTGATGCCGCTGTTGATGCCGGGGGTGATATAGGTCTGATTGACTGGCACCTGGGTGCCGACCTGGATCCTTGCCTCCTGGTTGTTCATCACCACCAGCGACGGCGCCGACAGGACCTTGGTGTTGCCGCTCACTTCCAGTGCGTGCACCGCCGCCTGCAGGTTGCTGTTGACGAAAGAATAGAAAAAGGCATCCCCGGTCGGGTTGTACTGCGCACCGCCGTAGCCCAGGGCGCCCTGCCGCGGATTGGCAGGATTGCCGGGGACGATGTTGCCGCTGCTGTCGGTGGTGCTGTTGGCCAGCCCCTGCAGGTACCACTGCACGCCGAAACTGAACTGCCCGGTCAGCTGGACTTCGAGGATGCGGGTTTCGATCTGCACCTGCAGCGGTACGATGTCCAGGCGCTCGATGGCCGATTCGATTTCCTCCCACTGCGAGGGCCGGCAACGCACCAGCAGCTGGTTGTTGGCGTCGACCGCGGTAATGCCGATGCCACCCTGTGCGGCCTGGCCGAGGGTACCGGTCGTGGCGACCGGCGAGGAACGCTGGCCCAGACCCGATCCACGCAGCCCCCCCGGGGCCCCGGATTCGCCCTTGCCGCCCTGCATCAGCCCGCCGCTCCCGCCCGCTCCGCGCGAGGCAGTCGAGGTGGCGAGGCCGCCGCCTGAAGCACCGCCGCGACCGGAGGCGTAGCTGCCGATGGTGCCCGACTCCAGTCCCGGCCCGACCGCGCCGCCGGTATCTGTCCCGGACCCGGTGTTGGACGAAGTGCCGTTGTAGATCTGGTTCAGATAATCGGCCAGGTACGTCGCCTGCACGTTCTTGACGTCATAGACATACAGCCGCGGCTGGTTGCCGCCGCCGCGGTCGATGCGCTCGATCCAGCGGCGCACCTCGTCCAGGTAGGCCGGCTGCGGCGTGATCACCACGATCGAATTGGTGCGCTTGATCGGCAGGAAACGCAGCATCCCCGCCAGCGGACTCTTGCTGTGCGGGCCGAACAGCTTGTCCAGTTGCGGCATCAACTGGGTCACATCGGCGCGCTGCAGGCCGATCACGCCCACCGACATGCCCTTGAGCCAGTCCACATCGAAGGTGCGGATGGTGCGACGGTAATTGGCCAGTTCCTGCGGCGTACCGGCCATCACCAGCAGGTTGCGCGCCGGATCGACCAGCAGGAAGGACTTGTCGCGGGCAAAGGGCTTGAGCAGTTTCTGCATCTGCTCGGCGCCGATGTAGTGCAGCGGGAACAGTTGCGCCTGCAGGCCGCTGCCGGGACGCGCGGCGCCGAGGCTGGGCACCATGTTGCCTGCCACCGCCTCCTTCGCTGGCACCACCAGATAGTTGCCGTCCTGTTCGACCAGGGCATTGTCGGTCCACGACAGCAGCGTCTCCAGAATCGGCAGCGCCTGGCTGCGGTTCACCGGCTGCGAGGTCGAAAAGGTGATACTGCCCTTCACGCCCGGAGCAATGGCGTAGTTGCGCTTGAGCAGGTCACCCAGGACGGCCTTGACCACGGCCTGGATCGGCTGGTCCTCGAAGTTGAACACGAACTTGCCTTCGCCGCCGCGCACGCTTCGCGGCGCGGGCAGCGCGCGCACGAAGATACCGGTACCGCGGTCCATTTCGCTCTTCGGCTCGGCTGCGGGCGGGTTGCTGCCGCGCAGGGGCCGTGCAGGCGGCTGCGGCAACTGGTCCACGCCGGCCAGCGCCTCACGCTGCAGGCTGATATCGTCGCGCGGCTGCGGCAGGGTGCTGCAGGCGGCCAGCAGGCCCGAGAAGATCAATGCGGTCAGTGCAATGGATTTGTGCATGTTGTCAGTGCTCTTTTCCCTTTTGCGCCTCGAGAGCACGGCGCCTGGCTTCGATGTGTGCATGCAGAGCCTTGATACGCTGCTGCTTTTCGCGCTCCCCGGCCCGGTCCACGGCAGTCGGCGCATCCCGTCCCGGGGGCCGCATGTTCAGTGCCGCAGCCCGTTCCGGATGCCGGGTATGAGGTGGTGGGGGCCGGCCCACTGGCCGCTGGGCCGGTGTTGCGCCGGCATCACCCGTTGGCGCTTTGTCGTCACCGCGACCCTCCCCGGCCACTTTCAGTCTCAGTTCGGTACGCTGGCTGTTGCGGCTGAACACCGCACTATGCGCCTTGAGCGCAAGCAGCGTCCACCCGCTGTCGCCCACACTGGCGCCCTCGCGCACACGCACATCCTCACCCGAGCGTCCGTGCAGCAACACCATGCGCAGATCAGGGGTCAGGATGATGCCGGTCAGCTCCAGGTCGCCCAGCGTTACATTGGCATTGGCACCACCCGATTCAGCCACCGGCTGGCGGTCCGGGCTGAAAAGCGGGTGACGCCATGTATCTGCGAAGTCTTGCAGCGGCGGGTTTTTCACCGTCGCCGACGGCTCATTCGCCGGCAGAAGCGCGGCCTTGCCCGCTGCCTGCCAGTGCACACCGCGTCCGAGACCGGACATCAGGGCCGCCAGCAGCACGACCGCCAGCACGACAAGCGTGCCAAGCACCGGGGTCAGATGTCGCTGATCGGCAGCATTCATGGCTTTGATGCCTCCGCTTTCCCGCCCGACGGTCGCAGGTATCCGCTGAGACTCAATTGCACCTGCAGCGGCTGCATGCTGCCGTCGCGCCCGCGCACCGGGTAGCGGTAGATGCTGAAGTTGTCAATGAACAGATACGGCGTGCCCTGCTCCAGCGCGTACAGCACGGCAGCCAGCGCATGCATGCCGCAACGCAGGTTGATATTGACGGTGACCTTTGGATACGGCCCTTGCGCGGGCGATGCCTGCACCGGCATCTTCTGCGTCACCGCGCAGGGCCCCAGCGCGCTTTGCGCGCTGACCACGTCGACCACATGCTGCATGAGGTCGGCCGAAGCCGTGCTGGGGTCGTTCTCCGGCAACAGCGCGTTGCTGCGTATCTGGCCCTGCTGCAACCGCTCGAGGCGTGCGGCCAGACTATGCCGCTGCGCGACGATGGCGGCATAGCGATGCTGTTCCCCGCGCAATTGGCGGATCTGCGCGTCCATCGCCTGCTGGGGAGCCACGAACCACCAGTGCAGGAGCAGGAAATACGCCAGCACCAGCACCACAAGTGCCAGCAACCATGCCGCGATCCGGCGTTCAACGGGACGCAGTTTCATGCTTCCGGGCCTGTTCGGGATCAGTCTTGCCGGTGTCCTGCTTGCGCAGATGGGCCGTCAGGTAGAAACGCTCCTTGTGGGTACGAGGATCGGTACGGATCACACCCTGGAAACCGGGCTCGGCCAGGTAGGGCGATGTCTTGAGCACATCCACCAGACGCGCGGCCTGCGGGCTCTGGCCCTGCATCCCCACGCTGCCGTCACTGCCGATGGTCAGGCGTTCCAGCCAGGTGTCGGCAGGCAGCCGCTTGCTGAGATCTTCCAGCACCGCCAGCACGGTGGGCGACTGTGCCCGCTGGCGCGCCAGGAATCGTTCTGCACCGGCACTGGCATCGAGCCGCTTGCGCAACTGCATCACCTCACGCGCCTTGGCGTGCAGCGTATCGACCCGCGCCTGCATGGCATCGATCACCGCCTGCCGGTTGTGCAGCCACTGCAGCATGGCCAGCAGCACCAGCGCGGCAAGCACGCCACCCAGCATCAGGTTCAGGCGTTGCCTCGGATGGCGGTGACGGCGCCGCTGCCCGGTCGGCAACAGGTTCACGCCCAGTCGCTGCCCGTCGACAAGGGTGTCCACCGCATCGACACGCAGACCGGTGGCATCCAGCCGCTGCAGCAGCGGATCGAGCCGCGAACGCGGCACCGCCACCAGTTCCACATCCAGCATGCCGGCCGCCGCCTTTTCCAGCAGGCGGATATCGAAATGCACCTGATCGGCACGAAACGGGGTCTGCCGGTCCATTTCGTACGCAAGCACCTGGCGCAGACGCGGCAAGGCCGCCATTGGCAGGTGCAGGCGTCGACGCAGCACGGCACTGGCCGGCAGGCACAGGGCCAGGCGCAGGTCATGGGGATCGATGCCGGCACATGCATCCTGCAGCGCCGCCTGCTGCTGCGCCGGTGTCAGGGCCGAACCGATGCGCACCGGCGCCGTGCCGTCGCCGGGACAGGTCACCAGCCAGTCCTCGCCATCGAGCCTGAACATGCACCACTGGGGACCGCGGTCCAGCGCCGTGCGCCAGCGCGCAGGCAGCGAAGCGCGCAACTCGCCACCCCACCAGCGCAAAAAACCGGGCAGCGGCGAGCCGTGCCAGGCGCGGCTCAGGGATTCTATCGATGGACGCAGCGATTGCGTCAGCGATGGCATGCCTTCCTCCCGCATGGTTGTCAGCGACTCGCGCCCCCCGGAGCGCGCCATGCCTGCCGCCTACGGCAGGCCGGATCGGCGACCTTACTATGAAACCGGGCGTGATGGCTGCACGTATCCGGCCTTATCCCCGGTCCTGCCCAGCGCTGCGACGCCGCGCGCGATGGGTGGGCGTGGCCGTCCACGGATCGTCCGGCCAGGGGTGTTTCGGATAGCGTCCCTTGAGTTCCTTCTTCACTTCCGGATAGGTCCGCTCCCAGAATCCGGCCAGGTCCCGGGTGACCTGCACCGGCCGCCCCGCCGGCGACAGCAGGTGCAGCATGACCGGCACGCGGCCGCCAGCCACGCGCGGCGTGTCGGCCAGGCCAAACAATTCCTGCAGCTTGACCGCCAGAACCGGCGGGGCACCCGGAGCATAGTCCAGCCGGTGGCTGCGGCTGCTGGGCACGGTCAGTCTGGCAGGCGCCAGCGTGTCCAGCTGCTGCTGCCGGGCGTGATCGAGAAGGCCCGAGAGTGCCTGGGTGAGGCCGGCCGCTGACAGCGCATCCAGCTTGCGCATGCCGGACAGGTACGGGCCCAGCCAGTTTTCCAATGTATCGCGCAGGGCCGGGTCGGACAGGTCCGGCAAACCCAGCTCGGGTCTCCACATGGCCAGCGACTGCACGCGCGCACGCAGCCGCCGGGACGCATCGCTCCAGGGCAGGATCTCCAGACCGCGTTCGCGCACACGGGCCAGCAGCGCCGGCAAGGCATCTTCCGGTCGTACCGGAACACTGCGCCGGTTCAGCACCAGCGCGTCGAAGCGCTGTTCCTCGAACGCCTCGGCCGCCTCGCGTTCGGCATTCCAGCGCGCAACACGCTGTGTCACGAAGCGCTCGGGGCAATCGCGCTCGAGCACCGCCGGATCGATCGGCGCGGCGGCCCGTATCAGGCTGTCGCGCTCTTCCATGCGAAGATCCGGCACGACCAGCCATGGCTCTCCCGTCAGATCCGAATCTTCGTGCAGGCGTGCACCGCGTCCGTTGCTCAACTGGTAGCGCAACGGCTGACCCTGGACCTGCCTGGCGATGCGATCGGGGAAGGCGTGCAGCAGCAAGTCGCCCACGGCATGGCTGTGCGGCACGCCACTGGCCGCCGTGCGCGCACCGATGCGCTGGCGCCATCCCCGCGCTGCGCGATCGATCACGGCCAGCGCTCCGGCATCGGCGCCGATGCGCCGCGCCACCGCCGTGCCACCATCGCGCCAGGCGTGCAGTGCCGACACGCGGTTGCGAAAATCATCGCTGCGGGCCTGCGCTCCGCGCAAAGGCGAGCGCGCATCGAGCAGGGCCAGCAGATCGGCCATCAGGCCGAGCCTCGCCGGTGCCGCACGCGTCACGGCGGCAGCCAGACGCGGGGTCGCGCCCAGCGCATGCATGCGCCTTCCCAGCGGCGTGATGCGTCCGTCGTTATCGAGCGCGCCCAGCCGGCCCAGCAGTTCACGCGCCTGCGCCAATGCGCCCGACGGCGGCGGGTCCAGCCACGGCAAGGCATCGTGCCCCCAGGCGGCAAGTTCCAGCGCCAGTCCGGACAGATCGGCCTGGGCGATCTCGGCAATCCGTCGTGTTTCCAGACGCTGGCTCTGCGGCCACAGGCGATAGGCCGTGCCGGGCGCCACCCGTCCGGCACGACCGGCTCGCTGGTCGGCCGAATCGCGTGCAATGGCAAGCGTACGCATCCGCGTGAACCCGGAATGGGGATCGAACTGCGGCGCGCGCGCCAGCCCGCTGTCGACCACTGCGCGGATACCCGGAAGGGTAACGCTCGATTCAGCCACATTGGTGGCCACAATGACCCGGCGCACGCCGGAATCACCCGGCGCAAGCGCAGCCTGCTGGTCGGCCAGCGAGAGTTCGCCGTGCAGCGGCACAATCTCGACATCGTTGTCCAACTGCGCATCCAGCAGCCGCGCGGCACGGGCGATTTCGCGCTGACCGGGAAGAAAGGCCAGCACATCGCCATCGTTTTCATCCAGGGCCTGGCGCACGGTGCGCGCCAGATGCTGCTCGACCGACTCCTGCGCCCGGGCCGGCGGATACTCGATGCGCACCGGGAAGCTGCGCCCCGGACTGCTGATGCGCGGCGCATCCAGCCAGCGGGCAATGCGCTCGCCGTCCAGCGTGGCCGACATCACCACCAGGCGCAGGTCCGGACGCAGGCCGCCCTGCACATCCAGCGCCAGCGCGGCACCAAGGTCACCGGCCAGATGGCGTTCGTGGAATTCATCGAACACGATGGCGCCAACCCCGGACAGCTCGGGGTCGTCCTGGATACGTCGCGTCAGCAATCCTTCGGTCATGACTTCGATGCGCGTGTGCGGACCGATGCGCGACTCAAAACGCATGGCATAACCCACCGTATGCCCGACCGGCTCGCCGAGTTGGCGGGCCATGAAGCTGGCCGCCGCGCGCACGGCAATGCGTCGCGGCTCCAGCATCAGGATGCGCCGTCCGGCCAGCCACGGCGCGTCGAGCAGGGCCAGCGGCACCTGGGTGGTCTTGCCGGCGCCGGGCGGCGCTTCGAGGACCAGGCGGGTGCCGGTGGCCAGGGCGTCCTGGATCTGCGGCAACAAGGGTGTGATGGGAAAGTGCATGCTTGCGCAGGTAGGAGAAAGTGAGGACGGAGGGCGTTAAGCCGCAGCTTAACGCCCTCCGTCCCCTGCCACGTACAATGCGTGTTTTTGCACGATCCAAAAACCATGCACCTGATCGACATCGGCGCCAACCTCACCCATGACAGCTTTGCCCACGACCTCGACGCCGTGCTGGAGCGCGCGCTTGCCCATGGGGTGGCGCAGATGGTCGTCACCGGGGCCAGCCGCGAAGGCAGCGAAGCGGCCCTTGCGCTGGCCCGCGCGCATCCGGGCGTGCTCTACGCCACCGCCGGCGTGCATCCTCACCACACCATCGACTACGACGCCGACACCGACGCCCTGCTGCGCCGCCTGGCTGTCGAACCGGAAGTGCGCGCAGTCGGCGAGACGGGCCTGGACTACCACCGCAACTACTCCCCGCGCGAGGTGCAGTTGCGCGTATTCGAGCAGCAGCTGACCATCGCCGCCGAACGGAAGATGCCGGTGTTCCTGCACCAGCGCGACGCGCACGGCGACTTCCTGGCGCTGCTCAAGCAATTTCGCGACGCCCTGCCCGCCGCGGTGGTGCACTGCTTCACCGACACCCGTGAGGCGCTGTTCGACTACCTGGATATCGATTGCCACATCGGCATCACCGGCTGGCTGTGCGACGAGCGCCGTGGCACGCACCTGCGCGAGTTCGTCCGCGACATTCCCGCCGACCGCCTGATGATCGAGACCGACGCACCGTACCTCCTGCCGCGCACGGTGCGCCCCAGGCCCGAGCATCGCCGCAACGAGCCGATGTACCTGAAACACATCTGCGAGGAACTGGCGCGCGACCGCGGCGAGGATGTGGAGGTCACGGCACAGCACACTTCTGCCACAGCGTCAGCCTTCTTCAAGCTGCCGCAAGTGGGGACGGAGCACGTCAAGCCGCAGCTTAACGTGCTCCGTCCCCGGTAAGTTCCACCCACTCGCCAGGCGCAAGCGTGCCAAGCTCGACATCCCCCACGCGCACGCGCACCAGCCGCAGCGTCGGCAGCCCGACTGCGGCAGTCATGCGTCGCACCTGGCGGTTGCGTCCTTCGCGAATGGTCAGTTCGAGCCAGGCCGTGGGGATGTGCTTGCGGAAACGCACCGGCGGATCGCGTGGCCACAGCCAGCCCGGCGCGGATGCCCGCAGCACCACCTGCGCCGGACTGGTCATACCGTCCTTGAGCCGTACCCCGCGCGCCAGTTGCTGCAGCGCCGCTGCCGTGGGCGTGCCCTCGACCTGCACCAGATAGGTCTTGGGCCGCTTGTGCCGCGGGTCGGTCAGGCGGTGCGCCAGCGCGCCGTCATCGGTGAGCAGCAACAGGCCTTCGCTGTCGCGATCCAGGCGGCCAGCCGGGTACACCCCGGCCTTGCGGATGTAGTCCGCCAGCGTCGCACGGCCCTCGCGGTCGGTGAACTGGCACAGCACGCCGCAGGGCTTGTTGAATGCAATCAGCATGGAATGCGCAGGTGGGTGTGGGGGGGACGGAGGGCATTAAATTGCAATTTATTGCCCTCCGTCCCCGGGTTCATGCCGCTTAACGTGCTCCGTCCCCGTGATTGGCCGGCTTCACGAAGCGCAATGTCATGCGGTCCGATTCGCCGATCGCCTCGTATTTCGCCTTGTCCCTTGCGCCCCGCGCCAGGGTCGGTGGCAGCGTCCACACGCCCTTGGGATGATGGTGGTCGTCCCGGGGATTGGCGTTGATGTCGCTGCTGGCCTCGAGCCTGAAACCGGCTGCGGTCGCCCACTGGACCACTTGCGCCCGGGGCAGGTAGCCACTGCCCTGGACGGCGTCCAGCGAAGCACCGGGGTCGGCACGGTGTTCGACCACGCCCAGCACGCCACCGGGACGCAACACGTCGTAGAACGCCTTGAACATGGCCTGTGCGGTGCCGGCATGCACCCAGTTGTGCACATTGCGGAAGGTCAGCACCATGTCCGCCGAACCGGGCCTGCCCAGTACTGGCTTGCGCGGGTCGAACTGCACGATGCGCGCCTTGCCGAACACTTTCGGGTCGGAGGCAAACAGCTTCTTCAGTGTGCTGTCACCTGCTGCTCGTCCCGGAGGCGTAGCAAACACGGCAGCGATGTATTGACCGTTGTCGCGCAGCAAGGGCGCCAGGATGCGCGCATACCAGCCGCCACCCGGGGTGATCTCGATGACCGTCATGTCCGGCCGCACGCCGAAAAATTCCAGCGTCCCGAGCGGGTGCCGGTAGCGGTCGCGGACTCGGTCGGCGGCTGGCCTCCAGTTCCCCGCCAGCATGTCGCGAATGCGCTGCGCGGTCATCTGGCTGGCGGACGTGGGTGGCACCACTTCGTCGGGCTGGTCCACACGCGCACTGGAGCTGGCCGAAGCGGCCGCGGGCGGCTGTACGCCGGCAATGGCGGAAGCGGGCGGTGGCGAAGGCGCGCTGCAGGCTCCGAGCAGACACGCCAGGACGAGAACCGGTCCGGTTTTCATGCGAACTCCCTCAACAGGGTCCCTCCCCTGATGCGCCGAAGCCTAGCATGCGCCACGGCCCTGCGCCGTGTCGCTATCAGGCCTTCAGAAAGGCCGTGGGCAGACCGATTGCAAGCCGTCGACATGCTCGTTGAGATCCGAAGCAATGCCCTGCCACATCGGGTCGAGGATGAAATCGATACCCTCGCGCCGGGCCAGCTTGGCGGCGGGAATGAAATCGGCATCGCCCGCCACCAGCACGATCTGGTCGACCTGGCGCTTGTAGGCCATGGCGGCGATGTCGATGCCGATCTTCACGTCGACCTGGGTCTGGCGCATGTCCATCTCGAAGTGCTCGTCCTTGAGATCCGCCCACTGCAGCGAGCCTTCGCGCAGGGCCTGCACGGTGGCGCGTTTGAGCTGCCACTCGCCGCCGCGGTCGCTCAGCCGTCCCAGGCGCAGGGCCAGCTTGCGCTGCCGGCGCAACTGGTCGTGCAGGTCCCAGCGAAAATGCGCCATGTTGCTGTCGCCGAAGTCGATGTCGGTACCGCTGACCGGACGCTGGAACACCTTGTCCATCGGCTCGCAGTCATAGAAGAAGATGCGGTACAGCGCCTCCTTGGGACGGTCCAGCGCGCGGATGTGCTCGATGGCCATGGTGAAGGCGGTCTTGGCCACCACGCGCGGATCGTTGGCGTCGCGGTCGCTGTAGACCTTGCGGAAACGGGCGAGAAAGAACGCCCCGTCGATCAGGACGGCAGTTGCGGACATAGCAATTCCTCAATGTATTGGGGACGTATAAGCAGGTATGGCCGGCCACCGGAAAGCCGCTGGCGTCGGACCGGCCATTGTAGGAGACATCGCGCCAGGCGTCATGCCGGCGATGCGTTCAACTCCCGGCCCGCCTGGGCACACGGCACATGCCGGCCAGGGAGCAACCGCGTGCAGCGGCGTCCGTGGAACGCCATGCGCCTACCCGGACACCGCTGCCGACAGCGCGCGCAGCGCGGCGTTCAGCGTGGCACTGGGGCGCATGGCCGCACCGACCTTCTCCCGGTCCGGGTGGTAATAGCCCCCCATGTCGACCGGCTGACCCTGCACGGCGTTGAGCTCGTCGACGATGACCTGCTCGTTGTCGGCGAGCGTTTTCGCCAGCGCGGCGAAGGCCTGCTTGATCTGCGTATCGTCGCCCTGCGCAGCCAGGGCCTGCGCCCAGTACAGGGCCAGATAGAAATGGCTGCCGCGGTTGTCCAGCTCGCCGACCTTGCGCGAGGGCGAGCGGTTCTCGTCAAGGAACTTCGCGGTAGCCTGGTCCAGTGCCTCGGCCAGCAGCCGGGCGCGGGCATTGCCGTGGTTCTTGCCCAGATGCTCGAGCGACGCGGCCAGCGCCAGGAACTCGCCCAGCGAATCCCAGCGCAGGTGGTTTTCGGCGACGAACTGCTGCACGTGCTTGGGCGCGCTGCCGCCGGCGCCGGTCTCGAACAGCCCGCCGCCGGCCATCAGCGGCACGATCGACAGCATCTTGGCGCTGGTACCCAGCTCCATGATCGGGAACAGGTCGGTCAGGTAGTCGCGCAACACGTTGCCGGTCACCGAAATGGTGTCCTGGCCCTTGCGGATGCGCGCCAGCGAATGCTTCGTGGCCTCGACCGGCGACAGGATGCGAATGTCCAGGCCGTCGGTGTCGTGGTCCTTGAGATACGTTTGGACCTTGGCAATCAACTGGCGATCGTGTGCACGTCCCTCGTCCAGCCAGAACACCGCCGGGGTGTCGCTGTCGCGGGCGCGGGTCACCGCCAGCTTCACCCAGTCGCGCACCGGCGCATCCTTGACCTGGCACATGCGCCAGATGTCGCCCACCTCGACTGCGTGCTCGAAAATTGTGGCGCCTTCGGCGTCGGTCACCTTCACGGTCCCGTCGGCGGGAATCGGGAAGGTCTTGTCGTGCGAGCCGTATTCCTCGGCCTTTTGCGCCATCAGGCCGACGTTGGGCACGCTGCCCATGGTCGCCGGATCGAATGCACCGTGCGCCTTGCAGTCCTCGATCACCGCCTGGTACACCCCGGCGTACGAGCGGTCGGGAATCACCGCCTTGGCATCCTGGCGTTCGCCCTGTGCGTTCCACATCTTGCCCGAGTCACGGATCATCGCCGGCATCGAGGCGTCGATGATCACATCGCTGGGCACGTGCAGGTTGGTGATGCCCTTGTCCGAGTCGACCATGGCCAGTTTCGGACGCTCGGCATACAGCGCTTCGATGTCGGCCTTGATGGCCTGCTGCTGGTCTTCCGGCAGCGATGCCATGCGCGCGTACAAATCGCCGATGCCGTTGTTGGCGCTGAAGCCGATCTGCCTGAGCGCATCGGCGTGCTTGTCCAGCACCGCCTTGTAGAACTCGCTCACCACCACGCCGAAGATGACCGGGTCGGACACCTTCATCATGGTCGCCTTCAGGTGCACCGAGAACAGCACGCCGCGGGCCCTGGCATCGGCGATCTGCGCGTCGATGAAGTCCGCCAGCGCCTTGCGGCGCATCACCGCGGCATCGACGATCTCGCCTTTCAGCACCGGCACCGCGTCCTTGAGCACCGTTTCGCTGCCGTCCGCGCCGTGCAGGGTGATTTTCAGCGTGCCGGCCTTGTCCAGCGTGGCGGATGTTTCGCTGCCGTAGAAATCGCCCTCGTCCATGTGCGCGACATGGGTTTTCGACTCGGCGCTCCACGCCCCCATGCGATGCGGATGCTTGCGTGCATAGGCCTTCACCGACCTGGGCGCGCGACGGTCGGAATTGCCCTCGCGCAGCACCGGATTGACCGCACTGCCCTTGACCTTGTCATAGCGTGCGCGCACCTCGCGCTGCTCGTCATTGCGCGGCTCATCCGGGTAGTCGGGCAACGGATAACCCTGGGTCTGGAGTTCGGCAATGGCCGCCTTGAGCTGCGGCACCGAGGCGCTGATGTTGGGCAGCTTGATGATGTTGGCCTCGGGGCTCCTGGCCAGCGCGCCCAGTTCGGCCAGGTCATCGGAGACTTTCTGCGCGGCGCCCAGCCGGTCCGGAAACTGCGCCAGGATGCGCGCAGCCAGCGAAATATCCCGTGTCTCCATCGCCACCCCCGCCGCATCGGTGAACGCATCGACGACCGGCAGCAGCGACTGGGTGGCCAGGAACGGGGCTTCGTCGGTCAGGGTGTAGATGATCTTGGGGGAATCACTCATGAAGATGTATTCCTTGGCGGTGGGGAAACGCCGCTCGCGCAGCGCATAGCCCGCCTATTCTCGCGCGTTCCGCCGCGCTCACCAAACGCTTTCCCATGGAACCTTCCCGTGTTACACGCGCGCAACGCGCGCCTTGTGCGCATCGCGCGGCGGGATTGGGGTCGAAGCAAAGAAGGTGTCTCCCCGCGCACGCCGGGACCGAGCCCTGTCCGACCAGAAAGCCCCGCACAACAGAATCCTTGTCCTGGTCGTGACTGGAGGTGAGCTTCGGCGTGGCGTGAAACGGATCCGCAACCGCGGCGGCCTTGTGCAGGCAAAGCGGCTGCCAAATGGGTGTTTTCGTTCACCAGGCATCGTGCGAGGATGAAAATCTTTCTGTGACCGCCTGTGCCCTGCCATGGCCGCCTTCTGGATCGTCGAACGCACGCAGGACGCCCGCTTCCCCTTTCGCATCCGCATCGAACAGGAGGGACGGGTGCTGCTGGCGGTACGGACGCAGGATGCCTGGCCGGGTCCGGGCCGGCAGGTGTTCTGCCTGCGCGACGACGCGGCGCACGCGCACGAATCCCTGTCCCCGCACGAAAAGGTGCCGATCGCGCATCTGGCGCGCCTGGGCCGCAAGCTTTCGGTCACCCTGGATCGCGCGCAGCGCAAGCGCTGCGAGTTCCTCAAGATCGAAAAACCGCGCAAGGACGGCAGTGGCAGCTACGAGCAGATTTTCTTTCGCACCGAATCGGCTGTGCGTGCGCACAAGTCGTCCAAGCGCACCGAACTGGTCACGCACGATGCGCTCGATATCGTCATCGACAGCATGGAACGCTATCCGTGGCGCTTCCCCGGGGCGCAGCTCAGCCGGCGCAAGCTTCCAGTCGGCGATTATGCCCTGCAACACCATCAGCGACTGGTGTGCATGGTCGAACGCAAGACACGCGAGAACTTCCTCACCGACCTGTCCCAGCTCAAGGGTCTTGAACAGCAACTGGCCGAACTGGCCGCCTACCCGCACGCGGCACTGGTGATCGAGGCGCACTACCGCGATTTCGGCGATCCCGGACACCTTGGCGCGTGGCCTGCAGCGCACGTGCAGCGTGTGCTGGCCGAGCTACCGGTGCTGTTCCCCGGCCTGCAGATCGTCTATGCCGGCAACCGCAAGCTGGCCAACCTGTGGACCCAGCGTTACTTCGCCGCCGCTGCCGCCAGCCTGGCGCGGCCCGCCCCCGACAGCGTGCGCGAAGTGACCGCCCGCTACCGTGGCCAGGCTGCCGACGGTGGCCTGGACACCCGTATCCGCGTGGCGGCGCTGAACGAAATGCCCGATCCGTTTCCGAGCCGCTTGCTGCGCCAGCATTTCCCCGACATTCCCCCATCACGCATCAAACGCGTTCTCGATCAACTGCGCGATGAAGGCCGTCTCGCCACCGAAGGCCATGGCCCCGGCACGCGCTGGCGTCGGCTGGGCTCATGCCGCGATACGGGAAATCAATCTCGACCATGAAATAAAGCAGCTGCCCGGGATGCACACGGCCCTTGCGACTTGCCTGCCGGGGCGGGCAGGCATAGGGTGGCCCCGGGGTGAGCCATGCGGTTGCTGTCTCGATCCATGAGACAGCATCCATGTACTTCCTTTCCACAAGCGCCAATAGGGGGCCGCTTGTGCCACACCGTCGTTATCCCTCCCAACTGAAGCGCACGAGCACGAGCCCGACCGCTGGAACGGTGCGGACGCACAAGTGCGCCTGTGTGAATGCCGCGCCGCGCCTCCAGGGCCATTGCATCGCCGGTAACCCGCCCTGCAGCCATCCCGCCGCCATGCCGAGTTGGCATTTCGAAGATGTACTGCACACCGAAAGCATGGTCATCCCTGCTTCGCACTGGGAACGTAGTCGCCAGCGATCAGGAATTGCGGATGCTCCTGACCCATGGATGAAAGAGGTCATTGCACCCCGCAGGACCAAGCACGGAGGAATATCGTGACCTTTGAGAACTATTTCGCTCACGCCACGGGAGTAGGTGCTCCCTACGCCTACCAAACACGACTGGCTCTGGAAACCTGGCCCGATCTCCTCGATATTCCCACCGGCATGGGCAAGACGGCCGCCGTGACCCTCGCCTGGTTATGGAAGCGCGGCTGGCGTGAAGGCAACTGTACCGATCCGGTCGACGAGTCAACACCGCGTCGCTTGATCTGGTGCCTGCCCATGCGCGTGCTGGTCGAGCAGACCGCCGACAACCTCCGCAACTGGCTGGACAACCTGGGCATTCGCGGCGATGCCGGCGACGGCAAGGTCTCCGTGCATGTGTTGATGGGTGGGGAAAGCGACTTGAAGTCCTGGGCCGAGCACCCGGAAGAGGACATGATCCTGATCGGCACCCAGGACATGCTGTTGTCTCGCGCGCTGATGCGCGGCTATGGCATGAGCCGCTATCAGTGGCCAGTGCATTTTTCTCTGCTGCACAACGACTGCCTGTGGATATTCGACGAGGTGCAATTGATGGGCGCCGGGCTCACCACCTCGGCACAACTCGAAGCCTTCCGACGAAGTTTTCCCTTGGCGAAAAACAGCCGCACCCTGTGGATATCGGCCACTCTGAACCGTGATTGGCTGGATACGGTGGACATGCACACCCATCTCGAATCCCTGGCGACGCATGGTCTCGGCGAACAGGACCGCGAGCAGGCAGCGGCTCGCTTGCAGGCAGTGAAATCGCTGGCCAAAGCTCGCTTTTCCCTATCCAAAGAGGCGGGCAACAAGCAAGGATTGCAGACCTATCTGCAAGACCTTGCCGATTGGGTACTGGAGGCCCACGACGAGACGGCGCAGACGCTGGTCATCGTCAACCATGTCGGGCGGGCACAGCAGCTCTTTCACCTTCTGCGTAAACAACGTCCGAACCGGGCCGATCTCCTGATTCATGCCCGCTTCCGTGCCGCCGAGCGTGCCGAACAAGCGCGTCACCTGGGCGAAAAGAATGTTCCAGACCGCATCATCGTCGCCACCCAGGCCATCGAGGCCGGTGTGGACATCTCATCGAAAACCCTGGTGACCGAACTTGCGCCCTGGCCTTCTCTGGTACAGCGCTTCGGGCGCTGCAACCGCTACGGCGAATACAACACGGAGGGTGCCCGCATCTTCTGGGTGGACATCGCGGTCGATGCCGATGCCTTGCCCTACACGTCAGACTTGCTGACGAACGCACGCAACAAGCTGGCCGGCCTCTCCAGCGCCAGTCCTCGAGACCTTCCAGCCACTGATGAGGCGCGTCAACTCACCGCTGTTCTGCGTCGCAAGGATCTGCTCGATCTGTTCAATACGGATCCTGATTTGTCCGGTTTCGATGTGGACGTGTCCGACTACATCCGCGACACCGGTAACCCCGGCGTGCAGGTGTTCTGGCGTGATTTCAAGGATGACCCCAATCAATCCGCAGCCGACGGCAAGCCCGAGGGCAGGCCGGATCGCGCCGAACTCTGCCCCATATCCATGGGCCAGGCCAGAGGTCTCCATAAACGCGGCGCATGGTACTGGGACACGCTCGGCGACAAGAAACGCAACGGACAGTGGATGAAACTCGACCACGAGCCGCATCCTGGCATGACGCTGATGCTGCGCGCCGCCGATGGCGGTTACGTCGAACACCTCGGCTTCGATGCCACCATCAAAAAACCGAAAGTGCCACTCGTCACGGTGGCGGCATCAGAACGACAGGACGCGTATGGGGAGGATTGGGGCTCACGGCAGAACAAGCCCGTGGCATTGCCTGCCCACCTTGGTCACGTGGCCGCGCAAGCCGGGGCACTCTGCAAAGCGCTTGAGGAAACCACGCACAGCGCCAGCGTGGTCCGCGCCGCACGCTGGCACGACCTCGGCAAGGCGCATGAGATTTTCGATGCCACCATGCACGCCTGCGAACAGGCACCGCAGGGGTTCTTGGCCAAGTCCCCTTGCAAAGCACGCCACAGCCGACCCTTCTTCCGCCATGAATTGGCCTCCATGCTCGGTTGGCTGGCCCAGCACGACGGCGAGCCCGATGCCGACCTCATCGCCTACCTGATCGCCGCTCACCACGGCAAGGTGCGCATGAGCCTGCGCGCCATGCCCACCGAAGAAGCGGCTTCAGGAGTCAAACGTTTCGCCCGTGGCGTGTGGGAAGGCGACGTACTGCCCGCGCTCGACTTCGATGGTGAACAAAGTGCCCAGACCGCCCTGAAGCTGGCGCTGATGGAAATCGGCGAAGGCGAGCAGGGGCCGTCCTGGACCGAACGCACCCTCAAACTGCTCGATGAACACGGTCCATTTCAACTGGCCTGGCTGGAAACCCTGGTGCGCCTGGCCGATTGGCGGGCCTCCGCAGCCGAGCAGCAAGGAGACGACCATGAATGAGATCATTCTGGATGGCTGCACGCCCACGCCGTTGGCCAACTACCTCAAGGCTTTGGGCGTGCTGCGCCTGCTATCGTCGAAATATCCCGATACGCGCGGCTTTTGGCGCGGCGACAGGTTCGTGCTGCGCACGTCGTTGGACCGAGCAGGCATCGAAGAATTCTTCCTGGAAGACTACGAACCGACGCCGATCATGGCACCGTGGAATGGCGGCAGTGGATTCTACGATAAAGACAATAAAACGGCACTCGAAGCCATTCTGAAAAGCACCGATAAGCGGCTTGCTGGCTTTCGATCCAGCCTGCTAATCGCCGAGCAGGCACTGGAGGGTGTTGATCGCAGTGCAAGCCCCAAGGGCGAAGCCAAAGCGGCATTGCTTGCTCGTATTCGTGGTGAGTTGCCTGATGATGTGTTGGGTTGGTTCGATGCGTCGGTGTCACTCGCAGGCACTTCGGCCAAATACCCGCCGTTGCTAGGTACCGGTGGCAATGATGGCCGCCTCGACTTCACGAACAATTTCATGCAGCGCTTGCTGGACGTGCTTGCCTGTAGTCAGGGGGAAACGCAGAACGCCTCATGCCTGTGGCTGGCAATGACTCTATTCGCAGAAACTGCGCCGGGGTTGGTGAAAAACGCGATTGGTCAATTTTCTCCCGGACAGGCGGGCGGTCCCAACGCCAGCACGGGTTTTGAGGCGGATGCCGCGATCAATCCCTGGGATTTTGTACTGATGATCGAAGGTGCGTTGCCATTTGCTTCGGCAGCCGTGCGCCGCAACGCCAACGATCCTTTCGGTGTGATGAGCTACCCGTTCACCGTAAACGCCGTGGGCGCCGGTTCGGGCAGTTTGGGTGGTGAGGGCGACCTCGTGGATGCTAAGGGCAAGAAGAAAGCGCGTGGCGAATTGTGGATGCCCTTGTGGGAGCAACCGGCTTCCTATGCGGAAATTCGTGTACTTCTGGCTGAAGGTCGTGTGGCGCTGGGCAAAAAACCCGCGCGGGATGCCCTGGACTTCGTACGCGCTGTTCAACAGCTTGGAGGTTACCGGGGCATCAAGAGCTTTCAGCGCTATGGATTGCTGATGCGCTCGGGGAAAGCCTATCTGGCAACGCCATTGTCACGCATCGAAGTAGGCGATCACCCGCAATCGCGCTGGCTCGTCGATCTGGACGGGCACCAGTGGCTGGATCGCTTTCGTCAGTTCGCCCGCGGCGATACGGCAGCCAACCGCTTCCATGTCCTGCGCAAACGTCTGGAGGACATGCTTTTCGCACACTCGGGACGAGAGCCGGGCAAAGCCGAAACGCAAGCTTTGCTGACACTACTCGGGGAGATCCAGCTTGCCCTGACAAGCAGCACCAAGGCGAAGGAGTCGGTCCGTCCCATTCCTCGCCTGTCCGAGAGCTGGGTTGTGTCCGCCGACGACGGTAGTCCCGCGTTCCGGATTGCCAGGGCGCTTGCCGGACTGCATGGCGTCAGCGACGAGCCCTTGCCAATGCGAGCCCAGCTCTTCCCGGTACACCGTCGATACGACCAATGGATGTCGCCGGATGCCGGCGAAAAGGCACGCATCTACATGGGTCGAAAGGGGACCCTGACCGATACCCTTTGTGCTTTGTTGTCACGCCGCCTGTGGTTGGCGGACAAGCTGGACATGAAGGACAAGCCGCTTGCCAGTCCCTCTGGTGCCACGCTGGAAGATGTTGCCGCCTTCCTGCGCGATCCCGGCATGGATACCCGCATCGCGGCGCTGCTGCCGGGCCTTGCGCTGTGCGCGATTCCCGAAGACGCCGACAAGTCAGCCGGCGAAGGCATGCTTCCGGCTGCCTTCGGGCTGATGAAACTGGCGCTCACCCCGGACCGGACCCTGCGCGCGCTGGGCTGGCTGGGCCCAGAAGAACACCTGCCGGTTTCGGCCGGGATGCTGGCCCAGCTTGCGGCCGGCAATCACGGCAACCGCGCAGCGATCGCCGCTTGGCGCCGATTGCGATCTTCCGGATTGGCTCCTGTGTTTGCCCCCGATGCCTTGCCCGACTTGCGCGGGATATCGCCCTCGCGCGCCGCCGCCGCACTGTTGATCCCGCTGCGTTACGGCGCTACCGCTGCGCTCGCGCACAAGATGCTGAAAACCGCGGAGTCTGAAACCGAAACCGCCTGATCCATTGCCTTTGTCCAAGGAGCATTACCATGAGCCTCGATTTTTCCACACTCTCCAATGCCCCCCGCCTGCTGCTGAGCGCCAGGTTGAAGCCCTTGCAGGGAACACGCTTTCAACCCACCGGCTTTCCGGAAATCGGCACCGCGCAATACGACGGTCCGGACGGCACGCCCATGCTGCTGGTCGAATCCGCGCAGAGCATGGCCAATCGCATGGAAGCGGTCTGCTGGGACAAGCTGGCCGACGATTGGGTGCAGCCGCTCAAGGGTCTTTCTGTCATACGCGTCAAGGACAAGGATGGCCAACCGCTCACCAATTCGGTGCTGGAAGCCCATCGCATTAATTCGGAGTACATCGCGCGGTCAGACGACTTCAAGCTGATTGAGGACGCACTTGCTTACAGGAAGGATCGCCGTTTTTCGGTTCGGGATCAGCTTGTGCCGGTGCTATTGAAATACGACATCAACAGCCTGCTTCATGGCGTATTCCTGGAGGAAATCGCGGGGGTCATCCGTCTGCCCCGCGCCCTCTCCGGCTTTATCGAAGCAAGCGAAGTCAAGGTCGCCGCCAGCGGAGGCGTGAAGTTTGGGCTTGAGCCAGAGAAAAAAGACGGTGAAGGCAACGTTCCATACCCTCGCGATGAATTCATCTCGCCCGATATCGCCGCCTTCTTCAATCTGGACCTGGCGCAACTGCGCGGCTACGGCTTTTCCGAGCCGGTGTACACGCTGCTCGTCGCATTGGCGCTCTACAAGATTCGCGCCTTCCTGGAGCACGGCCTGCGCCTGCGTACCGCCTGCGACCTGGAATGCGAGGCTATCGATATCCAGCGTCCACAAGGCTTCGCCTTGCCGACGTTGGCCGATCTTGAACAGGCGCTGCCCGGTCTTGTTCAGGCAGCGAGCGCGGATGCCGGGTTCGAGCAGATCGCGGTCACCTACAGCGGCGGCGGAAAGAAAAAGAAACCTAAACAGTCAGCGGATACAGTCGACGACAACGGCGGGGACTGAACCATGCTCGCGCTGTCCTTCACCTTTCCCGCCGGGCGCTATCACGCCACACCCTGGGATCGGCACGTCAACGAGGGCGCTGTGGCCTGGCCGCCCGAACCGTGGCGCATCCTGCGCGCGCTCATCGCCACCTGGCATCACAAGATCAAGCCTGCCGGCAAGCATGACGAGTCCACCATGCTGGGCCTGATTGAATCGCTGGCCGAGGAGCTGCCCGAGTACCGCCTACCGGCGGCCAGTCACAGCCATACGCGCCATTACATGCCGCAGTTCGCGGCTAACAAGACCTCGCTGATCTTCGACGCCTTCGCAGCCGTCGGGCGCGACGATCCGCTGGTCGTGGTCTGGCCAACTCTGGTACTGCCCGACGATCAACGCAAGCTGCTCGATGACCTACTGGCTGTCCTGGGCTACCTTGGCCGCGCCGAATCCTGGGTGGAGGCCCAACGCATCACCAAGGCATCTGAATCCAATTGCAAACCGGGCACCGATGCACTCGACACGACGACGGGCGAGTTGCACGGTGAGAAAGTGACCCTGTACGTACCCTACGCATCGGACGAATACGAAAAACTGCGAGAAGGTTTCCTGCCTGACAAGAAAGCCGAGAAAAAACTTGGGAAAACCTTGCCTGACAATTTGCTCGATGCGCTGTCCGTAGACACCGCCGACCTTCGCAAGCAAGGCTGGAACCAACCCCCCGCCGTACGCAAGGTGAGTTACCTGCGTCCAGTCGATGCGTTGAAACCTCGGCGGATCATTCACAAGACCCATGTTCCCGGGGCCACAACCGCCAGCTTCATTCTCGCCGGCAAACCGCTGCCGCGTGTGGAAGACAGCCTGCGCATCGGCGAGCTGATGCGTAGCGCCGTCATGAGCCGATCCCGGAAGGTTCTGGGGGAAGACCAAATTCCCCCGAACTTTTCTGGCCACGACCTGCCCGCGGGCAACCGGCACCGCCATGCCTTTTACCTTCCCTGGGACAGCAATGGAGACGGCATGATCGATCGACTCCTGATACACGTACCGGACGGCATGGACATGCCACAACAACGGGTACTGGAAAGCCTGAACCGGATCTGGAGTCGCGACGGCGGCGAATGGCGGCTGGCACTGGAAGGCATAGGTGGGATCGAAACAGGCGGCGTCTTGATGTGGAAAAGCCTCACCTGGGATTCGGTTACGCCTTACCTGCACCCCTGGCACTTCAAAAAACGTTTTAGTGTCGAAGACCAGATCCGCCGCGAATGCCGTGAACGCGGCTTGCCCGAGCCTGTCGCGCTGGAATCCTTCGTTGAAGTGGATGTCGGCAAAAACCGCAAGCGCAGCTCAATCCACTTCAAACGCTTCCGTCTCCGCCGCGGTGTCACACAACCCGACCGCCTCGGCAGCTTCTGGCGCCTGACCTTCCCCGAACTGGTTGAAGGCCCACTGGCGCTTGGTTTTGCCTGCCACTTCGGTCTTGGACTGTTCTTGCCGCGTCAGCGTGACGCAGGTGTGTTCGGCGACAAGTAGCGCACTTGATCTTCATGACGTGCGTGCAAAGCAATGTGATATCATTGATATCAACTTGGTCAAACACGGAATGCTCACACATGGCCAACCTGATCGTGCGCAATCTTGATGAAGAGCTGGTCCGCAAGCTCAAGAAACAGGCGGGCAGGCATGCACGCAGCGCAGAGGCGGAGCACCGGGCGATCCTGGAGGAGGCCTTGATGAAAACCCGCCGCAAGAGCCTGGCCAGCGTGCTTGCATCCATGCCCGACGTAGGTACCGACACGGATTTCGATCGGGTACAGGACACGGATGTCCGCGATGTATTTGATTGATACCAATATCATCAGCGAAGCCCGCAAGGGACGGCGTGCCCATCCCGGCGTACAACGCTTTTTTGCCGACCTGACATCCTCGCGCTCCGATGCCTTCCTCTCCGTCATCACCGTGGGCGAGCTGCGGCGTGGCGTGGAACGGATCCGTCATCGCGGGGACTTGCCGCAGGCGAAACGGCTTGAAAAATGGTTGAACCGCATCATCGATGATTTTGGTGATCACATCCTCGACATCGATGCCGACATCGCCCAAACCTGGGGACGCCTGTGTACCCCACACCCGGAGAATGCGCTGGACAAACTGATCGCCGCCACGGCCCTGATTCATGACCTGACGGTCGTGACGCGCAATACCAGGCATTTCAAGGACACCACGGTGCAGGTACTCGACCCGTTCCGGCACCGTGGCGGCAAAGAGCGCTGAATGCATTCCCCGAACGACAAACCCGTGGCCCGGCCAAGCATGGTCATCGACGATCGTGAATGCCGTGGTCCCGTGCCCGACGCACTTGAGACGTGCGGCCTATTCCATATCGATGTGCGGCGACTGTCCGTCGGTGATTACTGTATCGACGACGCATTGCTGTTCGAACGCAAAACGCTGCCTGACCTGGTGGCGTCGATCAAGGACGGCAGGTTGTTCAACCAGGCGTTGCGGCTGGTGAATGCAAGACTCCCGGCGGCATTGATTCTCGAGGGAACCGGTCGTGACCTGGCCTCCAGCGGCATGCACGCCGAGGCCATCCAGGGCGCGTTGCTGAACGTTGCGTTGTTCATCGGCGTACCGCTATTGCGCACGCGGAACGCGCACGAGACGGTGCGTACGCTGTGCTCGGCAGCACGGCAGCGAGTTGCCATCGCCAGCGGCGCGTTGCCGCGGCATGGCCGCCGCCCCAGGGGCAAGGCCGCCTTGCAGTCGCATGTTCTGCAGGGGTTGCCGGGCATCGGCCCCACTCGCGCGTCACGCCTGCTCCGGCGCTTCGGCAGTATCGAAGCCGTTATCGCCGCCGATGCGGATACGTTGGCGCAAGTCGACGGCATCGGCCCCGGTATCGCCCGCAAACTGCGTTGGACGGTCAAGGAGTCGCCGGCATGCTACGCAATCGCATGAAGCGTCAGGATATCCCGCAGACGCATGGCCAACTTGCGTTTATGCCGGCGTCACCAGGACAATGACACCATGAAACCCGGTCGCAACGACCCCTGCCCCTGCGGCAGTGGAAAAAAGTACAAGCAGTGCTGTCTCGCTGTCGAACAGACGCAGGCAAACCCTCCCGAGGAGCTGGCCTGGCGACGCATCCGTCGCGAACTCGAAGGCCATCCAACGCGGATGCTGCGATTCATGACGCAACTTTACGGCCCCGAGGCGGTTGATGAAGCGTGGGAGGAATTCACGCTTTGGGACGAAGCCGAAACGCCCTTCGATCCGGACACACCGCATATTCCCGTATTCATGCCCTGGATGTTCCACCACTGGGCGCCCAACCCGGACGAGACCGGGGTCGCGGACTCGGCATTGCACGGCATTCCACCTACACGTGCCTATCTCGAGAGCAAGGGTTCCAGGCTTTCCACCGTGGCACGTGAATACCTGCAATCATGTCTCGTACAACCGTTCAGCTTTTATGAAGTGACGCATTGCATTCCGGGACAGGGCTTTACTTTGCGCAACCTGTTGACCGGCCAATCGCATGAAGTGCTTGAGCGTAGCGCCTCGCAGAGCCTGCAGGTGCATGATGCCCTTTTCGGGCAACTTGCCTGCGCGCAAGGCATTACCCTGCTCGAAGCCACCAGCCCGGTCGTGATCCCGCCGGACGACAAAATCGCCATCATCCATTTACGCAAACGAATGCGTGCGGCCGAGGACCAGACCGATACCGATGACCAAGACGCCATCGTGCAGATGTGGGACATCGAGATGCGCGAACTGTACCTGGATCTATCCCATCGATTGCTGTATCCCCAGCTCCCGCAGTTGCAAAACTCTGATGGCGAGATGTTTGAATTTCACAAATTGGTGTTCGGCATCGACTCGCCCATGGACGTCTTCGGCCTGCTCGAAGACTCAGATGCGCAGGCGCTGGGCCTGCATCTGCTGCACGAAACTGTCGAACACACCGCCAACGGCAAGCTGCGGCGCGCACGATTCGATTGGCTTGGAAACGACGCAAGTGAATCCGGATCGCACACGGTGATGGGCACCCTGCAGATCGACGACGGCAAGCTGATTGGCGAGGTCAATTCCCGCGAACGCGCCGATGCGCTTACCGACATCATCGGTCAGATACTGGGAACTCACGCTAGCTTCCGCCTTGACGAGGTGAGCACGGTCGAGCAGGCACTGGCTGATCGTAAACCGGAAACCTCTCACGCCACCGAACGTGGCCAGCAAGATGATCCGGAGGCGCAAGCGCTGATATCCGACTATTTGCAGCGCCACTACCGTACGTGGCTTGATACCGCGCTGCCCGCCTTGAATGGGCGCACGCCGCGACAGGCCGTTCGCATCGCTGATGGCCGCGAACAGGTAAGCGCACTTCTGCAAAAGATCGAACGCGACGGTCAGGACGGACGCGTACCCGTTGACAAGACCCTTCTGGACGACCTTTACCGCGAGCTGGGTCTGGATCAGGCCGATAGCGAATCGAGATAAGCGCCGAATTGTGAACTTTGTGGCCTCTGTTACACACAAGCAGGGTTTACTTATGCACTCTTTCGGCGGTAAAACCTTGATCTCCGGAACAAATATAACGTTGCCAGGGGGCGACGATGGAGCCGAAACAGGGGGACCTGGAGCTTCCTTTCCCAGACCTCAGCGGTGACCAGCCGCCGATTCCTGTGCGCATGCTCAACGAGCATGTGTATTGCCCCCGCCTTGCCTATCTGGAATGGGTGCAGGGCGAATGGGCCGATTCGGCCGACACCGTCGAAGGACGGCACCGTCACAAGCGCGTGGACAAGCCTTCCGGCGACCTGCCGGATGCGGATCAGGCCGAAAAGGATCGTACCGAGATTCATGCCCGCTCCGTCACGCTCTCCTCCAACCGGCTTGGCCTGATCGCCAGACTCGACCTGATCGAAGGCGAAGGCGGTACCGTCACACCCGTGGATTACAAGCGCGGCAAGCGTCCGCACATCGCGCGCGGCGTGTACGACCCGGAACGAGTCCAGCTGTGCGCACAGGGGCTGTTGCTGCGCGAGCACGGGTACACGTGCGAGGAAGGCGCCATATACTACGTGGCCAGCAAGGAGCGTGTGAGCGTACCCTTCGACGATGAACTGCTCGGACTGACCCGCAATGCCATCGCCGAACTTCGCGCCATGGCCGCGGGAGGACGGATTCCGGAGCCGCTGGTCGACAGCCCCAAATGCCCCCGTTGTTCTCTGGTCACGATCTGCCTTCCCGACGAAGTGCAGTACCTGCACCAGAATGAACTTTCTCCGCGGCCTCTGGCGGTTCCGCATGACGAAGCACTGCCGCTGTACATCCAGCAGTACAACGCCAAGCTGTCCAAGAAAGGCGAAGTGCTGGAAGTCAGCAAGAACGATGAGGTACTCGCGACGGCACGGCTGATCGAAGTCTCGCAGGTGGTGGTCATGGGCAACGTCTACATCACCACGCCATGCCTGCACGAACTGATGCAACGCGGCATCCCCGTCACCTGGCACAGCTACGGTGGATTTTTCTTCGGCCACAGCATCGGCAACGGACACAAGAACGTCGAGTTGCGCACCGCGCAATACCGGGCCAGTTTCCATGACGCGACATGTTTGCGCATTGCGCGCGGGCTGGTCGCTGCCAAGATCGCCAACAGCCGCACCCAGTTGCGCCGCAACTGGAAGCCGGATGAAAAGCCCCAGCGGCTGATGCAGGATCTCAAGCGCATCCGCACGCAGGCCGAGCATGCGGAAAACCTGGAAATCCTGCTCGGCATCGAGGGCCATGCGGCTGCGCAGTACTTCGGCAACTTCCGCCATGCGCTCAAATCGGCAACGCCCGAAGACGAAGGCTTGCTCGCTTTCGATTTCAGTCAACGCAACCGGCGTCCCCCCACCGACCCGGTCAACGCCATGCTGTCGTTTGCCTACACCATGCTTGCGCGCACCTGGAGCGTCACCCTGCAGGCCGTCGGCTTTGATCCGTTCCGTGGTTTCTACCACCAGCCCCGCTACGGCCGACCGGCCCTGGCACTGGACATGATGGAACCCTTCCGTCCGTTGCTCGCCGACTCGGTAGTGATGCAGGTCATCAACAATGGTGAAGTGCATCCAAGCGATTTCGTCAGTGCCGCGGGCAGCGTCAACCTGACCGGTAGCGGCCGTAAGCGCTTCATTGCGGCTTTCGAGCGGCGCCTCAGCCAGGAAGTCACTCACCCCCTGTTTGGATACCGGCTGAGCTATCGGCGTCTGCTTGAACTGCAAGCCCGACTGCTGGGACGCTTTCTGCTGGGCGAACTGGACGAATTCCCCCATTTCACCACGCGCTGAGCGCGTCGCAAGCCGCGAGACCCTCATGAACGAACATCTGTATCTGGTGACCTACGACATCCGTGAACCCAAACGCTGGCGCCGCGCGTTCAAGTTGATGAAAGGCTACGGCGAGTGGCTGCAGCTTTCCGTCTTCCAGTGCCGGCTCAGCCGTCGACGACATGCCGAACTGATACAGATGCTGGACGAGATTCTGAACCGACGGGTCGATGCATTGCTGGTCATCGATCTTGGGCAGGCCGACAAGGTCAAGCCCCGCGTAGTCAGCCTGGGCGAAAAGTTCGAGCCCGTGGCTCGTGAACCCATTATTGTGTAATGACTGCCAGGTATCATGTTTCAGGCCAGCCATGCATCGCCATGCAGACGCGAGACCTGCGATGCTTCGGTAAAGCCCGGTCAGCGCTCGCGTGGTGCCAGATCTTTGACAATCAGATACTTATGCATCATACACAGCGCATTCTGCGCACCGCCCTTGCGTGCAGCACGCGTGATCAGGCAAGGTCTCGCAAACTAGTCAGAAATTTTCTTGCCAAACAGGACCCTGCACAGGGTCTGTTATCCGGGGCATTTTGCCCCGGCCTCATTGAAGCACTATTGCCCCAACTCTAAATATTGATGGGGACGGAGTTATCCGGGGCATTTTGCCCCGGCCTCATTGAAGCCTAGTGTTTGATACGGAACCTTGATACTGGTTGCAAGAGTTATCCGGGGCATTTTGCCCCGGCCTCATTGAAGCTTGCGACGGAGGTAACTTGTGATGTCCCGTAAACAGGTTATCCGGGGCATTTTGCCCCGGCCTCATTGAAGCTTCTTCATCTTCGTTTTTACCCCAACCAGTACATAGTTATCCGGGGCATTTTGCCCCGGCCTCATTGAAGCCAGATTGAACGTGATTGCAACGCTGTTGCTAAGGCAGTTATCCGGGGCATTTTGCCCCGGCCTCATTGAAGCAACGCTGTAGCAAACACTGGAGCAACAACTAACATTCAGTTATCCGGGGCATTTTGCCCCGGCCTCATTGAAGCTAATTCTTTAATTTCTTTTTCGTCCAACATATTTTTTGTTATCCGGGGCATTTTGCCCCGGCCTCATTGAAGCTTGGGGTAGCTGGTCATCGTTGGTGCCCTGGTAGGTGGTTATCCGGGGCATTTTGCCCCGGCCTCATTGAAGCGCCCGCCGAAGAGACCAGCAAAGCGCCGAAGGTAGGTTATCCGGGGCATTTTGCCCCGGCCTCATTGAAGCCGGATGGCGTCGAGCTTGGCCTTGCACTCTAGCGCGTTATCCGGGGCATTTTGCCCCGGCCTCATTGAAGCTTTTGCAAGTAGGCTTGCATTTCGTGCAAGGATATGGTTATCCGGGGCATTTTGCCCCGGCCTCATTGAAGCCGCGCTTCCCTGCTCAAGCTTCTTTCGTTGTATTTCGTTATCCGGGGCATTTTGCCCCGGCCTCATTGAAGCACGCCAAGCCGCGCATTGTTCACCGAGTAGGCATTGTGTTATCCGGGGCATTTTGCCCCGGCCTCATTGAAGCATGCGTGAGCGGCCAGGTGTTTGGCTGCCCGCAGCCGTTATCCGGGGCATTTTGCCCCGGCCTCATTGAAGCAGCTTGGCGTAATCGACCAGGTTCGCGAACATCCACTGTTATCCGGGGCATTTTGCCCCGGCCTCATTGAAGCGCTCTGGAGACGGGTATGCGGTCCGGTGAGATCCTGTTATCCGGGGCATTTTGCCCCGGCCTCATTGAAGCTCGCACCATGTCCTGATACCCGCATCGCACCAGCCGCGGTTATCCGGGGCATTTTGCCCCGGCCTCATTGAAGCGCCTTCATTTGGGCTGTGATGGGGTTCATTTCTCCCCGTTATCCGGGGCATTTTGCCCCGGCCTCATTGAAGCCCGGCGCGAGATCGACGTGGAGGGCAGACTATTCGTGTTATCCGGGGCATTTTGCCCCGGCCTCATTGAAGCCTCATGTCTGTTCCTCTGTCATGGACTGGTCCGGTTCGTTATCCGGGGCATTTTGCCCCGGCCTCATTGAAGCCCGATGACGGCATACTCAGCGCCACGGAGAAACCGCGTTATCCGGGGCATTTTGCCCCGGCCTCATTGAAGCGTCATACCTATTTCCCGGCGTCGGGAATATGGTCCAAGTTATCCGGGGCATTTTGCCCCGGCCTCATTGAAGCGTGCTCGTAGCACTGGCAGCCGGCGCATTTTGGGTCCGTTATCCGGGGCATTTTGCCCCGGCCTCATTGAAGCGCCATCGACTTTCAGCTTGACCTTTAGACCCATCACACTGTTATCCGGGGCATTTTGCCCCGGCCTCATTGAAGCGGGCGTTTATGTTCCGTTCATCTATGGATATCCCTTGGGTTATCCGGGGCATTTTGCCCCGGCCTCATTGAAGCGCTATCGCAGATTCAGCAAATCCGGCCCAACGCGAGTTATCCGGGGCATTTTGCCCCGGCCTCATTGAAGCATAATGATAGCTCCCGTTCGTCACCCGGTTTCATATCGTTA
The DNA here is from genome assembly GCA_027019085.1 of Rhodanobacteraceae bacterium. Lineage (GTDB taxonomy): Bacteria > Pseudomonadota > Gammaproteobacteria > Xanthomonadales > Rhodanobacteraceae > Oleiagrimonas. The sequence goes on along the minus strand of JALUXG010000049.1, from coordinate 50,117 downwards.
TCCGGGGCATTTTGCCCCGGCCTCATTGAAGCGGCAAGGACGTGGTGCTGATCGCGCACATGGACGAGTTATCCGGGGCATTTTGCCCCGGCCTCATTGAAGCAGGTATTGCCCCGATGCCGCCTGCTGCGCGTAGTTCTGTTATCCGGGGCATTTTGCCCCGGCCTCATTGAAGCAGGTCATGGCGGTTGGCGACAAGGTAGCCGCTGGAGTCCGTTATCCGGGGCATTTTGCCCCGGCCTCATTGAAGCATTCCTCCCCCTCGACCCAGCGCATGGATCTGTCGTGTTATCCGGGGCATTTTGCCCCGGCCTCATTGAAGCGACAAGGAGTCCGGTGCCTACGTCGATACCACGCAACGTTATCCGGGGCATTTTGCCCCGGCCTCATTGAAGCAGCCATACCGCGGATATCATCTGTCAGTCCACCGGATGTTATCCGGGGCATTTTGCCCCGGCCTCATTGAAGCTGGTTGTCAGCACTGCGCCTGTCTGCGTTCCGGTGGTTATCCGGGGCATTTTGCCCCGGCCTCATTGAAGCCCGCCAATCTGGTCTGATTCCCATTCCCAAGCGAAGTTATCCGGGGCATTTTGCCCCGGCCTCATTGAAGCGGATACACCTATGCGGGCCGCTACATAGGCCAGCTGTTATCCGGGGCATTTTGCCCCGGCCTCATTGAAGCACGATTCAATCGACTCTTTCTTCAACGCCCTCAGCTCAGTTATCCGGGGCATTTTGCCCCGGCCTCATTGAAGCCCGGAAAAGATTAAAGAGAAAGATATAAATGATATGGTTATCCGGGGCATTTTGCCCCGGCCTCATTGAAGCGATTAAACTTTCATTGAATAAGTAATAGCATCGCAGTTATCCGGGGCATTTTGCCCCGGCCTCATTGAAGCTACCGATAGCAAACCGCAAAAGAAAGGTTCCTCGGAAGTTATCCGGGGCATTTTGCCCCGGCCTCATTGAAGCCTCAATCGGCTCGTTCTCGACGATCTTGCCAGGGGCTGGTTATCCGGGGCATTTTGCCCCGGCCTCATTGAAGCGCCATGAGCGACAAAACACCCGCCAAAGTCCCAGACCGTTATCCGGGGCATTTTGCCCCGGCCTCATTGAAGCACGAGAGATTGTCGCATGACGCACTGCTGAGTGCTGCGTTATCCGGGGCATTTTGCCCCGGCCTCATTGAAGCGGCTGCTTTGGCCCGAGCGTACACCGCATCGTTCGCGTTATCCGGGGCATTTTGCCCCGGCCTCATTGAAGCATGCAGCGCGTGGGACGGGAATGGCACGCGATCGATTACGTTATCCGGGGCATTTTGCCCCGGCCTCATTGAAGCCAACCGAGCCGGAGTAGATGAGCACAAGGCGCTCGAAGTTATCCGGGGCATTTTGCCCCGGCCTCATTGAAGCCTGGATACGTACCCGGCCAAGACTCAGGCCGATCGCAGTTATCCGGGGCATTTTGCCCCGGCCTCATTGAAGCCTTGCCTTTTTTGTCTAGCGTGAACCGTAGTGTGTGTTATCCGGGGCATTTTGCCCCGGCCTCATTGAAGCCAGCTGTTGGCTTCGGACTTTCGCTCTCCATGAGTGCGTTATCCGGGGCATTTTGCCCCGGCCTCATTGAAGCACGAGCGCTTTTCGCAACTCGTTTTGAAGGCGATCCAGTTATCCGGGGCATTTTGCCCCGGCCTCATTGAAGCGCCGCATTCCCGCGCTCGCCAATGCTTGGCAGTTCGTGTTATCCGGGGCATTTTGCCCCGGCCTCATTGAAGCCTGCGCACGCTTTGCTCCCGCGCCGAGTTGGTCTTTGTTATCCGGGGCATTTTGCCCCGGCCTCATTGAAGCGTCGGCCACGTCGTCCGCAAGACGCGCAGCGAGTGGAAGTTATCCGGGGCATTTTGCCCCGGCCTCATTGAAGCACCACAGAGCAATGCAGACTGGGCAAGGTTTATTCAGGTTATCCGGGGCATTTTGCCCCGGCCTCATTGAAGCGCATTCGCTCCAGACGCGTCCCCGTGGCACGAGGAGGTTATCCGGGGCATTTTGCCCCGGCCTCATTGAAGCCACGATTCCGTACGACCCTTTGATTAGCATGTCGGGTTATCCGGGGCATTTTGCCCCGGCCTCATTGAAGCCTCTTAGATTCGATTTCGGACAACAGCAACTCAAGTGTTATCCGGGGCATTTTGCCCCGGCCTCATTGAAGCTCGTCTTCCGCGTCGAGCCCCAGATCATCAGCGCCGTTATCCGGGGCATTTTGCCCCGGCCTCATTGAAGCGCCGTCGGGCGAGCTATGCTCCAGTCCCTTGAGGTCGGTTATCCGGGGCATTTTGCCCCGGCCTCATTGAAGCAGTCCGATTGCGCTGTTCGCGGTCGGGGTGCCTAAACGTTATCCGGGGCATTTTGCCCCGGCCTCATTGAAGCCGGCGGCGATTGCTGAAAGGCGCGCCGCCCTGTACGGTGGTTATCCGGGGCATTTTGCCCCGGCCTCATTGAAGCTGACTGCTTGCCATCGCTTGCCATCGCTTGCCTACCTGTTATCCGGGGCATTTTGCCCCGGCCTCATTGAAGCCTTGGAGGAGCAAGGGCGCTCGTTGGCACGGGGGCAGTTATCCGGGGCATTTTGCCCCGGCCTCATTGAAGCTCCGCAGGGAAAAGCTCCATCTTGATGCGGACTGGCCGTTATCCGGGGCATTTTGCCCCGGCCTCATTGAAGCTGGGTACGTTGATTCGAGCAACCGCCTGTACCGTGGGTTATCCGGGGCATTTTGCCCCGGCCTCATTGAAGCCCTGTCGATGTGCTGTACGCGCCTGACTCAAATCCGGCGTTATCCGGGGCATTTTGCCCCGGCCTCATTGAAGCGATTTGCCAGCTTATTTCTTCGACTGCTTGTCAGCTTGTTATCCGGGGCATTTTGCCCCGGCCTCATTGAAGCATTAACTTTCTTTACTTTCTTTTTGACCGCGTTAGCGTTATCCGGGGCATTTTGCCCCGGCCTCATTGAAGCTGTCGTTTTCGTCGATTACGAAAACGGGGGGTTTCGTTATCCGGGGCATTTTGCCCCGGCCTCATTGAAGCCTGCTTGGCGCGCGCGTGCTCGCGTGCGGCTTGGGTGTTATCCGGGGCATTTTGCCCCGGCCTCATTGAAGCAGAGGAAAATGCCGCAAGTGCATGATATTCCTAGATGTTATCCGGGGCATTTTGCCCCGGCCTCATTGAAGCCCCCAGCTACCTCGTCATCCAGGCGGCGCAGCCGTGGTTATCCGGGGCATTTTGCCCCGGCCTCATTGAAGCCGCCGATCTTCCAGCACAGCGTCTTGAGCGATGCGTTGTTATCCGGGGCATTTTGCCCCGGCCTCATTGAAGCCGCGCGTGGCTTCGGGTGTCGATGCCGACGCTGGCGTTATCCGGGGCATTTTGCCCCGGCCTCATTGAAGCGATGCCATCTACAGCCTCGTGAGCAGACGCGGCGAGCGTGTTATCCGGGGCATTTTGCCCCGGCCTCATTGAAGCCTTGTAGCGGCGTTCGTCAGCAGCTCTTCGCCCCCCACACACGCGGGGATCGATTGCTATTACAAAACAGTCCCTGATTTTGTAATAGGCCCCCTCACCGCAGCGGGCCGACACATCCAGGCCTCCCGCGGGGTCGGTGAGGCGTGGCTGCCGCCGCACCTACGGGAAATGCGCCGCACGAGCGCCGGGAGGCGCGACCAGAGATACGTTGTGACTGCGGGGTGGGGGCAGCGGATGGATGTGTGCGATTGCTACGGCAGGGAGGGGGAATGTTTGCGGGCGGCGCGCATCCGGCGACGCTCGAGGCGGCGGGTGCGGCGGCGCGCACGGCGGGCTTTCCAGCGTTCGGACAGGCAGGTGAAGACCAGGTAGATGGCCGGGGTGCTGAGCAGGGTCAGGCTCTGCGAGATGAGCAGGCCGCCGATGACCGCCACGCCCAGCGGCCGGCGCAGTTCGGCGCCGGCGCCGATGCCGATGGCCAGCGGCAGGGCGGCGAGGATCGCCACCATGGTGGTCATCATGATCGGGCGAAAGCGCACGATGCAGGCCTCGAAGATGGCATCGCGCGGGCTCATGCCGCGTTCGCGCTGCGCCACCAGGGCGAAGTCGATCATCATGATGGCGTTCTTTTTCACCAGTCCGATCAGAAGTACAAGCGCCATCATCGCCACGATCGACAGCTCCATGTTGGCCAGCAGCAGGGCGGCCAGCGCGCCGGTGCCCGCCGAGGGCAGCGTGGACATGATGGTGACCGGGTGGATCAGGCTCTCGTAGAGCATGCCGAGCACGATGTACACCGCCAGGATCGCGCCCAGCAGCAGGATCGGCATGGTGGACGCGGCCTGCTGCAAACGGCGGAAGTTGTCCCCGAGGTTGAGCTGGATGCCGCCGGGTAGTCGCATGTCGCGGATGGTCTTGCCGATGGCCGCCATGGCTGCGCCCATGCCCACGCCGGGCTTGAGGTTGAAGCTCAGGTCCATGGTGGTGAACTGGTCCCGGTGGGTGATCTGGGTCGGCTCCAGGCCCGGCACCTGGTGGCTGAAGGCGGAAATCGGCACCATCTTGCCGCTGCTCGAGTGCACGTAGACCCGGTTCAGCGCCGCCGGGGTGGCCGATTCACTGGGCAGCGCGGTAACGATGACCTGGTATTCGTTGGTGCCCTGGTAGATGGTCGAGACCCGGCGCTGGCCGAAGGCGTTGTACAGGGCATCGTCCACCGCGGCCGGGGTGATGCCCAGGCGGCTGGCGGTGGCGCGGTCGATGATGATGTTCTGGCGCAGGCCCGATTCGTCCACATCCGAGCCGACGTCGGTGAACATCGGATTCTTGCGCAGCTGCGCGACGAGTTTCGGCAACCACTCCTGCAGTTGCTTGAGGCTGTTGCTCTTCAGGCCCACGCTGTACTCGGCGCCCTGCCCGCCGCGCCCGCCACCGCTCCACAGGTCCTGTTTGGCGCGCATGCGCACGTTGAGGCCGGGAAAGCGCTCGGCCTTGGCGCTGAGCCGCGCCACGACCTGCTGGGTGCTGTCCCTGCGGCCCTGGCCCAGCTGCTTGAGCTGGATGCTGAACGAGGCGCTGCTGCCACGCCGTCCGCTACCGAGACTGGAACCCACGTATTCGACCGCCGGGTCGGCCAGAAACATGTCGGTGATGCGCTGCATGCGCTGTTTCATGTCGGCAAACGACAGCGTCGCGCCGCCGGTGGCGCGCGCCCAGACCAGGCCGGTGTCCTGCGGCGGGAACAGGCCGGCATGGATTTTCGTGAACAGGAACCCGGTGACGAACACCAGGATCAGCGGTGACAGCGCCACGCGACCCGGATGGTCCACGGCCCAGCGCAGCGGCTTGCGGTAGATCGCCAGCATGCCGGCATGGAAGCGATCGAGCAGGCGCCCCAGACGGTTGGGCCCGCGCTGGCGCTCGGGGCGCAGGAACACCGCACACAGCGAGGGCGTCAGGGTCAGCGACACCGCTGCCGAGACCAGGATGGCCGCCACCAGGGTCACGGTGAACTCGCTGAAGAACAGGCCGATGAAACCGGGCGCGAACATCAGCGGAATGAACACCGCGACCAGCGACAGCGTGATCGAGACGATGGTGAAGCCGATTTCCCGCGCGCCGGCGAAGGCCGCCTCGCGCGGCGGCATGCCGGCATCGACGTGGCGGATGATGTTCTCGATCATCACGATGGCGTCATCGACCACGAAGGCAATGGCGATCACCAGCGCCAGCAGCGACAGGTTGTCCAGCGTGAAGTGCATGAAATACATCGCCACGAAGGCGCCGGCCAGGGACATCGGCACGGCTGTGGCGGCGATCAGGGTAGGCGCCAGCCGGCGCAGGAACAGCGCCATGGTCAGAACCACCATGCCGAGGCTGATCAGCAGCGTAAGCTGCACCTCGCGCACCGAATCGCGGATGGTCGGGGTACCGTCGAAATACGGCGTGACGTGGGTTCCCGGCGGCAGCAGGCTGCGCAGTTCGGGCAAGGTGGCCTTGATGCGGTCGACGGTGTCGATGATGTTGGCGTCGGCACGCTTGAAGATGTCCAGTTCGATGGCCGGCTTGCCGTTGAACCAGGCCGCCTGGTAGGCGTCGGCGGCGCCCTGGTAGACATGCGCCACGTCCCTGAGCCGGATCGGGGTGCCGTTGCGCATGGCGATGATCAGCCGGGCGAAGTCGCTGGCGTCATGCAACTGGTCGTTGGCGGTCACCGCCATGGTGGTGTGACCGTCGTCGAGAAAACCCAGCGGCGCGGTGACGTTGGCCGCCGTCAATGCATTGCGCAGTTGGTTGGAGGACAGACCCATGGCATTGAGGGCATGCAGGTTCACATCCACCCGCACCGCCGGCTGCGCACTGCCCGACACGTCCACGTTGGCCACGCCGGAAAGCTGGCTGATACGCGGCGAGAGCAGGTTGCTGGCGCGGTTGTACAGCTCCGACAACGGTTCGCTGTCGGAGGTCAGGGCGATCTGCAGCACCGGGTCGTCGTTGGGGTTGGCCTTGCGGTAGAACGGTGGCGCGCTCAGTCCCGAGGGCAGGTCCGGCTGCGCGGCGTTGATGGCCGCCTGCACCTGCTGTGCGGCATGGTCGAGATTCACGCCGGTGTCGAACACCAGCACCACGAACATGTTGCCTTCGGAACTGCGCGAGAACATGCGCTCCACACCCGGTACCTGGCCCAGGTAGCGTTCCAGCGGTGCGGTAACGGTTGCGGCCATCGTCGAGGCGTCCGCGCCGGGCTGGCTGGCAGCGACAAAGATGGCCGGGAAATTGACCTGTGGCAGGGCGCTGATGGCCAGCAGGCGGTAGCACACGATGCCGGCGATCAGCAGGCCCACGGCCAGCAGCGAGGTACCGATGGGGCGACGGATGAAGGGTGCGGAGATATTCATCGCCGACTCCGGTCAGGCCTCGCCGTGCCGGTGCGTCAGACGCAGCTCGCGACGTTCACGCCACGCGGCCAGCCTGTCGGAGAAGCGTTCCATGTACAGGTAGATCACCGGCGTGGTGTACAGGGTCACCAGTTGCGACAGCAGCAGGCCGCCGACGATGGCGATGCCCAGCGGCTGGCGCAACTCCGATCCGATACCGGTACCCAGGGCCAGCGGCAAGGCGCCGAACAACGCGGCGAAGGTGGTCATCATGATCGGCCGGAAACGCAGCAGGCAGGCACGGCGGATCGCATCGTGCGCGGACATGCCCCTGCGCTGCGCCTCGATGGCAAAGTCGATCATCATGATCGCGTTCTTCTTGACGATGCCGATCAGCAGGATGATGCCGACGATGCCGTCCACCGACAGGCTCAGACCGAACAGCATCAGCGCCAGCAGCGCGCCGACGCCCGCCGGCGGCAGGGTCGAGATGATCGTCAACGGGTGGATGTAGCTCTCGTAGAGCACCCCGAGCACGATGTAGATCACCACGATCGCCGCCAGCAGCAGCAGAACCTCGTCGCCCAGCGAAGCGGAGAACTCCGCCGCCTTGCCGACGAACTGCGCCTGCACCGAAGCCGGAGCGTTGAGGCTGGCCTCGGCGCGATGGATGGCCTCCACCGCCTGCGACAAGGAATAGCCCGGCGCCAGGTTGAAGGAAAGGGTCACCGCCGGCAGCTGGTTCTGGTGACTGATCACCAGCGGCGCGTCTTCCACCCGCGCGCTGACGAAGCTCGACAGCGGCACCGTGCCGCCCGTGCCCAGCGGGATGCCGGTGTTGCTCAGGCCGATGCCGGTGGCGGTGGCCGAATTGGCCGAACGCACCATGCCGAAGCTGGTGGCGTTGGAACCGGTCAGCGCGCCGCTGCCGTTGCTGCGCACGGTCAGCTTGTTGAGCAGGGCTTCCTGATTGCGGAAGCGCGGCTCGACTTCCAGCACCACACGGTACTGGTTGAGCTGGGTGAAGATGGTCGAAATCTGCCGCTGGCCGAAGGCGTCGTACAGGGTGTCGTCGATGGTCTGCACCGGCACGCCCAGGCGGCTGGCCTCGTCGCGGTCGATATGCAGACGCAGGGCGTTGCCACGGTTGGCCAGGTTGTTGTCGACGTCGGCCAGTTCCGGCAGCTTGCGCATCAGGTCGGTCATGCGCGTGGCGTAGGTGGCCAGTTCGTCGCTGTTCACGTCCGACATCGCGTACTGGTATTCAGTAGCCGACACCCGCGTGTCCAGGGTGATGTCCTGCACCGGCTTGAGATACAGCGCCACCCCGGGAATGTCCGCCACGTCGTGCTGCAGACGGGCCACCACCTGCTGCAGGCTGCCGCGCTCGCTACGCGGCTTGAGCACGATGCTGAGCTGGCCCTGGTTGAGCGTCGGATTGATCGAGCCCACGCCGATGAACGCGGACACGCCGGACACCGCCGGATCCTTGCGCAGGGCATCGGCCACTGCGCGGGTGCGCTGCTCCATGGCCTTGAAGGCGATGTTGTCGTCGGCCTGCACCACGCCGGTGATCAGGCCGGTGTCCTGCTCGGGCAAAAGACCCTTGGGAATGACCACGTACAGCACCACGGTCACCAGCACACTGAAGCCGAACACCAGCATGGTCAGGCGCTGGTGGGCGAACACCCAGTCCAGGCTGCGCGCATACAGATCCACTACCCGCGACCACCAGGTACGCCGCCCGGCCCGTGCGGCGCGCTCGTGTGCGTCGTCGCCCTCGGGCAGCGCATCGGGCTTGAGCAGGTAGGCGCACATCATCGGCGTCAGCGTCAGCGACACCAGCATGGAAATGACCACCGCGGTGGACAGCACCAGGGCGAACTCGTGGAACAGGCGGCCGGTGACGCCGGGCATCAGCAGCAGCGGCAGGAACACCGCCACCAGCGACACGGTCAGCGACACCACGGTGAAACCGATTTCGCGCGCACCGATCTCGGCCGCCTCGGGGCCGTCCTTGCCCTTCTCGATATAGCGCACGATGTTCTCGATCATGACGATGGCATCGTCGACCACGAATCCGGTGGCCACGGTCAGCGCCATCAGCGAGAGGTTGTCCAGCGACAGTCCGGCTGTGGCCATCACCGCGAAGGTGCCCAGCAGCGACAAGGGCACCGCGACCGAGGGGATCACGGTCGCCCACAATCGCCGCAGGAACACGAAGATCACCGCCACCACCAGGAACACGGTGAGTATCAGGGTGAATTCGACCTCATGCACCGAGGCGCGGATGGTCACCGTGCGGTCGGCGAACACACCCAGGTGTACCCCGGCCGGCAGCACCGCCTTCAATTGCGGCAGCAGCGCACGGATGCGCTGCACCGTGTCGATGATGTTGGCCCCCGGCTGGCGACGGATGTCCAGCAGCACGGCCGGTTTGCCATTGGCCCAGGCCGCGAGCTGGTCGTTCTCGACGCCATTGACGACCCTGGCCACGTCCTTCAGGCGTACCGGCGCGCCGTTCTGGTAACGGATGATGACATTGGCGTACTGGCTGGCGCTTGTGATCTGGTCGTTGGTGCCGATGGAATAGGTCTGGGTGGCGCCGTTGAGGGTGCCCTTGGCGGCATTGACGTTGGCGGTCGTCAGGGCGCTGCGCACATCCTCGAGCGTCAGTCCCAGATTGCCGAGCCTGGCGGGGTTGACCTGCACCCGCACGGCCGGTTTGACGTTGCCGGCAATCGACACCAGGCCCACGCCGGTCACCTGCGAAAGACGTTGCGCAATGATCGAGTCGGCGTAATTGTTGACCTCGCGCAGCGGCAGGGTGTCGGAGGTCATGACCAGGGTCATGATCGGCGCATCGGCCGGATTGACCCGATTGTAGATGGGCGGATACGGCAGGCTGCCCGGCAGGCGTGCGGCGCGAATCGCCGACTGCACGTCCTGCGCCGCGACATCGATGTCGCGATTCATGGTGAACTGCAGCACGATGGTGGACAGTCCGGCGGAGCTGTCCGAACTCATCATCGTCATGCCCGAGATCTGCCCCAGCTGGCTTTCCAGCGGCGTGGTCACCAGGGTGGCCACGGTCTGCGCGCTGGCGCCCGGATACTGGGTGGTGACGACCAGCGTCGGCGCGTCGATTTCGGGCAGCGCCGAAACCGGCAACGCGCGGTATCCCAGGATGCCCAGCAGCAGCACCGCCGCCATCAGCAGCGAGGTGGCGATCGGACGGCGGATGAAGATGCTCGATAAACCCACGCGATGCGATTCCTGCTCGGACATAGTGTGATGGCGCCGGCGCCCGGGGCGGGTCAGTGGCGCGGGCCCCGCCCGCGATCGGCCTGCCTGGCGGCCTGCTTGAGTTCTTCGGCCGTCGGTGCCTGCGGCACCTCACCGGGCTTGTAGGGCTTGATCCTGCTGCCCGGCTTGAGCCGGAACTGGCCCTCGGTGACCACCCGTTCGCCGGGCTTGAGACCGCTGGCGATCAGCGACTGGGTATCGCTGGCCTCGCCTGACACCACCACGTTGCGCATCTGTGCAGTGTCGCCCTTGCCCACCACATACACGTAGTCACCATCCGGCCCGCGCTGCACGGCCTGGGTCGGGATCACCATGCCGTTGTCCACGGTCCGGATCCGCATGCGCACGTTGACAAACTGGCCCGGCCACAGGCTGTCGCCCTTGTTGGCGAAGCGAGCCTTGAGCTGGAAAGTACCCGTGCTGGTGTTGATCTGGTTGTCGATCACCTCCAGCACGCCATTGTCGGCAATGACATGGCGGTCGACGCGGTCCAGCGCCGCCACCTGCAAGCTGCCGGCATCACGCTGCGCGCGCCGCACCCGGTCCAGATCCTTCTCGGGGAGAGTGAAGATGACATTGATCGGATGCACCTGGGTCAGCACGACGATGGTGCTGTTGGTGGAAACCACGTTGCCCGGATCGACCTGGCGGATGCCGGCCAGCGCGTCGAACGGCGCCTTGACGCTGGTGTAGTCGAGATTGATGCGCGCGGCCTCGATGCTGGCGCGGTCGCCGGCCACCGTCGCCTTGAGCTGGCGCACCGTATTGCGCTGGGTTTCCAGGTTCAGCCTGGAAACAAAACCCTTCTTGATCAGATCCTCGCTGGTCGCGAGGTTGGCGCGGGCGGTGGCCAGCTGCGCCTGGTCCTGCTGCAGCCGGGCCGTGGCCTGGTCATAGACGGAGCGATAGGGTCGCGGGTCGATGCGGGCGATGACCTGGCCCTTCTTCACCTCGCCACCCTCGGTGAAACTCAATCCAAGCAGCCTGCCGGTGACCTGCGGCTGCACGCTGACGGTATAGCGCGCCTGTACCGTGCCCAGCGCCGTCAGGTAGATCGGAACGTTTTTGCGCACCACCGGCACCACGGTGACCGGCACCGGACCTTTCTGCATGCCCTTGCCGGCCATGCCGCCAGGACCTGCACCTTTACCGGGGGCGCCCTGGTGGCACATGCGCAGCCCCAGCAGGCCGGCCACGAGGACCACGATGACAATGAGCGCGATTTTCCAACGCGACATGGATGAACTCCGAAAAAGGGTATGGCCTGCCCTGTTGCAGTGAAGCACGGGCCGGGATCGCGTGACCTGTCCCGCATGTTTTCAGGGATGCTGTACGGACAGCCCGCACCACGGTGCGACACGCCGGCCAGCGTGACGGATGGAGCATACTTGAGGGCCAACGCACCCGGACACTGCCAGTTGACACAGACCGGCCATGACCGATGGCACAGGCATCGGCTGCTGTGGTGTGCAGGCGCCAGGATTTGTGTGCCCCGGCCAGATCGTTATACTCGGGCCTTTGCACCCGCTGGGCCGGCAGCTTACCGGCCGTTATCTACCACGTCGAGGCACTACGAGTGAGCGGTCCCATCAGCAAGTCCGACCAGAGCTTCCTGCGGCAGTTCTCCATGGTGATCCTGTTTCTGATGCTGGTTGCCCTGACCCTGATCTTCCTTGCCTGGCATATCTACAGCGAAGCGCCCAAGGACTCGGTCGGCAACACCCGCCAGGACACCGAACAGCGCATCAAGCCGGTTGCCGGGGTGTATGCCGGCAAATCCGGTTTCGCCGCGATCCAGGCCGCGCAGGCGGCCGCCGACAAGGCGGCAGCCGGCAAGGTCGCCTACGGCGGCACCACCGATGGCAAGGCCATCTACGACCACCTGTGTCACAGCTGCCATACCGCCGGCATCGCGGGCGCGCCCAGGCTCGGCGACAAGGCCGCATGGAAGGCACGCATCGCCGAGGGGATCGCCACCCTGGTCAAGCATGCCGAAGACGGATACACCGGCCCGGACGGCAACCACATGCCGGCGCGCGGCGGCAACCCCGCGCTGTCGGATGCGCAGGTCGCCGCGGCGGTGAAATGGATGGTCAGTCAGTCGAAATGACCGTGCCGCGAGGCATGGGGACTGCACGCCACCACCCGTGCACAGTTATGATGCGTCCATGACCCAAGCACCCCTGCCTCCCGCTCCCGAGGTGTTCCCGGACGCGGCGACCCGTTTCGCACTGCGCGGCCCGGTCGGCCGCCTGGAAGTTGCCGTCGACCTGCCTGAAGCCGAACCACGCCGCGGCGTGGCGATCCTCTGCCATCCACACCCGCAGCACGGCGGCACCATGCGCAACAAGGTGGTGACCATGCTCGAACGCAGCCTGCGTGAATCGGGACTGGCCACCGTGCGTTTCAATTTCCGCGGCGTCGGCGCCTCCGAAGGCGCGTATGACGAGGGCATCGGTGAAAGCGAGGACCTGGCCGCGGTGGCCGATTGGGTGCGCAGCCGCCGCGGCGGTGATGCGCTGTGGCTGGCCGGCTTCTCGTTCGGCAGTTACGTTGCCTTGCGCAGCGCGGTGCGACTGGATGCCGACGCGCTGATCACGGTTGCGCCGCCGGTCGGCCGCTGGGATTTCGAGAGCTTCGACATGCCCACCTGCCCGTGGCTGCTGGTCCAGGGCGAGGAAGACGAGGTGGTCGACCCCGAAGCCGTCCTTGCCTGGGCCACCAGGCTCAAGCCCGCCCCACAGGTGGTACGCATGCCCGAGACCAGCCATTTTTTCCATCGCCGGCTGATGGACCTGCGCGGTGCGGTCAAGAACGGCGTGCGCGCCTGGCTGCCTGCCCTGCGTCAGGCCTGATGCCTGCAAGCCCGGCACGATCCCAGGGTCCGGCTGCCGGCTCAACCGCGCTTCCTGGCCAGCGCTATCGCCAGGGCGTCGTGGACGGCGCCTGGAACGACGACCCGGCCCAGTACGCGGCGCTGGCAGAATTCGACCGCCTGCACGCTGCGCTCAGCACACGCTCCGCTGCCAACGCCTGGTTTGCGCGCCTGCGCGGTCGCGGCCCGACAACCCCGCCGGGCCTGTACCTGTGGGGCAGCGTGGGCCGGGGCAAGACCTTCCTGATGGACCTGTTTGTCGATGGCCTGCCCGAAGGCATGGCCTGGCGGCGTCATTTCCATCGTTTCATGCGCGATGTGCATGCCGCCCTGCGCGATCTCGGCGAACGAAGCGACCCGCTGCAGGACGTGGCCACCGACCTGGCAGCCCGCGCACGCGTGCTGTGCCTGGACGAATGCATCGTCGACGATATCGGTGATGCCATGATCCTGGGTGGGCTGTTCAAGGCCCTGTTCGATCGCGGCATGGTGCTGGTCACCACCTCCAACACCGCACCCGAACAGCTGTACGCCGATGGCCTGCAGCGTGCACGGTTCATGCCCGCCATTGACCTGCTGCAACGCCACTGCCATGTACTGGAACTGGCTTCGGACCATGACTGGCGCCTGCGCGCGCTGGACCGGGCGCCGGTCTATCTCGCTCCGCCGGGGCCGGAAGCTTCACGCGCACTGTTGCAATGGTTCCGTACACTGGCCCGCGAACCGGCCGGGGAAGACACGGTCCTGGAAGTGAACGGCCGGCCGATTCCCGTGGTGCGCCTGGCCGGCAACATGGCCTGGTTCGAGTTCGACGCGCTGTGTGACGGGCCGCGTGGCAACGACGACTATATCGAGCTGGCGCGTCGCTTCCCCGCCATCATCCTGGCCAACGTGCCCTGCTTCGGACCACACAACCATGATCCGGCCAAGCGCTTCATCCACCTGGTGGACGAGTTCTACGACCGCCGGGTGAAACTGATCGTTTCGGCGGCCGCACCGGTGCTGGAGCTTTACGAAGGCACCCGGTTGCGCGCCGAATTCGCGCGCACCGAATCACGTCTGATCGAAATGCAGAGCCGCGAGTACCTCGACCAGGATCACCGCCCGGATTGATCCGGGCCGCGCTCGTGCAACCACGCTCAGTCGCAACGCCTTGCGCAACCCATGCACACGCCTGCGAACCGGCTGGCAGATCTGGCTCTGCTGCCTTGCCGGTCGCGGCTTCCGCCGCTCCCACATGCACCACAGCATGCAGTATGCGAGAGCGGCAGTTGTGGGAGCGGCGGAAGCCGCGACCGGGATGTCTGGCTGATCGACCTGTCCGTTGGCCTCACGTGCATGTTCTGCAAAGCACCTGCCGGTGCCCTGCGCAGCTGATTCAGGGCAGATAGCGCAGGCTCAGGTAGACCGTACGCCCAGGCTGGTTGTAGTAGTAGACCGTCTCGTAGCGGTGGTCAAGGACATTGGCGAGACGCGTCTGCACCTCCCAGTGCGGACGGAACCGCCATGCGCCGCGCAGGTCCAGGGTCGTGTAGCCGCCCAGGCGATGGCGGTTGGCCGCATCGTCGAAGCGCGGGCCGAAGGCCGCCAGGGTGAAACCGGCCGAATACGCTCCGAACTGCCGGTCCAGGTCCAGACGGGCGCTCTTTCGCGTGCGCCGCGGCAGCAGCTTGCTGTCGTTGGCTCCGCCGCCGCGGTTGCGCGGGTCGAGCCAGGTGGCGTAGGCGTGCGCGCGCCAGTTGGCGACATGCAGGTTGAGCTGGCCTTCCACGCCACGGATCCGTGCGCGGCTGAGGTTGCCCGGCGTGTACTGGCTGTTGAGCACGATGAGGTCGTCGATGGTGTCCTGGTAGGCGTCCACGCGTGCGTTCCAGTGGGTACGCGTCACTCCCAGCCCCACATCGAAGTTGTGCGCCTTCTCCGGCTTCAGGTTCGGATTGGAGCTGGGCGGAAAACCGGGCCAGGACGGGTAGTACAGATCGTTGAAGGTGGGGGCATGGAAGGCCGTGCCCCAGGATGCGCTGAGCAGCACGCCGCCGCCGAAGTGATGCCCGAACGCCAGTGCGCCGGTGGTGTAGCCACCGAACTGGCTGTTGTGGTCGCGTCGCAGGCTGGCCTGCAGTTCCTCGGCCCCGTAGCGACCCAGGTACTGGGCATAGGCGCCGGTGTCGGTGCGCCGCGTGCGCACGTAGGCCGTGCTGCTGTCCAGCGCTTCGAGCGTATGGTCCACGCCCACGGTCAACTGCTGCGCGCGCCCCAGGTCGATGTCGTTCTGCCAGCCGAGCTGGTTGCGCTTGCTGTTGCCAAAGCCGACATAGCGGCCATTCTCGTAGTTGGTCGCCTTGTCCAGGTTCTGGCCGGCGGTGAGGATCGCGGTCCAGGGTCCGACCGGTGCCAGCCGCAGGCGTATTCCGGCCACCTGCTGTGCATGGCGACTCTGATTCTGGTAGCTGCCGTCATAGGCCACGAAACTGCGGTTGTGCAGGACATTGCCGGACAGCTCGGTGCCATTGTCCCAACGGTAGCCGCCGCTCAGCAGCTGGTTCCATCCATGGGTGCCGTCCCGGTCGGGCTCGTTGGTGAAGCAGCCGGCGAACACCGTCCCGGCGCCCAGCTTGCAGCTGTTGATGCCGCGTGTGAACAGGCCGCCCACGCTGAGGTTGTACCAGGCATGCTCGGTGCCGCCGGATAGACCGATCTGCCCGTCACGGTAGTCGAGGCTACCCACGGTGGCCTTGAAGGAGGGACGCAGGCCCTCGCCCGCCGTGCCGTGGCGGGTGAAGATCTGGATTACCCCGCCGATCGCGTCGGCGCCGTACAACGACGAACGCGGACCGCGCACGATCTCGATACGCGCGATCTGGTCGACCGGGATCTGCTCCAGCGCCGGCAGGCCGGCGCTGACCGAACCCACGCGCACGCCGTCGACCAGCACCAGCGTCTGGTTGGAGTTGGTCCCACGCAGGAACAGCGAAGTCTGCTGGCCGATGCCGCCGCTGTTGGCCAGGCTGACACCAGGCAGACCGGACAACAGGTCGATCAGCGAAACCGGCTGCAGACGCCTGATGTCGGCGGCGGTGATCACGGTGACCGGCGCCAGTTCGTCATCCAGCATCACGTCGGTGCGGGTGGCCGTGACCACGACCGGCTGCAGGCTGGTGCGGGAAGCGGTGGTCTGCGGCGTGGCGGCCACGGCGGGCAACGCAGTCGCCAGCAGGGCCAGGGCCGGGGTGAATCGAATCGTCATGACACGTCTCCTTGACCGTGCGCCCCGCGCGACGGCCGGCTGAATACAAGGCAGCCAGGGGAGGAGGAGACACGGGACGGGCACACTACCCCAGGAGAGGACGCGGCTCGACCGCCTCGCCCTCCGCGAAGCCACCGGACATGCGCCGCGGGGATCCGCGGTCGCGTGTTCCGGGCCGGTCTCCGGGCTCGTCGCGGGTCGCATGCAGCGAACCCGGTGCGACCGCCTTCCCATGCATGCACAGTGGCGAGAGGACGCACCGCCGGCCAGGGCCGGCACAGACTTACCGTTGCGGGGGCAGCGCCGGATTTGCACCGGCTTCCCGTTTCATCCTGCACCGTGAAAACGCTGCAGGACACCCGAAACGAGGGCGCAGCGTAACGCCCGAATGCGACGGGCACAAGCTTTATCGGAGCGGTCTTCCGGATCAGCCAGCAACGGACTGATTTTTGAAACTTATCCATATTTCGCGTTGACTGCATGCAGAAAACCCCATATCTTGGGTTTGTCGGTGCTCGCCTCGCGGCGGGCACAATAGGGAATCCGGTGCAAATCCGGAGCTGCCCCGCAGCGGTAAGCGGTATCGAACGCCTTGATGGGAATCTCCCGCGCACTGGGTCGCAGAACCCGGGAAGCGAAGGTCAGTAGGTGAGTCCAAAGACTCGCGCCGCAAGCCCGAAGACCTGCCGGCACACCAGGCCCGTTCGGGCCGTCGCAGTCCGTGCGATGCGATGGACCGAAACTTGAAGCCGCCTGGTGCGGGTGACCGCTTCCGCGGGGAGGCGCGTCGCTGAAGGGACCGGTCCGCCGGTCCTTTGGCGAGCATCAATCCGCGATGGCATCACCCTCAGGCCCTGTGCGAGGGAACAGGTGTTTGAGTTACGGACCCGTCGCGTTTCCCCAGACCAGCGCGGCGGGTCCACCCATCCGGAGTACCGCATCATGGATCCACTCGATACCCTGCCGATACCGGCGCCATCGTCCGTAGACACGGCGCGTGCCGTCGCGTCTGCCGCCGTCTCGCCCACCAGCGCTTCGGGCGCGGACGAACCCTTTCACCTGACTCCCGCGCACAGCCCGGCGCAGATGCGCGTGGCCAAGCGCAACGGCACGCACGAGCCTGTCGACGTCAACAAGATCGTGCGCGCCGTGCAACGTTGCAGCGACGGCCTGCACGCCATCGACCCGATGCGCGTGGCACACAAGACCATCGGCGGCCTGTACGACGGCGCCAGCACCCGCGAGCTGGACGAGTTGTCGATCCGCACTGCCGCCGCCCTGACCGCAGAGGAACCCGAATACGGTCAGCTTGCCGCACGCCTGCTGGCCGCCACCATCGACAAGGAAGTACGCGGCCAGGACATCCAGTCGTTCTCGCAGTCGGTCGCGCGCGGTGCCGAGCTGGGCCTGATCAACGAGCGCCTGCAGACTTTCGTTTCCGCAAACGCGCGCAAGCTCGACGACGCCATCGACCACGACGCCACACGACGCTTCGAGTACTTCGGCCTGCGCACCGTGTACGACCGCTACCTGTTGCGCCACCCCGAATCGCGCCATGTCATCGAGAGTCCACCGTACTTCTTCATGCGCATCGCCTGTGCGCTGGGCGGCGAGGACATGAGCGAGACCCTGGCGCTGTACGGCCTGTTTTCCGCGCTCGACTACATCCCCAGCTCGCCGACGCTGTTCAACGCCGGCACCCGGCACGAACAGCTTTCCTCGTGCTTCCTTCTCGATTCTCCCGCAGACACGCTGGAGGCGATCTACGACAAGTACGCCGACGTCGCCAAGCTGTCCAAATTCGCCGGCGGCATCGGCCTGGCCTGGTCGCGCGTGCGTTCACGCGGCTCTCTGATCCGCGGCACCAACGGCCACTCCAACGGTTTGGTGCCGTGGCTGAAAACGCTTGACGCCTCGGTGGCGGCGGTCAACCAGGGCGGGCGCCGCAAGGGTGCGGCCTGCGTGTATCTGGAACCGTGGCACGCCGACATCGAGGAATTCCTCGAATTGCGCGACAACACGGGCGACGATGCCCGCCGCACCCACAACATCAACCTCGCCAACTGGGTCTGCGACGAATTCATGCGCCGTGTCGAGGCCGGCGCGGACTGGTCGCTGTTCGACCCGAAGACCGTACCGCACCTGGTCGACCTGTACGGCGAAGCCTTCGACACCGCCTACCGCAAGGCCGAGGCCGACGGTCTTGCCGTGCGCACACTGCCCGCACGTGAGCTGTACTCGCGCATGCTGCGCACGCTGGCCCAGACCGGCAACGGCTGGATGACCTTCAAGGACCGCGCCAACGCCACCTGCAACCAGACCGCGGTGGAAGGCAACATCGTTCACCTTTCCAACCTCTGCACCGAGATCCTGGAAGTCACCTCCAACGAGGAGACAGCAGTATGCAACCTCGGGTCGATCAACCTCGCCCGGCACATCGCACGCGACCCCGATGGCCGCGTGGCATTCGACTTCGACAAGCTGGTCCGGACCGTGCGCCTGGCCGTGCGACAGCTCGACCGCGTGATCGACCTGAATTTCTATCCGATCGACACGGCGCGTGCCGCCAACATGAAATGGCGCCCGGTCGGTCTCGGCGTGATGGGCCTGCAGGATGTGTTCTTCCACCTGCGCCTGCCCTTCGACAGCGACGAGGCGCGCGCACTGTCCGCACGCATCGCCGAGGAGATCTACTTCCACGCCCTGGACACGTCCAGCGCGCTGGCTGCCGAGCACGGTGCACACCCGGCCTTCGCCGATACCCGCGCTGCGCGTGGCCAGCTGCAATTCGATCACTGGCCCGATGCCACACCGCACGACGCCGAACGCTGGAACGCCCTGCGCGAAACGATCCGGAACACCGGACTGCGCAATGCGCTGCTGATCGCCATCGCGCCGACCGCCACCATCGCCTCGATCTGCGGCTGCTACGAATGCATCGAACCGCAGATCTCCAACCTGTTCAAGCGCGAGACGCTGTCGGGCGACTTCGTGGTGGTCAACCGCCATCTGGTCGAGGAATTGAAGGCATTGGGGCTGTGGACCGCCGAGGTGCGTGACGCCATCAAGCGCGCTGAGGGCTCGATCCAGGGCATCGCGGCCATCCCCGAGCCGCTGCGCCGTATCTACCGCACCGCGTGGGAGCTGCCGCAGAAGGCGCTGATCGACCACGCCGCCGCGCGCGGTGCGTACATCGACCAGAGCCAGTCACTGAACCTGTTCATGGAGAACCCGAACATCGGCCAGCTTTCGTCGATGTACATGTACGCATGGAAGGCCGGCATCAAGACCACCTACTACCTGCGCTCGCGTCCGGCCACGCGCATCGCGCAGACCACCGTCGGCCACACGACCGCACAGGCGAAGCCTGACGACAGCGCCACCGTGGCCTGTTCGCTGGAAAACCCTGAGTACTGCGAGGCCTGCCAGTGATGCATACGCTCGCCGAACAGGGGCCACGCCGGCTGCCGCAATCCACCGCGCCTACCCGATCCTGCAAGTCGCTGGGTCCCGGCTTTCGCCGGGATGACGGCCGTGAAGATTGCGCCATGCTTCCTATCCCGTCATCCCGGCGAAAGCCGGACAAGCGCGAAGCGCGCAGAACGACCGAAGGTCGGGCCCGGAGGGGTGAGCGCAGCGAATCACCCAGTGACTCACTACTCACCCAACGACCGTCCTCACAACCTGCTGACAAGATCCGGATACAGATCACGCCAATACGGATTGACGTCCTCGATCAACCGCAGCTTCCATGCCCGCGCCCAGTTTTTCAGGGCTTTCTCTCTCGCAATGGCCGATGCCATGGTCTCGTGCGGCTCGAACCAGACCAACCGATGCACGCGATAGCGGCGGGTGAAGCCTGCGACGAGATCGTTGCGGTGCTGCCATGCACGACCCGGAAGATCCGAGGTCACACCGACGTACAGCGTGCCGTTGCGGCGACTTGCGAGCATGTAGACGCAGGGTTCGCGGATACGCATGGCGTGCGGGTTCGTGCTGGGAAAGTGGCATGCAAGGAAACCCGAAGCCGCTGGGTCCCGGCTTTCGCCGGGATGACGGTTTCCTGGAGATTCCGGTCCAAAGGCAATCTCTCGGCATCCTGCCCTTTGCAGCATGCGCGAACCGTACGCACGGCGCTGTCGGCATACGTGCCGACATGGTGTAAACCCTCCCATGCTCGTCATCCCGGCAAATCCGGACAAGCGCGAAGCGCGCAGAACGACCGAAGGTCGGCCCCGGAGGGGTGAGCGCAGCGAATCACCCAGCGACTTGCCCACGCTGAAACTGCCCAACCCTTCGTAGCCATGGACGAACCCGCCGCACGGACACGGCACTCGCCTCGGGCCAACCGACACGCACACACAAGGAGTGCCCATGAATGCCCCATCCCGTCTGCTTGATCCCGGCTTCGCGCTGACCCTGCGACCGATGCGCTACCCGCAGTTCTACGACATGTACCGCGCCGCGGTCCGCAATACCTGGACCGTCGAGGAAGTCGACTTCGCGATGGACACCGCCGACCTGAAGCAGAAGATGAGCGACGCAGACCGCCATCTGGTGGAACGCCTGATCGCCTTTTTCGCCACCGGCGACACCATCGTTTCCAACAATCTGGTGCTGAACCTGTACCAGCACATCAATGCGCCAGAAGCTCGCATGTTCCTGTCGCGCCAGCTGTACGAGGAAGCGCTGCACGTGCAGTTCTACCTGACGCTGCTGGATACCTATCTGCCCGATCCGCAGGCACGCCACCGTGCCTTTGCCGCCATTGAGACCATCCCGTCGATCCGTGCCAAGGGCGAGTTCTGCTTCAAGTGGATGGATTCGGTGCAACAGCTGGAACGCCTGGAAACGCGCGCGCACCGCCAACAGTTCCTGCTCAACCTGATCTGCTTCGCCACCTGCATCGAGGGCCTGTTCTTCTTCGCCGCCTTTGCCTACGTCTACCACTTTCGTGCGCGTGGCCTGCTGCATGGCCTGGCGAGCGGCACCAACTGGGTGTTCCGCGACGAATCCGGGCACATGGCTTTCGCTTTCTCGGTCATCGAGCAGGTCCGCCGGGAAGAACCGGATCTGTTCGACCAGACGATGCGTGAAAACATCGAAACCATGCTTGAGGATGCCGTCGCCTGCGAGACACAGTTTGCCAAAGACGTACTCGACGGCGGCGTTGCCGGGCTGTCGCTCAAAGACATGCGCAGTTATCTGGAATACGTCGCCGACCAGCGCCTCGTGCAACTTGGCATGGCGCCGAAGTACGGTGCACGCAATCCCTTCGATTTCATGGACCTGCAGGACGTGCAGGAAGTGAGCAATTTCTTCGAACGCCGTGTGTCTGCCTATCAGGTCGGAGTCGAGGGCGAGGTCGCCTTTGACGTGGCGTTCTGACCGGCGTCCACGATGACTCTTTCACCATGCCGCACGAGCCTGCCCCTGGCAGACCCGTGCGGCAGGACAGCCATGTCATGGCTTTGCCTTCATCCACTCCGGCAGCTTGAAGGTGTACTGCGCGGGCGGCGTGTCGCCGGCCAGGTAGCGCACGAAATAGTCCCAGCGCCGGCGCATCGCATACATGGTGCCGGTCACGCCGTAACCATGGTGCACGTTGGGGATGATCAGCATGTCGAAGTTCCGGTTCGCCTTGATCAGGGCATCGACCACCAGCATGGTGTTGCTCATCGGCACGTTGTCGTCGATCGAGCCATGCACCAGCATCAGGTGGCCCTTGAGGTTCTTCGCCACCAGCTCGTTGGCCTGGTTGTCGTAGTTGGTCTTGCCGTCCTTGTACTTAACCAGCAGGCCCTGGTACTTCTCGCCCCAGTCGTTCTCGTAGTTGCGGTTGTCGTGGTTGCCGCTCTCGGCCCAGCCGACCTTGAAGAAGTCCGGATAGCGGAACAGCGCATCGGCCGTGGCGTATCCACCACCGGAATGACCCCAGATGCCGACCCGCTGGAGGTCGATCCACGGATGACGTGCGGCGAGCTGCCGGATACCGGTGACCTGGTCGGGCAGCGTGTTGTCGCCCATGTCGCCGTACCAGGTGTCGTGGAAGGACTTCGAGCGCCAGGGCGTGCCCATGCCGTTGATCGACACCACGATGAAGCCGAGGTCGGCCATGGCCTGCTTGTCGCCGCGCGAGGGCAGGAAGCTGAAGCTGAAGACCGAACCGGTCTGCGGCCCCGGATAGATGTAGTCGACCACGGGATATTTCTTGTGCGGGTCGAAGTTTGCCGGCTTGAACATCAGGCCGTACAGGGTGGTCTTGCCGTCGCGCGCCTTGACCGTGAACGGCACCGGCGGCACCCAGCCGGCGGCCTTCAGGCGTGCGATGCCGGTGCGCGCGAGGGTGGCGATGACGTGCCCGTCGGTCGCTGAACGCAGCACCGTGACCGGCGGCGTGACGGGCGTGGAGTAGCTGTCCACGAAATAGCGCCCGTCCGGCGACAGGGTGATGTCGTGATCGGCGTTCTCCGGGGTCAGCAGCACCGGCTTGCCGCCGTCCAGGCTCACCTTCCAGAGCTGGCGGTAATACGGGTTCATGCCCGGCATGCGCCCGACCGCCTCGTACCACAGCTCGCCGGTCTTGCGGTTCACGTGCCGCACTTCGGTCACCGGGCCCCTGCCGGTGGTGATGGGGTGCTCGAGCTTCCCGTCGCGCAGGGAGTACAGGTAGAGGTTGCCCCAGTTGCTGCGTTCGGAGAACCACACGAAAGCATCGCGGCCGGGCAGGTACTGCCAGTTCACCTTGCCGTGGCCGCTCTCGTAGAAGGTCTTCACCGATTCCTCGTACAGCGTGCGCACGTCGCCGTTTCCGGCATCGACCACGTGGAACCATACGTGGTGGCGGTCGCGCGAGGAGGTCACCAGCGCAAAACTCCTGCTGTCCGGCGCCCACTTCACGTCGTCCCAAGTCCCGTTGCGGTTGCAGTCGAGGTCGTCACACAGGCTGGACAGGCGCTGCTGCGGCTTCATCTTCACGCGCACCAGGGTGCGTGTGGCGACATCGATCACCACCGGCCCGATCATGAACACGTGCTTGTCGCCGGGCAGGGCGTATTTCCAGGCGTTGAGCTTCGGGTGGCCGATCTGCGTGCGCACGGTGTACATCTCGCCGACCTTGCGCTGGTCCTGGCGGTAGGTGACCACTTCCCTCGAATCGGGCGACCAGCGCACGATGGCGCCGTCGGTATGCAGCCAGCCCGCGTTGTCGGTGGCGTAACCGTAATTCTTCACGCCGTCGCGGGTGAGCTGGGTCTCGTCACCGGTGCGCAGGTCGCGCAGCCACAGATTCCAGTCGCGCACGAAAACCTCCTTCGTGCGGTCGGGCGACACCACGCCGTGCACGGGCTTTTCGTCCGCCAGCTTCGCGCGCGCCGCATCGCCCAGCGTGGCGCGCCCGCGCTGGCACATGCCCTTTTTGCCCAGGGTGCAGGTGTACCAGCGTTTGAAAGCAGAAAACTCCAGTTGTCCGTCATCGGTGAGGCGCCACTTGCGAAGCACCAGCGCATCAGCCGCGACCGGCTTGCCGCGCAGGGCCGCAAGATGACTGGCCACAAGGGCGATGTCGAAGGCCGTCCCCACCTTGCCGGTGCGTGCGTTCATCCGCAGGTAGCGCGTGGAGTCGCCGCTGCGCTCGCGGTAGCCGACCTCATGATCGTTCAGCCAGCGCACCTGGTCGACATGGTGGTCGAGCAGCGGCGTGGTGTTGAACCCCAGCATCGCCGCGGCACGATCGTAATCGGCTGCGGTCAGGGTGCGGCCCTGGGCCAGGACCGATATCGGCAACAGCAGCAATACCGCCAGCATGACGGAAAGACGGGCACGCACGTTCATGAACTTCCCCTGGACGACGAAAACGAAAGCATACGATTCTTCCATCCTAGCGCGACCACGCGCCCGTGCCCCCTGCCATCGGTTGACCTGAACGACAAACCGACCCACCGCCTGCACCGGTCCCGAAACCCGTAGAATGCACTTTCACCCGCCAGTGCATACTTCATGAGCGATCTTGAGAGGTCCCCGCTGGGCAAGCCCACGGGCTACAGCAACCGCCGCACCCCCGAAACGCTGTTCCCGATTGCGCGCGATCAGGGGCGGCAGGTGCTGGGCATCCGCGGCGAGCCGCCGTTTTTCGGGGTCGACACATGGAATGGCTACGAGTTTTCCTGGCTCGACCCCCGCGGCAAGCCGGTGGTCGCACTGGCCACGTTCCACGTGCCCGCCGACTCGCCGGCGATCATCGAGTCCAAGTCGTTCAAGCTCTACCTCAACGGCTACAGCGGCGAACGCTTGCATGAACAGGCGGTCTGCGAACACCTGGCACATGACCTGGAGCAGGCCGCAGGGGCACCGGTAGCCGTCCAGCTCGTCCCCGCCGCGGCGTTTTCCGCGCAACGAATCGGTGAACCGCAAGGCCAGTGCCTGGATGCACTGGATCTGGACATCGATACCTACGGGCCACCGCAAGCGGCGTTTCTCCAGGCCCGCGAGCATGACGCGCCCGTCGAGGAAACGCTGTATTCACACCTGTTCAAGTCCAACTGCCCGGTGACCGGGCAGCCGGACTGGGCCACTGTCTGGATCCGCTATGTCGGCGCACCGGTCGACCATGCCGGCCTGCTGCGCTATCTGGTGTCGTTCCGCGAGCACCGCGATTTCCACGAACACTGCGTGGAGAGGATCTACCTGGACATCCTGCGCCACTGCGCGCCCGTGCGCCTCGAGGTGTGCGCGCGTTTCACGCGCCGCGGCGGTCTGGACATCAACCCGTTTCGCAGCAGCGAACGCTCTTCGACAGCGCCCATGCTGCGCACGGTACGCCAATGAACCTGCACCCCTGGCTCGACCACCTCGCCCACATCATCATCGGCTACGGTTACCTGGCGCCGCCGCTGGTCGGCCTGATTGCCTTTGCCGAGGGCCTTGCCGTGGTCGGCTCGTTCGTGCCCGGCTCGACCCTGCTGGTCGCCATTGCCACCAGTGCCGGCACCGGGCATGTCTCGCTGGGCTGGATGATTGCCTGGGCCATCGTCGGCGCCGTTGCCGGTGACTTCATCTCGTTCCTGCTCGGTCGTCGTCACGGATCACGCGTGCTGGCCATGCGTCCGTTCGCCTACCGCCCACTGTGGACCGCGCGCGCCACCCAATTGCTGGCGCGGCGCGGCGACGTGGCGGTGTTCATCGGGCGACTGACCCCGCCGCTGCGCGCATTGATGCCGGTGCTGGCCGGAATGTCCGGCCTGCCAACCCGGCGCTTCGTGTTCAGCGACTCCCTGGCCGCGGCAGTCTGGGCCAGCGTGCACCTGGGGCTGGGCGCCGTGCTGGGCCACTGGCTGTTTGCGCACCATTGACTTATTCACCCTGAATACAGCCACGGCAGGTGTTCGCCTGCGGCGAATTTCGTAGCCTGAGCGCTGCTTCCGATTCGCCAACATCATGATGCATGCCACCGCCGCGCAGCCGGCTTCCACCGGCGCGTTGCCGCGCCAGATCCCCTACATCATCGGCAACGAGGGATGCGAGCGCTTCAGCTTCTACGGCATGCGCAACATCCTCACGCCGTTCCTGATGTCCAGCCTGCTGCTGTACCTGCCGCTGGCCGAACGCGCGGGCGTGGCCAAGGACGTGTTCCACACCTTCGTCATCGGCGTGTATTTCTTCCCGTTGCTGGGCGGATGGATCTCGGACCGCTTCTTCGGCAAGTACAACACCGTGCTGTGGATGTCGCTGGTGTACTGCGCCGGGCATGCCTGCCTGGCGCTGTTCGAGGCGCACCGCACGGGCTTCTATTTCGGCCTGCTGCTGATCGCGCTGGGCTCGGGCGGCATCAAGCCGCTGGTGTCCTCCTTCGTCGGCGACCAGTTCGACCAGTCCAACAAGCACCTGGCGAAGGTGGTCTATGACGCCTTCTACTGGATCATCAACTTCGGCTCGTTCTTCGCCTCACTGCTGATGCCCATCGTGCTGCGCACGCAGGGTCCGGCGTGGGCCTTCGGCATCCCCGGCATCCTGATGTTCATCGCCACCGTGATCTTCTGGGCCGGACGCCGGAAATACGTGATGGTGCCGCCCGCGCCGTCCGATCCGCACGGCTTCCTGCGCGTGGTGCGCACGGCGCTGCTGGCGCGTGTGCCCGGCCGCGGACGACCCGGCCTGGCGCTGGCCGTCACCGGACTGGCCCTCGCGCTGCTGGTGCTGGTGCTTTATGCGGTCGGGCATTTCGTGATTGCGGTGCTGGCCGCGCTGGGCCTGGTGATCGCTTTCGGCGGCAGCGGCGCGGCCCTGCAGATGGAGCGCGCACGGGGCGCACACCCGGACACGGCCGTGGACGGCGCGCGCGCAGTGCTGCGCATCCTGATCGTGTTCGCCATCGTCACGCCATTCTGGTCGCTGTTCGACCAGAAGGCCTCGACCTGGATCCTGCAGGGCAATGCCATGGTGATCCCGCACGATGCCTGGTGGTGGCCCAGCTGGCTGGTCCGGGAGCCGGCGCAGATGCAGGCGCTCAACCCAATCCTGGTGATGCTGCTGATCCCGTTCAACAACCTGGTGGTCTACCCCTTCCTGCGCCGCTTCGGGATCGAGGTCAGCGCTCTCCAGCGCATGGGTTCGGGGCTGGTGTTTGCCGGACTGGCGTGGGTGTTCGCGGCCATGCTGCAGCTGTCGATCGACACCGGTGATGCGGTCTCCATCGCCTGGCAGGTTGCGCCCTATGCACTGCTGACCCTGGGCGAGGTGCTGGTCTCGGCGACCGGGCTGGAGTTCGCCTACAGCCAGGCCCCGCCGAAGATGAAGGGCGTGATTATGAGCTTCTGGCTGCTGTCGGTGTCCTACGGCAACCTGTGGGTGCTGATCACCAACGCCGCCGTGCGCAACGAGGCGGTCACCGCGCGCATCGCCGCCAGCGGCATCAGCGAGAACGCGTTCCTGATGTTCTTCTTTGCCGGCTTCGCCTTCCTCGCCGCACTGGTGTTCGCGCTGTACGCACAACGCTACCCGGTGCAGGACCACTACCGCACGAGCTGATCTGCCGCCGGCTGACGGGTCAGGGCTGGGCGTAGTCGGTATAGACGCGAATCGCGCCCTGTTCCGGCTCGCACACGTAGGCGTGACGCCTGCCGTCGGTAGCCACGCAATGCGAACCCCGCGCCGCCGGCGCCTGGGCGACCCGTGTCAGTTGTCCGCGAGAACCCATGTGCAGCACCGTGAGCGTGGCACTGCGCGCCCCGGGGGCATAGACATGCCGCAGCGCAGGATTCCAGGCGATGATGTCCACGCCTGCGCCGACCTTTGCCTGACCGAGGATGCGCCCGTGCGCTGCCGGATCGAGCGCCACCACACGGCCCTCCTTGCAGCCGACCAGCACGATGCCGTCCGCGGCATCCAGGGCCAGGCCGCGACTGCCCCGGCACGTGTTGCTCCAGCGCGCAATCACGTGCGGATCGCGCAGCGAAATCTCCAGCGTGTGGCCGCCCCACTGGTTGCTGTAGGCCACCATGCGCCGGCGGTCGATGACCAGCGACTCCGGACCGCCCTTCACCGGCACCGCACCGACGTGCACGAGAGCCGGATGGGCGCCGCCATGCACGGCGAAGCGCTCGATCTGCGCCTTGTGCGGTTCGCTCACCCACACCTCGCGAAGCGGCGCCACGTAGCGAACGTAGTCGGGTGAGGAGGCCAGTTTCGCGCGTGCCACCGGTCGATGGGTCCGCTCGCTCAGCGCAACGACTTCGCGATCGGCATGATCGCTGACGAAGACCAGCCCGGCACCGGTGTCCGCCGAGGTGGTGCCGGCATCCTCGTGCGGGGCAACCGGCCCTGCGGGCACCACGTTGTTCCAGCGGGTGAGGGCTTGTGTGTGCGGGTCGATCAGGGCCAGGGCCCCGCTCTGGGCGGCAGGCACCAGGATACGATCCAGTGCCGTGGAATACCCCATGTCATCGAAATCCAGCGGCGTGCCTGCACGGATCGGCAGCAGCCTCGAGCTCAGGGAGGAAGCGGCCGGTACCGACGTTCGTGCCAGCGCAGGAAGGGCAAGTGCAGCCATGGCCACGGTGCACAATCCGCGGATCATCGGGCGCATCATCCAGTCTCCACCGTTGTCTGCGGGCAGGATACGGCTGCAGGCTTAGCTTTTGCTGACCCGATCGGCAAGGCCCGGATTCAGCCGGCAAGCAGGGGCACGCCCGGTACCGCCAGCAGCGTGAGCCCACCCAGCACACCGCCAATCACGCACGCCGCCAGCACGTCGCTGGGATAGTGCAGCCCCAGCACCACGCGCGAAAGCGCCACCAGCACGGTGAACGGCATCAGCACCACCCACAGGGCGGGAAAATAGGCCAGCGCCACCAGGGTGAAGCCGACCGCCTGCAATGTGTGCCCGGATGGAAAGCTGAATTCGTCCAGTGGCGGAATGTGCGCGATGACGCCGGGACAGGCGCGAAACGGCCGCGGTCGGCGCGTCCAGCCCTTGAGCGTGCGATACAGTGCCAGGGCCAGCAGCCCGGTGATTGCCATGTGCGCTGCCGCCCGGATGCCGCGCCCACCACCAAGCACCGCCAGAGCCGCCATCAGCAGATACCAGAACACGCCGTCACCGAGCCGGCTGACGATGGCGAACACGCGCCCGATGGCACGTTGCGCACCCCAGCGGTTGGCGCGCGTGCACAGGCGTGCATCCAGGCTGACGCGTGGCAGGGTATCGTTCACGGGCAGGTCTCCTGCCGTGAACAAAGCCCCTGCGACACCGGTCGGTAGTGCGCTGGCAAGGGCTCCGGGCCGGCACCGGCCACATCGGACAGGATGCAATCGAAATCGGCAATGACCGCATCCGGGCTGAGCATGACCACGCTGGCGCGGGCGCTGGCGCGCATGTCGCGGTAGCGACCGTCGCGGACCAGGTGCACGCAGGCATCCAGGAAAGCCGCTTCGTCGCCTTCCTGCACCCGATAGCCGTTGTGGCCATCGCGGATGTGCTCGCGTGCGGCGCCGCAATCGTAGGCCACCGTGGCCAGCCCGCTGGCAAGGGCTTCGAGAATCACGTTGCCGAAGGTTTCGCTGCGGCTCGGAAACACGAACAGGTCGGCACTGGCATAACAGCGCGCCAGGTCCGCCCCGTGTTGCATGCCCATGAAGATGCATTCGGGGTGGGCACGCTCGAGGGCGGCACGCTCGGGGCCGTCGCCCACCCACACGTAGTGCAGGTTGGGCACCGAAGCACGCATGGCAGCAAACGCGCGCAGGGCGAGATCAAGATTCTTTTCGGCGGCGATGCGGCCGACATAGAGCATGACCGGGACATCGTCCGCGACCCCCCACTGCCGCCGCAGGGCAGGGTCGCGGTACTGCGGCGCGAATTGTCCGGTGTCCACTGCCCGCGACAACAGCCGGGCGTTGTCGATGCCCATCGCCTGCAGTTCGGCAGCCAGTGCCCGGGTAGGCACCAGGGTGGCCCGACCCCGTCGATGGAAACGCCGCAGATGGCGACGCACCAGCGGTGCCAGCCAGCCCAGCCGGTAATGCCGGGCATAGTGGTCGAAACGGGTATGGAAACCGGTGGTG
Organism: Rhodanobacteraceae bacterium; assembly: GCA_027019085.1. Classification (GTDB taxonomy): domain Bacteria; phylum Pseudomonadota; class Gammaproteobacteria; order Xanthomonadales; family Rhodanobacteraceae; genus Oleiagrimonas. The sequence continues at coordinate 20,236 of JALUXG010000049.1, read as the reverse complement.
ACCGGGATGCCGAGGCGCTCCGCACAACGCAGCGCACTGTGACCGAGCGGGCCTTCGGTGGCCACGTAGACGACGTCCGGTTGCCATGCACCCCAGACGCGCATCAGTTGGCGCGTGGCCGGCCAGCCGAACCGCAACCCGGCATACCCGGGCAGGGTGGCACCCGGTACGCACAGCATGCCGGCAGGCGCCGAAGCGGCCGCTTCATGCGCCTGGCGCGGTCGCACCAGCTGCACGTCGTGGCCCGCCTCGCGCAGGCCTTCGAGCAGACCCTGCACGGTCAGGGCCACACCGTTGGTCTCCGGCGGATAGGTTTCGGTGACGATGCCGATTTTCATGCCGCATGCCCATCAGGATGGGCCCAGCTTGCTCGCCCCGTGTTTCACCGTCTTGATGCAGACGTGACGGCAATGTGACGGTATGGCGTTGTCCGGTTACGGCGAGACCGGCTCTACTCAGCCGTCCGCTTGACGGGCCTGGCGGCGTTCGCGCAATCGCCACTGCAGGTTGCGCAGGTAAACGAGCAGACCGCCCGCCTGACCGACGATGAACACCGGATCGCGCTTGTAGATGGCATAGCTCAGCAGCAGCAACCCACCGATGACACTGAAATACCAGAAGATCTCGGGGATGGTGCTGCGCTTGCGCAATTCACTGTACAGCCATTGCACCAGGAAGCGGGCTGCAAAGATGGCCTGCCCGATGAACCCGATGACCAGCCAGACGGCGCCTGTTGTGCCCATGAAAAACCTTGTGACCGGTGTCCGCAACAACGTGGCCCCGGACAGGACCGCGCTTGCAGGAAACGGGTACAATACCAGCTGGGCGGCATCGGATGCGCGCTCGGCAGCATCCGCCTCGCCCGCACAGCACGCGGGAAGCAAGCACCGGCCGGACGCAATCGCGCAGCACGCCCGTTATCCCGTCGACAGCAGCTACCGTATTCATGACCCTATCCGATCAGACGCTCTGGCTCACCATCGGCCTCGCCGGGCAGGCACTTTTCGGTGCCCGCTTCCTGGTGCAATGGCTGTACAGCGAAACCCATGGCCGGAGCCTGGTGCCCAACCTGTTCTGGTACCTCAGCGTGGCCGGAGGCGTGGTGCTGCTGGCCTACGCCATCCATCGCCGCGAACCGGTATTCATCGCCGGCGAATCGCTGACCCTGATGATCTTCCTGCGCAACCTGCAGCTGGTGCGGCGCGCCCGACGCGAATCGAATCAATGATGGCGACCGGCCCTGCGGACAGGCCCGCTGCGCGTGTGCACTGGCTCGGCCTGATCGGCCTGCTGCTGGTTCTCGGCTTTGCCTTCCAGGGCAGCCGCGCGCTCTACAGCACCGACGAGGGGCGCTATTCCTCCAGCGCCCTGCTGATGCTCGATTCGGGCCAGTACCTGCTGCCGGGCTTCAGCCTGGACCGCCCCAACTACACCAAGCCGCCCATGACCAACTGGGTGATCGCCGCTTCGATGGCAAGCTTCGGCCGCTCGACCTGGGCGGTACGCGCGCCCTACGCGCTGGCCTTCATCCTCACCGCACTGCTGATCGCGGCGATGGGCCGCGACCTGGTGCCGGAAAAGCCGTGGCTGCCCGCCGTCATCTACGCCACGTCCCTGGTGCCGTTCCTGGCGGCCAACATCGTCAGTACCGATGTGCTGCTCACCTTTTTCGAAGCACTGGCAGTATTCGGCTTCGTGCGCGCCTGGCTGGGCCGCGTGCCTTCGGACTCCGCTGCCGCCCTGCGCTGGCGCTGGCTGATGTGGGCCGGCTTCGGGCTGGCTTTCCTGACCAAGGGACCGCCCGGGCTGCTGCCGCTGATCGGCATGGCGCCGTTCGTGTTCCGCCGCGAAGGCTGGCGGGGGCTGGGCCGGCTGTTCGGCATCACCGGCCTGCTGGTGTTCGCCGTGACGGGGCTGTCCTGGTACGCGGTGGTGGTCATGCGTACGCCCGGCCTGCTCGACTATTTCCTGCACTTCGAAATCTACGACCGCCTGTTCACCAGCACCCATGGCCGGCATGCGCAGTGGTACGGATGGATCGTCGTCTACCTGCCGGTGATGGCCCTGGGCACACTGCCGTGGTGGCCCGCCGTCGCCCGCCACGCCCCGGCTCTTTTCCGGCCGGCGCATTGGCGCGAGGCCTGGCAGAGGGCTGATGCGTCGCTGTTCCTGTGGCTGTGGATGCTGCTCGCGCTGCTGGTCTTCTGCCTTTCGCGGTCGCGCCTGCCGATGTACCTGCTGCCGTTGTTCATTCCGCAGGCGCTGCTGCTGGCGCGGGCGCTGGCGCCCCGCATCGATATCGGCAGCCGTCGCCTCCAGCTCGGCCTGGGCATCTGGATCGTGCTGCTGCTGGCCAGCAAGGCCCTGCCCGCGTATCTCATGCATCCACGGGTGGACAACCGCCTGCGCGTGCAACAGGTCGAGAAACTGGCCGCCGGTCACGATTTCCGTGCGCTGGCCTTCATCCTCGACACCACCCACCAGGTCGCAGTGGAAGAACGCACGCCCTGGGGCATGTACCTGTACGCCAAACGCCCGGTCTACGGCATCGCCTGGCACACGTCTGACCGCGAACAGCGCCTGTGCAAGGTACTGGCGCGCTATCCCACGCTGTTGCTGGCGGTGGACGACAGGGTGCGCGTGAGGGAGGTCGAGCAGGCCGCGGCCCAGTGCGGCGCAGCCCGTCCCTCGCTCGGCCTGGGTAGCTGGCGCCATCGCACCCTGCTGTGGGTGGGCCCGGCCAACAGTCACGGCAGCTCCTGACATGTGCGGTATCTGCGGATTCCTCGCCCTGCAGGAGACGGCGTATGGCACCGACCCGCGCCAGCGTACGCGTGCGATGCTTGCGGCAATGGCGCACCGTGGGCCGAACGGACACGACACCTGCAGCCTGGAACACGGTGCCATGGGCGCCAACCGCCTGGCCATCCGCAGCGTGCGCGACCATCAGGCACCGCTGATGCAGGACGCCTCGGGCGTGGTGGTGGTCTGTAATGGCGAGATCGACAACCACCGTGAGTTGCGCCGGTGGCTGGAAGCGCGCGGCCATGTGATCGACCGCACCTCCGACGTGGCAGTGATCGGGCCGCTGTATCTGGAACTGGGCGCCGGCTTTGCCGAGCGCCTGGAAGGCGTGTTCGCCATCGCCATCTGGGACCCGCGCACGCAGACCCTGCTGCTGGCCCGCGACCGGATCGGCGAACGCCATCTGTATTACCGGCACGACGCAGGCAGCGTGCTGTTTGCCAGTGAACTGTCCGCCCTGCGCGCCGGACTCGGTGCGCCGCCCGCGCTGGATCGCGAAGCGCTGCGCCATTTCCTGCGTGCCGGCTACGCCCCGGCTCCGTACACCCCGCTGACCGGCTGTCACAAGGTGCAGCCGGGCGAAATCGTCACCATCGACCGCAACGGCGAGCAATCGCACCCGTACTGGACCTGTCCGCTGGGCCAGGTGGTCAAGCGCCCGAAACCCGACACCGAGGCCTTCGACGAGATTTTCCGCACCGCGGTGCACCGCCAGAGCGATATCGACGTGGACTTCGGCGTGCTGCTCAGTGGCGGCCTCGATTCCTCGCTGCTGACCGCAGTGGCCCGCAGCGTCTGGCCCGGACGGGCACTGACCACCTACGGCATTCGCTTCGCCGAGGCCTCCTACGACGAAGGCGACTATGCCGAACGCGTGGCCGGCATGCTCGGCTGCGACTATGTCAGCGTCACCGTCGGCGCCGAGGACGTGCCGTCGACCCTGCGCGACCTGATCCACGCCACCGGCGAACCACTGGCCGACCCGGCCTGGGTGCCGCTCTCGTGCATTGCCGAACGGGCCGCGAAGGATGTACGCGTGGTGCTCGGCGGCGAGGGCGCCGACGAACTGTTCGGCGGCTACCCGACCTATCTCGGCGCCCGCTTCGCCGACCACTACGCGCACCTGCCGGGCAGCGTGCGCAACGGGCTGCGCGCCCTTGTCGAGCGCCTGCCGGTGAGCGACAAGAAGATGACCGTGTCCTACCTGCTCAAGCGCTTCGTGCAGGGCCAGGAGCTGCCGGGACTGGCACGGCACATGCTGTGGGCGGCCAACATCCAGAGCGACGTGCTCGAACGCCTTGGGATCAACGCCACCCTGCCTGCCATCGCGCACCCGGGCATGGACCTGCTGGACGAGATCCAGTGCCACGACATCCGCCAGTCGCTGCCCGAAGCCCTGATGGCCAAGGCCGACCGCGGCGGCATGCGGCATGCGCTGGAAATCCGTGCTCCGTTCCTCGACAGCGCGGTGATCGACTTCGCCGCGCAGCTTCCGGTGCACGAGCGGGTGCGCGGACTGACCACCAAGGTTTTCCTCAAGCGTTACGCCCGCCGCTACCTGCCACGCGCCATCGTGCACCGGCGCAAGCGCGGCCTGTCGGTCCCGCTGGGTACCTGGCTGCGCGGACCGCTGCATGCCTGGGCACGCGAGCTGCTGTCCAGCGAGGCACTTGGCGAGGCCGGTGTCTCGACCACCGCGGCCCTGGCCCTGCTCGACGAGCACTGTGCCCGACGGCGCGACCATGCCCGCGCCCTGTGGACCCTGATCGTGATCAGCGAGTGGCTGGCCTGGATCAAGGCGCCTGCCAAACCGGTCGCGATATCGGCACGTACCGGGCCCCGCGTCACCAGTCCCGCCGACGCGTAAGGCGCATCCGGCGCCGGCTGGACCGGCACGATGCGGATCTCCCCGTGGTTGCCGAATACGGCGACCGATGAATCCAAACGCGTCCCGGCTCCCTCTATGGGTCAACAGATGTATGTTGATCGTGGAACCGGGAGATTCGTCCGTGCCGTGCAATGCCCCATTCCCGCACAAGGCCCGCGAAGGCGATCAGGTCGCACGCGAACCGCAGCTTGCGCACGCCCGGCTCCTGCCCTGCACATGCCGCGATGCGATCGCGCCGCATGACCCGCGTGATCCTGCATTTCGCAAGCGCGGCGAACGGACAAGACCCACGCACCAGGCCACCGAAAGTCGCACCCAGCATGGCCGGCTGATGATTGACGCCTACCTTTTCAGATGACTGTGCAACCGGAGGAATATCCCATGAACAACCGTTATCTTCGTGCCATGGTGGCCGGCTTCGTCGCCACCATCGTGCTGTCCATCCTGATGCTGATCAAGGGTGCGATGGGCATGCTTCCACAGATGAATGTCATCCACATGCTCGCCCACATGGCTCACGGCATGCTGGGCATGCCCGCCGTTCCGGCTGTCGGCTGGATGATCCATTTCCTCATCGGCACCGTGCTGTGGGGCCTGGGATTCGCGCTGCTGCATCCGGTGCTTCCGGGTTCCACGGCAGTGCGCAAGGGCCTTTCCTTCAGCGTGCTGGCGTGGCTCCTGATGATGCTGATCCCGATGCCGATGGCCGGCGCCGGCCTGTTTGGCCTGAAGATGGGCATCATGGCGCCGGTCATGACCCTCATCCTGCACCTGGCCTGGGGTGCCGCGCTGGGCTGGACATACGGCCGTCTCGGCGGAAAAAGCGAAGCCACCGGCGAATAGTGTACGGTGAGCGACGGACGCACTTCGTCGGACCCGGCCTGGTCCGGCGCGGTCCGGCGGGTGCGCGGAAGCCGCCTTGAGCGATTGCAGCCCCGCATACTGCGTGCGGGGTGTCCGGCGCATGCGCAGGGCACATACCGCACTTGTCGCACAAGCGCTGTCGCTCGTGCAGTGGTGTGCGCGGGGGCCTGTTGTGGCAAGGTTTGCCCACATAACCACATGCCCCGTCCGATTGCGGATGGTTTAAGGATTCGCCAAGGATGCACGACACGCTTTCCCCGTCCCGATTGCGCCGTTTCGGCACACGCTGCCTGCTGCTCGTCTTTGCGCTGAGCGGCCTGGCACATGCGGGCACCGCGCCTTCGGTAGCTTTTTTCTATGGCGCCAGGCCGCCGATGGACGTGCTGCAGTCGTTCGACTGGGTGGTCGTCGATCCGCAGGCCTCGCAACAGGCCAAGGCACTCAATCGCCCGCATGTGACCCTCTTTGCCTACGTTTCGCTGGGCGAAGCCATCGAAGGTTCGCGCATCGCCAAGGCATTGCCCAGGGCATGTCGCCTCGGCGAGAACCGCATCTGGCACGCGCTGATCGTCGACCAGTCCAAGCCGGTGTGCCGCACGTTCTACCTCGACAAGGTGATCGCGCCCTTGCTCGCTCGCGGCTACCGCAACTTCTTCTTCGACACCCTGGACAGTTACCGCATCGCACTCCCCAAGCCGGGCGATCGTGAGCGGCGACACGCCTACCGCCAGGGCCTGGTTGCCCTGATCAAGGCCATCCATCGGCGTGACCCGGAAGCACGCTTCATCCTCAACCGCGGTTTCGAACTGCTCGACCAGGTGCACGATCAGGGCGTGGTCGGGGTGGCTGCCGAATCGCTGTACCGTGGCTGGGATCAGCGCAGCAAGTCCTATGTCCGCGTTCCCAACGCGGGTACCGATTACCTGCTCGGGCAGTTCAAGCGGGTACGCGCGCTGGGACTGACCCCCATCGCCATCGACTACCTGCCGCCCGCGCAGCGCACCGAGGCCGCGCGCCTGGCCGAGAAGATCGCCGCCGCGGACATCGTCCCCTACGTCACCGACAGCGCGCTCGACATCGTCGGTGTCGGCAGCATACGTCCACTGCCGCGGCGGATCCTGTTGCTCTACAACGGCGACTACGCGCCGATGAACAATGATCTCAACTGGTATGCGGCGATGCCGCTCAACCACATGGGCTACGCCACGCGCGAGATCGATGTCAGCCACCATCCACTGCCGCAAGGACCGCTGACCGGGCAGGTGGCCGGTATTGTCACGTGGTTCGACAGCGACAGCTTCCCCGCATCCGGACGTACCTGGCAATGGCTGCGCGCACAGATCGCCGCCGGCGTGCCAGTGGCCGTGCTGGGCAGCTTCGGTACTGGCGGCGATCAGGCAACACTCGATGCGCTCGGGCTTGCCAGCGGGAAACAGCCGCCACCCGGACTGCATGCGGCGCGCATCGCGCAGCAGGCCAGCGGCTATTTCGGGTTCGAAAGCCCGCTGCTGCCCAGTGCCCCCGATTTTACCCCCAGGCAGATAAGGTCCGGCACGTCGTTGCTCGACATCGAGGTGGCAGGCAGCCACGAGATTGCCTCGGCCCTCATGCCGTGGGGCGGTTATGCCCTCAGTCCCTACGTGCTGCGCAACCTGCCGCAGGGCGACCTGCAGCCTGGCGAACTGCAATCGGCCTGGATCCTCGACCCGTTCCGCTTCTTGCGCGCCGCGCTGCGCCTTCCCGAGCTGCCTGTCTACGACTACACCACTGCCAGCGGGCGACGGCTGCTTTTCGGCCTGATCGACGGCGACGGCTTCGCTTCCGGCTCCTGGATCGGGCGCTACCGCGACCAGCCGGCCGCCAAGGTGATCCTCGATGCCGTACTCAAACGCTTTCCGCTGCCGATCACGGCCTCGGTGATCGCCAGCGAATTCGCCTATGACGGCCTGTACCCGAAAAAGGAAGTCGATCGCCTGCGTCCGATCGCACGCGCCATCTTCCGCCTGCCCTGGGTGGAGATCGGTTCGCATACCTATTCCCACCCCTTCGACTGGCCGGCGCTGGAGCGCGACCCGGGCCTGTCCGCCGGCCTGCATATCAAGAAGCACGCACAGGCACAGGGTGCCTATGTCACCGGCGACAGTCCCGCGCTGCAATACGGCTACAACCTGCCGGTGCCGGGCTACCGCTTCAGCCCGGAGATGGAAGTCAGTGGCTCGGTGAAAATCATCGACCGCCTGCTCGCCCCGCCCGGCAAGCCGGTGCGCGTGATCCAGTGGTCCGGCGACACCAACCCCGACGCCGAGGTGCTGGGCATCGCCTACCGCGACGGCCTGGCCAACATCAACGGTACCAACAGCACCATCGACCGCGCGCACCCCTCGCTGACCAACGTCGCCCCGCTGGGCGTCTGGAAAGGGCCGTATTTCCAGGTCTATTCGCCGATTGCCAACGAAGACCAGTACACCCACGGCTGGCAACCGCCCTACTGCGGCTACAACAAGGCCATCCAGACCATGCAGATGACCGATGCGCCACGCCGCCTGACGGCAATGGAGATCTACTACCACTTCTATTCCGGAGCCCGCGCCTGCGCGCTGGAAAACCTGATCGAGGTCTACCGCTGGGCGCTCAAGCAGCCCTCCACACCGGTCTTCGCCTCCACCTACAGCCGCATCGCGGTGGATTTCCAGTCCGCAGGCATGGCACGCAGCACCGACGGTTTCATCGCCCGCGGGTATGGCGCCGACCAGGAACTGCGCATTCCCGACACGCTGGGATATCCCGATCTTGAGCATTCGCGCAATGTCGCCGGCTTCGACAGCGCCAACGGCCAGCGGTACATCCATCTGGGGACCGGGAACCGGGCACTCCTGGTGCTGACGCGCAAGCGACCGACCGAGCCCTATCTGGTCAGTGCCAACGGCCTTGTCGGAAACATGCGGCGCGAAACGGGTCACCTTACGCTCACCCTGCGCGCACAGGTGCCGCTCAGGCTGTTGCTGGGCAATGCCGCCGGCTGCCGGATCCGTGCCGACGGCAAACGTCTTGCCGCCCGAAGTGGCGCCAATGGTACAGTTTCCCTCAGCCTCGCCGGGAAAGGGGCGAATATCGACATACGTTGCGCGCGCGACTGAGGACGAACTGCAGTCCCTGTCCGGAAGACAGACCGCGCACACGTCCCTGGCAGGACAACGCTTCGAACCAGCATGGCCATCGCGCAATCGATCACGCCCAACCGCCGGCATCACGCGACCCTGCCGTCGCCCAGTGAACGTTTCGCTCCATACTGGCTGCTGGTCGGCATCGCCAGTGCGGCCCTGTTCGCCCTGTGGCTGCTGTATCCGCGAACCTACATCGAAAACGCCCTGCAGGCGCAGGACAAACCCAATGTCGCCACCCTGGCCTATCTGCGCCTGCTGGTGCGTGCCAAGCCCGACGACACCGGCAACCGCCTGCTGCTGGCCCGGCAGGCGCTGATCGCACAGGAACTTCCATGGGTGCGCACTGCACTTGCCCCCTGGATGGGCCGTCCCCTGGACACGTTGCCGCTGGATATAGCGCGCCTGCGCCTGCGCCTGTTGCAGCAGGAGTGGACCGGACAACCCGAGGGCTCACCTGCCCGCAGCGTTTTGGCACGTACATACACCCGTGCCCTTCTGGGTCTGGCTCCACGCATGAACCCTGCGCAACTTCTGGACGAGGCGCATTTTGCCCTCGCTCTCGGCGCCTACCCCACGGTTGCCGAGCTCGATCGCCAGGTGCTGCTCCGCTCGCAGAATGCCGCCTTGCGGCAGGACGCCTTCGAGCAGGGCATTGCCGCCCTGCTCGCGGCGGGCAAGGCGCAGGGTGCGCTCGACTTTGCCCACGACGCACTGCCTTACGTGCGCCACGATGATGCCTTGTGGCGCCGCATGATCCGTCTCGCACTGGCTTCCGGGCGCCCGGTGCTCGCGGCCCGCTATGCGCGGCGGCTGGTCCGCATGCCGGGGCCGGCGTGATCGTGCGCCGCCTGCGCATCCGCCTTCTGGCTGCCGCCGTGGCCGCGACACTGCTCGGTGCCCCCGTGGTGCAGGGCGCCCAGCCGCCGCCACCCGGCCGGCCTTTCCAGAGCGAAGACTGGGACCTTGCCTGGCAGGCCTTCATCGGCTCGGGTGCGGTCGATGATGCCTATGTGCTGGCCCGCAGTGCGGTCAGGGCGCGCCCCCGCAGCCACTTGTGGTGGACACGCCTTGCGCAGGCAGCACTGTGGAGCGGGCGACCGCAGGCGGCACTGGACGCACAGGCCTACCTCGCCCTGGACCTCGGCGAGAAAAGCCATCTGCAGCCCGCCTTGAAACTCGCCACCGAACTGGAAAACGATCAGCAATCGCTGCGTCTGATACGGACCATGATTCGCGACGGACTGGCCACCCCGGCGCAACGGGGCATGCTTGCCGACCTGTACATGGCGACCGGGCAACCGGATCAGGCCGTCCAGGCGCTGGCCAGGCAATACCGCCGCCATCCGAACCCGGACCTGCTGTGGCGACAGGCTTCGATCTTGCGCCAGATGGGCCAACCCGCGCAGGAACTGGCAGTGCTGCGTGCCTATCGCAAACGCTACGGCCCGGTGCCGCGGGTGATGCTGGCCATCGCCACCCGCGAATACCTATCGGGTCAACCGCAGGCCGCACTCGACACCCTGCTCCAGGCCCAAGCGCGCGCCACGCCCGGACAAACGGCGTACTGGAACACCCTGAGCGGCCTGGCCTGGATGCTCGGGCGCTACCGGCTGGCCGCGCGCAGCGCGCGGATCCTGATTGAGCATGGCAAGGCCGATGCCACGCTCTACCTGCGCGTGGTCTATGTCGAGCAGTACACCCAGCCGGAACAGGCCTTCGCTGTCGCCGAGCGGGGCTGGAAGGCAACCCGCGACCCGGCCCTGTTCCAGGCGATGCTCGCCATCGCCTCGTCGCGCCAGCCCGCGACGCCCTGGCTCAAGCGGGCCTTCGCCGCGCTGGCCCCCGATCAGGTCCGGCGTTTCGCCGACCAGCCCTTCTACTGGACCAGCCTGGCCACCTTGCGGGCCGCGCAAGGACGCTTCGGGGATGCCCAGGCCGCCTACCTGCACGCGCTGCGACTGGCGCCCCGGGACAACACCATCCTTGCCGGCTACCTGTGGCTGCACCTGGACCATCGGAATGTGAGCGACTTGCGTGCCGCATTGGGGCGGCTGGCGCGTCGCGCCATGGCTTCGTCCTCGCTGTGGGGACCGCTGGCCGCGCTGTACGCCGCGCTCGACCAGCCGCAACGCGCCCTGCCGTGGCTGCAGCGCCAGTGGCCCGGCCACCGCAACGACCCGCTGTGGCTGGTCAACCTGGCCGACGTGCTCGACCAGGCCGATCGCAACGCTGCGGCGTGGCGGGTACGCCGCCGCGCGCTGGACCTGCTCGGCAACCCACCCATTGCAGCGGACGCGACCGCGCACGAGATGCGCATCGCACGTACGCGCCTGATCGCCAGCCTGCGCCCGGGCGATGCCGCGCGCAAGGCCATGCAGCAACTCGCGCGCGAGGACAGGACAAGGGCGGCGCGGGTGGCCGTGCTCGGTGGCCTGCTCGATGCACGCGACCTGTCGCTTGCCCGCTGGTGGCGCGAGGGCGCCTTCGCCCATCAAGCCCTGCCGGACTGGGCCGCACTCTCACTGGCGCTGGCCGACAACGATGGCGTCGCGCTGGCCGACCTGTTGCGCAACAAGCGCGGCCGCTTGCCGCGCCGCGATCGTGTCGATGCCGCCACGCGCCTGGGCTGGGATCCTCTGGCCCTGAAGCTGGCCTGGCAGGGCATGCAAGGCGAACCGGACGATGCGCGCCTGCAGCGCCAGTTCCGCGAAATCGCCCTGCCGCGTACCGACAGCATCGGCATCAGCGCCGCCGTGCGCGATGCCAGCGGCCTGCGTTCGCTGCCCTTCACACTCACCGCGCGCGACTGGACCACTCCCCGCGACCGGCTCGACCTCAAGACCGGTTTCGCACCCCAGCGCAGCATCGATGCCCGCCTGATCGGGCCACCTCCTTCATCGCGCCGCAGCCTTGTGCTGGCGTGGACGCATCTGACCGAACGCGGTGAATTCGAGACGCGCTTCGGCACCGGACGCAATCTTGCCCCCTGGACGCGGCTCGGCATGGCCTGGACGCGACGCTGGTCGAACGCCCTGCAGAGCACGATCGGCGTCCAGCGCGGGGCACAGCCGACCGATACCGTACCTCTGGAAGTCGCCGGCCTGGAAGATCGCGTCGACCTCGACGCCAGCCTGAACCTGAGCCCGCGCGACACCGCGCAATGGCAGCTCACTGCCGCTCGCCTGCGCGCCCAGGGCGGCGGTGCGCTGGGCAGCGTGCAGAAGGCCGCGCTTTCGCTCGACCACAAGCTCTGGTTCACGCCGCCCGATTTCACGCTCACGGCATCGGTCAGTGCCGCGCACTTCCACCGCGCCACACGGCTGCCTGCACAACTGGCTCCGCTGATACCGACCGGCCAGACACCCGATATCGGCTATTTCGTGCCGGCCTCATACGCCCAGGCCTGCGCCGGCGGATCGTTCAACATGCGCTACCAGACCGGCTATGCTGGGCAATGGAGGCCGTATGCGAGTGCCAGCGCCTGCACCAACAGTGCCTACGGGACCGGCTACGAACTGCAGGCCGGCATCGCGTTGCCGGTGACCGGACCCGATCATCTGTCCCTGAGCCTTGCCCTGGGTCGATCGGTCGGGCCCCAGCAAGGCACCAACGCAAGTGTTGTGCTTCGTTATCGCTACTACTTTTCCTCACCGCGCTGAGAGAACCCGCCATGCAAATTCAAGCCATACGAACCCTGATGCTCGCCGTCCTCGCCGTGACTGGGCTCGCCGCATGTGCCGGCATGCGCATCGACACCTCCTCGTCCCCGGCGCTCGATCCGCAGTCGGCTGTCGCGGTGCTGGCGCTTGCCAACAATACCTCCACGCCCTACGCCGGGCAGCGTGTCCAGCAGCAACTGGCCGCACTGCTGACCGCGCACGGCGTCGGCACCCTGTCGATCGAGCCTTCTGCTGTCAGCGGTCCGCTGCCGGTAGGCAATGACGCGCAGGACATGAACAAGGCCCTGGCCTGGGCGCGAGCGCAGCAGGCGCGCTACGCCTTGACCGGCAGCGTGGACGAGTGGCGCTACAAGATCGGCCTCGACGGCCAGCCGGCCGTCGGCTTCACGCTGCGTCTGATCGACCTTGGCAACGGCAAGACCGTATGGAGTGGCGCGGCATCGGCCAGCGGCCACAGCCGCGAAGGCCTGGCCGTGCTGTCGCAGCATGTGCTCGATCAGCTCGTCATGCGGCTATTGCGCAAATCATCCACCTGATGGCGAAACCGGCAGCTCTCCGCGAAGTGTCCCGCTACCGCCCGACCGCGTGGGCGGAGACGGTGCTGTTGCCGCTGCTGGGCCTGGCGCTGGCGATGATCCTGGATCGGCAGGCCCCGTTCACGGCGTCGAGCTTTCCCTGGCTGTGGCTGATCCCGTTCCTGCTTGGCCTGCGCTACGGCCTTGGTGCAGCCACCATCGGCAGCTTCGTGCTGACTGGCGCCGGGTTTGCCGCGCACTGGTTCGCCGCCATCGGACAGCCGCCGCCGCTGATCCAGATTGTCGGCGGCATGTTCGCGGCGCTGATTGCCGGACAGTTCAGTTCCAACTGGCGCGACAGGGTGCAGGCCAACGCTTTGCGGACCGCCTATGCGGAAGAACGCCTGGAAGCGCTGACCCGCGCCTACTTCATCAACCGCATCTCGCACGACCGGCTGGAGGAGGCGCTCATCACCCAGCCGGTCACCCTGCGCGGCGCGCTGGAGCAATCGCGCACGTTGCGGAAAGACAAGGACGAAGTCATCAACCAGGCCAACGCCACCGACCTGCTGCAGTTGCTGGCGCAATACTGCCGGTTCGAGACTGCCGCCCTGCATGTGATGGTTCGCGGCCGCCTGCGCGAGGACCCGCTGGCCGTACTGGGTCCATCCGCGCCACTGTCTGTCACCGACCCCCTGCTTGTGCAAGCCCGCGAGCACGCGCAAGCCGCCTACTACAGCATCGACCAGCTGCATGAGCTGGATACCGCTGGCGGCTACCGTGCGGTCTTCCCGTTGCGCAACGCAGGGGACGAGGAACTGGGCATGCTGGTGGTGCGCGACATGCCCTTGCTGGCGCTTACCGAGGAAAACCTCACCACAGCTACTGCCATCGTGCAGTACTTTGCCGACGAGAGCTGGGCCATCGCGCAAAGCGCCGACCTGCGCCGACTGTTTCCGGGCTGTCCACCGCGCTTTGCCCACGAACTGGTCAAGCTGCAGCACCTGCATGCAGTCAGCAGCGTGCGCTCCATGCTTGTCACCGTGCGTATCCCGGAACCCACCCGCGAACAGCCGCTCGATGCCCAGGCCATCCACCAGGGCATTCGCCGCAGTCTCGACGTCTACTGGCTGGACCCTTTCAGCCAGCCGGCCAGCGGATTGCTGGTCCTGTTGCCCCTGGCCGGGCCGGCCAGCGCCCGTGGCTACCTGGACCGTCTCGATGCCTGGCTGCGTGAACACGGGATCGACAAGGGACTGGCCGCACCGGGCTTTCGCAGCGGGCAGATCCCGGTCGACCGACGTACGCCTGACGTCCTGCTCGATGCCGCCGGCATTGACGGCATCGCCGACGAAGCGCAGTCATGACGCTTGCCCTGCTGCATGCCATTTCCAGCACGCCTGCCTGGATGCAGACCCTGTCGGACGCGCTTTACGAACCCTTGTCGACGTGGATGCGTTCGCAGGGGCATGCCGCGCCACTGCTGTTTGCCCTGCTCGGCGCCAATACGCTGCTGAGTCTGTTGCTGGCCACCCTGACCCAGGCCCTGTTGCCGCGTCGGCTGCAACTTCACCCCGTACGCAACGTGCTGGCCATCACCGGACTGGGCAGTCTGCTACCGGTACTGGGACCGCTGTTTCTGCTGGTCGTGGGACTGCTTTTCCCGCTTCTGGAAAAAGCACCGGCACGCCGCCTGCCGCAATTGCTGCCCAACCCCAGTTTCGCCAGCGAAGTGTCCGCGATCTCCGGGCACTTTGGCGCGGGCGGAGCGCTGGCACGCCTGCGCGGCATGGACAACCGGCAGGGCGCACGCGCGCTGATGGCCATCGAGCATCGCCGCAATGCCCTGACCACCCGCGTCATCAGCCAGACCCTGGGGCATCCGGATGAGACCTTGCGACTGCTCGCCTACAACCTGCTGGAACGACGCGAGAAGGCCATCGTGGCGCAGCTCGGACGCATTGATGCGCGCCTGGATACGCAGCCTTCCGATGCCGTGCGCGTGGCCCTGGAAGGGGTCGAGCTACACCTGGAGTTCATCTATCTGGGCATTGCCCAGGGCAGCCTGCGTGATGCCCATCTCGCTGCGGCCGGTCAGCTGCTCGAACGCATCGGCGAGGCGCCGCAGGACGCCGCCTGGCGCCCACGCTGGCTGCTGCTGCGTGCCCGATGGCTGCAACTTCGCGGCGAATCCGGCACCGAAGCGGACATCGGCAACTGCTACCGGGCCGCACTCGCAGCGGGCGCCGCGCCGGCCCGCGCATTGCCGTGGCTGCTGGAACAGGCCTGGAAGGCCCGCGACTACGCCGCAATCCGGCAGCTTATAGGCGCCTATCCGCCGCACCCCGGCATCCCGCTGCTGGGGCCGGTCGCCGTACGCTGGATGGGAGCCGCACCATCATGAACGAGCCGCAACCGACCCGCGACTGCGACATCCTGCTGCTGCTCGAAGGTACCTATCCGTACATCAAGGGCGGCGTGTCGAGTTGGGTGCACCAGATCATCAGCGGCCTGCCGCACTGGCGATTCGGCGCCGTCTTCCTCGGCTCGCGCAAGGAGGACTACGAGTCGCGGCAATATGTACTGCCCGACAACCTGGTGCATTTGCAGGAGCATTACCTGTTCGATGAACTTGAAACGGCACCCTTGCGCGCGCCGCGCCTGCCCGCCGGTTCCACCGAGCAATACGCACGCCTGCACGAAGCCCTGCGCGCCGGCCAGACCAATGCGTTCAGTGCACAGCAGCTGCTCGATGCACGCTCACCCCTCGGTGAAGCGGCCTTCCTGCATGGCGAGCCGGCCTGGCGCTACATCACCGAAGTCTATGACGCCAGCGCATCGGAGCCATCCTTCGTCGATTATTTCTGGACCATCCGCAACCTGCACAAGCCCTTATGGGTACTGGCCCACGCCGCCAGCCGTCTGCCGCGCACGCGACTGCTGTTCAGCCCCTCGACCGGTTATGCCGGACTGCTCGGAAAGTTCGCCACACAGCGCCAGCGCACGCCCTTCGTGCTGATGGAACACGGCATCTACACCAAGGAACGACGCATCGAACTGATGAATGCCGACTGGATCGCCGACACCCGCAATCCGTTGCAGCGCGACCCCACCGAGATCAGTCACCTGCGGGAACTGTGGATCCGTTTCTTCGAATCTATCGGGCGCCAGATCTACGTCCATGCCGATCCCATCATCAGCCTGTTCGAGGCCGCGCGCCAGCAGCAGATTCGCGACGGCGCCGATCCGGCGCGCACCCGCATCATTCCCAATGGCGTGGATGTCGCCGGACTGGCGCCACTGCGCCGGCCCGTACAGACTCCTCCGCCGCCAGTCATCGCCCTGCTCGGCCGGGTGGTGCCGATCAAGGACATCAAGACCTTCATCCGTGCTGCCCATCTGCTGCGCCAGCGGTTGCCCGGCGCCCAGGCCTGGATCATCGGTCCGGAAGACGAAGACCCGGGCTACAGCCGCGAATGCCACGAACTGGCCAGTGCACTTGATCTGGGTGATGGCCTGCGTTTCCTCGGTTTCCAGCGTATCCATGACATCCTGCCGCAAGTCGGTGTGCTGGTGCTCAGCTCGATCAGCGAAGGCCTGCCGCTGTCGGTGCTGGAAGGGTTTGCCGCCGGCTTGCCCAGCGTCACCACGGATGTCGGCGCGTGCTCGGAGCTGATCCACGGACGCAAGACCGATCCCGACGACCTCGCCATGGGCTCGGCAGGCGCGGTGGTGGGCCTGGCCGATCATGTGGCGCTGGCCGAGCGCTGCATCGAGTTGCTGACCGAGCCGGAACGCTACGCGGCTGCGGTCAAGGCCGCCATCGTCCGGGTGGAGCGTCATTACGACCGCCCCGGCATGCTCGCCACCTTCGACCGACTGTTCCACGAACAGCTCGACACGCAAGAGAAGGAAGCGGACTGATGGCAGGCATCGGCTTCGAACTGCGACGCCTGAGCCGCAGCAATTCCTACCTTGGCCAGTTGCGCGCCTATTTCTATGCCGGCATCGTCGGCTCGGGCCCGTGGGTGCTGTCGATTCTCGCCATCCTGGTGCTCGGCTTCATGAGCCTGGGCGTGATCGTGCCGGCAAAGCTGATCAGCCAGTTCCAGACCAGCGTGACCTGGCTGATCGCGCTGAGCCTGATCTATTCGGGCGGCATGCAGCTGGCCTACACGCGATATGTCGCCGATCGTCTGTTCGAGCACAGCAGTGGCGAGGTGCTGCCCAATCTTTTTGGCATCGTGCTTGCCTCGACGCTGCCGTTGTTCATGCTGTCGATACCGCTGGCCCTGTGGCTGCTGCCCGGGACCAGCCCGGCATTCAAGCTGCTGATGGTCGTCGGCCTGAGCCAGCTCAACATGGTCTGGATCCTGACCGTGCTGCTGTCCGGCCTGAAGCAATACAAGTGGCTGATCGTCATCTACTTCCTTGGCTATGGCGGCGCCGTGGCGATGGGCCTGGCGATGGGCCATGGCGGCTACGGCATGGAAGGACTGCTGCTGGCGTTCGTGCTCGGCCAGGCGGTGATCGCGGTCGGGGCGTTGGCGCTGGTATGGCGCGAATACCCGCCGCAGCGGCTGATCGGTTTCGACTTCCTGCGTGCCGGGCGCATGAAGGCCTGGCTGCTGCCGACCGGCATCTTCTTCAATGCCGGCATCTGGATCGACAAGTTCCTGTTCTGGCTGTGGCCGGGCACGGGACAGACCGTGATCGGCACCCTGCACGCCTCGGTGATCTATGACACCCCGGTGTTCCTCGCCTATTTCACGCTGATTCCCGGCATGGCCGTCTTCCTGCTGCGCATGGAAGTGGATTTCGTGCATGCCTACGACCAGTACTATGAAGCCGTGCGCGAGGGCGGTGCGCTGTCCACCATCCGGCACCACCGCGTGGAAATGGTGGTCACCGCGCGCGAGGGCATCTACGACATCATCAAGACCCAGAGCTTCACCCTGCTGGGACTGATCGCCATCGGACCGGCCCTGCTCTCCTTTTTCGGCATCCCCACGCTGTACTTCCCGCTGCTGGTGATCGATGCCGTCGGCGTCAGCCTGCAGCTGCTGGTGATGGCGGGCCTGAACGTACTGTTCTACCTCGACCGACTGCGAACCGCCGCCGCCATGGCAGCCTGCATGTTCTTCACCAACCTCGGTTTCACCTACCTGAGCCTGCAGGCCGGCCCCTTCTTTTACGGCTATGGATTCGCGCTGGCAATGCTGCTGACCGCGCTGATCATGCTCGTCGTCACCGACCGCATACTCGATCGACTGAATTACACCACCTTCATGCTGCGTTGATCGTGTGCATGGCTGCTTGCAGGCGGTGCGCTCCGACAAGCTGTATCATCCAGCCTGCGACTGTTTTTGGCATGCAGAAGGGAGTCCCGGCATGAAACTGCTGGTCACCGGCGGAGCCGGCTATATCGGATCCCACGTGGTGCGCCAGCTCGGCGAAGCCGGCCACGACGTCATCGTCTACGACAACCTGTCCACCGGCCACCACTGGGCGGTGCTCAGCGGCGAACTGGTCGAGGGTGACCTGGCCGACGGTGTCCGTCTGGACGCGCTGTTCGCCGCCCACCGCTTCGATGCGGTGCTGCATTTTGCCGCCTTCATCGTGGTCCCCGAATCGGTCGAACAGCCGCTCAAGTACTACGCCAACAACACCCGCAACACGCTGGCCCTGCTCGAACGCGTGCACGCCCACGGCGTGCCGCACTTCGTGTTTTCCTCCACCGCCGCGGTCTACGGCATGCCCGACACGCCCAGGGTGGACGAAAGCACACCGCTGGCGCCGATCAATCCCTACGGCGCCTCGAAGATGATGAGCGAACGCATGCTGATGGACCTGGGCGCGGCAGGCGGACCGTCCTACGTGGCGCTGCGCTACTTCAACGTCGCCGGCGCCGACCCCGAGGCACGCATCGGACAGGCCACGCCGGACGCCACGCACCTGATCAAGGTCGCCTGCCAGGCCGCACTGGGGCAACGCGACCAACTGCAGATCTTCGGCACCGACTACCCCACGCGCGACGGCACCTGCATCCGCGACTACATCCACATCGAAGACCTGGCCCGCGCGCACCTGAACGCCCTGGACTACCTGGCCGCCGGCGGCCGCTCGCAGGTCCTCAATTGCGGCTACGGCCACGGCTTCACCGTGCGCGAGGTGGTCGATACCGTGCAGCGCGTCAGCGGCAAGACCTTCACGGTGCAGGACGCCCCGCGCCGCGCCGGCGACCCACCCGCCCTGGTCGCCGACAGCAGCCGTATCCGTAAAGTCCTCGGCTGGAAGGCCCGCTTCGACGACCTCGACCGCATCGTCGAGGACGCCTGGCGCTGGGAACGGAAATTCGCCGCGATGTGAGCGCTGCACGCGGCCTGGCGCATCCGCAGCACAACCTCGGTGCCACGCAGACGGCCTGCCATGCGCCGTTCGTCGGTGACACCCTTGCTCTCGTCCAATCTCCCTGGCCAGGGGAACCGGGCGCCGAATCGCCGTGCTGCTCAAAGGTGGGGGGACGTCGGTCCAGACTTTCGCGCACTTCTGCGTGACATCGGTCAATTTTCGTTCATTTCGAACATTGCGTTTATTTCGAAAATGACGCAAAATTTCACACGAAGAAATTTTGCGCCGCTTTTTTGGGATCCATTTTTTTGACAACCGGCCCAAAAACAGAATCGGCCCAAGCAGCGCGGACATCAGTTCGCGCCCACGTATCTCTGAGGGAGACAACGACATGAACGCGCTCCGTAATCTTCCATCTGGTCCACCCACCGAACACGAGGCGGAGCTAGCCCGTTCCAGCAGCCGACTACTTGCCGCCTGTCTCGGCAAAGGCGAAACAGCGCGACTTCGCGTGTTTGATGGTGACGCCGAACCGATTGAGGTACCCGTCAAGGCATTGCACATGCTGGTCGACATCCTTAATCACATGGCGGATGGGGATGCCGTCAACTTGGTGCCAGTTCACGCAGAACTGACCACTCAACAGGCTGCCGACTTTCTTAATGTGTCCAGGCCCCACTTGGTCGGATTGCTAGAAGGCAAGGAGATTCCATTCCACAAGACTGGCACACACCGGCGCATCTACTTTCGCGACCTTCTGACCTACAAGGCTCAGCGTGATGCTGAGAGCGACACCGCGCTAGATGAGCTGGTGAAACAGGCTCAAGAACTGGAACTCGGGTACTAACCTGCTTTATTCATGACGTTTACCGCCGAGTGGCAATTCGCGCACATTTGGCGCCATGGTGATGCCGTTTTACGTGTAGCGCGGCGTGCTGATGCCGTGTTCGGGCGTTGCCTTGCCGTGGC
>JALUXG010000048.1 GCA_027019085.1 Rhodanobacteraceae bacterium | reverse complement strand
CGGCACAATCAGGCCGTTCGTGCACTGGGACGGCATCTGGTGCGGGTCATCTGGCGCATGCTTCATGACGACCGGGACTATGAGCTGAGAGGCGAATAGTTCTTGAAAATCCGAGAGGGATGTTCAAGTCTTGCCTTTTGCCCTGTTCCCATGCCAGGACTCCCCTGCCACTTATAGACACCACCCTCCTTTACCTCCCGCTCCGGTCACACCAGACACAATGCTTTGACGACATCCACCAACATCAGCCAATCCGAAAAATCGCCCCTATCTGCCCAAAGTGTTCCTGTACTTCGTTCATATCGAGATGCCACGCATCGCGCACGACATGGCGCTGTTTCCTTACGCGCACGATTAGATACCCCTAAGCCGCAACCTGCTCATAAGAAAACCCCGGCACATCGGTCCGCTGGCTCGCATGTTCCATGGTCATGGCGCACACCCGCCCCTGATCATCCAGTTCGAGCAAAGTGTTTTCGTCCAAGTCGCTGGTCTCGACGATCTTGTCGCCACGAAACTCGATGTAGAGCGTATCTGTATCCTGGTAGTACTTGATCTTCATGGCACAAAACCTCGATCAAAGAAGGCGTTGTGTACCGTCTCTTCGTCGGACAGTAGCACGACTCGCAGATAACGGCGCTCGGCCTCCGGCACAGGTGCCCAGCACCGAATCCGCCCATCCGCCTGTACGATACGCTTTTCGGGGTGGGCGATGGTTCACGCAATCCAGTCGTCGGCAATGCCTACCCGATCCGGGCGTGTCCGTGTGGCCTGGAAGTACCGCGTGGTTTTCACCGTTTATC
Organism: Rhodanobacteraceae bacterium; assembly: GCA_027019085.1. GTDB lineage: Bacteria > Pseudomonadota > Gammaproteobacteria > Xanthomonadales > Rhodanobacteraceae > Oleiagrimonas. Next base: position 36,133 of record JALUXG010000048.1, on the reverse strand, counting down.
CTGCCAATCACATATTCCGCCGATACTCCCCGCCCACCTCATAAAGCGCATGGGATATCTGCCCAAGCGAGTTGAACTTAACCGCCTCCATCAACTCCTCAAACACATTCCTACGCTCCCGTGCTGCCTTCTGCAAGCTCGCCAGACTATCAGGCCGTAGCGGGTTCCGCGCCTCACCATACCGCTTCACATTGGCAATCTGCTGCGCCTTTTCGGCAGGCGTCGACCGAATCAGCTCGATTTCGGTGGCCACCTCCCCCGCATGCTCCTTGGGCAGGAAGGTATTGACCCCGATCAACGGCAACGAGCCATCATGCTTCTTGTGCTCGTAATACATCGACTCTTCCTGGATCTTGCCACGCTGGTACATGGTATCCATGGCCCCCAGCACGCCCCCACGCTCGCTGATCGCCTCGAACTCCTTGTACACCGCCTCTTCCACCAGGTCGGTCAGCTCGTCGATGACGAATGAGCCCTGCCACGGGTTCTCGTTGAAGTTGAGCCCCATTTCCTTGTTGATGATCATCTGGATGGCCACGGCGCGGCGCACGCTTTCCTCGGTGGGCGTGGTGATGGCCTCGTCGTAGGCGTTGGTGTGCAGGGAATTGCAGTTGTCGAACAGCGCGTACAGGGCCTGCAGCGTGGTGCGGATGTCGTTGAACTGGATCTCCTGCGCGTGCAGTGAGCGGCCCGAGGTCTGGATGTGGTACTTGAGCATCTGGCTGCGCTGGTTGGCGCCGTAGCGCTCGCGCATGGCGCGGGCCCAGATGCGGCGGGCGACGCGGCCGATGACGGTGTACTCCGGGTCCATGCCGTTGGAGAAGAAGAAGCTCAGGTTCGGCGCGAAATCGTCGATGTGCATGCCGCGCGCGAGGTAGTACTCGACGATGGTGAAGCCGTTGGACAGGGTGAAGGCCAACTGGCTGATCGGGTTCGCCCCGGCTTCGGCGATGTGGTAGCCGGAGATCGACACCGAGTAGAAGTTGCGCACGCCGTGGTCGACGAAGTACTGCTGGATGTCGCCCATCATGCGCAGGGCGAATTCGGTGCTGAAGATGCAGGTGTTCTGCGCCTGGTCCTCCTTGAGAATGTCGGCCTGCACGGTGCCGCGCACCACCTTGAGGGTGTCTTCCTTGATCTTCGCGTAGGTCTCGGCGTCGACGACCTCATCGCCTGACACGCCCAGCAGGCCCAGTCCCAGGCCGTCGTTGCCGTCCGGCAGGTCGCCCGAATAGTGCGGGCGGCCGCGTTCGGCGTAGATGTCCTCGACCCTGGCGCGGGCGGCCTCCCAGCGCTTGGGATCCTCGCGCAGGTGCTTTTCCACGTTCTGGTCGATGGCGGTGTTCATGAACATGGCCAGGATCATCGGCGCCGGGCCGTTGATGGTCATGGACACCGAGGTGGTCGGTGCGGACAGGTCGAAGCCGGAATACAGCTTCTTCATGTCGTCCAGCGTGGCGATGGACACGCCGGAGTTGCCGATCTTGCCGTAGATGTCCGGGCGCTCGGCCGGGTCCTCGCCGTACAGGGTGACCGAGTCGAAGGCGGTGGACAGGCGTGCGGCGGGCAGGCCAACGGACAGGTAGTGGAAGCGGCGGTTGGTGCGCTCGGGCGTGCCCTCGCCGGCGAACATGCGGATCGGATCCTCGCCGGTGCGCCGGTACGGGTACACGCCGCCGGTGTAGGGGTAGGATCCGGGCAGGTTTTCGCGCATCAGGAAGCGCAGGGTGTCGCCCCAGTCGCGGTATTTGGGCGGGGCCACCTTGGGAATCTTCTGGTGGCTGAGCGATTCGGTGTAGTTCTCGACGCGGATGGTCTTGTCGCGGACCTGGTATTCGGTGACCTCCTCGGTGACCGACGTGTAGCGCTCCGGCCACGCACGCAGCAGGTCGACGGCTTCGCCGGACAGCTCCTTGAGCGCCTCGTTGTAGCGCTGGCGCAGCAGGATGAGGGTGCGGTCTTCGCCGGTCAGGTCCTCGGCGGTGTACGGGGCCAGCGGTTCGGGAAGCCGGGCGTCATCGAGTGCCTTGAGCGCGGCGTGGCAGCTTTGCGCCTTGCTGGCGGCTTCGGCCTGGCGGTCGATGGCGTCGTTGATGCCCCTGCCCTGCTCGGCGATCTCGGCCAGGTAGCGCACGCGCTGGCCGGGAATGAGGACGGTGGCGCGCGGTTCCTTGATGGAGGTATCCAGGTCCGGATCGAAGTCGCAGCACAGCTTTTCGCTCTTCCCGGGTCCCGAGTCCCGGGTCCCGAGTCCCGGAATTTTTTCGCGCAACAGGCGGCACAGTTCGGTGAACATCCAGGTCACGCCCGGGTCGTTGAACTGGCTGGCGATGGTGGGATAGACCGGCACCTGCTCGTCGGCCAGGTCGAATTTGGCTCGGTTGCGCTTCCACTGTTTGCGCACGTCGCGCAGCGCGTCCTCGGCGCCGCGGCGGTCGTACTTGTTGAGCACGATCAGCTCGGCGAAGTCGATCATGTCGATCTTCTCCAGCTGGCTGGCCGCGCCGTAGTCGGAGGTCATCACGTACATCGGGAAGTCGACCAGGTCGACGATCTCCGAGTCGGACTGGCCGATGCCGGCGGTCTCGACGATCACCAGGTCGTAGGCCTGGGCCTTCAGGAAAGCGATGCAGTCGGTCAGCACCGTATTGGTGGCCGCGTGCGCGCGGCGCGTGGCCATCGAGCGCATGTACACGCGGTGGCTACGCAGGCTGTTCATGCGGATGCGATCGCCCAGCAGCGCGCCACCGGAGCGACGGCGCGTGGGGTCCACCGCCAGCACCGCGATGCGCATGTCCGGGAAGGCGTGCAGGAAGCGCAGCAGCAGTTCGTCCACCACCGAGGACTTGCCGGCGCCGCCGGTGCCGGTGAGGCCGAGGACCGGGACCCGAGACCCGGGACCCGGAACCCGCGTCCATTGCTTGCGCATCATCGCCAGTTCGGAATCGGAGAATGCTCGGCTCTCCAGGGCGGAGAGCATGCGGCCGACGCTGATCTCTTCGGAAACATCAACGCTTGCCGCGATCCGGCCCGAGTCCCGGGTCCCGAGTCTCCCACAAGGGGACTTCCTCACGGTCGCCGAGTCCCGGGCCGCACGCGTCCGGCGCATCACGTCCTCGATCATCGCCGTCAGCCCCAGGTGCATGCCGTCATTGGGGTGGTAGATGCGTTCGACACCGTAGTCCTGGAGCTCGCGGATTTCCTCCGGCGTGATGGTGCCGCCGCCGCCGCCGAATACGCGGATGTGGCTGGCGCCGCGCTCTGCCAGCATGTCCACCATGTACTTGAAGTACTCCACGTGCCCGCCCTGGTAGGACGACATGGCGATGGCGTCGGCGTCCTCCTGCAGCGCGGCGCGCACCACGTCCTCGACCGAGCGGTTGTGGCCCAGATGGATCACCTCCGCGCCCTGCGCCTGGATGATGCGGCGCATGATGTTGATGGCGGCGTCGTGGCCATCGAACAGGCTGGCGGCGGTAACGAAGCGCAGGGGCACGTCGTCGGCCTGGGCGGCGCTCGCGGGGATCTGCTTGGCGGGCGTGCTCATCGGTACTCCAGGGTGCGTCAGGACAGACCGGCATTGTATCGCGCTGCACTGATACGGCCTTTTGTGCGATGCAGCACGACAGTAGAACGCCGGCGCAATGCCTGCGCTAGGCTGCCGGGCGGCATGCTGCGCTAAAGTGGGCCGCACGATACGCATGCAGCAGGTACCTGAACGTGAAACGCAGCCTACGGATGGTCATTGCGGTGTTGTGCGCGCTTGTTGCCGGCTGCGCCACTTCGCCGACCGGGCGCAAGCAGCTGATGCTGGTCTCGGACCAGCAGATGAATCACCTGGGCGTGCAGGCCTTCAATACGCTGGGCAAACAGGTCAAGTTTGCCGATGCCCCGCGTGAGCAGGCCTATGCCCGCTGCGTGGCCGACGCCCTGATCGCGGTATTGCCGGCGCGCTGGCGCAACCAGCCGTGGCAGGTACGCATCATCCGAGACAACAGCGCCAATGCCTTTGCCCTGCCCGGCGGGCGCATCGGCGTCAACCAGGGCATGTTCAAGGTGGCCACGACTCCCGCGGAGCTGGCCGCCGTGCTTGGCCACGAACTGGCCCATGTGGTGTCGCGTCACGGTGCCGAACGCATGTCCGACAACCTGGCCGTGCGCGGCGCGGTGATGGCCGGCACCCTGTACGGGGCCGCGCAGGGCAACGACGCCGGACGCACCATGGCCGCCCTCGGGCTGGGCGCGCAAGTGGGCATCCTGCTGCCCTTCTCGCGCACTCAGGAATCGGAAGCGGACACCCTGGGCCAGCGCTACATGGCCGAGGCCGGCTTCGACCCGCGCGCCGCCGTCACGCTGTGGCAGAAACTGGCCGCGCAAGGCGGCAAGGTGCCGGTTTTCCTGTCTACCCACCCCTCACCGGGGCAGCGCGCCAGCAAGCTCGCGCAGCAGGCGCAGGCGCTGATGCCGGTGTATCGGCAGGCGCTGCAGAACGGACACGCGCCGCGCTGCACTCTCTGAGCACTCTGCATCGGCGCGCGCTCGACAGGCCATGCGTCTCCTGCCGCAAATGCGGACTTCAACGGCTTGGGCAACGGAACCTGCCACTTGCGGATTCCTTAATCTTGCGCCTGGCTGAACGGGAAACCGATGCCGGTCAACGCACGCTGTCGGCGCTTCGTTTCCACGTCTGCGGCTGTCCGCCGCCGATGACGGAGACGAAGCATGAATACTTCCGCAAAGCTCTCGCTGCTCGCCGCCCTGGCCCTGGGCCTGGGCACGTTCGCCGCCATCCCGCAGGCCCATGCCGGCACGCGCCTGTCCGTTGCCGTGGGATTCGGGCCGCCACCGCCGCGGTTCGAGCGCATGCCCGGGCCCCGTGCCGGATTTTTCTGGTCCACTGGTTACTGGCACTGGCACCGCCACCGTGCGCGTTACGTGTGGGTTCCGGGCCGCTGGCACCGGGCGCGACCGGGTTACACGATCGGACGGCCGTACTGGAGGCCTGACCGCGATCGACGGGTGTACCGCGACCGTGACTGGCGCCGGGACCGCTGGCACGCACATGAACGCCGCGAACACCGCCGCTGGCATCGCAACGAATGGCGCGAACACCGCCGCCACGACAACCGACGTGACCACCGCTGGCATCGTCGTCACCAGCACGACGGCGACTGAGCCACCCCGGCAAACCCGACGCCCGCGCACCGCGCGGGCGTTTTCGTGTGTGTATTTGCATGCGGAGCCCTGCCACAGGAGGCACCCTGACGCAAACTGTCACCGTGCACGGCAAGGTACTACACTACGCGCCCATACATCGGCCCCGAACCGCGTTCGGTTGCCGCCAGAACCTTTTGAAGACAACGATTCAGCATCCGAAACTGACACCCATTCCCGCCCCGGTGCACATGCTGCATGCATCGTTGCGCCTGTTTTCCACGGAGTCCCGAATTCGATGATTTTCGAAACCATTGCCAAGACCGGTCATGAGGAAGTTGTTTTCTGCCATAACCGGGATGTCGGCCTGAAGGCCATCATCGCCATCCACAACACCGTCCTCGGCCCGGCCCTGGGCGGCCTGCGCATGTGGCCCTACAAGACCGAGGACGAGGCGGTCAACGACGTGCTGCGCCTGTCGCGCGGCATGACCTACAAGAACGCGGTGGCCGGCCTGAACTTGGGCGGAGGCAAGGCGGTCATCATCGGCGATCCGGCCCGGGACAAGTCCGAGGGCCTGTTCCGCGCCTTTGGCCGTTTCGTCAACTCGCTCAACGGACGCTACATCACCGCCGAGGACGTGGGCATCGACGTCAATGACATGGAATGGGTGTTCCGCGAGACCGAATTCGTCACCGGCGTGCACCAGGTGCATGGCGGCTCTGGCGACCCCTCCCCGTTCACCGCCTACGGCACGCTGCAGGGCGTGATGGCCTCGCTCAACTACAAGCACGGCAACGAGGACGTGGGCAAATACAGCTTCGCTGTGCAGGGCTGCGGTCACGTCGGCACCGAATTCATCAAGCTGCTGCGCGAGCAGGGCGCCAAGGTGTTCGTGACCGACATCAACAAGGACGCGGTCAGGCACTGCGTCGATGAGCTGGGCTGCGAAGCAGTCGGCCTGGACGAGATCTACGACGTCGACGCCGATGTGTACAGCCCGTGCGCGCTGGGCGGCACTGTCAACGAGGACACCATCGACCGCATCAAGGCCCAGATCATCTGCGGTGCGGCCAACAACCAGCTGGCCACCGACGAGATCGGCGACGAGCTCAAGAAGCGCGGTGTGGTCTATGCACCCGATTACGCGGTCAACGCCGGCGGCGTGATGAACGTCTCGCTGGAGATCGACGGCTACAACCGCGAGCGCGCAATGCGCATGATGCGTACCGTCTACCTCAACGTCAGCCGCATCTTCGAGATTGCCGAGCGCGACGACATTCCGACCTACAAGGCCGCCGACCGCATGGCCGAGGAACGCATCGCCACCATCGGCAAGGTCAAGCTGCCGATGATGGGCAATGACGGACCGCGTTTCCAGGGCCGCATGCGCGGACAATAAGCCTGTTCCTGCCGGTTCAGCCGCATCAGGGCCGCCCGAACGAAGGTTCCGGCGGCCTTCTTGTGAACAGGTTCCTCGGAAAAGGCAGGCAAGGCACTGATTTTTCGTTAGTCTAGGGATGTCGCGTTTCTGGAATCACCTCGTGCTGCCACGCATTGTGCCCCTGCTGCGACGCATCAGTGCACCCGACAGCTTTGCCGATGCCGTGCGTGTGCTGCTGGCCATGCTCGGCGTGGTCGTCTTCGGCATGGCCATCGGTCATGTGCAGGCCATGATCGCCATGTTGCTGGGCGTGATCGCCGCCGCCCTGGCGGAAACCGAGGACGGCTGGAAGCGCCGCCTGCGTGCCCTGCTCGGCACCCTGGTCTGCTTCCTGATGGCCGCCTTCATCGTCGAATGGCTGTTCGCCGTGCCCTGGGCCTTTGCGATCGGCCTGACTCTGGGCAGTTTCTTGCTGGTGATGCTGGGTGCGGTCAGTCCGCAGTACGCCACCATCGCCTTCGCCACGCTGCTGCTGGCGGTCTACACCATGATCGGCATGGATGCGACCGGCACGGGTCATCTTCCACCCTGGCAGATCCCGCTGCTGCTGACCGCCGGAGCGCTTTGGTACGGTCTGCTCGCCATAGGCTGGAGTGCGCTTTTCGTGCACCATGCCGTGCGGCGTTCGCTGGCGCAGGTCTACGACACGCTCGCCGATTACATGGAGTTGAAATCGAGACTGTTCGAGCCGGTCCGCAAGCCGCCTGTCTCCACCGTCGGCGCCCGGCTCGCTGAAGCCAATACGACCGTGGTGCAGGCTCTCAATGCCTGCCGCATGAGCCTGGTCGACCGCCTCAACCTGCGCCACCGGCACGCGGCCATGGAGCGCCTGCTGCGCCAGTACCTGGCGGCCCAGGACATCCACGAACGCGCCTCGTCCACACACTACCCCTACCAGGAACTGGCCGCCGCGTTTTTTCACAGCGACGTGATGTTTCGCAGCCAGCGCCTGGTGCGCGCTCTGGCCGATGCCTGCCGTGGCCGTGCGCATGCCCTGCGCAGTGGCGAGGACTACATCCTCGGTCCGCAGGTGGACGAGGCACTGGACGACCTGCGCAACGCGCTTGCGCGCCACCGCACGGGACCGGCCTCGGTGCCCGCGGACATGCTGCAGGCCGTGGAACGCCTGACCGACAACCTGGCCGGCCTGCTGCAACGCATACGCACCGCCGATGCCAGGCCAGAAACGGGAATTGCCGACGACTTGCAGCTCCACGACCCTTCCCCTACCGGTATCGGCGATGCGTGGCAACGCATGCGCATGCACCTGACGCCGGCATCGGCACGCTTCCGCCATGCCCTGCGCCTGAGCCTGGCCATGCTGGTGGGCTACATCGTGCTCGAGCAGGTGCGCCCGACCGAGGGGTACTGGATCCTGCTGACCGTCATGCTGGTGTGCCAGCCCAACCTGTATTCCACCCGCACCCGCGTCCTGCAGCGCGTGGGCGGAACCGCCACCGGACTGCTCGCAGGCTGGGCCTTGCTGAAACTGTTCGGTTCACCCATGGTGCAACTGGAATGGATGATTGCGGCTGGCGTGGTCTTTTTCGTGACCCGCTACCGCCACTACCTGATGGCCACGGCGGCGATCACGGTTTTCGTGCTGCTGGCCTTCAACCAAATCGGCAACGGCTTCGAGCTGATCTGGCCGCGATTGCTCGATACCCTGATCGGCAGCCTGATCGCGGTGGCCGTGACCTTCCTGGTGCTGCCGGACTGGCGCGAGCGCGAACTTCGCCTGCTGTTCGCCGCCCTGATGCAGGCCGATGCGCGTTATTTGCGGGCCATCCTCGCGCAATATGCTTCCGGGAAGAACGACGATCTTGCCTACCGCCTGGCACGACGCGATGCCCATGACGCGCATGCCGAACTCAACGCGCACCTGGCCTCCTCGCTGCAGGATCCGGGTGGCCAGCGCGCCGACCCCGAGCTGGTGCTGCGGCTGCTCGGTGCCAGCCAGGAGCTGCTGTCCCACCTCTCCACGCTGGGCGTGCACCGACAGCGGCTGGCCAGCCTGCCGGGCAGCCCCGACCTGCTGGCACGGGCCGAGTCGGTCGCCGACGACCTGGAAGCGCTTTCCGGTTTGCTGCAAACTACCGGCCTGGCACGCGAGCCGGTTGCCGACGCGCCCTTGCCCGAACCGGTCGTCGACGACGGTCAGGGCATCCATGAGGGACAACAGCTGCTCGCTGCACAGGTGCGCATGCTGCAGGCGCAATACCCTGTGCTCAGGGCACTGACCCTGCAGTTGCGTGCCGTGGATACCCGCTGACAATGCGCACTTTCCGCGCGCCCTTGCCTCGCCCGCAAGGCGCCTGTGCGTTACCATGGACGGCCTTCTTTTCCGGCTCGGTGCGCCATGCGACCCTTTGCTCTCGGTGATGACCTGGACATGCTGCGCGAAAGCGTGGCCGCCTTTGCGGACAAGGAAATCGCCCCGCGTGCGGATCGCATCGACCGCGAGAATGCCTTCCCCGCCGACCTGTGGAAGAAACTGGGCGAAATGGGCCTGCTCGGCATCACCGTCGACAGCGCCTACGGCGGCTCCGAGCTGGGCTACCTGGCGCACGTAGTGGCCATGGAAGAGATCTCCCGTGCCTCCGGATCGGTCGGTCTGTCCTACGGTGCGCATTCCAACCTGTGTGTGAACAACATCTTCCATAACGCCAGCGAGGCGCAGCGCAGGAAATACCTTCCCGGCCTGTGCTCGGGTGAAAAAGTGGGTGCGCTGGCCATGAGCGAACCGGGCGCAGGTTCCGACGTGGTCGGCTCGATGAGCTGTCGCGCCGAGAAAAAGGGCGACCGCTGGATCGCCAACGGTTCGAAAATGTGGATCACCAACGGCCCCGATGCCGACGTGCTGCTGGTGTACATGCGCACTGCCGCTCGCGAGGCGGGCAGCCGCTGCATGACGGCATTCATCGTCGAAAAGGGCATGAAGGGTTTTTCCACCGCGCAGAAGCTGGACAAGCTCGGCATGCGCGGATCCAACACCTGCGAACTGGTGTTCGAAGATTGCGAGATCCCTGAAGAAAACGTCATCGGCGAGGTCAACGAGGGTGTGCGCGTGCTGATGAGCGGACTGGATACCGAGCGTCTGGTGCTGTCCGGCGGACCCATCGGCCTGATGCAGGCGGCGCTGGACATCACCTTGCCCTACGTGCGTGAACGCAAGCAGTTCAATGCACCCATCGGCACGTTCGAGATCATGCAGGCGAAGATTGCCGACATGTATACGCAGTTGCAGGCCTCGCGAGCCTACGCCTACATGGTGGCGCAGCAGTTCGACGCCAACGTGAAATCGCGTATCGATCCCGCTTCGTGCCTGCTGCAATGCTCATCCGGCGCCGTGCAGGTGGCGCTGGAAGCCATCCAGGCCCTGGGCGGCAACGGCTACATCAACGAATTCCCTGCCGGGCGCATCCTGCGCGATGCCAAGCTTTACGAAATCGGCGCCGGCACCAACGAAATCCGCCGCATGCTGATCGGCCGCGAGCTGTTTCACGGCAAGTCATGAGACCTGCGGTCCGGGGCAAGATGCTGCGCACCCTGCGCTCAGGTTTCTCCCGGCCCCGATTGCGCAGAAGGACGGCGGACGATGCCCGCCCTACGCGGTGGATGGAATCGGCGTAGGGCGGGCACCGTCCGCCATCCGACCATCCGATGCAGATTCCATCCGTCCAATGTGTTGCACGTAGGGCGGGCACCGTCCGCCAAGGCACGATCAGCATCCCGGAATTCCGTATCCCGGGATTTCAGAAGGCCAGATTGAACCGGGCCATCACCTGCCGCGCCACGATCCGCTGTCCGGTCTGGATGTCGTAGGCGAATTTCAGTGTCGTGCGCGGGCCCAGTTGTGCGTCCATGGCCACGCCGTACTGCCCGCCGTAGCGCGACAGCCCCACACCGGCCAGTGACTGCCAACCCTGCACGCCCACGAAGCTGGCATCGAACAGCGCACCGCGCGAGGCCAGGGTCTGCTGCCACTGCGCGTGGGCGCTGATGTCCAGCCAGCGACCACCGTCCAGCAGCACCCGGTGCGCTGCGCGTACCCCGACCCCGGCCTGCCAGCGCTCCAGCGTCTGCGCCGGCGCCTTCAGTCCGAAGCCGTAGGCACCCTGCTCGGCAAAACCATTGCGGCCCAGGTGGGCGTACTGCACATTCACGAACGGTGTGACCTGGTCCACCCCTCGGCCAAATCGCAGCCCGCTTTCACCATAGGCCGTGCGGTAACTGCCGTTGTACCAGGTCGAGACCGGATACCACTGATTGCCCAGCAGCAACTGCCGGCTGATGTCCTGGCGGTACTGGCCGAAGCCGACCTGGCCGCGGGTGTACCAGTGCCCTTCCTTCCAGCCGGCATAGGCCAGCGTCGCGTTCGAGCGGCTCAGGTTGCGGTCGGCGCTTTGCGACAGGCGCGAATCGCCCTGCCCCTGCGCCAGCGCGAACCCGACCACGCCGTGCTCGCCCAGCGGGCGGTCGGCGCCGACCATCCAGCCGTCGATCTGGAAGCCCACCCCATCGAAACCGCTGCGACCCATGCTGCCACTGCGCTCGAGCTTGCGTGTCCAGAACCCGTACCGACCGTAATCCGATACCCGGTCCAGGCGCCGCGACAGCCCCTGGCTGCTGGCCTCGATGCCCTCCAGCGCCATCGCCGCACTGGCCGCATGCAGCTCGCCCGACAGGCTCTGCAGCGAACGGGCCGCAGCCGCAAACGTTTGTGTGTGCTGGATCGCACCCGCGCCCTGCACGAATCCGGCCGGGATCGCCGAAGTGCCCGATGCAGCAAACGCACCCTGCCGGTCGATCTGACGAAAGGCGCTGTCCACCCGCTGTGCGCTGCCCATCACCAGCGGACTGGCGCTGTAGCCGGCCGTGGCCATGGTGGTGGTGATGCTCAGGCTGGTGGTGTCGATCCACACATCATTGGGACCGTACTGCGGCGTGCTGCTCAGGAACACCCCGCTGGACAGGTTGAAACTGGAGAACGTACCCGTCACGCCGCCGCCCGCGGTCAGCAACTCCTGGTGGCTGTTGTGCACATAGCCGGCATCGGCGCCGACGATATTCAAGGTGCCATTGAGCGATGCCGTACCCGCCACCGTGAGAATGGAGCCAAGGCTGATTGCCAGGGTCCCCGTGCCAGTCTGCACATAATTGGCGCCGATATTGGCACTGCCACCGGCCACCAGCACGGTGCCGCTGTTGTCGAGGTTGCCGTTGACGCCCGGCAAGCCCACGGCGGGACTGCCCGAAGCATAGACGCCGGTCAGCGAAGCCCCTGCCGCCACGCTGGCATTACCCGGCACCGGGTTGGCCACCTGCAGCGTCCCACCCAGCACGCTGGTGTTGCCCGTGTAGCTGTTGGTGCCGGTCAGGACCAGCGTCCCGCTGCCGTTCTTGCTCAGACCGCCGGCACCGGTGATGTCGTTGCTCCAGGTCGAACGGGTGGTGTTGAAACTGACTGACACGTCACCCCAGGCAAAATTGGCCGGGCCTTTCACCGCCTTGCCGACGTCGAGCGCGCCCCAGCCGAAGATCACATCCGGGCCCGGCGCACCCAGGTCGGTCGCGGTACCCAGGATGGTCTGGCGCACCAGATCATTGCTGAAATACGGAAAAGCCTGCCATACCAGGGCGGCCGCGCCGGAAACCATCGGCGCGGAAAAGGACGTGCCAGTAACGATCCAGTAGGTCGGATTGGTGGTGGATGTCGTCGTGTCCTTGTCCAGGACGATGACATCGCCGGGCGCGCTGATGCAGTAATAAATGGCATCGCCGCAGGCGTTGGAATAGCTGGCCAGTTGCGTAGGGGCGTTGCTGTCCAGCGCCGCTACCGCAATCCAGCCCTTTTCCAGGGTGGGCGAATCCTTGGGCAGCGAAGCCATTTGCCCGGGCTGGGATTTACCGTCATTGCCGGTGGAAAACACGACCAGACCGCCCCAGGAATTGACAAACTGGGTGTAGGCCGAAGCAAGTTGTTGGCCCACGGCCGGATCGGTCCAGGTGATGCCTCCCCAGGAATTGTTCATCACCTTGACATTGTTGCTCATCAGGTCGTTGTTGACCTGTGTCAGTTGGGCCACCTCTTGGGGGACAGTCAAGCCGCCCGATCCGGATTTGGATTCGTTGTCGTCAATGATGCGTGCGGAAATGAGATCGGCACCCGGAGCGATGCCGCCCGGGAACTGGTCGAACGGTTTTCCTGCGGCAATTTCGGAAACCCATGTCCCATGACCGGCCACGTCATCGACATTGAGATTGTTCGTCGTTGAACTGACGTAAACGAGGTCCTTGAGTACACGGGGAAAAAGGGTCGCGTTGTTGCGCATGACACCCGTATCGACGATGCCGATGGTCACGCCGGCCCCGGTCCATCCTGCGGCGTGGGCCGCATAGGTATTGGTCAATGCAAGTTGTGCATCGATTGCCGGCTGTGGAGACGGAGACGGAGACGGAGACGGAGACGGAGACGGAGACGGGGACGGGGACGGGGACGGCGCAGGAGCGGGCGCCGGCGACGGCACTGAACTGGGCTGCACATTGCTGCCACCGCCGCTGCACGCGCCGAGACTGAATGCAATGGCCACTGCCACGGCCGCGCTGAGCGGTCGCAGGCGCATCTTGTGCTGGTTCATGCAACTCCCCGTGTTGAATGGCGTTTTCGCCGTGCTTCAAGGCGCGACTGCTGCGCCCAAGGTTCCCTCAAACCATGAGGCATTGTATGTGCGTTGCAGCACAATTAACAAATGGACATTTTCCTAGGCCGAGCGTATGGAAGCGTCCTTGGCGCCTGGGGCACGCCGGCGTCATAATGTGCGGTTCCGGATTCTCCAACCCGTCACGCAGGTCATTTCCCATGTCCGACATCATCATCGCAGGCGCACGGCGTACACCCATCGGATCGTTCCTCGGCCAGTTCAGCGGTGTACCCACGCCAGTGCTCGGCGCAACCGCCATCGCCGCAGCCGTCGCGCAGGCGGGTGTTCCGGGGGACGCCGTCTCCGAGGTGTTCATGGGCTGCGTGTTGCCGGCCAATCTGGGCCAGGCACCTGCCCGGCAGGCCGCGCTGGGGGCAAACCTGCCGCTCTCTGTCGGCTGCACCACAATCAACAAGGTCTGCGGCTCGGGAATGAAGGCGGTCATGCTCGGCCATGACCTGATCAAGGCCGGATCGGCCTCGGTTGTGGTCGCCGGCGGCATGGAGTCGATGACCAACGCGCCGCACATGCTGCAGGCGCGTGCGGGCATCCGTTACGGCGATGGCGCACTGGTCGACCACATGGCCTGGGACGGCCTGACCAATCCCTACGACGGCAAGGCCATGGGCGTGTTCGGCGAATCCTGTGCCGACAAGTACCATTTCTCGCGCGAGGATCAGGACGCCTTCGCCATCGAATCGGTCCGGCGCGCACGGACTGCCCAGGAAGAAGGTGCCTTCGCCGGGGAAATCGTCCCGGTGACCGTGAAGGGCCGCAAGGGCGAAGTGGAGTACGCCACCGACGAACAACCAGGCCGCAGCAACATCGACAAGATCCCCAGCCTGCGCCCGGCTTTCCGCAAGGAAAACGGCACCATTACCGCCGCCAGTTCCTCGAGCATTTCCGACGGCGCTGCGGCGCTGGTACTGATGGACGCCGGACTGGCGGACAAGCATGGCGCCAAACCGCTGGCACGCATCGTCGCGCATGCCACCCACTCGCAGGAGCCGGAGTGGTTCACCACCGCACCTGTCGGCGCGATCAGCAAGGTGCTCGACAAGGCAGGCTGGTCGGTGGCCGATGTGGACCTGTTCGAAATCAACGAGGCGTTCGCCGTGGTCGCGATGGCCGCCATGAAGGAGCTGGACATCCCGCACGGGAAGGTCAACGTGCATGGCGGTGCCTGTGCCCTGGGGCATCCCATCGGCGCCAGCGGCGCGCGCATCCTCGTGACACTGCTTGGCGCGATGCGCAGGCACGGCCTCAAACGTGGCGTCGCCGCACTGTGCATTGGCGGCGGTGAAGCCACGGCGGTGGCCATCGAAGCCATGTAAGCGCCATCCATCCGAGGCGGCAATCTGAACATCGGTACAACTGGCACTTGACTTTCCTTCGCCAGCCAGTGGCATTCAAGGCGCGGAAAGGGTATTAATAGACGGCCATTTCGGCATTCCAAGAGGAATTGAGGGAGAAGCTCCATGAAGTTCACGCGTTTCCTGATCGCTGGCGCACTGGTCGCCCTGATGGCCGCATGCAGCAACGGCGGCAAGGGTGAGAGCCAGAAGGCCCCCGCAGCAGCCGCTCCGAGCCAGCCGGCTGCCCAGGCTCCGGCGACTACCAGCACGGCGGCCAAGCCGGCTGCCTCTTCCACGGCGATGGCGCCCGCAGCTTCCGGCTCGTCCGCGAAAGCTCCGAGCGAACCGGCTGCGGCTTCGACAAGCAAGTAAGTCATCCTGCCTGACGGAGCGGGCACACGCTGTCCGCTTCATCTCGCTGAAAAACCGGCTGCGTTCGCGCAGCCGGTTTTTTCTTGTCGGCGACAGGCATTGCGCGTACTTCGCCGGCCTGTGCGGCTTGGGGTGTCCCGTGCATCGACGTATGATGCCGGTTCCGTCCCATCCGCGGTCCACCATGCCCACGCTCGCCTCCCGTATCGACCCTCGTTCCGATGCATTTCGCAGCAACGCCAGCGCGCTGGAAGCCCAGGTCGCCGATCTCAGGCAACAGTGGGCACGCATCGCACTCGGCGGTGGCAAGCGCGCACGGGAAAAACACCTGGCGCGCGGCAAGCTGCTGCCGCGCGAGCGCATCCGCGCCCTGCTCGACCCCGGCGCACCGTTCCTGGAACTGTCGGCCCTGGCCGCCCACGGCATGTACGACGACCAGGCACCGGCGGCCGGGCTGGTCACCGGCATCGGCCGGGTGCATGGCCAGGAAATCCTGGTCGTGGCCAACGACGCCACGGTCAAGGGCGGCACCTACTTCCCGATGACGGTGAAAAAACACCTGCGCGCCCAGGAAATTGCGCTGGAAAACCGCCTGCCCTGCATCTATCTGGTCGATTCGGGCGGCGCCTTCCTGCCGCTGCAGGACGAGGTGTTCCCGGACAGGGAGCATTTCGGCCGCATCTTCTTCAACCAGGCACGCATGTCCTCGCTGGGCATCCCGCAGATCGCCGTGGTGATGGGCTCGTGCACCGCCGGTGGCGCCTACGTGCCGGCCATGAGCGACGAGACCATCATCGTCAGGGAACAGGGCACCATCTTTCTCGGTGGCCCACCACTGGTCAAGGCCGCCACCGGCGAAGAGGTCGATGCCGAATCGCTTGGCGGAGCCGACGTGCATACCGCGCAGTCAGGCGTGGCCGATCACTTTGCCGAGAACGATGCCCATGCGCTGGCGATGGCTCGCGATGCGGTGGCTCATCTGAACCGGCGCAAGGCCATGCCGCTGGCTCTGCGCGAGCCCGCCGAACCGAAGTATCCGGCCGAGGAGCTGTACGGCGTGATCCCGCAGGACACGCGCCGTCCCTTCGACGTGCGCGAGGTGATCGCGCGGATCGTCGACGGTTCCGACTTCCATGAATTCAAGGCACGCTACGGCAAGACCCTGGTCACCGGATTTGCCCATATCCACGGTTACCCGGTGGGCATCGTCGCCAACAACGGCATCCTGTTCGCCGAAAGCGCGCTCAAGGGCGCGCATTTCATCGAGCTGTGCAACCAGCGCAACGTGCCACTGGTGTTCCTGCAGAACATCACCGGCTTCATGGTCGGCAAGAAGTACGAGAACGCCGGCATCGCCAAGGACGGCGCCAAGATGGTCACCGCCGTGGCCTGCTCGCACGTGCCCAAATTCACGGTGATCATTGGCGGCAGCTTCGGCGCCGGCAACTACGCCATGTGCGGACGGGCCTACGGCGCGCGGTTCTTGTGGACCTGGCCCAATGCCCGCATCAGCGTGATGGGCGGCGAACAGGCCGCCAGCGTGCTGGCCACGGTCAAGCGTGACGGGATCGAGGCTCGGGGCGGCACATGGAGTGACGGGGAGGAAGAGGCCTTCAAGGCGCCGATCCGCGAGCAGTACGAACGCCAGGGCCACCCCTACTACGCCAGCGCGCGGTTGTGGGACGACGGCGTGATCGACCCGACCGATACCCGCCGCGTGCTGGGCATGGCCATCTCGACCTCGATGAACGCCCCCATCGAACCGCAACGCTACGGCGTTTTCCGCATGTAGCCCTACAGCTTCACTAAGCAGGAACTAAGTGCCGGAATCTAGCCTATGTCCATGTCCGCACACCGCATGATTCCCTCGCCGGGTTCACCGCCACCGCCACGTCGCAGGCTGCTATCGCTGGCACTGCTGGGCGCAAGCCT
This sequence comes from Rhodanobacteraceae bacterium, assembly GCA_027019085.1. Lineage (GTDB taxonomy): Bacteria > Pseudomonadota > Gammaproteobacteria > Xanthomonadales > Rhodanobacteraceae > Oleiagrimonas. The sequence continues at coordinate 19,172 of JALUXG010000048.1, read as the reverse complement.
GTTGGGCGGCTGCGCCATCTACCACCCCCGGCCGCTGCATCCTGCACCTGCCGCCCGCTCGCTGGCGCAACTGAAAGTCTCGGCGGACACGATGCCGCTACCTGCGCTTCGCACACACGCATTCGATCCGTCCAACGGACTCGATGTCACCGAGACGGCCATGCTCGCCGTGGCCAACAATCCGACACTGAAGGTCATGCGCGATCAGCTCGGGGTCAGTCGCGCGCAGGCCTTCGACGCGGGACTGCTGCCCGATCCCGTGCTTGCCGCAAGCCGCGATGTGCCCAGCAGCAAGGGTCCGGGCCTGACCAGCGCCTACAACCTCGGACTCAATTTCGACCTCGGGTCGCTGCTTACCCGCTCGGCGCGGGTCGCGGCCGCCCGCGCCAGCCAGCACCAGGTGCATCTCGAACTGTTGTGGGCGGAGTGGCAGACCATCGCCCAGGCGCGCCTGCTGTTTGACCAGGTGCAAACCCTGCGCACGCAGGAAATGCGCCTGCGCCATGAGCGCCAGGCCCTGGGTACTGTGGATGCGACCATCGACCGCGCGCTCAAGGACGGCAACATCGATTACGCCAGCGCCAGCGTCGGCCTCAATGCCACCGCCAATGTGCGCAACCTGCTTGATGCCACGATTCTCCAGCGCACCCAGGCCGAACATGACCTGCGTGCCCTGCTCGGGCTGGCGCCCTCGGTGCAACTGCATCTGGTCGGACCCTCGTGGCAACCCCAACCGGATGCCGCGGCACTTGCCCGTGCGGAAAAGAGCCTGGTGCAACGCCGTCCGGATCTGCTTGCCCTGAAGGCCGGCTACGCGGCGCAGGAAGCGCGCGTGCGCGCCGCGATCCTCGCTCAGTATCCGGCCATCCAGATCGGTTTCAATCATGCACGCGACACCAGTAACATCCACACCAACGGCCTGAGCATCGGCCTGACCCTGCCGCTGTTCAATGCCAACCGCGGCAAGATCGCGATCGCCCGCGCCACGCGCCAGGAACTGGCCGATGTCTATCGCGCGCGCCTGCTGGGCACGCGCAACGACATGCACCGGTTGCTCGCCCAGTTGCACACGCTCGACAGCCAGTTGCACAGCGCCCGCCAGCACGCCAGCCAGCTCGACGCTGCTGGCAAGCGCGCCTCGGCAAGCTGGCAGCGCGGCCTGCTCGACTGGCCGACATGGCTGAGCATCCGTACCAGTGCACTGGATGCCGACCTGACCGTCTATGCCCTGCAGCAGCAGCGCGACGTGGCCTCCATTGCCCTTGAAACGTTGCTCGGCGGCGACTGGTCAGACCACGCCACGCCCTCGCACGCCCCATCCCGGATGGCGAAACAAAGCCCATGAAACGAACTTGCCTGCCCCTTGCCGCCGGACTTGTGCTGACGGCATTGCTCACTGCGTGCGGAAGCACTTCCCCCGGTTCGAGCCCGTCGCCGAGTGTCGCCGTGACCACGGTGAAGGCCGTCCAGCAAAGCTTTCATGCCGGAGTTTCCGCATGGGGTAGCATCATCGCCGACAGCAACCGGCTCGAGCGCCTGAATCTGGCACACGGCGGACAGATCAGCGCATTGCCGGTCACCCAGGGCCAGGCCGTGCGCAAGGGCCAGGTGCTGCTTCGCATGGTCACCGACCCGGCTGCATTACAAGCCTACAAAAGTGCCGCAAATGCCCTGTCCCTGGCCAGGAGCCAGTACGCACACACCCGCCAGCTTGCCGCCCAGAAACTGGCCACCCGTTCGCAACTCGATGCCGCACGGCAGGCCCTGGCCGATGCCGAAGCAGCCCTGCAGGCGCAACGCGCGTTGGGCACAGGCAAGCGTGTGCAGGTGCTGCGCGCGCCGGCCGACGGCGTAGTCACGGCGTTGCACGTGGGCCGTGGCCAACGCGTGGCGGCACAGGCCCCGTTGCTGGATTTCGCGCCGACGGCGGGCCGTGTCGCCGTGCTCGGCGTGCAACCGCAGCGCGCCCCTTCGCTGCGGGCAGGCATGGACGTGAACGTTCAGGCGGTCTACGACAACACCGCAAAGGGCACCGGCAAGGTCCTGACCGTCGGCCAGTCGATCGACCCGAACACCGGCCTGGTCCCCGTGCGCGTGCAGATACCCGCAGCCCTTGCAGCTCGCATGGCAACGGGCAGCCCGGTAATGGGCACGATCCTGTCCCGCAGGTTCCAGGCCTGGGCAGTGCCGCGCCAGTCGGTTCTGCATGACAGGAAGGGCAGCTATCTGTTCCAGGAACGCCAGGGGCATGCGCTACGTGTCGCCGTGGACGTGGTGCAGCCGGAGGGCGACACGCTGGGCGTGGAGGGCAAGCTCGATCCCCGGCTGCCGGTGATCGTGCTCGGCGCCTATGAGCTGGCCAACGGCGACGCGGTGCGCAAGGCGAAGTCTTCATGAAGATCACGCTGTGGATGCGCCAGCACCAGCGATCACTGATGTTCCTGGCGCTGATGCTTACCGTGGGCGGGTTGATGGCGGCCTTCCGCATGCCCGTGTCGCTGTTCCCCGACGTGTCCTTCCCGCGCGTGCGCGTGACACTTGATGCCGGCGACCGTCCCGCCAAGCAGATGGCCGTACAGGTCACCCGCCCGGTCGAGGAGGCGGTGCGCAACATCCGCGGCGTCACGGATGTGCGCTCGACCACCAGCCGCGGCAGTGCCGAAATCCAGGTCCGCTTCGCCTGGGGCAAGGACATGGGACGTGCCTTGCTGTACGTGGATGCCGCGGTCTCGCAGATCCTGCCGGACCTGCCGGCAGGAACCCGGGTGCAGAGCGAGCGGATGGACCCGACCACCTTCCCCATCCTCGCCTACAGCCTGCGTTCGGACACCCTGACACCAACCCAGTTATACGACCTGGCCGAGTACCAGTTGCGCCCGCTGCTTTCGAGCATCCCCGGCGTGACCCGGGTCGGCGTGCAGGGCGGCAAGATTGGCGAGTACCACGTCGACATCAACATGAACCGCCTGCGCGCACACGGCCTGACACTGGCCGCGGTCGACCAGGCGGTCTCCCGCGCCGCGACGATACGCGCCATGGGCCGCATCCAGGACCACTACAAGCTGTTCCTGCTGCTGGCCAACAACCAGCCCGACTCGGTCCAGGCGCTGGAAAAGATCGTCATCAAGTCGCGCTCGGGAACCCTGGTGCATCTGGGTGACATCGCCAGCATCAAGCTTGATCACGTGCCGCAGTGGATCCGCGTGGTGGCCGACGGCCATGATGCCGTGCTGTTCTCGGTCTACCAGCAGCCCACCGGCAACAGTCTGCAGATCGCGCATGATGTGAAACAGCGTCTTGCCAGCTTCCACCTGCCACCGCACGTGAAAATCGCCAACTGGTACGACCAGACCCAGCTGGTCCGCGGTTCGGCGGCCAGCGTGCGCGACGCGATCATCATCGGCGTGATCCTGGCCGGCCTGGTGATCTTCGTCTTCCTGCGCAACGGCCGGGTCATCCTGGTGGCGATGATCGTGGTGCCGGCCGTACTGGCCATCACGGTGCTGCTGCTGTCCGTGCTGCACATGAGCTTCAACATGATGACGCTGGGCGGCATGGCGGCCGCCGTCGGCCTGATCGTCGATGACGTGATGGTCATGCTCGAACACATCATGCGACGCCTGCGTGACGGTTCCGGTCATGTGCACGAGCGCATCGCCGGCGCGGCCTGGGAATTCACCCGTCCGCTCACCGGTTCGAGCGCCGCGACGGTCGTCATCTTCCTGCCGCTGGCCTTTCTCTCCGGCGTGACCGGCGCCTTCTTCAAGGCCCTGTCGCTGACCATGGCCAGCGCCCTGATCATCTCCTGGGTGCTCAACTGGATCGCCGTGCCACTGCTGGCCAACTGGCTGATCGACGAACGCCACGCGCATGAACCCGAACCCAGCCGTCTCACCCGTCGCCTGCAAGCCGGCTACGAGAAGCTGCTCGACACCATCGTGCGTCGCCCGCTGTGGATACTGGTCGCGGTGATTCCGCTGCTGACCCTGGGCGGCATTGCCTATACGCGCGTGAGCACCGGCTTCATGCCGCAGATGGACGAAGGCGGCTTCATTCTCGACTACCTGTCCAAACCCGGCACCTCGCTGACCGAAACCAACCGCCTGCTCGACCAGGTCGATCGCATCATCCAGGCCAGTCCCTACGTGTCGACCTATTCCCGACGCACCGGATTGCAACTGGGCGGGGGACTCACCGAAGCCAATACCGGCGACTACTTCGTACGTCTGAAAAACGGCAACCGGCCCTCGACCGAACAGGTGATGACCCAGATCCGCAAGCAGGTCCATCAGAAAGTACCCGGCCTCGACATCGAGCTTTCGCAGCTGATGGAGGATCTGATCGGCGACCTGACCGAGGTACCGCAGCCCATCGAGATCAAGATCTTCGGCAACACCCCGGAACGGCTCGATGCCACGGCACGCCGGGTGGCCGCCGCCATACACAAGATTCCCGGCGTGGTCGGCGTGCGCAACGGCATCAAGCCGGCCGGCGATGCGCTGGACGTGAAGGTATCCACCGACCATGCCGCCCTGATCGGCCTGACACCCGACCAGGTCAGCATGCAGGTGCGTCAGGCCATCAACGGCACGGTTGCGGCGCAGTTTCCGAACGGTCCGAAAATGACCGGGGTGCGTGTCTGGCTGCCGCGCAAGGACCACCACCGTGTGGAGCAACTTCAGAACCTGCCCATCCAGGGCACGAACGGGCGCGTGATGCCGCTGTCGCAACTGGCGACCATCCGCGAGGTCAACGGCCAGCCCGAGATCGACCGCGACAACCTCAAGCGCATGGTGGCGGTCACGGCACGCATCAGCGGTCGCGGCCTGGGGTCGACCGTCGCCGACGTCAAGCAGGTCCTGGCCCGCCCGGGAATGATTCCGGCCGGCATGTATGTGCAACTGGGGGGACTGTACGCGCAACAGCAGAAAGCGTTCCACGACCTGACCCTGGTCCTGCTCGCGGCCGTGGCCCTGGTCTTCACCCTGCTGCTGTTCCTGTACGAGAGTTTCCGCGTGGCGCTGTCGATCCTGGCCATGCCCCTGCTCGCCTTGTCGATGGTGTTCATCGGGCTGTGGGCCACCGGCATCCAGCTCAACATCACGGCCATCATGGGCATGACGATGATTGTCGGCATCGTTACCGAACTTGCGATCTTCTACTTCTCCGAATTCGAGGACGCGCGCACGCGCATGGATGCCCATGAAGCCAGGCTATATGCCGGACGCCACCGCATGCGGCCGATCCTGATGTCCACCGTGGCTGCCATCATGACCCTGACGCCGCTGGCCCTGGCCATCGGACAGGGCTCCCAGATGCAGCAGCCGCTGGCGGTGGCCATCATCTCCGGCATGCTCGTCCAGGTGCCGCTGGTACTGGTGCTGATGCCGGCCGTGCATGCTCTCCTGGCACGCGAGGCAGGTCGCAGGACCTGAATCCGCTGAACAGACTCCGGCACGAACACGCCCATGTGACTGCGTGTGTGGCCGGGTCCGGGAAGCACATCTGCGCGCCACGACATCAACCAGTCTTTCATGGCCCGAACCGCACTCTGACACGCAAAGTGAAAACCGCCGGAATGAGATGCGAATCATGAAACACCCAGCCACTGCGCACCGGCAACTTTTACCTGCTGCATGCAAGCCACAAAAAACCCGCGGACCGGAGTCCGCGGGTTTTTTGTCATCGAGGAGTTCGGCAATCAGTCCGGATGATCGCCTTCGACGGAGTTCTCCAGCACCTTGCCGCTGCGGGCATCCACGCCCACTTCGTGCACGGCCTTGGCGGTCTTGATGTCGAACGAATAACGCAGGCCACTGCCGCCGCCTTCCTTCTCCAGTTCCTCGGCCACGATCTTGCCGTGTACCGTCTTCAACGCAATGGCGCGAGCCTGAGCCAGAGTGACCTTCGCTTGCTTGAGGTACTTGGCGCCATCGAGCTTGCTTTCATGGGCAAATGCGGTGCCGGCCGCCAGGGCAAGCGCCGCGGTCAGGGCCACACCGGCAAGGGTACGACGTTTCATGTTCTGCATGAGTTGAGTGTCCTCTTGATGGATTAAGCGGACATGCGTCGTGCTGCATATCCGGTATGTCCAGTATCCGCAGCCGGCTTAGATTTGCCTTAGGCAATTGGACTCCCATGCCAGGCGGTTGCCAGGCCGTTCAGGAACATGGCGAGGCGCATCGCGCATTGCGCTGCATGTTCAACGTGTCAAAATGCGGCAGATGCATGCCTGCAGGGGCGACAGGCAGGACCAAGCGCGCGCAGGGGATGTACCGGTCCCGCGAGGTCCCGTCCCGGACAGCGCATGCGGTCGCTCGCCAGGTTCGCGCATCCGCACACACTCCATACCGACATCGGCACTCATCCATGCAGCCAGCCTTACCGAAAACGCAAACGGCCACACCATCACCCGGCCTGCTTGCACGCGCGGACCGCAAGCGACGGCAGATGCTCGATGCGGTCTTCGGTCGCAGGATGCGATCCATTGACGCCCAGCTTTGCCCGCCCGGCGGCCTGCCCGCCGATGACATCCACAGTATCCTGGTCATCCGGCCGAACCATCGCCTCGGCAACACGGTACTGATCAGTCCGTTGCTGCGGGAACTGGAAACACTCTACCCCGGCGCCGAAATCGACATCCTTGCTTCGGGAGGAGCGGCGCAGATCCTGTTTTCCACGCGCTTCCAGACGCATCGCGTCATCACGCTCGACCGGCGCATGCCGCGCCACCCCGTGCGAACCCTCCGCCAGCTGCGTGCCACATGCAACACGCCCTACGACCTGGCCATCGACGCCAGCATGGATTCGAACATGGGGCGGCTGATCCTCGGCCGCAGCACGGCGCGCTACAAGCTCAGCTTCCCCTTGCAGGAGCCGGCCGAAGGGGAGATGGCGCGTTACCGCGAGGATTGTCCCGCGCATTTTGCGCTGCGCAACGTGCATCTGCTGCGCACTGCCAGCGGACGTGGTACGCAGGATCCCTGGCCGACACTGAACGTACTGCTGTCCGAGAACGAACTGGCTCGCGGTCGGAAGGCACTGCACGCCCTGTTTGCACACACCGACCCCCTGCCCCCGAATGCTTTCGTGCTCGGCGTTTTCGCCAATGCCACCGCAGACAAGCGCTACCCCGGTGACTGGTGGAGCCGCTTCATGCAAGCACTGCTCGACGCCCACCCCGACCTCCATGTGGTGGATGTGCTGGCCGACCACGGACGCTCGCAATTGCCGGTCGCAAGCCGTCCCTTCTACTCGCGCGACCTGCGCAAACTCGGTTCCGTGCTGGCAAACATGGACGCCTTCATCAGTGCCGATTGCGGTGTCATGCACCTGGCCAGTGCGGTCGGCGTTCCCACGCTGGGCCTGTTCTCGCGCGACAACAGCGACAAGTACGCACCCTACGGCGGATGCAACCAGTCGCTGGACACGCATGCCGGATCCGAGGTCGAGCACACCGCGCAGAGCGCGGCCCGATGGCTCGGACAACTGCGGCAAGCCCGCCGCGGGGACACGCTGCGCGAGGGGATCAGTGCATGAAACACCTGGAACCGGGCGTGATCGGCAGCATCGAGCGACAGGGGCGCTGGCTGTTCCATCGCCGCAGCGTGATCGGCACGGTCCTGCTCCCTTTCTTTGCGCTGGCCCTGTGGCAACCCGGATTCCCGGCCGCGAACCTTTCCTCCGGCGACATGCAGATCCTGTCGGTCGCCGGTCTGCTCGTGTCCCTGCTGGGCCTGATGCTGCGTGGCTTCACCGTGGCCACGGTGCCCGAACATACTTCCCGGCGCAGCACGCGCCAGCTTTCGGCACAGACACTCAATACCCGTGGCATGTATTCGCTGGTGCGCCATCCGCTGTACCTGGCCAACTGGCTGGTGGCGAGCGGGTTTGCCATCGCGGTCGGGTCGCTGTGGTTCATGGTGGTGTTCCAGCTTGCCCATGCGCTGTACATCGAGCGCATCATGGCCTGCGAGGATCGCTTCGTGGCACGGACCCATGGTGAGGAGTGGGAGCAATGGGCCTCCCGGACCCCGGCATTCCTGCCCCGCCACCTGCGCTGGATGCCTCCTGCACTGGGCTGGAGCGTGCGCACGATCCTGCGCAGGGAATACAACAGCGTGTGCCTGGCCACCAGCGCCTTCTTCGTGCTGCAACTGGGCCGTGGCACGCTCGTCGAGGGTCAGCCCGCCCTGGGCTGGATACGCCAGCATCCGCTGTGGGTGGGTATCTTCGCGGCCGGGCTGCTGTGCCTGCTGATACTGCGCACGCTCAAGCGCCACACCCGCCTGCTGCACGTACCCGGACGCTGATCGGGTCAAGCTGGCTGAAAGATTGCGGTGCGATGATGCGGACGTGACCCCAAACTGCGGTAATCGATCATGCGCGGCATTCTTCTCGCTCTGGCATGCAGCCTGACCGTCCTGTTGAGCACCCCGATGGCGCAGGCCGCGGGCGGACCGCTGGGCATCGACCACAAGCTGCATTACGACAACAGTGGCATCTGGAAACGAAGCACCCAGAAAGACCTGCAATACGCCATGATCGTAACCGTGCTCGGCGGCGCCTTCGCGCTTGGCGATCGCGACAAGCTGGGCGATACTTTTTGGCGTTCGGTGGATGCCGTGGCCTTTTCCGCAGCCGGTGCTGCCCTGCTCAAGGTGAGCTTCCAGCGCAAGCGTCCCTCGCAGACCGACAATCCGAATGCATTCTTCAGGGGCGTGAAGTACCAGAGTTTTCCCAGCGGCGAGGTCACCGCCATCAGCGCCGCGGTCACGCCGTTCATGGTGCGCTACGGGCACGAGCATCCCGCCGTCTACGGCCTGGCCCTGCTACCGGTCTACGATGCCATCGCGCGCATGAAGACCCACGGCCACTGGCAGACCGACGTGTTGGCCGGTGCCGCGCTGGGTACCGGCATCGGCATCTGGGCGAGTCGGCGCGATAGTCCCCTGATTCTGAGCTGGCTGCCGGGCGGCTTCCGGGTCGGCTTCGTGCATCGCTTCCAGTGACGTTGCCCCCGGCGCAAGGGATGTTCAGATCACGCGTGCATCGGGCCAGGCCAGCCGCGCCAAGAGGCGATGACCCTTGCCAAGGGTGAAGGAAAGATCCAGTTCCAGCGCTGCCGCAGCCGCGTAGGCAAGGCTCAGGCCCAGCCCCGCGTGTGCATGGTCCATGTCGTGTGGCGCCTTGCGCCAGTAGCGGATACCGAACTGGGCCACGTCGTCCTCGCTCAGCTCCGGTGCATCGTTGTCCAGTTCCAGCATCGTGGTATTCCAGGCCAGCCGCACCTTGGAACCGCGTGGCGCGTAGGCAGCCGCGTTGCGCAACAGGTTGCCGAGCACGATACCGAACACCGATGCATCGCCGACCAGACTGACCGGTGCGGGTGCGGCTGAAAGCTCGATGCGAATCTGCCGCAAGCGGGTCAGTTCACCGACGGCCTCGACCTGCCGATGCACGACATCGGCCAGATCCATCCGTTGCCAGCGGATGGTCTCGATGCCCGCTTCCAGGCGCGTGAGCAGCAGCAGGCCGGTCACGGTGTCCTCCAGCTCGCCACCGATGGTGCCGATTTCCGCCAGCACCTGGGGGACAGGACGGCCACTGGGATGGCGCAACTCGACATCCACCAGGGTACGCAGTTCAGCCAGCCGCGTGCGCGTCTCGTGCGCCAATGCGCCGGCGAAACGGCGTTCGCGCTGCATGCCGGCCTGCATGCGCTCCAGCACCGCGTTGAAACGATCGACCAGCGGAACCAACTCATGCGTCTCGCCCGAAGGCAGGCGCGCATCCGGTTCCGAAGGCCCTATCGTGCTCATGCGCTCGCCGAGATCGGCCAGGGGTTGCAGGCCGCGCCGAACCAGCGCGGGCGTGAGCACAATCACCGCCATCAGCGCCAGCAGCGGTACCGTCAGCAAAATGAGATCGAGGGCAACAAGGATGTCGTCCAGTTCCTGCGAGGGCTGCAGCAGGATCATGCTGCACGACGCCATGCCGGCGCCCGCGCGCGCATCACCCTGCCCGGGCTGGAAACGGAACCACACCGCGCGCAGGTCGTGTTCGGACACACTCAGATCAGCAAATTGCGGTTGCGCGGACGCGCTCTGCAGCCAGTCCGGCGGATAGCGGCGCGGGGGCGGCTGGCTTTGCATGCGGTAGCTGCCGTCGCAGCGCACCGCGTAAGCCGCATGCTGGTCACCAAGCAGCAGACGCGAGGGGATGTGCCGCAGGTCTTCCATGTCCGGTCCTCGTCCGTCCACCTCGACCAGCGCCGCCAGGGCATGCGCCTGGGAAAGCAGGCTGGCATCGAAACGCTGCCGCAACTGGGCATCGATCAGATGATCCATGAGCAGGCCCGCGCTACCCACGATAAGGGTCACGGCCACGGCCAGCATCCAGGCAATGCGCGAGGAGAGCGAGCGCAGCTTCACGGGAGCAGGTAGCCCGCGCCACGCCGGGTTTCCACCAGAGACGAGCCCAGGGCCTCCTCCAGCTTGCGGCGCAGTCCGAACACCAGCACCTCGATGCTGCGATCCGAAGCCGTGGTGTCGCTGCCGGCAATGCGCTCGAGGATCTCCGCCCGGCTGAACACCCGGCCACGATGACGCATCAGAAGGCTCAGCAAGGCAAATTCACGCGGTGTCAGCGTCAATGGTTTGCCGTCGGCCCGGGCGGTGTGTGAACGCATGTCCAGTTCAAGCCCCCCGAGCCGGATCTGCGGCAACAGGGCCTCGGCCGGCCTGCGGGCCAGCGCGTGCAGGCGCGCCATGAGCTCATCGAAGGAAAACGGCTTGACCAGGTAATCGTCCGCACCCGCATGCAATGCTTCGATGCGATCCTCGACCTGATCGCGGGCGGACAGCACGATCACCCGCGGGCGCTTCGTGCGGTGGGCCAGCTCGCGCAGCAGGGTAATGCCGTCCACGCGCGGCAACATGAGGTCCAGCACCAGCAGGTCGTAGTCGTAGGTCTTCAGGAACGACCGGCCCTCGGCGCCGTCGGCGGCGGCATCGACGGTCAATCCCTCGGCCTCCAGACCGCGTTGCACGGTTTCGCGCAGGCGGTGCGAATCCTCGACCAGCAGCAGTTTCATGCGCGCATCCCGACCGGTTCAGGCCGGCATCGTGCCATGTGTGGGTGCGTGCTCCAAGCCTCAGACAGCGCGGCGCAATGCCTCGATGCGCTCTTCCAGCGGCGGATGGCTCATGAACAGACGGCCAAAACCGCCAGCCAGATGACCGGAAATGCCGAAGGCCTGCATGTTTTTGGGCAGCGACGACTCACCATAGCTGGCAGAAAGCTGCTGCAGGGCGGAAATCATGCGGTCGCGTCCGGCCAGGCGTGCCCCGGCGGCATCAGCTCGAAATTCGCGATAGCGTGAAAACGCCATCACGATCATCGAGGCAAACAGGCCGAACACGATCTGCAGCACGATCACGATCACGAAATAGCCCAGGCCACCCCCGCTGTTGTCGCGCCCGCCACTGAGCCAGCTGTCGACCAGGCGCCCGACCACGCGCGCAAGGAAGATCACGAAGGTGTTGAGCACGCCCTGCAGCAACGCCAGGGTGACCATGTCGCCGTTGGCAACATGGCCAATCTCGTGCCCGAGCACGGCCGAGACCTGGTCGCGATCCATGCCATGGAGCAGACCCGTGCTGACCGCGACCATGGCGTGGTTGCGGTTGGCGCCGGTAGCGAAGGCATTCATCTCCGGCGCGTCATAGATCGCCACCTCGGGCATGCCAATGCCGGCGGCCTGGGCATGTCGACGCACGGTCGACACCAGCCACTGTTCGGCCTCGCTGGACGGCTGTTCGATGATCCGGGCACCGGTGCTCATCTTCGCCAGCCACTTGGACAGTGCCAGCGAGATGAATGAGCCGCCCATGCCGATCACCGCGGCAAACACCAGCAGCGGGCCCATGCCGCCGTAGCCGCTTGCCGCCGCCCAGGCATCGATGCCCAGCAGTCGACTGACAATCGTCAGCAGCAGCAGCACGGCGATGTTGGTGCCCAGGAAAAGGAGGATGCGTCGCATGATCAGTATCTCTCGGGTGTGGGGACGGGAAAGGAATCGGGCCGGCGCCGGCGTACTTCAAGAGCCATGGTATGAGACCTCCCCCAGCATCCGGGGTTCAGCGGTGTTTATGGTTCCGGAGGGTGATCGGCAACGGCGCATCGGCCTCTATTTCCGGCGATGGCGCACAGCCACCACAGGTTCCGCAACCATCGCCGTCCCCGCATTGTCCACGACGTGCCTGAGGGGGCTGCAACCAGCGGCCAATCCGACGCGTCAGGATGGCATGCCGCGGCGAGTCCAGACGCGATGCGAGACGACCGCGGATCACGCGCGTGCTTTCCGGTGCCAGCTTGCGCACGGCCACGGCCACGCTGTAGAGCAGCAACACACCAAGTACCGCCGCCTGGATGGCATCGAACACGATCATGTGAACGCACTCGCAATCTGGTAGGTCAGCAGCGAGGCCAGATAGGCCAGGGCAAACAGGTAACCGGCCGCCAGTGCCACGTTGCGCCACGAGTTGGTTTCGCGACGGATCACCGCCAGGGTCGACATGCACTGGGGCGCGAACACGTACCAGGCCAGCAAAGACAACGCGGTCGCCAGCGGCCACTGGTGCGCGATCAGGGGTCCGAGATGGGTCGCCACGGCGGTATCGCTGCCGGACATGGCATACACCGTGCCCAGTGCCGACACCGCTACCTCACGCGCGGCCAGGCCCGGGATCAACGCCACGGAAATCTGCCAGTTGAAGCCGATCGGTGCGAATACGTGATGCAGCGCATGCCCCAGCATTCCGGCCAGGCTGTAATCAATGGCCGGACCGGTGGCACCTGGCGGGGGCGAGGGAAAACTGGAGAGAAACCACAACAGCACCGTCAACGCGAGGATGATGCCGCCCACCCGACGCAGGAAGATCTTGACCCGTTGCCACAATCCGTACGCCACGTCGCGTACATGCGGCACGCGGTAGGCGGGCAGCTCCATCAGCAACGCGTGCTCGCTCTTGTCACGACGCAGCTTCTTCATCACGAAGGCCACCGCCATGGCGCTGGCGATGCCGGCCACGTACAACACAAACAGCACCACGCCCTGCAGGTTGAACACATCCAGCACCGTGCGATGCGGGATAAAGGCGGCAATCAGCAGGGTATACACCGGCAGTCGTGCCGAGCAGGTCATCAACGGCGCGACCAGGATCGTGGTCAGACGGTCACGCGGGTCGGCGATGGAGCGTGTCGCCATGATGCCGGGAATGGCGCAGGCAAAGCTGGACAGAAGCGGGATGAAGGCCCTGCCGGTAAGCCCGGCCTTGAACATCAACCGGTCCAGCAGAAAGGCCGCGCGCGGCAGGTAGCCGGACTCTTCCAGAACAAGAATGAACAGGAACAGGATCAGGATCTGCGGCAGGAACACCAGTACCGTACCGACGCCGCCGAAGATCCCGTCCTGCACCAGGCTGTGCAGCGCACTGCCGGCCGGCAGCATGCCGGCGATCCACGCACCGAGTGCGGTCACGCCGGCATCGATCCCGTCCATCAGCGGCTGCGCCCAGGCAAAAACCGCCTGGAACATGAGAAACATCATGGCTCCGAGCAAGGCCAGGCCGAACACCGGATGCAGAGCCCAGCGATCGATCGCCTCGTCCACGCGCGAGGCCTGCGCCGGCACGCGCACCGTGGCTTCGAGCAGGCCGCGAACCTGCCGATGCAGGTCGTTATCTCCATTGGCGGCCGGCGGTGCGGGATACGCGTTGTGCATTGCATCGATGCGCTCGACCAGCGCAGCCGCCCCGCCCCTCCTGACCGCCACAGTCTCGACCACAGGCACGCCCAGGCGTTTCTCCAGCCCGGCGACATCGATCTCGATACCTCTCCGCCGCGCCGCATCCATCATGTTCAAGGCCAGCACCATCGGGCGGCCCAGACGCGCCACTTCAAGCACGAAACGCAGGTGCAGGCGCAGGTTGGTGGCGTCGACCACGCAGACGATCAGGTCCGGTTTTGCCTCACCATCACGCCTTCCGGCCAGTACATCCCGGGTGATGGCCTCGTCGGGGCTGGCTGCATCGAGGCTGTAGGCTCCGGGCAGATCCAGCAGACGGTAGCTGCGACCGGACGGGGCGATCAGCTGCCCTTCCTTGCGCTCGACCGTGACCCCGGCATAGTTGGCCACTTTCTGCCGACTCCCGGTGAGCAGGTTGAACAGGGCCGTCTTGCCGCAATTGGGATTGCCGACCAGGGCGATGCGCAGGGCTTGCGCATTCATGCCGATGCTCCGGCTTCGAGTGTTTGCACACGCGCTGCCTCGGAACGCCGCAGCGCGAAGCGCGTCGTGCCCACCTGCACCAGCAGGGGGTCCCCGCCCATCGGCGCACGCGCAACCACGCGCACGGTCTCCCCGGCGACGAAACCCAGGTCGCGCAGGCGGCGCGCGATACGGTCATCGTCATGGGCGGCTTCGACCGCATCCACTACGGCCTGGAAGCCTTTGGGCAAATCGGACAATCGCACGGCACACACCGGTCTTGAATAGGAATGCTTCGCATTATAACTCCACTGGATGAACGGCTGTGCAAGGGCGACCTGTTGCCGCAGCGGCGACGGACCGGGGCCGGGCGCTATCATGGGCGCCGGTTGTCACGACACGGACAGGTGCGGCATGTACGAAACCCTGGAAGCGACCCATACGCACGGACTGGCGCGAATCACCCTCAACCGTCCGTCGGTGCACAATGCCTTCAACGACGCACTGGTACGGGAACTGACGCAGGCTCTGGAAGCAGCCGAGAATGATGATGCCGTGCAGGCTGTGCTGCTTGCGGGTGCAGGGAAGAGCTTCTGCGCCGGCGCGGACACGCGCTGGATGCGCGGCATGGCCCGGGCCAGCGAACAGGAAAACCGCGAAGATGCGCTGCGCCTGGCGCGCATGCTGCGCACGCTCCAGTTCCTTGCCAAGCCAACGCTGGCAAAAGTCCATGGCGCCGCCTTCGGAGGCGGGGTCGGACTGCTTGCCTGCTGCGACATCGCCATCGGTGCCGAGAGCGCACGCCTTGCCCTGTCGGAAGTGAAACTGGGCCTGGTGCCGGCCACCATCGCACCGTACGTAGTCGCTGCCATCGGACTGCGCCAGGCACGGCGCCTGTTTGTTACCGGTGAAATCTTCGACGCCCGGCACGCCACGCAGATCGGCCTGCTGCACGAGTGCGTGGCCGACGACGCGCTTGACACGCATGTGGAACGCCTACTGCAGGCCCTGCTGCAGACGGCCCCCGGTGCCCGCCGCGAAGCCAAGCGCCTGGCCCTGGCCATGGGCGGCATGGACCGGCAGGAAGCCGAACGCATCGACGGGTGCAATGCCGACCTGATCGCCCGCCTGCGGGTCGGCGAGGAGGGCCAGGAAGGGCTGGGTGCGTTTCTCGACAAGCGCAAGCCGGCCTGGCTTGCGGACAGGGAAACATCATGAACGACACGTCCCCGGTACTCAATCTCGACCAGGTGCAGCTGCGCGGGCTGGATGCCGCGGACGGCGGCCGCTCGCCCGACGTGCCGCCCGGATACGACGTGCGCTGGGGCGAGATCGCCAGCCGCATCGGCGCACGCAAGCTCGGATACAATCTCACCGTGGTCGCGCCGGGCATGCGCAATTGTCCGTTTCACAGCCACCGCGCCGAGGAGGAAATGTTCCTCGTGCTCGAGGGTACGGGTGAACTTCGGTATGGTGAAGCACGCTACCCGCTGCGCGCAGGCGATGTGATCGCCTGCCCCACCGGCGGTCCGGAAAGCGCGCACCAAATCATCAATACCGGCAATAGCGAGTTGCGATACCTCGCAGTCAGCACCAGGAGCGAGGCGGAAGTCTGCGAATACCCCGACTCGGGCAAGATCGGTGCCTATGCCGGCCATGGCCCTGCACGCCTGCGGCACCTGACCCGCGCCCGCGATGCCCGCGATTACTGGGAAAACGAATAGATGTTCCAACGCATTCTGATCGCCAACCGCGGCGAAATCGCCTGCCGCATCATGCGTACCTGCCGGCGCCTGGGCATCGAGACGGTGGCGGTATATTCGGATGCCGATGCCCGGGCGCAGCACGTGCGCATGGCCGACCGTGCATACCGCATCGGCGGTCCGCGCCCGAACGAGTCCTACCTTCGTGGCGAGGCGATTCTGGATGCCGCCCGAAAATCGGGTGCGCAGGCCATCCACCCCGGTTACGGCTTCCTGTCCGAGAATGCGGCCTTTGCACGCGCCTGCACCGAGGCCGGCCTGGCATTCATCGGGCCGAAACCGGAAAGCATTGAAGCGATGGGGTCCAAGGCCGAGGCCAAGGCCCTGATGCAGCGTCACGAGGTGCCCCTGGTGCCGGGCTATCACGGCGAGGACCAGTCTGCTGCGCACCTGCTCGAACAGGCGCGCAGGACCGGTTTCCCGCTGATGATCAAGGCCGCGTCAGGCGGCGGCGGCAAGGGCATGCGTATCGTGCGCGAGGAGAAGGCATTCGCCGAAGCCCTGGCGGCCGCGCAACGCGAGGCACAATCATCCTTCGGCGATGCGCGCGTGATCCTCGAGCGCTACGTCGAGCACCCGCGACACATCGAGTTCCAGGTGTTCGGCGACACCCACGGCAACATCATCCACCTCAACGAGCGTGACTGTTCCTCGCAGCGGCGTTACCAGAAGGTACTGGAGGAATCGCCCTCTCCCGCGCTTACCCCGCAGCGCCGCGAGGCGATGGGAGCCGCCGCAGTGGCCGCAGCCCGGGCCGTGGATTACATCGGGGCAGGGACCGTGGAGTTCATCGTCGGCGCCGACGGCGACTTCTATTTCATGGAGATGAATACCCGGCTGCAGGTCGAGCACCCGGTCACCGAAATGACCCTGGGACTGGACCTGGTCGAATGGCAGTTGCGCGTGACCGCCGGGGAACCGCTGCCAATCGACCAGGGCGCCATCCGCGCCCGTGGCCATGCCATCGAGGTGCGGCTGTATGCCGAGGACCCCGATCACAACTTCCTGCCCGGCTCCGGCCGTCTCGAACGGCTGCGACTTCCTTGCGAGAGCGACCACGTGCGCCTGGACACGGGTGTCGCCGAAGGCGACACGGTGTCGATCTTCTACGACCCGATGCTGGCCAAACTGATCGTCCACGACAGCGACCGCACGCGTGCGCTGGTGCGCCTGCGCAGTGCCCTGGCTGCAAGCGAGATCGTCGGCCCCAAGTCCAATATCGCCTTTCTCGAACGCCTGGTCCGTCATCCGGTGCTGGTCGGGGGACAGATCGACACCGGGTATCTGGACCGCCATCTGGACCAATTCATTGCCAACACGCAGACGCCGCCGAAAACCGTGCTGTTCGCGGCCGCCACTGCCCTGCTGCTCGAAGATGAAAACCGCGCCTTGGCCCATGCCGATCCCGCCGACCCGCATTCGCCCTGGGCACGTGCCGATGGATGGCGAGTGGGCCATGCCGGCAAGCGTCCGCTGGCCATGCTGAATGGCGAGCAGCGACTGGAGGTCGAAGCCCATGGAAACAACGGGAACTATCATATCCAACTCGATGATTCATCAGTAGATATTCAGAACGCGCGCCTTGAGGACAAGGTCCTGAACCTGACCCTCGACGGGGTGGCCCTGCGTCTACCTGCGCTGACGGACAACGGACGGGTGACGCTTCACCTGGACGGCACCCGCTACCTCTTCACGCAGGCGCCGGCCTATGCCTTCCACAGCGCGGAGCAGAATACGACCGACCGCCTGCTGGCACCGATGCCCGGGCGCATCGTGCTGGTGCGCGCAAAGGTCGGCGATCAGGTCGCGGAAGGCGATGAGCTGCTGGTGATGGAAGCGATGAAAATGGAACTCTCGCTCAAGGCGCCACGCGACGGACGCATTGGTGCCATCCAGGCAGGTGAAGGTGATTTCGTGGAGGCCGATGCCGTGCTGGTGGTCTTCGAATCCGGAGACTCGTAATCGCCGGCATGCCCCAATGACGGTCCGGCGACTACCGGGCCCGGATGGTACTCGCGGGACATCCCGATAATATTCGCGCAGGAAACCGCATCGAACCCATGAACAGCCTTGTCCAATCCGTGCGCATCGTCGAGGTCGGTCCCCGGGACGGCCTGCAAAACGAAAAAGCCGTCATCCCGGCCAAGGTGAAGATCGAACTGATCGAACGCCTGGCCGACTGCGGTCTGCAGACCATCGAAGCGACCAGCTTCGTCTCCCCGCGCTGGGTACCGCAACTGGCCGATGCGGCCGAAGTGTTCGCCGGCATCCGCAAGCGTGATGGTGTGCGCTATCCGGTGCTGGTGCCCAACGAGAAAGGCTACGACCGGGCGCGTGCGGCGGGGGCCGTCGATGTGGCCGTGTTCACCGCCGCCAGCGAAGCCTTCAATCGCAAGAACATCAATGCCTCCATCGACGAGTCCCTCGCGCGCTTCGAACCACTGATGCAGCGGGCCCGGACCGACGGCGTGCGCGTGCGCGGCTATATCTCCACCGTGCTTGGTTGTCCCTACCAGGGCGAGGTGCCGTTGGACGACGTCGTTCGGGTGGCCGAACGCCTGCATGCGCTGGGCTGCGATGAAATCTCGCTGGGCGACACCATCGGCGTCGGCACCCCGGCAAAAGCGCGCGCCATGCTGCGCGCGGTGGCCCGGGCAGTCCCGATGCAACATCTGGCCGTGCACTTCCATGACACCTACGGTCAGGCCCTGGCCAACATCCTGGCCTGCCTGGAAGAAGGCGTGACCATCATCGACAGCGCGGTCTCCGGCACCGGAGGCTGCCCCTATGCCAAGGGCGCGACGGGGAACGTGGCAACCGAGGATGTGGTTTACATGCTGGAAGGCATGGGCATGGCCACGGGCGTCGATCTCGATACCCTTGTCGACACCGGGCTGTGGCTCAGTGGGCAGCTCGGGCGCACGACGTCCAGTCGCGTGGCGCGGGCGCTCGCTGCGCGACGCTGAGTTCTTTTTTCTGGTTTATACGCAAGCTGTTGGGTGTTCACATGGGTTCCGACCGGCTGGCGCCGGCCGGGTCACTTTCTTTATGCCAAAGAATAGTGACCAAAGAAGGGCAGCCGGGGAGCGCGCCCTGCGCGCCTGCGGCGCTACGGGTGCGTGAGGGGGCTCCGGGAG
>JALUXG010000047.1 GCA_027019085.1 Rhodanobacteraceae bacterium | reverse complement strand
ATCATGTTGGCGGCGACAAGCCGGACATGGGGTTGGACTTGATCCCTCAGATCTGAATGGCTGTCGCCGCCGACACCTTGTTTCGAGGATGCCGCCCATCGGCCGAGCCACAAAGGGTTGATCCGCTGCGGCGAGATCGCGAATCTGTGCACCGCGAGCGCGGACACATGGACGCACCGATGGCAACCGACGAGTGTTTGGGAGCAAGTAGCTCAGGGGCGCGCAAGCGCCTTGATCCAGAACGGTGACTGGTGCGGGATCGCTCCGCAACCCACCGGGAACATCGCGGAGTCGGCAGCATCGAATCAGGGTGCGATACATTGCACCTGCGAAGAGTGGGACGGGCGTCTGCGCCCCGGTTGACACGGACGGCGAAATGGTGACCCCGTATTCGCGCGCCGAGAAGAAACGCAGCGGAAGTCGGACCGATGACTACGTGGCACCGATCTCCCCGAGCATGGGGAGACGGGCATTTATGGTTCTATTGACCCGGGCGGCGAAATGGTGACCCAGTTTTCTTCTTTTCCTGCTCCAACCAGGCTTGTGCTAGCAGCAGGCCCTTCTGGATAGCGGATTTCCTGAAGCGTTTTTCCACATCCACCAGTTCTTTCCTGGCCTTGGCGAACCCTAGTTTCACGGAGATGGCCAGCCACATGACGGTGTAGGCGTCGCCTTCCAGGTTATGTTCGTCCCTCCACAGGTTCGCGAGCATGAAAGCCGAGAGGCCGCTTCCGAGTTTCGCCCCCTGCATCCACGATTTCGCGGCTTCGCGCAAATTCGGGGTGAAGCCCATGCCGTACAGATGCATGATCCCGAGCATGCTGTACGCCTCGGCAAATCCATGCAAAGCGGCATCCTGCAGCAAGGGAATGCCCTTTTTGTAGTCGCGATCGCTCTTGCGCCAGAGTGTGTTGTTCATGCCCAGCCAGAATTTCGCATCCGGCAAACCCTCATGGGCGGCGGTTTGCATCCACTTCATGGCTTTCGCGCTGTCCTTGGGAACGCCCTCGCCATTGACATAGAGCAATGACAACACGTAGGCGGCGTAGGGCAGACCGCCTTTGGCAGCCTTTCTGATCAACGTCGCGCCGGTGACCTCGTCTTTTCCGACACCCCTGCCCCGCATATAGGCCATGCCAAATTGGAACTGGGCCATGTGATAGAGAATGCCCGTCTTTGGGTACTGCAGCGCCTTCCTGTACCAATTTAGCGCCGTGACAGGATTCCACGACACGCCGTGACCGGTGGTGTAGGCAATACCAAGCAGAAGCGGCGCGCTGGGCTCACCCATCGCCGCTGCCTTTTCAAGGGATGACAGGCCAAGGCTCCAATTGGACGGCGGGCCGTCCGTGGTCATCAGGGCTACGCCATATACCAGGATATCGTGGCGCTTGCCCTGGGACGCCAGGGACTTCAGGTAACCAAGCCCCTGCGCGCGCGAGGCTGAATCGTCTTCCTGGAAAAAGAGGTAGGCGCCGTACATAGCCATGGCGTCGTGTTCGCCCTGGTCGGCGGCCTTCCGCAGCCACTTGAGTCCCTCGTTGACGTACTGCTTCGAGCCACTTTCGTTAAGGTAGGTCGCACCCAGTAGATACTGGGCATGCGCATCCCCCGCGCTCGCCTGCTTGCGCAAGGCATCGATGCCCTCCGCTTTCAATACGATGTCGGCCTTGGGCACCAGGGAGTGGGCCAGGTCCTGCAACTTCGGCTTCTTGACCTTCGCATTGAAGGATGCGTGAGCCGGCACCACGGCCAGCGTGGCCAAACCCAGTATCAGCAGTCCCACCCAAATCCTGCGTTGCATACCGTACCCCCCACCAATAAACGGTACCAGGTGCACTTTCCTACACCCTGCCACGGATCAACCTGACGCACACGATGACCTGTCGGGGATATCCAGACAGAACGGCTTAGTCACACCCTGACACCGTGGCACGACACCCCCGGCTCGACCTCCCATGCATTCCACAACACATCGTCCAGCGAGGCAACAACCGACTACCCGGCTTTCTCGATGATAGCGACACATAAGGGGCTCTGAATACTCATGTCGCCGCCTCCCGCGCTTGGCGGTACGTTGGAACTACCACGGTTTCAACGTCGCCAGCAACAGGAGGCAGCCATGTCACTTTACGCAGGGATCGACCTGCATTCCAACAACAGCGTGCTGGCGGTGATGGACGAAGACGGCAGGGCCTTGCTGCAATGCCGTCGCCCCAATGAACTATCACGCATCCTGGCCGATTTCGAGCCCTTCCGATCCGAGCTGGCCAGCGTGGCCGTGGAGTCGACCTATAACTGGTACTGGCTGGTCGACGGCCTGATGGAACACGGCTTTGACGTACGCCTGATGCACACCACGGCCGTGCCGCAATACGATGGCCTCAAGCATGGCAACGACGACACCGATGCCCTGCACCTGGCCCAGCTGCTACGGCTGGGATTGTTGCCCGAGGGTTATATCTACCCGCGCGAGAAACGTGCCACGCGCGACCTGCTGCGTCGGCGCTTCATGCTGGTGCGCCAGGCGGTGCAATTGATGCTGGCGATCCAGTCTAGCTTCAGCCGCAGCACCGGCAAGCGGCTGTCGGCCAATGCCCTGCGCCGCATCGCACCGAGCGAACTGGAAGCGCTTTTTCCGGACGTAAGCACGCGCTACGGCGTACTGCTTCAGTACAAGCTGTGGCTGACCCTGCAGGAGCAGATCACGAACCTCGAGCAGTGGGTGCGCAAGGACCTGGCCCGGCCCGGCGACCTGATGCGCCTGCGCAGCGTGCCGGGCATCGGTCCGATCCTGGGCATGACCATTGCGCTGGAAACCGGACCGATCGAGCGCTTTGCTTCGGTCGGGGACTACGCCTCGTACTGCCGCATGGTCGAGAGCGTGCGCCTGTCCAACGGCAAGAAGAAGGGACGCGGCAACCGCAAGAGCGGCAACCGCTACCTGTGCTGGGCGTACATGGAAGCGGCCAACTACGCGACCCGATTCAATCCGCAGATCAAGCGCTGGTACGAACGCAAGAAAGGAAACAAACACCGGGTGGTGGCCATCAAGGCGGTCGCGCACAAGCTGGCAAGAGCGTGCTACCACCTGCTCAGGGACGGCACCGAGTTTGATCCGAAGCGTGCCTTCGGCTGATCGTGCCGGCGGTCGCAGGCCGGAAGACGGGGTTGGCTTTGAGCCAGTGACTCTGAATGGTCGCGACCGTCGGCCACCACGTAGCAGGCAGGACCGCACGCGGACCGAGCCACAAAGGGGTGGGACCAAGAGCCCGTGATTCTGTGCAGCGCAAGCGCGCACCTGGATGGATCCCGCGTTGACCGATGAGTGTTTGGCTGACAACCAGAAGGGTGACTGGCGCGATCCTCGCGCCGAGAAGAAACGCAGCGGAAGTCGGACCGATGACTACGTGGCACCGATCTCCCCGAGCATGGGGAGACGGGCATTTATGGTTCTATTGACCCGGGCGGCGAAATGGTGACCCCGGCAATCGTGCTCAAGTTGCGCTGCATTGGATTGCTGCGTGCAGAACAGTATGCCGGTCGCGCGTGGACACGGCCCATGACACTCGGCCATGACGACAACTGGGAAAACGCCATAGCATCCATGTCAGCATATGGTTTCTTCAGTCCGACCTGATTTTGCACGCGACTGACGTGCCATACCGGTGCTGAGTACCTTCTGAACAAACCTACGTAGGCATGATGTCCAGAAGGCTCGCCGCGAGGGGGCGTGATGCACTGGAGGGTCTGGCGGTCAAAGTGGCCATGCGACTGAGCCATACCGACATCCTGTCCGCTTCGGCAATGCATGCGCTCATGCTGCAATTGCCGGCATCGACATGAAGCGGACAGTGATGGCCGACGAGTCGCCGCTCGACATCCCTCAAAGCGACCACAACGGCGTCGAACAGAGCCACAGCCTTGGCTGATAAAGAAGGGGCAGACGCCTGTTATTTGGGTTTGGGGATATACAAATCGGTGATGGTGCCTTCATAGGCCTCGGCGGCCATGCCCACCGATTCGCTCAAGGTCGGATGAGGATGCACGGTCAGACCGATATCCGCGGCCTCGCAACCCATCTCGATGGCCAGCGCCAATTCGCTGATCAGGTCGCCGGCATGCGGACCGACGATGCCGGCGCCGACGATGCGGTGGGTGTCCTCGTCGAACAGCAGCTTGGTGAAACCCTCGGTGCGATCGATGCCCAGCGCGCGGCCCGAGGCCGCCCAGGGGAACTTGCCGACACCGATCTTGATGCCTTTCTCCTTCGCCTCGCGCTCGGTCACGCCGACCCAGGCGACTTCCGGGTCGGTATAGGCCACCGACGGGATCACGCGGGCATCGAACTGGCTCTTGAGCCCCGCACAGACCTCGGCCGCCACCTTGGCTTCGTGGGTGGCCTTGTGCGCCAGCATCGGCTGGCCGACCAGGTCGCCAATGGCGAAGATGTGTTCCACGTTGGTACGCATCTGCCGGTCGACCGGAATGAAGCCGCGCTCGGTGACGTTCACGCCGGCCTGGTCGGCGCCGATCGCGTTGCCGTTGGGGCTGCGTCCGATGGACACCAGCACGCGGTCGTAAATCGCTGTCTCGGGGATCGAGTCGCCCTCGAAGGACACCTTGATGCCGTTCTTCTGCGCCTTGGCCTCGACCACCCTGGTCTTGAGGTGAATACCCTTGTAGCGTTTGGCGATGCGCTGGGCCAGCGGCTTGACCAGATCCTTGTCGGTACCCGGCATTAGCTGGTCCATCAGCTCGACCACGGTGACATCGCTGCCCAGCGCGGCATACACGGTGGCCATTTCAAGACCGATGATGCCGCCACCGACCACCAGCAGCTTCTTCGGCACGTCGGCAAGCTCCAACGCGCGGGTCGAATCCATGATGCGATCGTCATCCCACGGGAATATCGGCAGCTTCGCCGACTGGCTGCCTGCGGCGATGATGGCTTTCTCGAAGCGGATCAGCTTGTTACCCTCGGCGGTCGACACCTCCAGCTCATACGGCGACACGAAGTTGCCTGTGCCCTGCACTGTGCGCACCTTGCGCTGCCGGGCCATGGAAGCCAGTCCGCCGGTCAACTTGCCGACCACCTGATCCTTGAACGCACGCAGCTTGTCCAGCTCGATCTTCGGCTTGCCGAAAGCGATGCCGTGCGCGGCCATGGCCCCGGCCTCCTCGATCACGGCTGCCGCATGCAGCAAGGCCTTGGATGGAATGCAGCCAACGTTGAGGCAGACCCCTCCCAGCGATCCATAACGCTCGACCAGCACCGTATCCCGTCCCAGGTCTGCGGCGCGGAAAGCGGCGGTATAGCCGCCGGGTCCGGAACCGAGGACCAGCACCTGGCAGGTGATGTCGGCCTTGCGGCCGCTCTCGGCCTCGGCCCCGGCCTCCGGGCGCGGTGCCGGCACCGGTTCGGGCGCCGGTTGTGCCGCGGGTGCGGGTGCAGGCGCGGAAGGAGCCGGAGCGGCTGCCGGCTCCGCGGCAGCGTCCACGTCGAGGATCACAATCACCGCACCCTCGCCGACCTCGTCGCCTTCCCTGACTTTGACATCCAGCACGGTTCCTGCCGCCGTGGACGGCACCTCCATGGTGGCCTTGTCCGATTCCAGGGTGATCAGGCTTTGTTCCTTTTCGACGCGATCACCGGACGTGACCAGGACCTCGATGACAGGCACCTTGTCGAAGTCGCCGATGTCGGGAACCTTGATCTCGAGGGGTTGGGCCATGCGGGGTATTCCTTCTTGCAGATTGTGGTTCAAGGCGCGCGTGCTCAGCGCTTGCCGTCAGGGGACGGCGACCGTGACTCGGACTCGTCTTCCGCCGCCGACTCGGCAATCTCGCGCTGGATGTCACGCACCGCATCGTTGTCGGTCAGTTCGGGCGGCAGCGGCTGCGATGCCGGTTGCGGCGATTTCACATGCTTGCGTTCCGGCCACGACTTCACGTGCAGGTCCCGTTGCGGGAACGGTATCTCGATGCCGTATTTCTCCAGCGCGCTGTGCAGCGCCCAGTTGTAGGCTGCGGTCACGGCGCCGGGCCGGCGCGTAGCCTCGGCGTTGAGCCAGACCACCAGTTCATAGTTCAGCGAGGAGTCGCCGAACTGGGTCAGCCAGACCTGCGGCGCACGTGGTCCTTCCAGGGTCAGGGTGAACGGTACTTCGCCGGCCGCCTCCAGCGCTGCCATCTTCACCCGCTCCTTGTCGGTTCCATATGCCACACCGAACGGAATCTTCAGGCGGCGCGCAGCATCCTGCAGGGTCCAGTTGACCACACGGCCGTTCACGAATTCGGAATTGGGCACCAGGATGTCAATGTTGTCGTTGGTGCTGATCCGGGTGGAACGGATGTAGATGTCGCGCACAGTGCCGTGCACACCCGAGGCCAGCTCGACGAAGTCGCCGACCTTCAGGCTGCGCTCGAACAGCAGGATCAGTCCCGACACGAAATTGTTGAAGATCGCCTGCAGGCCAAAGCCCAGGCCCACGCCCAGTGCGCCGGCGAACACGGTCATTTTGGACATCGGCACGCCGGCGACGTTCAGCGCGACCAGCGCACCGACCACCAGCAGCAGGTAGTGCACCAGACGTTCGATGGTGTAGACCGAGGACTGGTTGACGTTGTCGTGGCGCTGACCGTAACGATGCAGCAGGCGCTTGCTGATGGCCGACGCCAGCAGAAACAGGGCCATCAGCACCAGGGCGGCGAGGATCGAGCCGATGGTGATGTCGACCCCGCCCACATGCACGCCCATGTTCAGCCAGCGCGCGAGCTGCTGCAGACCATGCGTCACGGCTTCCGGAGCCGACACAAGGGCAGCGGCAAGCACGTCGTTATGCCGTAGCATCATGACCGCTCACAGCAGCAACCGCCGGATATCGCCCAGCACCGTACCAAGGTAGGCGGCGAATCGGGCAGCATCGGCACCGTCGATGACGCGATGGTCGTAGGACAGCGACAACGGCAGCATCAGGCGCGGCTGGAAGGCGTTGCCGTCCCAGACCGGTTTGCGGCTGGCCCGGGAAACTCCCAGGATGGCCACCTCCGGCGCATTGACGATCGGCGTGAAGGCGGTGCCGCCGATGCCGCCCAGCGAAGATATCGAGAAGCAGCCGCCGGACATCTCGGCCGGACCCAGCTTCTTGTCGCGTGCCTTTCTGGAAATTTCGCCCAACTCGCGTGCCAGCTCCAGCAGGCCCTTCTTGTCGCAGTCGCGGATCACCGGCACGACCAGGCCGTCCGGCGTGTCCACAGCGATGCCAATGTGGAAGTACTTCTTCAGGATCAACGTCTCGCCGGATGCATCCAGTGAAGCGTTGAACTGCGGGAATTGCTTCAGTGCTGCGACCACGGCCTTGATCATGAACACCAGGGGCGTGACCTTGAGGCTTTCGTTTTCGCTCGCCAGTCGCTTGCGGAAGGCTTCCATCTCGGTGATGTCGGCATCCTCGTGCTGGGTCACATGCGGGATCATGGCCCAATTGCGCGCCAGATTGGCACCGGAAATCTTCTTGATGCGCGAGAGCGGCTGTTCTTCCACCTCGCCGAACTTGGCGAAATCGACCTTCGGCCAGGGCAACAGATCCAGCCCGCCGATACCGCCCGCACCGCTGCTGGGCCTCGCTCCCGATGCCAGCGCATGCTTGACCCAGGCCTGCACGTCCTCGCGCTGGATACGCCCCTTGCGCCCGCTGCCCTTGACCTGGGCAAGGTCCACGCCCAGCTCGCGGGCAAAGGCGCGTACGGCCGGGCTGGCGTAGGGCGCATCGCCGGGCATGACCACGCTGGCATCGAAGGGCACTGGCGGCGTTCGGGTTTCCCCGGCATCGGACGGCGCCGGAGCAGCCCCTGCCGACGGCGCGGGTTCAGGGGCACGGGTGGGGGCGGGTGCGGCGGGCGGCCTGGGTTCGGGGGCAGACGCTTGCGCGTCACCCGCCGAGTCGGCTGGCGTGGCGGCGGACGAGGCCGAATTGCCTGGCTCGTAGGTGACGATCACGGTGCCCTCGGACACCTCGTCACCCTCGGAAACCTTCACTTCCTTGATGATGCCGGGACCGGGAGCCGGCACCTCCATGGTGGCCTTGTCCGACTCCAGCGTGACCAGCCCCTGGTCCTTCTGGATCGAGTCACCCGGTTTCACCAGCACTTCGATGACGGGTACGCCCTCGAAATCACCAATGTCCGGGACTCGAATTTCCTCGATCTGGGCCATGGGTCCTCCTGGCAAGACTGGTAGGGATCGTCGGTCAAGACCGGCGAACGGGCGCGCGCCGACCTACTCGGCAGCGTCCGGGGGGGGAACGCCCATGATAAGACGAAACGGGCCGATTGTTTCATGACCATCGTTCAGACTGCCATCGCATGGCCGGGAGAGGGGGCTCGCGGATCGGGCTTCAACCGTTCGATTTCACCATCACCTCGTGCTGCGGGAATGGAATGGAAATGCCCTCGGCATCGAATCGCTCCTTCACGGCACGCACGAAATCGGTCTGCACCGCCCAGAAATCGGCGGTCTCCACCCATCCGCGGATGACCAGATTCACGCTGCTGTCGCTCAATTCGGTGGTCCATACCCCGGGTGCAGGGTCCTCGAGCACCCGCTTGTCGGCCTTGAACAGTTCGCGGACGGCATCCATGGCCTTGCCGATGTCGTCGCCATAACCGATGCCGACATTGACCTCGAAACGGCGCCGACCGCGCGAGTTGAAGTTGATGACGATCTCGGTGCCCACCCTGGCATTGGGCATGACCACATCGCGGCCATCCGGCGCCACCAGCCAGGTCTGCATCAGGTCCACACGGTCGACCGTGCCCATGGTCGAGCCGATCTGCACGAAATCGCCCACCTTGAACGGGCGGAACATGATCAGCAACACGCCCCAGGCAAGATTCGACAACGACCCCTGCAGGGCCAGACCGATGGCCAGACCCGCAGCACCCAGTGCAACGACAAACGACGCCGAGGGGATGCCGGCCTTGCTCAAAGCCGCAATGGCCACCATCACGATCAGCACGCCGAACATCACGTTGCGCAGGAACGTCACGACGGTCGGATCCATGCGGGCTTTTTCCATGGCCCGCCGGCCAAGGTTCGCCACGCGCGCGGCGACCCACATCCCGATGAACAATATCACCAGGGCAATCAACAGCTTGATCCCGTAATCCCGAGCCTGTTCAAGCAAATGCGGCATGCCCATACGGGCAAGAAAATCCTGCATGATGTGTCCTCCGATTACGCTTTTCACGAACCACAAGGCTAGCATTGCGGCACATGGGACCCGACCGTCACGGGTGCCCGGCATACCCGACAACGGACCCAGGTGGACACCGCATGGCCAAACCCCGCCCCCCAGACGATCCCGATCGCATCATCGCGCCGGGCACCCGGGCTGCCAAGGGTCGCTCCGGCGACGCCAATGCCCTGTGGCGCTATGAACGTCAGCGCCGCCGCAATGCCCTGGCGCAACCGGGACCGCATGCCGTTGCCCTGGTACTCGATCGTCTCAAGGCCGATTTCAATGTGCCCAAGATCTTCCGCAGCGCAGAGGCCTTCGGCGCGCACCACATCCATCTGGTCGGCATCGGCCCCTTCGATCCGGCACCTGCGAAAGGGGCATTCAAGCACGTGCCGGCCCGCTTCCACGAGCATTTCGCCGATGTCAGGACGACGCTGGACGCGGAAGGTTTCGAGCCGGTCGCGCTCGATCCTTCTGCCGATGTGCTCTTGCACGAAACCGCCCTGCCCGCACGCTGCGCGTTCGTGCTTGGCCATGAACTGCACGGGTTGAGCGAGGAAGTGCGGGGCAGCAGTGGCATCCGCCTGGTGCGCATTGCCCAGTGGGGCGCGGTCGACAGCCTGAACGTGGCCGTGGCGGCTTCACTGGCGCTTTATGAATACGCCCGCCAGCACGGCGGCCCGCCGCCGCCAATGCGCCGCCATGCGCAGCGCGCCAGGGACTGATTCAACGTACGTAGCGTGCGATCGCGTCCGCTTTTCCCAGACGCCAGAACAGCCAGGCCAGCACCGGTGCGGCGAGTGCTTTCATCAGCGCGCCCATGAGCAAAATCCGTCGTAGCCTGGCCGCCAGGGCGTGAGCCAGTTCGGGACTGACCCCTCGGGCCAGCAGGGCGGTACCCGCCGGGTCCGAACCTTGCCACTGGGCAAACAGCATGATGGCCCCGGCCAGGAAATAAACCGCCAGGATCACGGCCAGCGCCCGCAACATCGTGCGTGCCCACGATTTCCACATCAGACCCCCTGCCGCCGCCATCACGCTCAGGACCGCCAGCAGCATGTACAGACCGTCCCATGCCAGCGCGCGCAACAGCACCCCGGTCGCCACCGGCTGGACGCCCTGCATGCGCAGGACGACCCACATGTGGGCCGCGTATTGCACGATGCCCCAGGCCGCCAGCAGCAGGACCAGCCACATGAGCATGCGCATCAAGAAGAAGGATCTGTGTGTGTTCACGGGCGGCATGGTACAGCACCCGGGTCGGGATGCATCCCCATCGGCATGCTCGCGTACCTCGCCGGCACAGTTGCGTGGCAAGATAGTCCTCCCGGCACCATGGAGGCCGACAGCAGCATCATGTCCATCCGCTATCTGGTCGGCTATGACGGTTCCGAATCCGCCCGGCGCGCCTTTGCGCTGGCCTTGCGGATGGCGGGTGCCGATGATGATGGCCACGTGCGCGCCGTCACCGTGTTGCGCACGGCACAGGCCGGGTCGGAGACCTGTGCACTGATGATGACCGATACCTCCTCGCGCCGCGCACGTGAGCTGCTTGACACGCTCAGGTCGGGATCCGGTGACATGGCCGACCGGGTCGACGTGGCCCTTGCCTACGGCAACCCCGGGGATGTTCTGGTGGCACAGGTGCAGGCGTTTGCCATCGATCACATCGTGATCGGCCATTCCGCGCACGGGGCCCTGGCTCGCTGGTTGCTCGGCTCGGTTTCCGGCGAGGTGATTTCCCGCGCCCGCGTGCCGGTCACCATCGTTCCCTGAACGGCAGGCAACGGGTACTGGCCGAATCGATCGTGACCTCGTTATGCTTGTGTCATGGAACGGTCACATGCCGTGCACCCGAAGCGTTCGCGCACGCGAGGCGCGGCAAGGGAGTCCGCCGTCATGCCGCAGCCAGCCACCCCATCCTGGCAACTGGAGAACATCGATTTTTCGCGGTTCGATGCCGACAAGGCGCGTGCCGATGAGGATCTGCTGTGCCTGATCTGCGCATCCTCGTTCATCGAGAGCGGCTCGGATCTGTATACCCGCAACCTCGTGACCCACTACCAGGGCGACGAGGAAGTCCAGTCCTGGCTCCGCGAACACTGGGAACCGGAAGAGCTGCAACATGGACGCGCACTGGCCACCTACATGTGCCATGCCTGGCCGGGATTCGACTGGGATCGCGCCTTTGCCGATTTCATGGACGAATACCGCACCGTGTGCACGACCGAACAACTCGAGTCGCGCCGGGGTCTGGAAATGGCAGCGCGCTGCGTGGTCGAAACAGGCACCGCCAGCCTGTACCGCGCCATCCATGAACTGACGCAAGAACCCGTGCTGAAGGAACTGACCGGCAACATCAAACGCGACGAGGTCGGCCATTACAGCCATTTCTACCGGTACTTCCTGACCTACGAGGACCGCGAGCACAACGGTCGCTGGCGGGTGCTGGGCGCCCTGCTGCGCCGGTTGCGGGAAATTCGCAATGAGGACGGCGACATTGCCCTGCGCCATGTCTTTGCCTGGCGTCATCCCGAGTACAATGCCGACCCGCAGACCTTCAGGCAGGCATGCGAACGCATCTATGCACTGGTGCGCCGCAACCTTCCGGCCGAAATGGCCGTGAAGATGCTGCTCAAGCCGCTGCGCCTGCCGCCGCGCCTTCACCACGGACTGCAGACGCCACTGACCCGCCTGAGCGAACGCCTCGCGCTGCGCTGACCGGTCCGCCCCGGTCTGCATGCCGGGTCATTTCTGCTTCAGCTTCTTCCATTTGGCTGGGTCGAATCCGGCAACCTCGAATTCCAGGTCACGCAGTCCCATGGCCTTCATGCGCACTTTCAGGTGAAGCACCGAGGCCTTTTCCAGCTTTGCAACGAAGGCCTTTTCGTGACGGAACATCAGGGCCGGGCGCCCGCCCTTGGGCATGTAGGCCTTCAAATCCACCGGATGCCCGTCGAAAGTCGCCGGCACGGTACACGTACCGCGGCAATCGAAACCCGGTGTGCCATCGGCATAGAGGAACACGCTCAGGCCCCATGCGGTATGCCGGCGAAGCACCAGCCGCACCCCCGCATCGGGCGGGCTGGTGGCATTGATCGCCGCCGTGCTCTGCGTGCCACCGGCCATGGGCGCCACCTGATAGACCCACAGGCGTTCAAGGCGCAGGGTGTTGGCCCGTGCGGCCGCCTTGCTGCGCAGCTCGGGCATTTGCGCCTGGATCGCCTTTGCAGCCGGAGTGCCCGGATATCTGGACACGATTTCCTCGCCCAGCGGCAAGGCCAGCTGATAACTCTTCATGGCCACCATCTTGTCGAACGTGGCCTTGTCCTGCCCGGCCTGGGCAGCCATCGCGGCCTTGTGCGCCGCTGCACGCTGCTCGGGCGTGGGGCCGTTGGAACAGGCGGCCAGCAAGCTCACGCCGAGGATCACGAAGGCCGCACGAGTCACGTTCACACCATGCATGGGGACATCTCCAGAGAAGCAACAAGCCCTGCGCCTGTTGCAGTGCCCAGTGTATCGAGTGCGGCACGCGTCTTCAGCCCGGAAATATTCAGGCGGGGTGGCGCGGGCCTTCCTGCACGGGGCGCGGCTTGACGCGGATTTCCGGCGAAGATGCAGAAGCCGACGCATTGAGCATCTTCATGTCCAGCGGACGGATCTTCTGGATCTGGCAGGGCACGCCGACCAGGGAGGGGGTCACCGCATCGAAAGTGGTGCTTACCTGACCCATGCGCGAGGTGATCGCAACTCCTGGTGAATGTTCCAGGCCGGGGCAGGAGGGCAGGTCGATCAGGTACGCACGTGTGGGGGTGAGATAGGCCACGATCTGGTGGTCGTTGACCGGATGCCAGGAGTAGAAGCCGCGCTGGATCAGGTTGATGTGGTTGACGGGTGCACCGGCTGCAGCCTCCACCCGCTTGGACTGTTCGGCGCGCTGTTGCGGGGTCGGCATCGATGCACAGGCCGCAAGTGGCACCAGCGTAAAGGCCATGAGCCAGGATTTGAGTTTCATGTCGGCATCTCCCGAATTCGACAGGGGCCTGAACCCTTTCCGCGGCCAGCCCGCCGGGGCTCAGGCATGGCCATCATCGCGCAGGCTTGCTGTATCGATCACGAACCGGTACTTCACATCCCCGCGCAGCATGCGCTCGTAGGCCTCGTTGATGGCCTGGATGGGAATCACCTCGACATCGGCTGCCACGGCGTGAGCGGCGCAGAAATCGAGCATTTCCTGGGTTTCGGCAATGCCACCGATCAGGGAACCGGTAAGTGTGCGGCGCGGCAGGATCAACGATCTCGCATGCAGCGGCTGGGCACCGGGCATACCGACCAGGACCATGACGCCGTCGAGACGCAACAGGCCAAGATAGGCGTTGTAGTCATGGTCGGCCGACACCGTATCGAGAATGAAGTCGAAGCGACCGGCATGCTCTTCGAACACCTTGCCGTCACGGGTTACCAGGAAGTCATCGGCACCCAGCGCCATGGCGCCATCGTGTTTGCCGGGCGAATGGCTCAGCACCGTCACGTGCGCGCCCATCGCCTTGGCCAGTTTCACGCCCATGTGACCCAGCCCGCCCAGGCCCACCACGGCCACCCTGTCGCCCTGCTTGACACCATGCCGGCGCAACGGCGAGTAGGTCGTGATGCCGGCGCAGAGCAAGGGCGCGGCGCGCTCCAGGGCGATGCCTTCGGGCACGCGAAGCACGTAGTTCTCGTCCACGGTGATGCGGGTGGAATAACCGCCGAATGTCGGACGCTTCGGATCGAGTTTGCCGTCGGTGCGCTCGTACCCGTTGTACGTCACACTCATGCCCTCGCTGCAGAACTGCTCCTCGCCGCTACGACAGGCGGCGCACTGCCGGCAGGAATCGACGAAACAACCCACGCCCACCGTATCGCCCACCTGCCAGCGTTGCACTTCGCTGCCCACTTGCGCGACTTGGCCCACGATCTCGTGCCCGGGCACCATCGGGAAAATGCCTTTGCCCCATTCATCGCGGATCTGATGCAGGTCCGAATGACAGACGCCACAATAGAGGATATCGATCAGTACTTCATGGGCTTGGGGTTCGCGACGCTCGATGGCATACGGAGCAAGGGGACGTGCGGCGGCGGGCGCTGCCCAGGCAGGCGTTTCGAGCATGGTGCATTCTCCTTGGGGGACAATCTGGCGCAGTTGGCACTTCAGATTACCATGGGCTTTTCGGCCCACATCGAACATGACCCACACAATCGTGCATGGCCGAAACGCATTGCGCGGCTATCCAGCCTTTGTCCGCTTCTGGTGGGCCCGGCTTGCCTCGGGCTTCGGCTTCCAGATGCTGTCGGTCGCGGTGGGCTGGCAGGTCTATGCCCTGACTGGCCGTGCGCTCGATCTTGGCTTGGTCGGCCTGGTCCAGTTCGTGCCCTCGCTGCTGTTCGCGCTGCCTGCCGGGCACCTGGCCGACCAGTTCAACCGACGGCGTATCGTGGTCATTTGCCAGACCGTCGAGACATGCGCGGTAGCGGCGATGGCCGCGGGAAGCTGGGCAGGCGCCTTGCATGAGTGGGAGATACTCGCACTGCTGTTCGTGGTGGGTACGGCCAGGGCGTTCGAATTCCCGACCCGCCAGGCCATGGTGCCGGGACTTGTCCCCGAACACGTCCTGCCGCGAGCCATGGCGATGAATGCATCCGCCGGCCAGGTGGCGATGATCGTCGGCCCGGCGGCAGGCGGTTTCCTGTATGTGGCCGGCGCTGACACGGTCTATGGCGCCTCGGCGCTGCTGTACCTCCTGTCCCTGCTGCTGCTGGCACGACTGCGTTACGACCACCGGCCGCCACGCCGCGTACCGGCCACCCTCAACACGCTGTTAGCAGGTGTGCGTTTCATTCGCGCACGCCCGGCCCTGTTCGGCGTGATCTCGCTGGATCTTTTCGCCGTCCTGCTGGGCGGTGCCACGGCGCTGTTGCCGATCTTTGCCCGCGACATCCTGCATACCGGCCCGTGGGGCCTCGGGCTGTTGCGTGCGGCACCGGCGGTCGGCGCGCTGCTGATGTCGGTCTGGCTGGCACACCACGCCATGCAACGGCGGGTGGGCATGATCATGTTCGCCTCGGTGGCCGCCTTCGGCGTGAGCACGATGGTGTTCGCACTGTCCACCACCCTGTGGCTTTCACTGGCTTCGCTGGCCGCACTGGGCGCCTTCGACATGGTCAGCATGGTCATCCGTGGCGCACTGGTTCAGCTGGACACGCCCGACGCCATGCGCGGCCGGGTAAGCGCGGTCAACTCGATCTTCATCAACACGTCCAACCAACTTGGCGAATTCGAATCGGGGGTGTTGGCAGCCCTGGTCGGGGCCGTCGGCTCGGCGTTGATCGGTGGCCTGGGCACCCTGGCAGTCGTGGGACTGTGGATGTGGTGGTTCCCGGCCCTGCGTCGAAGACAGAGCCTTGAAACAGACGCCAGGAACAGTGTCAATCCGGGCGTTCCGGACTCATGACTGGGTGCGCCCGACGGCAACGCGAAGCCCGGAAACGGAAGACGGTCGGGAAAATCAACGCCGGGATTCAGGCGCTGCGAAGCACGTCGGAGTCGTCGGAGTCGTGTCCGGAAACATCCTGCGATTCCCTGCCTTTCTGCTTTTCACGATTATTGCGCAATGCCTTGACATGACGGATCCAGGCCAGTGCGTTGGCGGTCGGATCCTTGTCCCCGTGCAGGATGACGTCCACGATCAGCCCGTCCTCCTCGACACGTACCGCAGAAGAGGTGCCGTTACGCTGGAATTCGCGCTGGGCAATCAGGTTGGCAAACCGCGTCGCACGTTCACGACGCTGGAATCTCGCAACTGCTTCGCCACGATGGAATATGGCCCAACCACCTTCGTGGTACCGGACCTCGTAGATCACACGTCGTGCCAACGTTTCGATCTCCAGCATGGGCGTGCCGGCGGGCCTCCTTGCCGCCGACGCACCGGTTTGCTTGATCCCGTCGTTTCCCGGCGTCCTGCGGGTATGACCTGCGGTCGGCTTGTCCAAGCCCGAAACGAGAGACCGGCTCCAGTATCGCCTGCCCTCCACGACACGTCTGCCAGTGCAGCGCGCCGCTTCGTGTAGGTCAAATCCTACATGCAACGGCACCGTTACGAAAGCTGCCGCCAGTCACTGGCAGCAGTTTTCGCTCTGGCAAGCCAGTCTCATGCTTCCTTCAGACCGTGAGCGGATCGGGCTTCCCCGTATCCAGGCGGTACTGCTTGATGGCTCGCGCCACGTCCCCGGGCTTGACGGCCCCTTCACGCGCCAGTGCGGACAGGGCGGCATGGGCAATCCAGTGACGGTCGACCTCGAAGAACGCGCGCAGATGCTCGCGGGTGTCGCTGCGGCCAAAACCATCGGTGCCGAGCACGGTGTAATGCCGGCCATCAGGCATGAAGGCACGGATCTGGTCGGCGAATTCGCGCACGTAATCGGTGGCGGCAACCACCGGACCCGGCCGGCCTTCCAGACAGGCCGTGACATAGGCTTTGCGCGGGTTTTTTGCTTCCGGATGCAGGCGGTTCCAACGTTCGGCATTGAATCCATCCCGACGCAATTCGCTGAAACTGGTGCATGACCAGATATCGGCCTCGACGCCGAAATCGTCCTTCAGCAACTCGGCGGCGGCCATCACTTCGCGCAGGATGGTGCCCGAACCCATCAACTGCACGCGCGGTACCGAGCTTTTGCCCTTGCCGCCCGATTTTCCCGATTCGCGCAGCAGATACATGCCCTTGAGCACACCGTCCTCGCAGCCTTCCGGCATGTCGGGGTGAGTGTAGTTCTCGTTCATGACCGTGAGGTAGTAGTACACATCTTCCTGATCGGCCAGCATGCTGCGCACGCCGTCCTGGAGGATGATCGCCACCTCGTGCGAGAACGTCGGATCGTAGGCCTTGCAGTTGGGGATGGCTCCCGCCAGCAGGTGCGAATGTCCGTCCTCGTGCTGCAGCCCCTCGCCGTTGAGCGTGGTCCGACCGGCCGTACCGCCGATCAGGAAACCGCGCGCACGCATGTCGCCGGCAGCCCAGGCAAGGTCGCCGATGCGCTGGAAACCGAACATCGAGTAGTAGATGAAGAACGGCAGCATCGGCTGGTTGCTGATCGAATAGCTGGTCGCCGCCGCCATCCAGGCACTCACGCCACCGGCTTCGGAAATGCCTTCCTGCAGCACCTGTCCCTTGATGTCCTCGCGATAGTAGAGCAACTGGTCGGCGTCCTGCGGACGGTACTTCTGACCGAACGGCGCGTAGATGCCGATCTGCCGGAACATCCCCTCCATGCCGAAGGTGCGCGCCTCGTCGGACACGATCGGCACCACGCGCGGGCCGATCGCCTTGTCGCGCAACAGCAGATTGATGCCACGCACCAGGGCCATGGTGGTGGATATCTCGCGATCGCCGCTGCCCTTGGTGATCTGCTTGTAGAAATCCAGCCCCGGCGCCTTGAACACCTTGTCCGTCTTCCGGCGTCGCTGCGGCAGTGGTCCACCGAGCGCACGGCGGCGCTCGAGCATGTATTGCACCTCATCCGAGTCCTTGCCCGGGTGGAAATACGGCACCTTATCGAGCTGTTCGTCGGGAATCGGGATATTGAAGCGATCGCGGAAATGACGTACCGCATCCCCGTCCATCTTTTTTTGCTGGTGGGTCGGGTTTTCCGCTTCGCCCGAGCCAATGCCCATGCCGTAGCCCTTGACCGTCTTGGCCAGGATCACGGTAGGCATGCCTTCGGTGTGCACGGCTGCATGATAGGCAGCGTAGACCTTGTGCGGATCGTGTCCACCACGGTTCAGCCGCCAGATGTCCTCGTCGGAGAGATTGGCCACCATGGCCCGGGTCTCGGGGTACTTGCCGAAGAAATGCTCGCGGGTATAGGCACCGCCAAAGGCCTTGCAGGCCTGGTACTCGCCGTCGAGCGTTTCCATCATCAGCTTGCGCAGCACACCGTTGGTGTCGCGCGCCAGAAGGGGATCCCAGTAACTGCCCCAGATCAGCTTGATGACATTCCAGCCGGCGCCGCGGAACACACCTTCCAGTTCCTGGATGATCTTGCCGTTGCCGCGCACCGGGCCGTCCAGTCGCTGCAGGTTGCAGTTGACGACAAACACCAGGTTGTCGAGCTTTTCCCGCCCGGCCAGTGATATCGCGCCGAGCGATTCGGGCTCGTCGGTTTCACCATCGCCCAGGAAACACCAGATCTTGCGATCGGATTTCGGCATCAGGCCACGGTGCTCGAGGTATTTCCAGAACTGCGCCTGGTAGATGGCCTGGATCGGACCCAGGCCCATCGACACCGTGGGCACCTGCCAGTACTCGGGCATCAACCACGGGTGGGGATAGGAAGACAGGCCCTGGCCCTTGCCGGCCACGTCCATGCGGAAAAGGTCGAGTTGCGCCTCGCTGAAGCGCCCCTCGAGGAAGGAACGCGCATAGATGCCGGGGCTGGAATGGCCCTGGAAACAGATCAGGTCGCCCGGATGATCGTCGCTGGGCGTGCGCCAGAAATGATTGAAGCCGACGTCGTATAGCGTCGCCGAAGAAGCGAAACTGGCGATATGGCCACCAAGACTGCCCGGCTTGCGGTTGGCACGTACCACCATGGCCATGGCATTCCAGCGGATGATCGAACGGATGCGCCACTCCAGCGCGGCATCGCCCGGGCTCTTGGCCTCCAGCTGTGCCGGAATGGTGTTGACGTACTCGGTTGTCGGATCAAACGGAAGGTACCCACCGGACCTGCGCGTGGCATCGACCATGCGCTCCAGCAGGAAATGGGCGCGTTGCGGCCCGTCGGCGTTGATGACCGCGCTTAGCGAGTCGATCCATTCCCGGGTCTCGGTGGGGTCGAGATCCTGGTCGAGAATGTCCTGCATCTGGTCCATCGGGTTACCTCCGCGGCGCCGGGTGGGGACAGGCGCCGTTTCATGATCGGGCAAGGGACACCATGCACTCATGGTGCACGGCAAGCCTGTCAAGTTTACCGCTCACAGCCTGAAGCGCCAACGGAACGTGTGTTTGAACGACGTTCGCGGTCTTTTCAGGACTCGTTTCGCGCCATCCCGGTACGGATCTGCGCCTCGACGCAGGCGATGGCCGTCATGTTGACCACCCGCCGCACGGTCGCCTGCGGCGTCAACAGATGTGCCGGCTTGGCCACACCCATGAGAATCGGTCCGATGGTCACGCCGTCGGTCATGCATCGCACCATGTTGTAGGCAATGTTGGCTGCATCCAGATTCGGAAACACGAACATGTTGGCCTTGCCGCCCAGCAGGGAACTGGGGAACAGGCGCTCCCGGATCTCCGGATCCATGGCCACGTCCGCCTGCATCTCGCCCTCGACCTCCAGCCTGGGCGCGCGCGCGCGAATCAGCTCCAGCGCGCGACGCATCTTGCAGGTCGACTCGGTTTCACGGCTGCCGAAATTGGAATGCGACAGCAGGGCAATACGCGGATGGATGCCGAATATCTTCAGCCGCATCGCGGCCATCAGCGTGGCTTCGGCGATCTGCTCGGCGGACGGATTCTCCTGCACATAGGTGTCGAGGAAGAAAAACACGCCCTGTTCGGTGGATACCGCGGACATGGCTGATGGCTGGCTCGCGCCGTCGTCAAGCCCGATGATGTCGAGGATGTAGCGAAGCTTGCGATGGTAATGTCCGACCAGGCCACCGATCATCGCATCGGCATCGCCACGCTCGACCATCAACGCGGCAATGGCGTTGCTGCGCGAGCGCACGATGGCCTTGGCATGCGATGGCGTGATCCCGCGGCGCTCCATCAGGCGATGGTAATGCTGCCAGTAGTCGTCGAATCGCGGATCGGAATGGATGTTGCACAGTTCGTAATCACGACCTTCCTTCAGACGCAGCCCTGCGCGCTCGACACGCTGTTCGATCACGTCCGGGCGTCCGATCAGAATGGGGCGTGCCACCCTTTCGTCGACGATGGTCTGGGCCGCGCGCAAGATGGTGTCTTCCTCGCCTTCGGCAAACACCACGCGCCTGGGATCCGCCTTGGCGCGATCGAATACCGGCTTCATGATCAGTCCGGTGCGGAACACTACATTGGTCAGCTTTTCGCAGTAGGCGTCCATGTCCTCGATCGGGCGTGTTGCCACGCCAGAGCTCATCGCCGCACGCGCGACGGCTGGAGGCAACTGCATCAGCAGGCGCGGATCGAACGGCTGCGGGATCAGATAATCCGGACCGAATTGCGGCACCTGGCCGCCGTAGGCACGCGCGGAGACATCCGAAGCTTCGCGCCTGGCCAGTTCTGCAATGGCCTTCACACAGGCCACCTTCATGGCCTCGTTGATGACCGTGGCACCCACGTCCAGCGCGCCACGGAAGATATACGGGAAACACAGGGCGTTGTTGACCTGGTTGGGATAGTCCGAGCGACCGGTGGCGATGATGCAGTCCGGACGCACCTTCTTCGCCTCCTCGGGCAGGATTTCCGGGTCGGGGTTGGCCAGCGCAAGAATGATCGGCTGCTCGGCCATCGAGGCCACCATGTCCGGCTTCAGCACACCGCCGGTGGAAAGGCCCAGGAAGATATCCGCACCCCTGACGATCTCGGCCAGCGTGCGCTTGTCGGTATCGCGTGCGTAGCGCCGCTTGTCCGGGTCCATGTTGTCGCGCCCGGTATAGAGCACGCCCTCGCGGTCCACGGCGAGGATGTTCTCCGGCTTCAGGCCCAGCGATACCAGCATGTCCAGACATGCGGTACCGGCCGCACCGACCCCTGAGGTGGCCAGCTTCACGTCCTCGATCTTCTTGCCCGTCACGTGCAGTGCATTGATGACGGCCGCGCCGACGATGATCGACGTGCCATGCTGGTCATCGTGGAACACCGGGATGTTCATGCGCTCGCGCAGCTTCTTCTCGACGATGAAGCACTCGGGCGCCTTGATGTCCTCCAGGTTGATGCCGCCAAAGGTCGGCTCCAGCGAGGCGATGATGTCGACCAGCCTGTCCGGGTCGGCCTCGTCGATCTCGATGTCGAACACATCGATGCCGGCAAATTTCTGGAACAGCACGCCCTTGCCTTCCATCACCGGCTTGCCGGCCAGCGGCCCGATGTTGCCCAGGCCCAGCACCGCGGTGCCATTGGTAATCACCGCCACCAGGTTCGAGCGCACCGTCAGCTCGGCGGCCTGACCCGGATCGTCGACGATCGCCTCACAGGCCGCCGCCACCCCCGGCGAATAGGCCAGCGCCAAGTCGCGCTGATTGATCAGCGAGGTGGTCGGCGTGATCTTGATCTTGCCGGGACGCGGAAGACGATGATATTCGAGCGCAGCCTGCGCGAGTTCTCTGGAAATGCTGGACATGGATGAAACACGCCTGGATTGGGGACGCCCGGCCCGTGGCCGGAGGCGCTCATGCTAGCACCAGCACCTGGCCGGAAACGAAGCCTGGCATGTGGTTGTCACAGCGGTTTACGGGATCATTCGCGCCCCCGCCGCCCGGCGTTACGACCGGGCAACTTGCCCGGACCATTGCGCTTGAGGCGCGCCTCCAGCGTGGCGGCCTGCTGCTCGCGCTCGGACTTGAGCTTGACATAGTTGCGCCAACGCCCGGGGTCGAGTTCTCCGGCGGCTATGGCGGCCTGCACTGCACAGCCGGGTTCGCTTTCATGCGCGCAGTCGGCAAAGCGGCAGCGCAATGCAAGCTCCTCGATGTCGGAGAACAGGTCCAGCGATTCCTCCCCGGTGAGCTTGAGCTCCCGCATGCCCGGGGTATCGATCAGACATGCGCCACCAGGCAGGGGCAGCAAGGCGCGGTGGGTGGTGGTGTGGCGGCCGCGGCTGTCACGGGTCCGCACCGACCCGGTCGCCATGCGCGACTCGCCGAGCAGGGTGTTGGTCAGGGTCGATTTGCCGGCGCCGGACGAGCCGACCAGCACCACGGTGTCGGAAGGTTTGAGATAATCGCGCAGCACGCCGGTGCTGGCCGGATCCTTCGCATTGATGGCATGCACCGGCGTGTTGCCCGGTAGCCGCCCGCGCAATGCCTTTTCCTTTGCCTGGGCATCCGGGAAACGATCAGCCTTGGTCAGCAACACCACGGGCTGGGCCCCGGAACCTTCGACCAGCAGCAGGTAACGCTCGATGCGCCTGGGATTGAAATCGCCATCCAGTCCGGTTAGCACCAGTACGTAATCGACGTTGGCGGCAATGAGCTGTGTTGCGTAGCGTTCTCCTGCGGCGGCGCGTGTCAGGGCGGATCGTCGCGGAAGTATGCGCACGATCGTTGGTGGGTCACCCTCGTCAAGGAGCACGAAATCACCCACTGCGGGACGCTCGGACGGATCGATGCGGCGCCGCAGGAAGCGCCCGTCCGGCTGCGCTGCGAACACCCGGCGGCCATCGTGCACTTCATAACCGGCGCGGTGCTGGGCAACCACGCGCACCACGCGCCCGGGCGGGACGGCGTCGCGCCAGCCGATTCCGCGCAGCGCCTCGATGTCGTGGTCGTGACTCATGCCACGATTATGCCCTGCCCCTGACCGAAACGCGGCCTTGCAGCAAGGCCACACGCTGCTAGCATCCGTGACAAGCCCTGCATAGAAACCACCTCGTGAATCCCATCGCCCCCAGCTCCCGTCTTGCCCAGGTCCGCTATGAAATCCGCGGCACACTTGCCCGTCGCGCACGGGAACTGGAGGCCACCGGACGCAGCATCATCCACTTGAACATCGGCAATCCCGGCCGGTTCGGTTTTCGTGCACCGCCGCACCTGGTCGAAACCATCCCGGCGAACCTGGAGCAAAGCGACGGCTACTGCCAGGAGCAGGGCATCGACGAAGCGCGCGAGGCAGTCGTCGCCCGCCAGCACGCACGTGGCGTGATGGGCATGGACACCGATCACGTATTCATCGGCAACGGTGTCAGCGAACTGATCGACATGAGCCTGCGCGCCCTGCTCGAATCCGGCGACGAAGTCCTGTTGCCCAGCCCCGACTATCCCTTGTGGAGCGCTTCGACTGTGCTCAATGGTGGACGGCCACGCTATTACCGCTGCCCTGCTGCAAACCATCACCAACCCGACCCAGGGGAAATGGCCTCGCTGATCAGCCCGCGCACCCGTGCCATCGTACTGGTCAATCCCAACAATCCGACCGGGGCGGTGTACCCGCGGCCACTGCTGGAAGCCATCGTCGAGCTGGCCGCACGCCACAACCTGGTCTTGCTGAGCGACGAAATCTACGACGACATCGTCTACGATGACGCCGCGTTCCAGCCCCTGGCCCCGCTGGCCGGCGAGGTGCCATGCCTGAGTTATTCCGGGCTTTCCAAGGTTCACCGCGCCTGCGGGTTCCGTATTGGCTGGATGAGCCTGTCCGGCGCAGGTCCGCGCACCGCCGGATTGCGCGATGCGCTGCAGTTGCTGTCCGCCTTGCGCCTTTGCGCGAACGTGACGGCACAGTGGGCGGTACACGCCGCCCTGCACGGCCCCGACACCATCAGCCCGTTACTTGCCCCTGGCGGGCGCCTGCACGAAGCACGCCGTACCGTACTGGAAGGCGTCGAGGCCAGCCGATTCCTGGAACTGGTTGCACCGCAAGGCGCGCTGTATGCCTTTCCTTCCGTGCATGCCGATACCCTGCCGGACTTCGATGACAATGCATTCGCCCTGCGCCTGCTGGAGGAAGAAGGCGTCTTGCTGGCCCCGGGCTCGAGCTTCCACGTCGAAGCCAGCCGTCACCTGCGGCTGACCCTGCTGCCCGAACCCGCCGCCCTGCGCGATGTGTTCGTGCGCATCGAGCGCGTGCTCGAACGCATGCAATTTGACCTTGCGCCGAGATTGCGCCAGCCGGCATGACCCGCGCATCGAAGGCGCGAATCGCGTACGCTGATGCCCATGACAGCCACTGCCGATGCCTGCCGCTTCCTGGCCCTGGGCGATTCCTACACCATCGGTGAAGGCGTGTGCGCGCGCGAACGGTGGCCGCAGCAGGTCACCGAGGCCTTGCGTGAGGAAGGCACGTGCATCGCCGACCCCCTGATCATTGCCGTGACCGGCTGGACCAGCGACGAACTGGCCTGCGGCATGCAGGCCGTTGCCCTGCAGCCTCCGTATGACCTGGTCAGCCTGTGCATCGGCGTCAACGACCAGTACCGCGGACGCGACCCCGAAGCGTATCGCGAGCAACTGACCAGGCTTCTTGAACGCGCATCCATGCTTGCCGGAGGGCGGCCGCGGCAGGTCATGGTGGTGTCGATCCCGGACTGGGGTGTCACCCCTTTTGCCCGTGAGCACGCGCACGACGCCACCGCGGTTGGCGCTGCCCTGGACCGCTACAATGCCGTCGCTCGTGAAGAAGTGCTGCGAATCGGTGCGCACTGGGCTGACATCACCAGCCTTTCACGTGCCTGCGGCGATGCGCAGGGCATGCTGGCAGATGACAGCCTGCACCCTTCCGCGGCCCAGTACCGATTGTGGGCGCAGCGATTGCTGCCGCTGGCGCGCACGCTGCTGGCTCAATTGCGCAGCTGAGCGCACCGGCAGCAGCCCATACACACGGCCAGTTCTGCTCCGACCACCGATCCGCGGTAGAATGAACGGCCTTCCCCGCCTGCGCCGGATACTGCCATGCCCCTCGATTCCGCCACCCGTGACCGCATCCAGAACCTCCTCGCATCGCACCGCGTGGTGCTGTTCATGAAAGGCGATCGCCAGCAACCGATGTGCGGCTTTTCCGCCGCCGCCGCCGCCGCGCTCGA
Source organism: Rhodanobacteraceae bacterium (assembly GCA_027019085.1). GTDB lineage: Bacteria > Pseudomonadota > Gammaproteobacteria > Xanthomonadales > Rhodanobacteraceae > Oleiagrimonas. Next base: position 12,743 of record JALUXG010000047.1, on the reverse strand, counting down.
CGACGTGCTGGACGAGTACCACACCGTGGATGTGCTGGGTGACCCGGAGATCCGCGAGGGCATCAAGGTATTCGGCAACTGGCCGACCATTCCGCAGCTGTATGTCGATGGCGAACTGGTGGGAGGTTCGGACATCGTGCGCCAGATGTACGCCTCCGGCGAACTGCACACGCTGTTCGGCGTCGCGGCGCCGGATCGCACGCCGCCCGTGATCACCCTGACCGACAAGGCCGCCGAGGCCATTCGCGAAGGCCTCGACCAGGGCACCGGCATGGTCCTGCACCTGTCCATCAGCGCCGACCATCAGGCCCGTTTCCAGCTTGCCCCTGCCGACGCGAACGACATTGTCACCGAGGCCAACGGCATCGAGATCCATCTTGATCCGGGCAGTGCCCAGCGCGCGCGCGGCATCACCATCGACTGGGTCGAGACCATGCAGGGTGCCGGCCTGAGCCTTCGTTTCCCCGACGCGACCGAGACCGCATGAACCCGGCGTAGCGGCGCCCTGCGCATGGCACAGCATCGGCCCCCTGTCCGGGTCTTCGGCCATCGCGGCGCGCCGGCACATTTCCCCGAGCACACCCGCGCCTCCTACCTGCGCGCCATCGAGGACGGTGCCGACTTCATCGAACCCGACCTGGTGATGACCCGCGACGGGGTGATGGTGGCGCGCCATGAAAACGAGATCGGCAGCACCACCGATGTCGCATCGCACCGGGAATTCGCTGCACGCCGGACCACCAGGGTCGTCGACGGCACAGCCGTTGATGGCTGGTTCACCGAAGATTTCACGCTCGCCGAACTGAAGACACTGCACGCCCGCGAACGGCTTCCGGAGCTTCGCTCCACCGCCCACGACGGACAGTTCCCGCTCCTGACCCTGGAGGAAATCATCGAGCTTGCCGCCGACGCCACACGGCGCCATGACCGACAGGTCGGCCTCGTGCCGGAGATCAAGCACGGCAGCTACTTCCGTGGGCTGGGCCTGGCCATGGAGGATCGCCTGCTCGATACCCTCGCCGCGCATCCGTACACCCGCCAGGCACCGGTCGAGATCCAGTCCTTCGAGACAGCCAACCTCAGGTACATGCGCCAGTACCTGGGCGGTGACGCCGCTCGCACGCGGTACCCGAACGTGTCCCTGCTGCAGTTGATCGGCGATCCGGGCCAGCAGCCATGGGACATTGTCGCGGCCGGGGGAAGACTGGGCTATGCGCGGATGATGCAGGCAGACGGTCTGCGCGAAGTGGCCACCTACGCCGATGCGATCGGCCCGCCACTCGATGCGGTGATCGCACGCGATGCACACGGCTATCTTGGCACGCCGACCACCCTGACCGAGCACGCGCATAACGCCGGCCTGGAAGTTCACCCCTATACCTTTCGCCCGGAAAACCGTTTCCTGGCCCGCGACTTCGATGATGGAAGTGGCGCGGACCGTGCCAACCCGGAAGGGCTGATCGCACAGATCAGCGCCTTCCTCGGCGCCGGCATCGATGCCTTCTTCACCGACGATCCGGCGTGTGGACGCCACGCGGTGGATGCCCTCCGGGCACACGATGCCGGGAGCCCGGGCGATCAAGGCTCATAACTCAAACCGAGTCCGGCGCCAGTGGCGTGCAGACGAATGAAATTTCCGTCTTCGCGACTGCGCTCGCTCTGCACCAGTGCATCGTGGAAGACATACGCCCGCAGGTTCCAGTGGCGCGACAAGGGATACTCCAGGCCGAGACGGGCATGAACCACGGTTTGCGCCAGGCGCACTTCGCCGCCTTCGGTGCGCAGGCTGTTCACCCATGGCAGGCGGCCTGCCTCATAGCCTGCCTTCAGCAACCACCCGTGTGCCAGCGGGTAGCGCAGGTGCAGCCCCAGCATTGGCACCGGCAGTTCCTGCACGTAAAAATCCTCCTTCAGCTCGTGCCCGATACTGGATGGCGCGATCTGCCCCCGCAGGCGGAAGTTGAGCAACACGTATTCGGCACCAGCGCTTCCCCACAGGGAGCCGCCATCGCCGAAGTCCACCAGCAGGCGCCGGTACGAAACAGCAAAGCGCATGAAGTCCTTGAAGCCGGTCACGGTATCCAAGCTACCCGTCGCGACCGTGGTGCCATTGAAATGGACCGGAGCAGTCACCCTGGCATGTCCGTACAGACGGCTGGTCGTGAAACCGAGATGCAGCTCGCTGTCGGAAGACAGCCTGCGCCAGGCGCCAAGCCGGAGGGTCTGTTGCGAACGCACGTGGAGGTCATTGCGGATGCGCAGTCGCGTGCCGCGGACATGATTCTCGCGCACCCGCACCCAGCCCCCCGGCTCACCCAACTGAATCCCGACATGCCACTGCCAGGAGGATGATGCCACCTGGGCACAGGCCAGGCTGGGCAGTACAAGCCATGCCAGGACCATGCCGGCAAACGTTCCGGGCACGCAATGGCAACGCCGGTGAATCCATGTAGCGGGTCGGGATTGGGCCATGTTCCAACCGTCCGCAGCCTCGCCGCGCCCGTTTGCCCCACGTGCGGGACGCGCTATCGGGCGTACGGCAACGGCTTCATGATACGCCTGCCGATTCCCGACGGACACGTGCCGGGCAGCGATGATGCAGGTTACTTGAGCAGTTTGCGGTGCGCATGGATGGACATCAGCACCCCGAACCCGGCCAGCAACGACACTGCAGATGTTCCCCCATAACTGACCAGGGGCAGGGGTACGCCGACCACCGGCAACAGCCCCGTGATCATGCCGCCATTGACGATCACGTAGACGAAGAAACTCATGGCAATGGAGCCGGCCAGGAGCCGTGCATAGGTCTCGCGTGCCTGCGAGGCGATCCACAGACAGCGTCCGACAATGAACAGGTACAGGGCCAGCAGCAGCAACACGCCGAACAGCCCGAACTCCTCGGCAAAGACCGCAAACACGAAATCGGTTGAATGTTCGGGCAGGAAATCCAGGTGCGACTGGGTTCCGTGCAGCCAGCCCTTGCCGAAGAAGCCGCCCGAGCCGACGGCGATCTTCGACTGGATGATGTGCCAGCCGGTACCGAGCGGATCGGATTCGGGGTTGAGCAGGGTCAGCACGCGCTGGCGCTGGTAGCCATGCATGAAGTGCCAGGCCACCGGGGCCGCCAGCGCCGCTAGCCCCAGCAGCAAGACGATGCGTCTCCAACCCATGCCGGCGAGAAACAGCACGAATGCACCGGCCGTGGCCACCAGCAATGCAGTACCCAGGTCGGGCTGCTCGGCGATCAGTGCGACCGGAATTCCGATCAGCACAGCCAGGCCAAGGATATGCTTCCAGGATGGCGGAAGGTGCCGCGGATGCAGGTACCAGGCGGCCATCATCGGCGTGGTGAGCTTGAGCAGCTCGGATGGCTGGAAGCGAACGATACCCAGGTCGAGCCAGCGGTAGGCACCTTTTCCCTCGCCAAGCACGGCAACAATGACCAGCAACAGTACCGAAAACACATACAGCCACGGTGTCCAGGTACGAAGCTCGCGTGGCGGAATGCGCGAGATCACTATCAGCAGCAAGCCCCCAAGGGCAAATCGCACGGCCTGATTGATCACCAGCCTGGGATTTTCATTGCCGGCGCTGTAGAGGGTCATCAGACCGGTCAGGGCGAGCAGCAGCAATGCGCCCATCAGGGGCCAGTCCAGCCGCTTGTGTCGCCACAGTCGCAACACGAAGCGCTGCAGACGGATGTGCAGGATGGCCAGTCCATCGCTCATGGCAGGTTCTCCGGAGGCGTGGATCCGGCCGGCGGCGGTGATGCCTGATCGTTCAGCCAGGCATTGAGTATCTTGCGTGCAATCGGTGCAGCCACACTGCCACCCCACGCGCCGCGGTCCACTTCCACGACCACGGCCACGCGCGGATCCTTCGCCGGGGTGAAGGCTTCGAACCAGGCCCGGTGCCGACGTGCAAGCGCTTTCAGGTTGCTGCGGTCCTGATAAGCCTTGGTGGTCCGCGAATAGCGCTCGGCCGTACCGGTCTTGCCCGCGATCAGATACGGAAATCCGTCACCCAGACCGCGCGCCGTGCCTTTTTTTCCATACACCACGGCAAGCATGCCGTCGAGAACCGTTTGCCAGTCCGCGGCATCGTAGGGAATGCGTTTGCCGGCAGCAGGTTGCGCAGCCTGGTGCCGGGGGCCGTCCACCCCGTCCTGGGTGGCCAGCAACAGATGGGGTGGACGCGGAATGCCGCCATCGGCAAGCGTCGACAAGGCATGCGCAAGCTGCAACGGGGTCACCACCCAGTACCCCTGGCCAATACCGGCAATCACGGTTTCCCCGAGATACCATGGCTGGTGGCGGAAAGCCCGTTTCCATGCACGCGTGGGCAACACCCCGGACGATTCCCCCGGCAGATCGATGCCCGTGGGCTTGCCGAAACCGAACCCCGCCATCCATCGACTGAGCTTGTCGATGCCCATGTCCAGCGCCAGCTTGTAGAAATACGTGTTGACGGACTGCTCGATGGCCTGTTCCAGATCCACCCTGCCTGCACCGTAGCGCTGGTCGTCCCGGTAGCCACGCTCCTGCCCCGGGATATAGAACACGCCGGTGGACAACACCGTGTCCGAAGGGGTACGCAGGCCCAGTTCGAGTCCACCGAGTCCGATATACGGCTTCAAGGTCGAACCAGGCTGGTAGCCCCCGTTGATGGCGCGGTCGATCAGCGGTTTTTCCGGATCCTCGAGCAATTGCCGGTAATCACTGCTGCTGATGCCACCCACGAACAGATTGGGATCGAAACTCGGCACACTGACCATCGCCAGCACCTGGCCATTGCGCGGATCGAGCACGACTGCGGCACCCGCCTGCCCCTGGAATGCGTCGTAGGCGGCCTTCTGCAGTCTCGCATCCAGCGACAGGTAAAGGTTCTTGCCCGGCACGGGCGGATGCGTTTGCAGCACCCGCTGCACGCGCTGGTCGGCATTGACCTCGACCACTTCGTAGCCCGGTTCGCCATGCAGCACACTCTCGTAATACTTCTCGATGCCGGTCTTGCCGATATGCGTGGTGCCATCGTAGCGATCGGCATCGAGATGCCTGAGCTCCTCGGCATTGATGCGGCCGACGTGCCCGATCACGTGGGCAAACAGCGCACCCTGCGGATAATGGCGACTCAGATACGGCACCACGTCGACACCGGGAAATCGCCAGCGATTCACGGCAAAACGGTCGATCTCGTCCTCGTTCAGGCGCATCTTCAATGGCACGCTCTGGAAGGCGCGGTGGGATTTCAGGCTGCGCCGGAAGTCCTTCAGGTCCTCCTTGCTGAGCGGCACAATCGTGCCCAGCCTGGCCAGCATGGCGGGCATGTCCTTCACCCTTTCAGGGACCACATCGAGCCGGAATGCCGGCACGTTGTCAGCCAGCAGCACGCCATTGCGGTCGTAGATCAAGCCACGAGGGGGCGGCAGGGCGCGCAATCGTACCCGGTTCTGCGTCGAGCGGCTGGCGTATTCATCGTGTTCGACCACCTGCAGCCAGAAAAAACGCGTTGCCAGCACCAGCATGGCCAGCAGGATCAGGGCAAACCCCGTCACCGCACGCACGCGAAACAGATACCCTTCCCTGCGTTCATCCTTGATGCGTGGACGTGTCAGTGACACCTTGCGCACCTCGCCTCGCGCCTGCAGTCCACATCAGGATGCTTGTATTCGAAACCCGTCATGCTTCATGGGCACGCAGTCGCGCGCGCACGTCGTCGAGCAGGAGAAACAGGAACGGCCAGACCAGTGCATCGACCGCGGGCGCAACCCAGTACGCCGGCGGCGGCAGGTGCATGCCCGCAAAACCCAGCAATATGGCCTCGATGATGCGGTCGTTGAGCATCAGGGCGAATACTGCCAGCGCCTGTTGCCACATCGGGAAAAACCGCAATCGCGCACGGAACCTCAGCACCAGGAACACCACCACGCACAGGCGCAGTGCCTGCTCCCCAAGCATCACCCCGTAAAGGATGTCGGCAGCCAGGCCCACACAGAATGCCAGGCCCAGACCCACCATGTCGCTGGACTCCAGCGCCCAGTACACCAGCACCAGGGCCGGCCAGTAGGGCTTGAATGATTCCAGGAAGGAAGGCAGGGGCAGCAACATGAGCAGCAGCGCCAGGGCCACCGAAGACCAGAAGATGATCGAACGCAGCCTTTGCCGGGTCACGGGCGCCTCCTGTGCGTCCCTGGCTCCATGGCGGGAGCTGGCGCCCATGCCGAGGGAGGGCCATCGACGCTGGCCGGGGCAGGCGGGCCGGCCGGCGGCGCCAGGTCGCGTAGAAGCAGCACTTCATCGCTGCGGTCCAGATCCGCAACTGGTTTTGCTCGTGCCACCAGGAACATGCCCGACACCTGCGGTTCCACGTGGGTCACGGTGGCGACCGGGAAACCGGGTGGGAACCGGCCGCCGAGTCCCGAACTGAGCAGTTCGTCACCCACCCGGACGTCGGCCGACACCGGGATCGTCGGCAGGACGAGCTGGCCGGCGACATGCGAACCATAGGCCACCGTACGCATGCCTGTACGTGCGTCAGTCACCGGTATCGCGTGATCGGGGTCGGTAACCAGCATGACCGTGCAGGTATCGGGCAGCACCTGGACCACCTGCCCCATGATGCCGCGGGAATCGATCACGGCCTGGCCCACCTTCACTCCCTGACGCGTACCCACGTTGAGCATCAGGCGATGACGGAACGCACCGAGATCAAGATCGATCACGCGTGCCAGTTGCACCTTCATGCCCAGCTGCCGGCGGGTATCGAGAAGCTGCTTGAGTCGCCGGTTCTGGCGTGACACCGCTTCCATGTGATTGAGACGCGCGTTGGCCAGCAGCAGGTCCACGCGCAACTTGTGGTTTTCCTCGGTCAGCATGCGCCGGTCGGCAAATGCCACACGTGCCGCACGCAGTCCCGAGGCCGGAAGTCCGGCCAGTTGGTAGATGGGCTCGACCACGATGGCCGCGGCATAACGCACCTTGGGCAGCCAGTGCCCGCGATGATCAACCACCATCAACACCGAAGCCAGCGCCAGGTAGCCGAGCAGGCGCAACGTTCCCGCCATGCCGGCCGAAAACAGCGTGCCCCCGTCTCTATTCAACGTCATGCCCGACCTGTCGGCGTCAAAACCTCATGCTGATGCATTCGCCGCCCGCATGCCACTACTCGCCGCTGAAGAAATCGCTGCCGTGCTGGTCGATCATCTCCAGCGCCTTGCCTCCCCCACGCGCCACACAGGTCAGGGGGTCGTCCGCCACCTGCACGTACAGGCCGGTTTCCTCGGTTATCAGGCGATCGATATCGCGCAACAGGGCACCGCCACCGGTGAGCACAATGCCGCGTTCGGCCACGTCGGAACACAATTCCGGGGGTGTCTGCTCGAGCGCCGACTTTACTGCCGCAACAATCCCTGCCAGTGACTCATGCAGGGCTTCCAGCACTTCGTTGGAGTTGATCGTGAACATGCGCGGCACGCCCTCGGCCAGGTTGCGACCGGAAATCTCGATCTCCCTGATTTCCGTCTGCGGATACGCGCAGCCGATCTCGAGCTTGATGCGTTCGGCCGTTGAGTCGCCGATCAATGTGCCATGGTTGCGACGCACATAATTGATGATGGCCTCATCGAAGCGATCGCCGCCGATTCGTACCGACTGCGAATAGACCACGCCATTGAGCGACATCACGGCCACCTCGGATGTGCCGCCCCCGATGTCGAGCACCATCGAACCACGTGCTTCGTGCACCGGAATGCCGGCGCCGATGGCCGCCGCCATCGGTTCCTCGATCAGGAAGACGTCACGGGCGCCTGCACCCTCGGCCGACTCCTTGATGGCGCGGCGCTCGACCTGTGTGGATCCGCAAGGTACGCACACCAGCACCCGCGGGCTCGGTCGCAACATGCGCGACTTGTGCACCTGCTTGATGAAATGCTGAAGCATCGCCTCGGTCATGGTGAAGTCGGCGATCACCCCGTCCTTCATCGGCCGTATGGTGGTGATCGAACCGGGCGTACGACCCAGCATGCGCTTGGCAGTGGTCCCCACGGCCTCGACTCGACGCATGCCGCCCGATCCGGGTTCATGGCGAATGGCCACCACGGAGGGCTCGTTGAGCACGATGCCCTGGCCGCGCACGTAGATCAGCGTATTGGCCGTACCCAGGTCGATCGAGATGTCATTGGAGAAGATGCCGCTGAACCATTTGAACATTGTGCTGCACGCCGCCCTGCGCAAGTTGAAGAAACGAGCAGATCAGTCTAGTGAGCGCCCGAGCGCCACGCAAGCAATGAAACGTTAAGAAAGTCTTTGTTTCGCATGGGGATAACGCACTTCTACCCCAACCTCTTCCCTGCGGGAAGAATCCGCGGGCAATGGCGCCATGCGCAGCCGACTCGCCGTATCCGCATGCATTCGATAAAATGCCCGGGTTTTGTGCGGTTTCCGACCACGATCCGCTTCGCCACCCACTGCACGGGGAATGCCTCTCGCATGTCTGCCTTGATTTGCGGCTCGCTGGCCTACGACACCATCATGGTGTTCGAGGACCGTTTCAGGAACCACATCCTTCCCGACCGCGTGCACATGCTGAATGTGGCTTTTCTGGTGCCGTCCATGCGCCGTGAATTCGGCGGCTGCGCGGGCAATATCGCCTACAACCTGAAATTGCTCGGTGACGATCCCATCCCCATGGCCACGGTCGGCCAGGATTTCGGCCCCTACCGCGAGCATTTCATCTCCTGCGGCGTCGATCTTCGCCATGTACGCGAGATACCCGAACTGTTCACGGCCCAGGCCTTCATCACGACCGATCTCGACGACAACCAGATCACCGCCTTTCATCCCGGCGCCATGATGCGCTCGAACCAGAACCATGTACGAGACGTGGCATCGGCAAGCTTCGGCATCGTTGCACCCGACTCACGCGATGCCATGATCCAGCATGCCCGCGAATTCGCCGAGCGGAACATTCCTTTCATTTTCGATCCCGGTCAGGCCATGCCGTTGTTCAACGGAGAGGAATTTCGCCAGCTCATCGAGCAGGCCCGCTACGTCACCGTCAACGATTACGAGTCCCAGGTCCTGCAGGAACGCACCGGCTGGACGCCGCGCGACATCGCGGCCCGCGTCGACGGCTACATCGTGACCCGCGGCGGTGAGGGCTCACGGATCCATGCCGGCGGCAAGGTGCATGACATTCCGGCGGCCAGGCCCGAGTCGGTCACCGACCCTACCGGCTGTGGCGACGCCTATCGCGCCGGACTCATCTTCGCGATCATGCGCGGCATGGACTGGCCAACGGTAGGCCGGGTCGCCTCACTGATGGGTGCATTGAAGATTGCGCACCCGGGGACCCAGAACCAGCGATTCGATTTCACGAAATTCGCCACGCAGTTCCAAGCGCAGTTCGGCTACACGCTCGATACCTGATACGCGATCCTGGCCGGGCATGCCCGGTCACCCGCCCACACGAAAGTGCATGGTCGCCTGTACTGCACGCTGCCAACCGGCATACAGTTGATCACGCTGCGCGGCAGGCATGTCCGGATCAAAGCGCGCCTGCTGATTCCACATGGCGGAAATCTCCTCCCGGTCACACCACACCCCGACCGCCAGCCCGGCGAGGTAGGCCGCACCCAGCGCCGTGGTCTCGTTGATCCTTGGCCGGATGACCGGCACACCGAGCATGTCGGCCTGGAACTGCGCCAGGAAGTCATTGCCGATCGCGCCCCCATCGGCCCGCAATTGGGTCAATGCCATGCCGGCATCCGCCTGCATCGCATCCAGCACGTCGCGTGTCTGGTAGGCCATCGATTCCAGTGCTGCGCGAATGACATGCTGCTTGCCCGTACCACGGGTAAGACCGAACATCGCACCACGCACGTCGCTTTGCCAGTACGGCGCACCCAGGCCGGTGAATGCGGGCACCAGATACACACCGTCATTGTCCCGGGCCCGGCGCGCCCAGTCTTCGGAATCACCGGCATGCTCGATCATTCGCAAACCGTCACGCAGCCATTGCACGACCGATCCGGCCACGAAAATGCTCCCCTCCAGCGCATATTCAGTGGTGTCGCCGATGCGCCAGGCCGGGGTTGTCAACAGTCCGTTACTTGATGGATGCGGCTTGGCACCGGTATGCATAAGCAGGAAGCAACCGGTGCCATACGTGTTCTTGGCCATCCCCGGCGCAAAACAGGCCTGGCCGAACAGGGCGGCCTGCTGGTCACCGGCCATGCCGCAGATCGGCGCCTCATGGCCCTGGAAGTACCGGGCCTGGATGTGTCCGTATGTCTCGCTGCAAGATCGCACCTGGGGCAGCATCGATTCGGGGACCCCGAACAGCTCCATGAGGTCGCTGTCCCAGCATTGTCGGTGAATGTCAAACAGCAAGGTGCGCGAGGCATTGGTAATGTCGGTGACGTGGACCTTGCCACCGGTAAGGTTCCATACCAGCCAGGTATCGATCGTGCCGAACACAAGCTCTCCGCGTTCAGCCCTTTCTCGTACACCATCGACATGCTCGAACAGCCACTTGAGCTTGGTGGCGGAGAAATAGGCATCGAGCAGCAACCCGGTGCGCTCACGGATCAGCGCCTCGGTTTCGTCATTCTTCATGCGCTGGCAGATCTGTGCCGAATGGCGCGACTGCCAGACCAGCGCGTTATATACCGGCTCCCCGGTCCTGCGATCCCAGACCACCGTGGTTTCACGCTGGTTGGTAATGCCGATTCCGGCCACTTGCGCCGGTTCGATGCTTGCGCGATGCAGGGCTTCGGTGAGGGTGCCCAATACGCTGGTGATGATTTCCCCTGGCTTGTGTTCCACCCATCCGGGTTTCGGGAAAACCTGCTCGAACTCACGCTGGGCCATGGCAACCACCTGCCCACGGGCATCGAAAACCATGGTGCGTGAACTGGTCGTCCCCTGGTCGATGGCGACCACGTAGTCTTTCCTGTGCGTCATGCCCGATCCACCCGATTGCCTGCAGGCTCCTGTTTGCCGTGTTTCAGACAGTCCTCGAGATACGCCTTCACATCAAGGCGCTGTCGAGCCTCCAGATGCAGTCCGATCTTGCTGCGTCGCCAGAGAATGTCCTCGGCACTGCGCGCCCACTCATGCTGGCGCAGATAATCGATCTCCGCGGCATACAGATCCGCACCAAAATTCTGCCCCAGGTCATCCATCGAGGCTGCTTCCCCTATCAGGATGTCGGTCCGCGTGCCGTAGTGCCGCAGCCAGCGGTGCGCCAGTGCAGGCGGCAGCCACGGCCAACGCTGCGACCAGGAAAGCAGCAGGCGTTCGGCATCGGCGAAATCCCCACCGGGCAGCGGTTCGCCATGGGCAGTCCATGGCTCAAGCGGCAAGCCCAACGCTTCTGTGATCTGGTCCACGGCTTCTTCGGACAGACGCCGATAGGTCGTGATCTTGCCACCGAACACATGCAGCACCGGGGCCCCGGATTCGCGATCCAGCATAAGCCTGTAATCACGGCTCACTTTGCGCGCCGCCCCACCTTCGTCCAGCAGTGGACGCACGCCGCTGTAACTCCACACCACGTCACTGGCCGAAACCCTGTGTCTGAAGTAGCGATTTACCGCATCGCACAGATACTGCGTTTCCTCGTCGTCAACCTGCACGACGGCGTCCGGCCCGTCCATGTCGACATCGGTCGTGCCAACCAGCGTGAATTGACCTTCGTAGGGTATGGCAAACACGATCCGCCGGTCTGGTTGCTGGAACAGGTAGGCATAATCGTGATCGAACAGACGGGGCAGCACGATATGGCTGCCCTTGACCAGTCGCAACCCCGGATGGTTGCGCCGACCCAGCACATTGCCCATGAACGACCCCGCCCATGGGCCGCAGGCGTTGACCAGGCAACGCGCACGCACTTCCTCTTCATGGCCCTGGGCATCTTCAAGTCGTGCATTCCAGATACCATCTACAACTTGTGCATGGGTACAGCGCGAACCTACCCGTATACATGCTCCCCGCAGGCCCGCATCCATCGCATTCAGGACAACCAGACGTGCGTCCTGCACCCAGCCATCGGCGTAGACGAAACCCTGATGAAAATCCGGCCTCAAGGCGCGACCGCTGACATGCTGTTGCAGGTCCACGGCATGGGAATCGGTCAGCACGCGATGTGATGGCCCAAGCTTGTCGTACAACAGCAAGCCGAGACGGATCATCCAGACTGGTCGAAGATGCGATTCATGCGGCAGTACGAACTGCATTGGCCAACTGATGTGTGGCGCCAGACGCAGGATAACTTCGCGTTCGGCAAGAGCTTTGGCCACCAGGCTGAATTCGTATTGTTCGAGGTACCGCAGCCCGCCATGGATCAATTTGGTGCTGCAGCTGGAGGTATGGGCGGCCAGATCGTCCTTCTCGCACAGCATGACGCTCAGCCCACGCCCCACCGCATCGCGTGCGATGCCAGCGCCGTTGACACCGCCCCCAACCACCAGCAGGTCCACATCGTGGGTCATGTCCGAATCCCTTGCCATTCGTTCAGCGTCATGGCTATTCAAACTACCATGCCGTACACCGGGGTGGCTGTCTCCGTGGTGAAGGGAGATGCCAACGCCTCCGATGTGACCGACCAACCCGCAAGCGCATCAGACTCGTTGTACAAAAGACAGCAAAAAGGCCCCCGACACGGATGTCGGGGGCCTTGGGAAGGGATCCCTGGCGGTGACCTACTCTCACATGGCCAAAGCCACACTACCATTGGCGCGGGTG